>CAWAYP010000001.1:0-435068 GCA_963786375.1 uncultured Verrucomicrobiae bacterium
ATGCCGCCAAGGTCGAAATTCATCCCACCCACGAAAAGACCAAACCAAAGTTTGAGCTGCAACGCATCCACAAAGCCGGACTGTTTGAAGGCGTCACCAAATCGGCCAATCGCGTTTATGCCTATGATTTGGTTATCAGCAATCATCGCGGCCAGGTGCGCCGGACGCGCGACGCATTTTCCTTTCTGCCAACGTTGGGCGAATCGGATTTGTTCCTGTTCGGCAAGGGCGATGAGCGGCGTATTTACGAAAAACTTGGCTCACAATTGCGTGTGATTGACGGTGTTCCCGGCGTCAGTTTCGCGGTTTGGGCGCCAAATGCGCAGCGCGTCAGCGTCGTCGGCGATTTCAATCATTGGGATGGGCGGTTTCATCCCATGCGGCTGCTCGGCGCGTCCGGCGTCTGGGAAATTTTCATTCCCGGCGTCGGGGAAGGCGCGCATTACAAATTTGAGATCCGCGACGCGCGCGGAAAGATTTCCCTGAAGACCGATCCCTATGGGTTTTTCTTCGAGGTGCCGCCCAAAAATGCCGCCATCGTCTGGAACAACCAAAAATTCAAGTGGACGGACGATGCCTGGATGAAACAGCGCCGGGAAAGGACGCTCCTCCGCTCGCCGGTGAGCATTTACGAAGTGCATCCCGGTTCCTGGCGGAAAAAATCCGTGGGCGAATCGTTCAGCTACCGTGAACTCGCTGCCCCGCTGGTGGAATACGTCCAGCGCATGGGGTTCACGCACATCGAATTGATGCCGCCGGCGGAACACGCCTTTTATCCGTCGTGGGGTTATCAGGTGACCGGTTTTTACGCGCCGACCAGCCGCTTTGGCACGCCGGACGATTTTCAGTATCTCGTCAACGCGCTGCACGCGGCGGCCATCGGCATCATCATTGACTGGGTGCCGGCGCATTTTCCGCGCGATGATTGGGCGCTGGCGCGCTTCGACGGCACGGCGCTTTATGAGCACGAGGACCCGCGCAAAGGCGCGCATCAGGATTGGGGCACGCTGATTTTCAATTACGGCCGCCATGAGGTGAACAATTTTCTCGTCGCCAATGCGCTGTTCTGGTGCCACCGCTTTCACGTGGACGGTTTGCGCGTGGACGCCGTGGCCTCCATGCTTTATCTCGATTACTCGCGCAAGCCGGGCGAATGGATTCCCAATCAATTTGGCGGGCGCGAAAACATCGAGGCGATTGAGTTCCTGAAAAAATTCAATCACATCGCGCACACGGAATTTCCCGGCCTGATGACGATTGCCGAGGAATCCACCGCGTGGCCGCTCGTCACCCGGCCGCCGTATCTCGGCGGCCTCGGTTTTTCCTTCAAGTGGAACATGGGCTGGATGCACGACACCCTGGGCTATTTCAGCCGCGAGCCGGTCCACCGGAAATATCATCAAAATGACCTCACGTTCGCGACACTGTATCACCATCACGAGAACTTCATCCTGCCGCTGTCACACGACGAGGTCGTTCACGGCAAAGGTTCGTTGATTGGCCGGATGCCGGGTGACGACTGGCAGAAATTCGCGAACCTCCGCGCGCTGCTCGCGTATCAATGGCTGTTTCCTGGAAAAAAACTCCTGTTCATGGGCGGTGAATTTGGCCAGCGCGCCGAATGGAACGAAAACGGCCAGCTCGATTGGTGGCTGCTCGATGCCGGTCCGTATCATCGCGGCCTGCAAAAATTCGTTGAAGATTTGAACAAGTTTTACGCTGCCGCGCCGGGACTCTGGCAATCCGATTATGACCACGGCGGTTTTTACTGGATTGATTGCGCGGACCGCGACAACAGTGTTCTGTCCTTCGTCCGTCAGACCGCCGACGGGTCCAACCAACTGGCCGTGATTCTGAATCTCACGCCGGTGTTGCGGGAAAAATATCGCGTCGGACTGCCCCGCGCCGGCCAATGGCGCGAAAAGTTGAACAGTGATGCCGGTATTTACGGCGGAAGCAACCAGGGCAATCTCGGCGGCGTCATGGCGGGAAACGTTCCGTGCCACAACCAGGCCTCCTCGGCGGAGTTTTGCCTGCCGCCCCTGAGCGTTCTGGTTTTTCAGCCTGATGCCTGGGGCGCGTGAAGGTTTTTAACGTCCGGCACAACGCCGCTGCGCTGATCCATTTGAAAATCCGCCGTCAGCCAATGCACGATAAATTGTGTTTTGTCCGCCAAGGCAATCGTTTCCAACATTTCCCATTGGGTAACGCCGCAAGCCACAAAATTGTGGCGGTAAAAATGCCAGGAATCCGGCGCATTTGAAAATGGGCGCAGGCTGATGCTTAATTCCCTGCTCAACACCGCACGCACGCCGTCCCAGCCGGCATCATTGAAAACCACCCGGTCCGGGACGATCTTTTGATGCAACTTCGCCGCCGTGGATTTGCTTTTGATGATCGCGATGACAGCGAGCGGGTCTTCGGTCGTGTGCAATAGCAGCAAGGGCGGGCGAAACGTGGCCCGGATGTAGGTTTGATTCGTCAGCGCCACAACGGCGTCCAGCAGCGACGGATTGGCGTTGGTCAGCTTTGCGTGCGCCCGGCGAAAGAAATCCAATTCATCCGTCGCGCCCGGCATGAAAATGAGCGCCTTCACGACGGCGTTTGACTGAAACGCATTCAGCATTAGCAGCGTGCAATTCGTCCGGTTCAATTCGGTCACGTTGGTCCCCAGCGGTATCCGGCTCAACGCGCCTTGCCAGGTTTCCTGGGCCGGAACGGTTGCGCCCGCAGCCGTCAGCCACGAACAGGCGAGAAGACTGATTGCGAGTTTCATAATGACAATTGGACAATTCGTTCCTGAACTTGGCCGCTCCAGCGATTGAAATAGCCAAACAAACGATAAAGCTCCTCCAGCCGGTTCAACAAGATCGTTCGTTCGCTGGATTGGGACTTCGGCGTCCACAAGGCATCAAGCGATTTCAATTCCTCCGCCAGCCTGTCATGTAGCCCGGCCAGTTTGGTTTGCAGCGCGCGCAACCGCTCAATCCATTCCTGTGCCCGTTCAAACATTTGGACCTGCAACAAGGGCGAAAACGCCTTGTTTTTTTCAGCAAGAAAATCATCGGTGCTCCGGCAGGTCGCCGCCACTTCGGTGAACAGGTCGGCGAGCGCGGGTGGGATTTGCTGGACGTCCCCGGGTTTCGCGCCGCGCTCCAGTTCCAGCAGATGCAACAATCGCAATTTGGGTTCGGCCACGCATTGGTAGGCCGCGTTCAACTCGGCATAACGGCGGTTGGCCGCGAGCTTTTCGGCTTCGCTCGCGCCGCGTTGTTTGTCGGGATGCGCCCCCGCCGCGATCGCCAGAAATTTCACCTTGAGCTCCTCCGGCTCCAGCCAGGGGCGGCGCGGTTCATCCAGCATGGCAAAATAGTCGGTCATGCAAAAGTCCGCAGTCGTCGGTCCACGGTCGAAAATCCGCCAGCGTTTGCGATTGATTTTGACTGTGGACGATGGACTCGCAACGTAGACTGGTTTTCACGCGCTGAAACTCTCGCCGCAGGAGCACGTTGTCGCGGCGTTGGGATTCTTCACCTTGAATCCGCCATCCAGCGCGTCGAGGTAATCCAGTTCGCTGCCGGTCACGTAAAGCGCGCTCTTGGGGTCCACAACCACCCGCACGCCGCCGCTTTCGACGAGGATGTCGCGATTGGCCGGCGCGTCCTGCAAATCCATTTTGTATTGCAAGCCGGAGCAGCCGCCGCCGACGACTGCCACGCGCAGGACGCCGTTGGACCGGCCTTGCCGGGCCAGGAGTGACGCGACCTTGCCCGCCGCGCCCGGCGTGAGCTTGATGAGCCGCTCGTCACCGACGCGGAAGTTCGGCTGGGCGGACTGGGTTTGGGCGGTTCGCGCAATCATTCAGCGTGGAAACACTAAACGCCGCCGCCGCCCACGTCAACGGCTGGTTCGAATAATCCGGATTTATCTGCGTAAAACAGCGTGGCTGCCATGCGGCTTTACGCCGTGTCCATCCGTGGTTTATGCTTCGCGCGTGAAATTGATTTCCTGGAACGTCAACGGTCTCCGCGCGGTGTTGAAGAAAACGTTTCTGGAGTTTCTCGCTGGCGAGAAACCCGACGTGCTTTGCCTGCAGGAAACCAAATGCAGCCCGAATGACGTCGAGCAGCTCTGGCCGGCGGGCTACACGACGTTCTGGAACAGCGCGGAAAAAAAAGGCTACTCCGGCACGGCCATTTTCACCCTGACGCGCCCGCTCCAGGTGGTGCCGCACATTGACATTGCCGAGCACGACCGGGAAGGCCGCGTGCTGGCCGCCGAGTTTGGCGATTTCTTTTTGGTGAACGTTTATGTGCCGAACGCCAAGCGCGATTTGTCGCGCCTCGCTTACCGGCAGCGCTGGGACGCCGATTTTCTGCGCTATTTGAAAAAACTGGAAAAGAAAAAGCCGGTGATTTTTTGCGGCGACCTCAACGTGGCGCACATGGAAATGGATCTCGCCAATCCGAAGGCCAACGTCCACAACCACGGTTTCACGCCGGAGGAACGCGCCGGTTTTGACACGTTCGTGCGGGCCGGTTTTCTCGACACCTTCCGCGAATTTGAACCGGGCGGGGGACATTACACCTGGTGGAGCCAGATGGGCGGTGCGCGTTCCCGAAATGTTGGGTGGCGTATTGATTATTTTCTCATTTCCAAATCGCTCCGCCCCCGGCTGAAACGCGCGTTCATCCGGCCAGAGGTGGAAGGTTCCGATCACTGTCCCGTCGGCATCGAATTTGACTGAACAAATTATAATAAATTAGTTCGCCAATTCTTTCTGCGGGGCTTATGGTTGCGCTTGGCGTTGAGCCAGTGTCGTCAATGAAAATACTTCTCGTTAGTCCGAAGACACCCGATACGTTCTGGAGCTTCAAGCACGCCCTGCGCTTCGTTTCCCGGAAGGCCGCCATGGCGCCGCTGGGATTGTTGACGGTCGCGGCGATGCTCCCGCCGGAATGGGAACTCAAGCTGGTGGACCTCAACGTAAAACGGCTCAGGGACGAGGACCTGCGCTGGGCGGATTACGTGATGGTGGGCGCGATGATTGTTCAGAAGGATTCGGTGCGCGAAATTGTTGCGCGCTGCGCGGTTTTGCGGAAAACCGTCATCGCGGGCGGGCCATTGTTCACCACCGGACACGAAACGTTCCCGGAAATTCAACACTTCGTCCTGGGTGAGGCTGAGGAAGTGATGCCACAAGTCGTGGACGACGTGCGGAACGGACGGCTACAACCCGTATATCGCGCCGCCAACCGACCCGATATTACCAAGACGCCGGCCCCGCGCTGGGACCTCATTAATTTCCGGCATTACGTGACGATGTCCGTGCAATTCTCGCGTGGCTGCCCTTTCGATTGCGAATTTTGCGACATCATCGTGATGAACGGCCGCGTGCCCCGCACGAAAACGCCGGCGCAATTGATCGCCGAGCTGGACGGGTTGTGCCGGCGCGGATGGAAGGACATGGTTTTCATCGTGGACGACAATTTCATCGGCAACAAAGCCCGGACCAAGGCGCTGCTGCGCGAGTTGATCGAATGGCGGCGGCGCACGCGGCCAGGCATCGGTTTTCTCACCGAGGCGTCCATGAATCTCGCCGACGACCCAGAATTGTGCGCGCTGATGGTGGAGGCCGGGTTCAAAAAGGTTTTCGTCGGCATCGAAACGCCGTCGGTCGAGGCGCTGGAGGAATGTCACAAGCTCCAGAACCGGAACCGCGACCTCGTGGCCTCGGTGCAGACGTTGCAACGCGCCGGGCTGGAGGTGATGGCCGGGTTCATTGTCGGGTTCGACAGCGACAAGAGCGACATCTTCAAGCGGCAGTTTGAATTCATCCAGCGGTCCGGCGTGGCGACGGCAATGGTGGGGTTGCTGAACGCGCTGCCGCAGACGCGCCTCTGGCAGCGGTTGAAACGCGAGGGCCGGCTGGAAACCGAAAGCACGGGCAACAACACCGACGCCGCGCTGAACTTCAAACCCAAATTGAATCGCGACTTCCTCCAAGCCGGCTACCGTGACCTGGTAAAAAAGCTTTACGAGCCGCGAAACTATTACCAGCGGATTCGGACATTTTTGAAAAGCCATCGTCCGACCGGTCCACGCCGGCGCCTGTCCTGGCCGGACTTTGTGGCGTTTCTAAAATCCTTCTGGGTGCTGGGCGTGTGGCATCGCGGGCGCGTGGGCTATTGGCGGCTTTTTTGGGGCACGCTGATCAGACGCCCGCGCCAGTTTCCGCAGGCCATTGAACTCGCCATCCTCGGCTACCACTTCCGACGCGTGGCCAATTCGCTGTAAGCGCCCGCATCCGGCAAACGGCAATGGGCCGCGATGACTGCCGGTTGGAAATAAAAACTGTCTAAAATCACTTCACATTCAACTCGCGTTGAATTCCGAATTTTTCAATTCGTTTGCGCAGGGTTGCGCGGGTGATGCCGAGCAGTTTCGCGGCGTGGACCTGGTTGTTGTTCGTTTCCTTGAGCGCCTGGATGACGAGTTCGCGTTCCACGACGGGAATTACTTTCAACTTCGGATCGCGCTTGGCCCATTGAAATAATTGTCGCGCCAAAACCGCGGCATCGGTTGTGGCTTCCTCACCCGCCGGGCCGCGGGCTGGTGGCATGGGCGCGCCGCCGGAACTTTGACCGGAGATTTCCGGCGGCAGATCGCTTTGCAGAATCGCGTCGCTCTTGGCCATGACGTGCGCGCGCCGGAGGGCGTTTTCCAATTCGCGCACATTGCCCGGCCAGTGATACTTTTCCAGCGTCTTGATGACGCTGGCCGCAATGGATTTCGGCGGGCGTTGTCGTTCACGCGCGATTTTCTCCAGAAAATAATTCACCAGCAGCGGAATATCGTCGCGCCGGTCCCGCAGCGGCGCAATGTGAATGCGGACGACGTTCAGCCGGTAAAAGAGGTCCTCGCGGAACTGTTTCGCGGCGACGGCGGCTTCCAGCGGCTTGTTCGTCGCGGCGATGACGCGCACGTCCACCTGGATCGGCTGGTTGCCGCCCACGCGCTCAAAGGTGCCGCTTTGCAGGACGCGCAGGATTTTCGTCTGCGTGGCCGGCGTCATGTCGCCGATTTCGTCGAGGAAGATCGTGCCTTTGTTGCATTGCTCGAATTTGCCGATGCGCTGCAGGGTTGCGCCGGTGAAGGCGCCGCGTTCATGGCCAAAAAGCTCGCTTTCCAGCAATTGCTCCGGGATCGCCGCGCAATTGACCGCGAGAAACGGCTGCTGGCTGCGGTTGCTGTGATGATAAATCGCGCGCGCGACGAGTTCCTTGCCGGTGCCGCTTTCGCCCGTGATGAGCGCGGTGGCATCGCTCGCCGCGACCTGGCCGATGAGTTTGAAAACCTGCTGCATCGGTTCGCTGCGGCCGACGATGCCCAGTTCGTAATCCTCGGATTCGAGCAGCGGCTCGTAGGAAACAACCTGCCTCATGTCGCGCGCGGCTTTGAGGGCGTTGGCGACAATTTCCTTGAGTTTCGGCACGTCAAACGGCTTGAGCAGGTAATCGTAGGCGCCCAGCTTCATCGCTTCGATGGCCGTTTGCGTCGTGCCGTAGGCGGTCATCAAGATGACCAATTGCTTGGGATTGGCGGCGCGGATGCGGCGAAGCGTTTCCAGGCCGTTCATGCCGCCCATACGCACATCCATCAGCACGAGGTCCGGCTTGAATTTCGGAATGACCTTCAACCCGTCCTCGCCGCTCGAAGCGGTGGCCAATTCGATTTCCGGCGAATCAAAAATCCGCTGGAATGAATACCGCACGTCCTCTTCGTCATCAATCAGCAGCAACTTGCTCATTATCGTGGCGCAGCATATCCGATTTTCTCCGGACGGACAGCGAATTTTGTTTGAGATTCGTCGTTTGACCTCGCCTGGTGCATGGCCTAGACTGGCGTTCCTTTGAAAATGAAAATTATTGTTTGCGATCCAATCTCGTCCAAAGGCATCGCGCTGCTCCAGCAGCGGCCGGAATTTGAAGTCGTTGTGCTGCCCAAACGGTTGCCCGAACCGGAACTGCTGCCGGTGGTGGCGGACGCCGTGGCGCTGCTGGTGCGTTCCGAAACCAAGGTCACCCGCAAGATCATCGAAGCCGCCCCGAAATTGCGCGTGGTCGGCCGCGCGGGCGTCGGCGTGGACAACGTGGACATCGAAGCCGCCACACAGCATGGCACGGTGGTGATGAACACGCCTGGCGGCAACACCGTGACGACGGCGGAATTGAGTTTTGCCATGCTCTTGGCGCTCGCGCGCAAAGTGCCGCAAGCGCACACTTCCATGGCCGCGGGCAAATGGGACCGCAAGCTGTTCCAAGGCACGGAACTTTTCGGCAAGACTTTGGGCATTCTCGGCATGGGCCGCATTGGTTCGGAAGTGGCCAAGCGCGCCAAGGCGTTTGGAATGCGCGTTATTGCCTACGATCCGTATCTCACGGAGGACCGTGCCAAGGCCGTCGGCGCGGAATTTGCCGACAGCGTGGACGATGTCTATCGCGCGGCGGATTTCATCACCGTGCACATGCCGGTCACGCCGGAAACGAAGCACATGCTGAATGCCGCCGCGTTCACCAAAATGAAACCGGGCGTTCGGATTGTAAATTGCGCGCGCGGTGAAATCATTGCCGAGAACGATCTCATTGCCGCGCTCGAATCGGGCAAGGTGGCGGCGGCGGCTCTGGACGTTTATTCCGTCGAACCCCTCCCTGCCGACCATCCGTTCCGCAAGCAGCCAAATGTTATTTTGACACCGCACCTTGGCGCCAGCACACAGGAGGCG
Organism: uncultured Verrucomicrobiae bacterium; assembly: GCA_963786375.1. Lineage (GTDB taxonomy): Bacteria > Verrucomicrobiota > Verrucomicrobiia > Limisphaerales > UBA11358 > UBA11358. The sequence goes on from CAWAYP010000001.1 coordinate 8,786, forward strand.
CAGGAAAAATGCGGCATTGAAGTCGCCGAAGTCGTCACGGCCTATCTGCTGACTGGTGAGGTCCGCAACGCGGTCAACCTGCCGTATCTTGACGCCAAAACCTACGAGCAGGTGAAGCCTTACCTGCCGCTCGGCGAGGCGCTCGGCAAATTACTGGCGCAACTTTCGCCCGCCAGCGCGGATCGCATCTACGTCACTTATGGCGGCCACGCGCGGGAATTGCCGAATACCGATCCGGTTACGCGCGCGGTGTTGCAGGGGTTTCTGGCCAGCAGCGCGATCAAGGACGTGAACAACGTCAACGTCCGCGCCGCCGCCGCCAGCATCGGCATCACTGTCGAGGAGAAAAAATCCGACGAGCCGGTCACGTTCAACGAATGGTTGCACGTCCAGGTTTTTGGCAACGGACAGAAATTAATTTCGGCGGGCGGAACGTTTTTCGGTTCCCCGAACAATCCGCGCATCGTGCGGCTTTACAGCACACCGGTGGAGATTCCTGTCAGTGGCAACCTGTTGTTGCTCAACAACAAAGATCGGCCTGGCATTGTGGGTTATTTGGGCACGTTATTGGGCAAACACAAAGTGAACATTGCCAACATGAGCCTGACCCGCGACACTGCGGGGGGGCTGGCGTTGACGGTGCTGAACCTCGACAGCGCACCGCCGCCGGCGGTGCTGGAAGAGCTCCAGAAAGATGCTGACATCAGCAATGTAAAAATAGTAAAATTGTGACTATTGATAAGAAGAACAAACAAAATATGAAAATAAGAGCCGAACTGATTTTTTCCGTCGTGCTGGGCGCGCTATTGACGGTGTTGCCGTCTGTGCCGGCAGCCACTGCCAACGTGTCAACCAACCTAGTGCCAGCGGGGGGGATACGAACGTCAATTTGAATGCCACGATGACCGCGCTGTTCGGTGATCCCGTGATTGCGCAGGGCAAGGGGGTTGAAATCAAGCAGAGTGATTTGGACGGGGTGATGACCGGCTATCAAACCGCGGCTGCTGCGCGCGGCCAGGTGATTCCGCCGGAGCAACTGAAGATCATCAAACTTGGCATGCTTGACCGGCTGATTGATCTTCAACTCCTGCTGCAACAAGCCACGGAGGCGGACCAGGCCGCCGGCAAACAGGATTTTGAAAAATCCCTGCAGGAACTCAAAGCCAGCCAAAAACTGACCGATGCGGAGTTTGATCAAAAATTGGACTTGCAACTCAAGTTGCAAGGAATGACCAGGGAAAAGTGGGACAAACAGAATATTGATCAGGCCACGGCCATCGCTGTGTTGAAGCACAAACTGGTTGTTAAAGCCACGGATGCCGACGCCAAAAAATTTTACGACGCGCATCCCGCGGATTTTGAACAGCCGGAAATGGTTCATATTGCGCAGATTTATTTGAGCACACATAATCCGGCCACGGCCGCGGGCGCGGAGCTGTCGGACACGGAGAAAGCCGCCAAAGAAAAGGAAATGGAAGACATCTTGAAGCAGGCCCGGGCTGGCGAGAGTTTTAAGAAACTGGTGGAAAAGTATTCCGAAGACCCGGACGCGAAGGATACTGGTGGTGAATATACTTTTGCCCGGGGTCAGACGCCGCCGGAGTTTGAAGCTGCCGCATTTTCGTTGAATACCAATCAAATCAGCGATGTTGTGACGACCACCAGCGGTTATCACATCATTAAATTGCTGGAAAAAATCCCGGCCAAGACCGAGTCGTTTGCCGGACTCGACACAAAAATCGCCGGCAATCCGAATTTGACTCTTGGCGACATTTTGACCGCCCAAGCCATTCAGGCTGGCGCACCCAAATATCTGATGGGGCTGAGAAAGTCGGCCGATGTGGAGATTCTCGATCCGGATTTCAAGGAATTGCAGCACGAAGCCGACGCCAGCGTCGCCACCAATGCGGCGCCCTTCATGAAATAGAGCGCGAGAATGAAGCGGGCTTGCCAAACCGGCTGTGTCCCGCCATTTTTGGCAGCATGATGAAAAAGCAGTTAGGCATAGTCATTCTCGTTGTGGTTTGTGTGGGACTGGTTTTTGCGTTGGTGGCGGGGAAAAAGCGCGCGGACACCCGGCAGAAAAAAGACGCCGAAACCATCCTTGATTTCTCCAACCAGTTGACGACCGCCAATGTAAATCTGGACGATTTGCGCCAGGTCAATCTCATGCTGACCAACGACCTTGATGCCACCCGGCAGACGCTGATGACGTTCAGCAACCAGTATGTTGCGACCTCCGCTTCGCTCTCAAACACCACCGCCGCGCTCCAAACCGCGCAGGATCAAATCGCCGATTTGGAGGCGCAGAATCAGGCGCTGGGTCAGCAAGCCGCGGAGATGACCAACACCATCGCCAATTTGTCGAAACAGATCGCCGATACCCAGATGAGACTGGTCGAATCCGAAACGAACGACACGTTTCTCGAGAGTGAATTAAAACGGCAGGTGGCGGAAAAGGCCGAGTTGGAGCGCAAGTTCAACAACCTGTCCCAGGTCCGGTCCCAGGTGAGAAAGTTGCGGGATGATTTGCTCGTCGCCCGCCGTTTAAAATGGATGCGTGAAGGCACCGATCCCGACCAACAACGCAAAGGCGCGCAGTTGCTCATGGCACGCGCGCCGGTAATCAACCGGAACGTGGGGCCGGCGCACTACGATTTAAACGTCGAAGTCAGTTCGGACGGTTCGGTGCAAGTCGTTCCGACCACGACCAACGCGCCGGCCATGACCAACGTATCAGCGACGACCAATGTGTCGTCGCCGTAATTGATCCCGGACGTGTTCGTTTGTTAATTGCCCATGCCGACGTACGAATACCTTTGTGAAAAATGCGGGCGCGAGTTTGAGGTGTTTCAGGCGATCTCCGCCAAGCCGCTGCGAATTTGCCCGGAAGACCGTTGCGCACGGAAGAAATGGGGTCACGGCCGGGTGAAACGCAAAATCAGTGCCGGGGCGGGCCTGTTGTTCAAAGGCAGCGGCTTTTATATCACCGATTATCGCAGCGAAGGCTACAAACGGGCGGCCAAAAAAGATTCCACGCCGGCCAAGCCGCCCGGCAATGACACCAAACCGGCTGCCAAGCCGGAAAGCAAACTGGCCAAACCGGCCTCTGCCAAGGCATGACCATGTTCCGTGTGTGTTGTCTGCGCAACCTCGGTTGCGCTGCCGCTATGTCCGGCCTGTTCTGTTGGAATGCGTCCGCGCAACTTTCATTGCCGGACGTGAACGCCGCGCGCAGCGTTTCGGGCCAGTTTGTCGTCACCGGCGGCCCGCAATTGTCGTCGTTGGCCACTGCGTCCGCCGTGGCGACCAACGTTGATTTCATCCGGCTGGAGCCGGCGCTGCTGGCCGTGTCCGCCGAGCGCATAAAACAGGCTTTGTGGCGCGAACTTGGCGTCAGTCCGGCCACGCCGTGGCGCGGGAGAATTTTTCTCGTGCTGCATCCGGCGCGTTCGCTGGACGAAGATGTCACCATCCTTTCCGAGCATTTTGCCGACGGCTGGGACTATCGCGTCGCGCTGCCGGATGTTTTGTCCCGCACCCGTTTTTCGCGCGCCATGACCAGCGTGTTGTTGTTGGAATTTGCCAATCGTGGCGCCGGCGCGCGGTCGGCGGAAATTCCCCCGTGGCTGACGGATGGCTTGTCGCAACAATTGCTCGCGCCGGGGGCCGTCGAAATTGTTTTGTCTTCGCCCGCCAAAACCCTGGACGGCCTGTTGGAAAGCCGGAGCGTTGCCACCCAGCGCGGCTTTGACCCGTTCGCCGACGCGCGGCGCGTCTTGCGTGATCATTCTGCGCTGACGTTTGAACAATTAAGCTGGCCGACGGACTCCCAGGTGTCCGGTGCCGACGGCGGTGTGTATCGTGCCAGCGCGCAATTGTTGGTAAGCGACTTGTTGAAATTAAAAAACGGCCCGGCGCGTTTGCGCGCGATGCTGCAAATGTCGCCGCGTTATTACAACTGGCAGACGGCCTTTCAAAACGCCTTCCACGCTGATTTTGCGCGACCGCTCGACGTGGAAAAATGGTGGGCCTTGCAGGTGGTGGACTTTGTCGCGCACAGCCCCGGCCCGGCGTGGACACCGGCGGTCAGCCGGGAAAAGCTGGACCAGATTCTCAGCGTGGCGGTGGATTTTCGCACCGCGTCGAACGCCCTGCCCGTGCATGTGGCGGTTTCGTTGCAGGCCGTGGTTCGCAATTTCGATTCCGCGCGGCAAACGGCGATTCTTCAAGCCAAATTGCGCGACCTTGAACTGGCGCAACTCCGCATGGCCCGGCCCTTGGCCGCCGTGACCGCCGAATATCGCGCCGCCATCGCCGATTACCTCGGCCAGCGTCCCAGGACCGCGGCTGTGTTCCATTTTGGCAAGCATCCCTTGGCCGGGCCGCAAAAGGCCAGTGCGCGTGACACGCTGAAGAAGCTGGATGCGCTCGACGCGCGCAGACGCAGCATCGAATCGGCCATCAAACCGGATGTTTGGCGGCCATGAACTGCGTTTGCTTGAACACCGGCGGCGGGGAAATGGTCAACTTGACAGGGCGCAATTCCAACTTATAGTTCGCATTGAAAAAATGAAGGACAACCGTTTACCAGCCAATGGCGGGGAGCCGCCATCGTCCCGCCGGGTTCAAGCGTTGAAGGCATTTCACACCGCCGGCCGTGGTTTCTGGCATGATGTTTCGGACGCCGATTGGAATGACTGGCGCTGGCAGCTCAAACACCGCATCACCACGCCGGAACAATTGCAGCGCCTGATGCCCACCCTCACGCCGGAGGAGTTCGCGGGCGCGAAACTTGCCAACCACAAACTCGCGCTGGCCATCACGCCGTATTTTTTCAATCTGATTGACCCGGCGGATGAGCATTGTCCCGTCCGGCGGCAGGTCATTCCGCGCGTCGAGGAAACGCACACCGCATCGTGGGAGATGAGCGATCCGTGCGGTGAGGATTCGCACTCGCCCGTGCCCGGCCTGGTGCATCGCTATCCCGACCGCGTGCTGTTTCTGGTCACCGACCGGTGCGCGGCGTATTGCCGCTACTGCACCCGCTCGCGGCTGGTCAGCAACGCCAGTGGTTATGACTTTCATCCGGAGTTTGACCGGCAAATCGCGTACATCGAAAAACACGCTGAAATTCGCGACGTGCTCTTGAGCGGCGGCGACCCGCTCTTGTTGAGCGACGAAAAACTGGAAAATCTGTTGAGCCGGCTGCGCGCGATTCCGCACGTTGAATTTTTGCGGATTGGCTCGCGTATTCCGACGTTTTTGCCGCAGCGCATCACGCCCGCACTCTGCGCCATGCTGAAAAAGTTTCATCCGTTGTTCATGAGCGTTCATTCGAATCATCCGCGCGAGTTGACAACGGAAGTCCGCGACGCGCTGGGCCGCCTCGCCGACGCCGGCATTCCGCTCGGCAACCAGTCCGTCCTGCTCAAGCACGTCAATGACGACGCAGCGGTGATGAAGGCGCACATCCAGAAACTGCTCATGTGCCGCGTGAAGCCGTATTACCTTTATCAGTGCGATTTGATTTCCGGCTCGGCGCACTTGCGGGCGAGCGTCAGCAAGGGTCTGGAAATCATGGAGCAACTGCGCGGCCATACGACCGGCTACGCCGTGCCGCAGTATGTGATTGACGCGCCCGGCGGCGGCGGCAAAGTGCCCATCAATCCCGAATACGTCCTGTGCCGCAACGCCGGCCGTGTACTGATCCGCAATTACGAAGGGAAAATGTTCGAGTATCCCGAGGCGCCCGACGGCACACCGCTCACCGCGCCGCCAAAAGAGATCGAAGAGCCGGAGCTGGTTTGATTTCCTGGAGGGGAGTACTTCGTCGCTTCCCCGATAATTTGGGCATTGACGAAGCAATGCCCTCCAAGTCGCAAAGTTTTCTTCGTGTCTGCGTTCTCTGTTGTTAAATTTGCGCTGCCATGCCACGCGAAACGTCGGAAGCCAAAGCTAGGCGATTGAAGAAGATCATCGCCGCGCTGGATCGAACTTATCCCGGGGCGCACTGCGAGTTGGATCACCGCAGCCCGCTGGAGCTGCTTATCGCCACCATCCTTTCCGCCCAATGCACCGACAAGCGCGTCAACCTCGTCACGCAGGAACTGTTTAAGGAATACCGTTCGGCGGCGGAGTATGCCAAAGCGCCATTGGCTGAGTTGGAACTGGCCATCAAAACGACCGGCTTCTTCCGCAACAAGGCCAAAAACATCCAGGCGTGCTGCCGCAAACTCGTCGAGCGTTATGACGGGGAAGTCCCGCAGACAATGGAAGCATTGACACAACTCGATGGCGTCGGACGCAAAACGGCAAACGTCGTTTTGGGCAACGCGTTCGGCATCAACGCCGGGGTTGTCGTGGACACGCATGTGGCGCGATTGTCGAACCGGCTTGGATTGACGAGGCAGGGGACGCCGGAGAAAATCGAACGGGACTTAATGGCGCTGGTGCCGCAAAAGCAATGGACGCTGTTCAGCCACTGGCTCATCTGGCATGGCCGCCGCCGTTGTTTCGCGCGCAAACCGGATTGCGCGAAATGCGAGGTGAGCAAACTGTGTCCGCAGATCGGAGTGGGCAAAAAATTGAACCACGAATGAACACGGATGGACGCGGATTTGGCCCTCGGGTTTTGGACTGCGCCAGCCTTCTGGCGCTTTTGATTCGCGCCCGCGCGGGAGGCGGCAGAGGACTGCCCCACTCCAAGACGCTTGCGCGTTTATCCATCCGTGTTTATCTGTGTTAATCCGTGGTTGAAATGAATTCCTGGTTTTGTCTCCAATCCGGCCCCGGCGGCCCGGCGTTCAACATGGCGTTGGACGAGGCGCTGCTGGAGGCTGTAGTGCGCTTGGGCAAACCAGTCCTGCGATTTTATGGCTGGATGGACCCGGCGGCGACATTTGGTTATTTCCAGAAATATGCGGACGTGGACCGCGCGACGTTGTTGCGTCCGCGGATCCGCCGTCCCACCGGCGGCGGCATCGTGCCGCATGACGCAGATTGGACTTACAGCCTCGTGTTTCCGCCGGGTCACGAATGGCATTCGCTCAAGGCCGAGGAGAGCTACCGGAGGGTTCACGAATGGATTCGGTCTGCGATTGCGAAATTGAATGTTGTTACTAAACTTGCGCCGGGCTATAAAAAATCCGCACCCGGTGAATGTTTTGTCGGCCATGTGAAGTTTGATTTGCTTTGGCGGGGGGAAAAAATCGCTGGCGCGGCCCAACGGCGGAATAAATTGGGTTTGCTCATTCAAGGTTCGGTCCAGCCGCCGCCGATTTCGCTGGCGCGGGCGGATTGGGAAAATGCGATGCGGGATGTTGCGGTTCAAGAATATGGTGTGGCGTGGAATGATTTTTCGCCGGACACAAAATTACGCATTCGCGTGGATGAACTCGTTCGGGGAAAATATTCGCAGGAAACCTATAACCGCAAATGCTGAGCGGCTTGCCGGCTGAGGCGGGTTATGGGCACCAAACCAGTTTCGGGTTATTGGTGAGGCCATTTTTTGTTTTGGAATTCCAATACGCCGTGTTTTTGAACCACGCAACGTGACCATCAAGAAAAACGAACTGCGCGCCGTGGCTGTGCAGGTTGGAGTGAACGTTATTCCATTGGGCAACTCCAGCTATGCCTCCATTATCAAACAGCCAGACTGTGACCGAGGGGTGCGGAATGGAAACAAGCCGGATTTGATTGCCTGTGCCTGTGCCGTTTACATTTTTGTTAAGGCAGTAGTGAAACAACTCGTTGCTGTTGCTACGATGCGGATTTGAAGGGCAAATCCATATTGAATGTCCCAGAGGAGCGCTTGGATTTGTGCGCCATGGCATTTCCTTATAAGTAGGCAAGCCCAATGTGCGGGGCAGGTCAATATACCAACCGTCATTTGTGGAGCCGCCATCGAAGGAACCATCTTTGGGAAGGTAATCATTGTTATTCGCAGCAAACAACTGTGTCGCCGTTCCCCATTGCCTGAGATTGTTCTGGCAGGTGACAGCTTGCGCCGAAGCTTTGGCGTGACTGATGACGGACAACAACAGCGCGGCAAGGATGGCGATAATCGCCATGACCACCAGCAGTTCGATAAGTGTGAATGCCAACGCCCGGATTCGTGCCATAATACCCATCATCCAACACTTCAGGATTGATTATGTTCGTGTAATAAATTATAAAAATAATCCAGCAAAACTTATTCACAATCAAACGCCGCGTTGCCGGCCGCCGCGACAAGGGTTAACCTCCCGGGACATGGTGCAGCTTGTATTGTTCGACATTGACGGCACGCTCGTCCACACCGGCGGCGCGGGCATCAAGGCGTTTGCCAAGACATTTGCCGCGGAATTCAATGCCCGCGACGGTGTTGAAAAAATCAGTTTCGCCGGACGCACGGATGTGAATCTGGTGCGCGAATTTTTCGGCCTTCACCAAATTGCGGCGACGCCGGAAAATTTCCGGCGCTTCTTTGCACATTATGTTTTCTGGCTGGACCAGACGGTTGCGCAAAGCAACGGCGGCGCCTGTCGCGGCGTGTTGAAATTCATTGACGGTTTGCTTTCCCTGCCCGATCCGCCGCTGCTCGGCCTGCTCACCGGCAACATCCGCCTTGGCGCGGAAATCAAACTGCGCCGTTATGACCTCTGGGACGTTTTTGAAACCGGCGCGTTTGCCGACGACCATGAAGATCGCAATCAAATTGCGGTGGCCGCGCTCGCGCGCGGCAGCCGGGTGCTGGGCAGGCAATTGCGCGGCGAGGAAATTGTCGTGGTCGGCGATACGCCGCATGACATTCGTTGCGGGCGGTTCATTGGCGCGAGAACGCTGGCCGTCGCCACCGGTGGCGCCAGGCTGGACGAATTACAGAAGCATCAACCCGATTGGGCGGTGGAAGATTTGACGCAAATCAGCGCGCCGGAGGTTTGTTCAAGGTAGGGATATCCCGCCGGGATGTCCGCGGACGCCGCGGCGCGGCGTCCCTACCAGTTCAATGCCCGTGGCAATGCCCGCCACAGCAACCGCCACCACCGCTGTCACATGATGGTGCGGCGTTGCCGCCAGAGCCTGCGGAGGCAAAGACGGAAAGCTTCTTGGTCAACTTGGTTGAGCCGCAATGCGGGCATTCGGTCCCCTTCCAATCGCTGGAGCGGACAAGGATTTCGCTGTCGTGCTCGCATTTTTCGCAATGAAATTCGTAAATTGGCATGAGGCAAGAATAATCAGCTTTTAAAAAATCTCAAGCGGCGCCGGCACCGGTTTGGTCTTTTCTTTTTGGGGCCAAGGTTTAGCTTTGCGCGCATGACCCACTTGCAACGGGCGATTGAAGATTCCATCATGACCTCCCGCGGCCTGGCGGCTTTGGAAGAGCCGCTGAACCGCGCCGCGCAGATGGTTTTGCGCTGTCTGACCTCCGGCCACAAATTGTTCACCTGCGGGAATGGCGGGAGCGCGTCCGATGCCACCCATCTGGCCTCGGAATTTCTCTGCCGTTTTCGCGACGACCGCCGGCCGTATCCGGCCATTTCCCTGACCGCCGGCGGCGAGTTTATGACGGCCGTTTGCAATGATTATCATGCCGACGAAATTTTTGCGCGCCAGGTATGGGGGCTGGCTGAAAAAGGTGACGTGCTCATCGCGCTGACCACCAGCGGCAAATCCAAAAACGTGCTGCGCGCGCTCGAAGAGGCCAGACGCACGGGTCTTGAGAGCATTTGTTTTCTGGGTCGCGACGGCGGCTGCACAAAGGGCGTGGCAACCCTGGATCTGCTGGTGCCGGGTGATAAAACGGCGCGGATTCAGGAAGGCCACAAGTTGCTTATGCACGTGCTTTGCGAGATGGTCGAAGAAAAACTGCCCAAATAATAGGATTCCGCGAATTGCGCGAATTTCCCCGAATTGCATTCAGAAATTTTTAATTCGCGTCAATGTGCGAAATTAGCGGATTAAAAATAATCCGGCTCGTTTCCGGCTTTCCACTTGATGTTGCAACCCACGCTGGCCTTTTGGTTTGACGATACGGGTTTGCCGGCCAGCACGGCGTCGAGCGCGGCGCGCAAATCTTTTCCCGTCACGGGAATGCCGTTGCCCGGACGGCTGTCGTCGAACTGGCCGCGATAGACCAGCTTGCGGTTCTGGCCGAAAAGGTAAAGGTCCGGCGTGCAGGCGGCGCGATAGGCTTTGGCGACGGCTTGCGATCCGTCGTAAAGATACGGGAACAGATAACCGGCGGATTTCACTTCCACCTTCATTCGCGCCGGGCTGTCTTCGGGATAATTCGCCACGTCATTGGAGTTGATGCCAATGATGGCCACGCCGCGCGGCAGATAATCGCGGGCAAGTTGCGCGAATCCGGCGCGGAGGTGTTTCACATAGGGACAATGGTTGCAAATGAACAAAACCAACAGCGCGGGTGCATCCTTGAAATCCGCCAAGGCAACGGTTTTTCCGTCCGTGTCCGGCAATTCGAAATTGGGCGCGGTCGTGCCGAGCGGCAGCATGGTTGAAGGCGTCAATGCCATGAGCGGACTATAAGTCCAAAGCCCAAAGTTCAAAGTCCAAAGTTGGAATGGGCGGGCATGGACTGGTTTTGATTTTTTTGAATGGAGCGGACTCACGTCCGCTGCTACTAATCATTAAAACCGTGGCAAAGAACATTGTTTATTTCGATCTCGAAACGCAGAAATCCGCCGAGGAAGTCGGCGGTTGGAATCATATCGCGCGCATGGGCATGAGCATTGGCGTGACGTTCAGCACCGGGCGCGGCGATTATAAAATTTACGGCGAAAAGCAGGTAAACGACCTGATGACGGATTTGCAGCGCGCCGACCTGGTGGTGGGGTTCAATGTTTTGCGTTTCGACTACGAGGTGCTGCACGGTTACACGACGTTGGACCTGCGCCAGTTGCCGACGCTGGACATGATGGTGGAGTTGCAGAACAAATTGCAGCACCGGCTTTCGCTCGACTCGATTGCGACCGCGACGTTCGGCGTGGAAAAAACGGCGGAGGGCCTGCAGGCCATCCGCTGGTTCAAGGACGGCAAGCTCGCGGAAATCGCGGAGTACTGCTGCTACGACGTGAAGTTGACCAAGCTGGTCCATGAACACGGCCAGCGGCACCGGCAGTTGCATTACCACAATCGCTTCGGCAAAAAAATGACCGTGCCGGTAAGCTGGTAGCTTTAAAACCCGCAACAAGTTCCCTTTGCTTTCAGGGGGGCGCGGATTAATCTGGCGGTGTGTTCGAGCAACGGTTTCAAATCTGCTTCGCCGCGGAGAAGGCGGGTCGGTTTTGTTTGTTAAACCAAGACCGGCCCCGATGAGCCTCTTCTTTCAGTCAGGAAACACCGTTGCCGGCCGGCAGTGGTCTCTGCCCCGGATTCGTCTTCCGTTTGTCCATGAACTGCGGCGCTATTCCTGGGACAAGTTCCGCCATGACCTGATTGCCGGCGCCACCCTGACGCTGGTTTCCATCCCGCAGGCGATTGGGTTTGCTTTGATTTTGGGTTTGCCGGCGATGCCGGTGATTCTGGCGGTCGTCGTGGGTGGATTTTTCAGCGCCTTGTTTTTCTCCTCCTACCATCACGTCTTCGGGCCGACAACGTCGGTCTTCCTCATCACGGCGGCGACCTTGGCGGCCAACGCCAGCCTGATGGCGCACCTGGGGTTGAGTCCCCTGCAACTGGCCGCCTATCTGGCCCTGATGATTGGTCTGATGCAATTTGTCGCCGGGATGTTCAATTTCGGCGAGGTGACCAAATTCATCTCCCGCTCGGTGGTGGTGGGCTACACCACCGCGATCGGCGTCCTGCTGATGGCCAGTCAATTGGGGAATGGCATGGGTTTCGCCATCCAGCCGGGCGAGCCGTTTCGAGACACGCTGCGGCAGGTGGGCGAGGCGCTCGGCGGCGGGAGTTTTTCGTGGTGGGCCATCGGCATTGCCGTGCTGACCCTGGTTATTTTCGAGGGAATCAAATTTTTGCGGCCGACGTGGCCGGAGCCGTTGATTGGACTTGGATTTTTGGCGATTGCCGCCCGCGTCTTTGCCTATTTTCATCCGGCACTGCCGTTTGAGCTGGTCAGGATCACCGCCTCATTGCCCAAATTCAACCCGCTGCCGTCGTTGGGCAATCAATTGGACATTTTGCACGAAACCGCCGGCAGCGCCATCGCCATCGCCATCATAGGCATGTTGGAAGCCACCGCCATTACCAAATCGCTCGCCGCGCGGAGCGGCCAGCATCTGGACCCCAACCAGGAATTAATGGGCATGGGCGCGGGCAACTTGGCGGTGGGCTTGTTTGGTTTGCCGCCGGGTTCGTCCTCCTTCACGCGCTCGGCGGTGAATCTCCAGAGTGGCGCGGTAACGCAACTGTCGTCCATGATGAGCAGCGGCGCTGTGCTGCTCATCATTTTGTTCCTGACCCCGGCGTTCAACTACATCCCGGTGCCCGCGCTGGCCGCCCACCTGATTCGCGTGGGCTACAAGCTCATCAACCGCCCGCAGATCCGCGTCTCGACGCGTTCCACTCATTCAGACGCCGTCGTATTTTTTGCGACCTTGGGGGCCGCGCTTTTTCTAAAGCTCGATGTAGCCATTTACGTGGGCATTGGTGTGGCGTTGGCGCTGTTTCTCCAAAAAACCAGCACGCCCACCCTGGCGGAATACACGTTTAATGAGAGCGGCCAACTGGCTGAATTGCGTGACCGGAGCAAGCGACCCAATCCCCAGATTTCCATCATTCACGTTGAAGGTGAACTGTTCTTCGGCGCGGCGGACTTGTTTCAGGACCAAATCCGCCGCCAAGCCGAGGACGAGAACATCCGCGTCTTCATTCTCCGCATGAAAAATGCGCGGCACCTGGACGCCACGACCGTCATGGCGCTGGAATCGCTTCACGATTACCTGCGCAAGACGGGACGTTATCTCCTGATCAGCGGCAGCAGCGCCGATGTCACCCGGGTTTTGCGCAACAGCGGTTTGCTGAAACAAATCGGCGAGGAAAATATTTTTCCGGCTGAAATCAATCCCACGAGTGCGACCAAACGCGCACTGGCGCGTGCCCGGGAGTTGCTGCCCCAAAAGGCGGAGGTCCGGCTGTTTTACGACCGTCCCATGGACGGCAATTCCAGCGGCCCCAAAGATATCAGTGATTATGCGATTTAGGGCCATTACTCATCACTTTTTTCCAGCGCCACCGGTTCCCGTTCCTTGTCTTCAAAAATGAATTGTTCCCCGTTCTGTTTCGCGGCAAGCTGTGCGCTCCTATGCAGCAGGTGAACCTGGGAATGATTGGCGGCGGCACCGTGGGCAGCGGCGTGTTTCATGCGCTTCAGCTCAACGGCGGCCTGATGGCTTCGCGCATCGGGGTGAAGGTGGCCGTGCGCAAAGTCGCGGTCAAGGCATTCGACGAACCGCGGCCGTACCCGATTTCGCGTTCGTTGATGACCACGGATTGGCAAAGCGTCGTCAACGATCCCGACGTTCACATCGTCGCCGAACTGGTCGGTGGCACGGGTATTGCCCGGACGATGATTCTGACTGCGCTCAAGCTCGGCAAACCCGTCATCACGGCAAACAAGGCGTTGCTTTCCGCGCATGGCGAGGAACTTTTTGCGGCGGCGGAAAAATACGGTGCGAATCTATATTACGAGGCCAGCGTTTGCGGCGGCATTCCCATCATCAAATCGCTGCGCGAAGGGTTTGTCGGCAACCGCATCAGCGCGCTTTACGGCATCGTCAACGGCACCTGCAATTACATCCTCACCCGGATGAAACTTGAAGGTGCGGATTTTGGCATCGTGCTCGCCGATGCGCAGAAACAGGGATATGCCGAAACGCCGCCCGACCTGGACATTGACGGCTGGGACGCCCAGCACAAAATCGGCATTCTCGCCTCGCTGGCGCACGGTTTCTGGGTGAAGCCAAAACAAATCCATGTTGAAGGCATTCGCCATATCAGCGCGCTCGACATCAAATTCGCCGGCGAACTCGGCTACACCATCAAGCTGCTCGGCATCATCAAAAAACTGGAAGGCGGCTGCCTCGTGCAGGTTTCTGTGTATCCGACATTGATTCCGAACGCGCATGTTTTGGCCGGGCGTGAACCATGTTTTCAACGCCGTCTTCGTTCGCGGCGACATCGTGGGCGACACGCTTTTTTATGGACGCGGCGCGGGCAAGGATGCCACCGCCAGCGCGGTCTTGAGCGACCTGGCGGACGCGGCGCTCGACTTGAAATTCGGCACCAAGCACCGCGTGCCGCCGTTTGTGCCGCATGAATGCGCCGGCGCCGTTGCGCCGATTGAAGACGTCGTGTCGCAGTATTTCGTTCGCCTGAACGTTGCGGACCGTCCCGGCGTGCTGGCAAAAATCGCGGCCATTTTCGGCGCAATCCCAAATCGGCATTTCCTCGGTCATCCAGCCGGAAGGCCACGAGGGCAAAAGCGTGCCGCTGATTTTCATGTTGCATTACGCGACCAACGGCGCGGTGATGAAGGCGCTGGCCAAAATCGGCAAATTGCCCGTGGTCAAGAGCAAGCCGGTGATGATTCGGGTGGAAAATTTCGAATAATTTCGCGTGCTTCGCGAGGCCTCAGAACATGATTCTTTTCCACAGCACCAACGGCCAGTCGCCCCCGGTCAATTTGCGCGAGCGCGTTCCATGCCGGACTGGCGCCCGACCGCGGACTTTATCTGCCCGAACCAGTTTCCACAGCTCGCGCCGGACGAAATCGCCGCATTTGCGCAATTGCCTTACCCTGAAATCGCCTTTCGCGTTCTGTCCAAATTCACCGGGGGAATCATTCCCGACCAGGATTTGGCCGCCATTTGCCGCGACGCTTACAACTTTCCCATCCCGCTGGAAAAAATTCACGACCGCGTATTCCTGATGCGGCTGGACCAGGGCCCGACGGCGTCGTTCAAGGATTTCGCCGCGCAGATGATGGCGCGCATGTTCGGGCATTTTCTGCGCGCTGATGGCCGGCAGGTCACCATCCTCACCGCTACCAGCGGCGATACCGGCTCGGCCGTCGCGCACGCCTTTCACGGAGTGCCGGGCGTCCGCGTCATCGTGTTGTTTCCGATTGCCGAAATCAGCGAGAGCCAGCGCAAGCTGATGACCACACTGCGCGACAACATCCGCACCATCGCGCTTGACGGAAAATTCGACGATTGCCAGGCGATGGTCAAACGCGCCTTTGCCGACCCGGCGCTGAAACATATTCCCCTGTCGTCGGCCAACTCCATCAACATTGGCCGGTTGCTGCCGCAGAGCGTCTATTATTTTTACGCCGCATCGCGTCTGGCCAAGCGCGGCGAGCCCATGGTCTTTTCCATTCCCAGCGGCAATTTCGGCGAATGCCATGGGCGCGGTTGTCGCGCGGGAGATGGGTTTGCCGGTGAGAAAAATCATCGCGCCCGGTGAACGACAACGACGAATTTCCCCGCTTTCTCGCCAGCGGCCACTACGAAAAAATATCGCCGTCGCGCAACTCGGTTTCCAATGCGATGAACGTCGGTCATCCGAGCAACCTCGCGCGGCTGGTGGCGGTTTACGGCGGCCAGATGGATGAGATCGGCAAAATCCACCGGCAGCCCGATCTGGCGGCCATGCGCCGCGATTTGTTTTCCACCTCGGTTTCCGACGACCGCACCCGCGCGGCCCTGAAAAGTTTCTGGGACAAATATCAAATGCTGCTGGAACCGCACGGTGCGGTGGCCTGGCAGGGATTTCTCGACTGGCAGGCGGTTGAGCCGCTCGGCGATGCGCCCGCGGTAATCATTGAGACGGCCAATCCGGCAAAATTCCCCGAAGAAATTCATAAAATGATGACTTGGTCGCCGGATGTTCCGCCCGGAATGGCGGCGGCATTGAGGCTGCCGGAGGACTTTGACCGCCTGGACGCGGATTACGGGAAGTTCCAGGCATATTTGATTCAACGGCACACGACGGCTTGATTGCCGGCGCATTTCTGCGCATCCTGCTGGTTTCGCAATTCACAACATGGCTCTGATTGTTCAAAAGTACGGCGGCACCTCGGTGGGCAACACTGAGCGCATCAAAAACGTCGCCCGCCGCGTGGCGGATTACCACTCGCGCGGCGACCAGGTCGTCGTAGTCGTCTCCGCCATGAGTGGCGTGACGGACCATCTGATCAAACTGGCCAAGGACATCATGCCGTTGCCCAGCGAACGTGAAATGGACGTGCTGCTGGCCACCGGCGAGCAGCAGACCATCGCGCTTACGGCCATCGCGCTGCACAACCTCGGTCTCCAGGCCGTCTCCCTGACGGGCGCGCAGGCGGGCATCATCACCGACGTCGTTCACACGAAGGCGAAAATCCACAACATCACGCCCAAAAAAGTCCACGAGCTTTTGAAACAGGGCAATGTGGTCATCGTCGCCGGTTTTCAGGGCGAAACGCCGGAAGGCCAGATCACCACGCTGGGCCGCGGCGGTTCGGATCTGACGGCCATCGCGCTGGCCGCCGCGCTCAAGGCCGATCTTTGCCAGATTTACACGGACGTGGACGGCGTTTATACCACCGACCCGCGCATCGTGCCGGCGGCGAAAAAGCTTGAGGAAATTTCCTACGACGAAATGCTCGAACTCGCCAGCCTCGGCGCGAAGGTGATGCAGAGCCGCTCGGTGGAATTTGCCAAGAAATTTGGCGTCGTATTTGAAGTCCGCAGCAGCTTAAACGAAAACCCCGGAACCATTGTGAAAGAAGAAACGAAAAGCATGGAAGGCGTCGTCGTGCGCGGCGTCGCGCTCGACAAAAACCAGGCCAAGGTCACGCTCGTCGGCGTGCCGGACAAACCCGGCGTGGCCGCGAAAATTTTCAAGGCGCTTGGCGACGCGACCGTCAACGTGGACATGATCATCCAGAACATCAGCCACGGCACCGGCACGCCCGCCACCGACATTTCCTTCACCGCCGACAAGCCGGATTTGCTCAAGGCGCAGAAGGTGATTGACGGCCTGAAAAAGGAAATCGGTTTCCGCGACGTCATCACCGCCGAGAAGATCGGCAAGCTGTCCATCGTCGGCGTCGGCATGAAATCGCACACCGGCGTTGCCGGCAAATTGTTTGAGACGCTCGCGAATGAAGGCGTGAACATTGACATGATTTCCACCAGCGAAATCAAAATTTCCGTGGTGATTGATCTGGCCAAGGGCGAACAGGCGGTGAAAGCCGTCCACGCGGCGTTCATCGGTTGATCAACTTTACCATACCTTCACCCGATAAAACCGCTGCGGGGCCGGGTTGGTGTCGTTGATTGAAATTACCGAGTTGGAGCCGGTCAAACTTGGGGCAAGGACATTCCATTGCGGCGGCGGAGTCAGACTGTCCGCGTAATCCACCTCATACACGTGATTGGAAACGGTTGGGAATGAAATCACTGGCTGGCGCGTGACCGGCGCGAGAGATGATTGCGCGTTGAAAGCAGGCACCGCGTTAGTCCCAACCACATACACCGTGACGGTTGCCGTCGAACAATTGCCGCCGCTGTCACAAACCTGATAGGTGAAGGTGTCGGTCCCGATGAAACCGGGATTGGGAGTGTAGGTGACGTTGGTGCGGCCGTAAGCCATGGCATAACGCCTCAAGGCTTCGACAAAATAATAATCCCCGTAAATCAGCGAGACATTCACCTCTGGATCGGGAAATTGCGGCGGCTCACCGGTGCCGTGCAGGAGAATTCCGCTGCTGGTGGTTCCCTGCGCGAGATAGTTGGTGGAAGCGAGTGATTCGAGGATGTTGTGAGCGCCGGCCCAAAAGGTGGCGCTGTCCTGCATATTCGTGGCCAGTTGGCTGAGTTGGACCAGGGCGGACAACGTGATGGCCGCCGAGGAGGAATCCCGCGGCGCGTTGGGAATGTCGGGCGCGTCAAAATCCCAATACGGCACGTAATCCGGCGGAACATTTGTGAGATAGTAATTGGACACGTCGCCCGGCAGCATCGAGGAATGGCAGGTAGCCGGTTTCACGATCGGCCATCGTAAAACCGTAAATGGCCCAAGCCTGGCCCCGTGCCCAGGTGGACGTGTCAGAGTAACCCGCGCGGGTGCCCTGCTCCAAAACTGCGCCATTTATGGTGCTATAAATGACAAGCTGAAAAGTGCTGTTGTCGGCGCGGATTTGATTGGTCATCGCGCGCTCCGCATGGCTGAACGCCTTGGCGGACAGGCTGGTGTCCTCATTGATGTCGGTGGCGTGATAGAGCAGTTCCGTATTCATCATTGTGTCAATGATGACTTGAAAGTCTGGCGGGGTGAGCAACAGGTCGTCGGCCAGGCAACCTACAACGGCGTTGTACCGGTTCGTAAGCGAATGCGCCGCCTGCAGCAAGACCGACCGGTAGCTGGAACTGCCGGTTAGCCGATAACCGTTTCCGAAACTGGTGTTCATCATGAATCCAATGTCATCGGTGTTGGTATTATATTGCTGGGATGCGATGCCCGCCGTCCATTGCTGCGCCCACTTTTTGAAATTGGGATCGCCGGTCTGTTCGTATAAATACCAGAGGCTGCCGGGGAAAAATCCGCTGGTCCAATCCGCGTTGTTGACGGTGTTCCAATGGCCGTTGGTCTGTGTGCTGCGTGGATAAGTATTTGTGTTTACCATTTGCACGACGGTGTTGCTGAGTTGGACGGCGGCAAACTGGAACAGGCGTGACAGTTCGGGCGTGGTTACCGGCGCGTTCGAATTGATGACCACGGTTCCATGGGCCGGCAGGCTGACTTGGAGGACCGCCAGTTGATTGCTCTCCGTGTCGAAATCGTTCGTCAGCACCGGAATGGTGACCGCCTGGTTCTGGACGGTGACGGCCAGATCGTCGGCGGCAGTTGGCGGATCCGCCCAAACCGGACCGCCAAGCCACTGGCTGGCCAGAATGACCATCCATCCGCCGGTCAAAAGGCACCGTCTCTGTCGTCGCAAAATTCTCATTTCGGGAACTGCCGGAAAATGTTTCAGCTCCACAAGCAGCAAATGGAACTTAACCTCAACAGTAGAAACTGTAACATTTGTCATCGGGAACGCAACCGGCGTGTTGATGTCTTTTGCGGGGAGATTTGCCGTATAAAACAGTTTGACGGGCCGGAGACAATTGGCTATATTGTCCGCGTGAATCGTAATTTGAATCTGAACCTGCTGCTGATCGCGCTGCTGCTGCGCCGCGCGGCGGTCGGGTTCTGATTGCGTTCACTGGATTTATCGAACCCCATTGCCAAACCGGCGGTGGGGTTTTTGTTTTGCCAAACCGAAGCGCCGCCGCCACAACTAAAGAACAACATGCACAAGCACCCGTCAAAAAAATACCGTCCGTTTCCGCCGGTCAAGTTGCCCGACCGGCAGTGGCCCAGCCGCGTCCTCACCCGCGCGCCGCGTCTGGTGCAGCGTGGATTTGCGCGACGGCAACCAGGCGCTCGCCGTGCCGATGAACGTTCGCAAAAACTCGAGATTGTTCCAGACGCTGGTGAAAATCGGCTTCAAGGAAATCGAAGTCGGCTTTCCCTCCGCGTCGAACACCGAGTTCACCTTCAACCGCCGGCTCATCGAGGAAAAACGCGCGCCGGACGACGTCTGGCTCCAGGTGCTGGTGCAGGCGCGCGAGGATTTGATTGAGCGCACCGTGCGAATCGCTCGTCGGCGCGAAGAAGGCCATCATTCATCTTTACAATTCCACTTCGCCGGCGCAGCGCCGCGTCGTGTTCGGCAAATCGAAGAGCGAAATCATCGAGGTCGCCGTGCGCGGCGCGACGTGGATCAAGGAACGTTTGCCGCGGCTCAAGGGCACGGAGGTCATGCTCCAGTATTCGCCGGAAAGTTTTCGGCGCACGGAAGTGGAATTCGCGAAGGAGATTTCCGAGGCGGTCATGGACGTCTGGCAGCCGACGCCGCAACGCAGGATGATTTTGAATCTGCCGGACACGGTGGAAGTGGCGATGCCCAACGTTTATGCCGACCAAATCGAATGGATTTGCCGGAACATCAAGAACCGCGACTCGCTCATCATCAGCTTGCACACGCACAACGACCGCTGCACCGGCGTGGCGGCGACCGAACTGGGCTTGCTCGCCGGCGCCGACCGCGTCGAGGGCACGCTCTTCGGCAACGGCGAGCGCACGGGCAATCTGGACATCGTCACGGTGGCGTTGAATCTTTACCAGCACGGCATTGATCCGAAACTGGATTTCTCGGACCTCAATTCCCTCATCGAAGTCTATGAGCGTTGCACGGGCATGACCGTTCCGCCGCGCCAGCCTTACGCCGGCGAACTGGTGTTCACCGCGTTCAGCGGCTCGCACCAGGACGCCATCCGCAAGGGGTTGAATGAATGGAAGGAGAACGGCGCGCGCACATTGGGACGTGCCCTATCTCACGATTGATCCGGCGGACATCGGGCGCGAATACCGCGAAGTCATCCGCGTCAATTCAGCAATCCGGCAAGGGCGGCGTGGCGTATTTGCTGGAAAGCGAGTTCGGCATCGAATTGCCCAAGGACATGCAGCGCGAGTTCGGGCCGATCGCCAACGACGAGGTGGACAAACTCGGCCGCGAGGTCAGCGCCGCGGAATTGAAGCAGATGTTCTGGCAGGAATACATCGAACGCAACAAGCCGTGGCGGCTTGGAACATTTCGACATCCAGAGAAAACGGGCAGTCCTTTGCCGCGCAAGCTTGTTCCGGGATGATTTGCAATTTCACGTGTTGGGGCGGGGCAACGGCCCGCTGGCCGCGCTCGTTCACGGCCTGGGAGTCGCGGGCGGGCCGCGATTTGAAATTACTGCTTACAGCGAGCACGCCTTGGGTTCCGGCGAAGAGGCGGCGGCGATTGCCTATATTCAAATCAAGCACGGCGACGGCAAAACCCGCTGGGGCGCGGGCGTGGACACGAACATTGAGCTCGCGTCCGTGCGCGCGGTGTTGAGCGCGCTGAACCGGTCGTGACCATTTTTGAATCCCGTAATTTCCCGCTCGTCAAAAGAATGCGGGTCGTTTAACATTCGGCGTCGTTATGAAACCGAGCCATTTTTTTCTTTACGGAGTTGCCGGGCTTATTTTCTTCGGCGTCAGCCTGCTGGCGGCAACCAACAGCGCCGTGACCACGCCGCCGGTTTATGTGCCAAACCTGGCGCACGCGGCGGGACCGTTGCCTGACGGCGTGCTGGCGTGGGATGCGACGACGAAAGAAACCAAAGTCATGGCGAATGCCGCCACGGCGCATTTCGTTTTCAACTTTACCAATGTTTCCACCAATCCCATCGTCATTTTGAGCGTGCGACCGTCCTGCGGCTGCACCACCGCGAAATTGCCGTCGTTGCCATGGACGCTTGCGCCCGGCACCAACGGCCAGATGGAGGCCACAGTGAACCTGGCTGGCAAAAGCGGCACGCTGTACAAAACGCTTGCGGTCCAAACCGACAAAGGATCCAAAACGCTGCTGCTCAAAATCACCATGCTTCCATTTGAAATGCCGAAGATGTCCGAAGCCGAACGGGCGCGAAATTTGAAAATTGCCACGGCAGACCGGCAAGCGGTTTTCAAAGGGGAATGCGCCACTTGCCATGTGCAACGCGGTGAAGGCAAATATGGCAAAGTGCTTTTCGACGCCGATTGTGCCATTTGCCACGAAGGCGAGTATCGTGCCACCATGGTGCCGGACTTGCACACGCTCAAAACGCCGACCAATTTTGAATTCTGGCGCACATGGATTGCCCATGGCAAACCCGGCTCGCTGATGCCGGCATTTTCAACGGTTGACGGCGGCCCGTTATCGGACATGCAAATCGCCTCGCTGGCCAGTTACCTGACCGTGGCTATTCCGACAAGTCATTGATGTTCAGGGAGTAATGTTTTATTTCGAGTTGGATTTTCGCCAATTTTTTGCTTGCTAAAAAGGGGTGGAATAAGTAAAATCTCGAGTGTGAGTAAGACGTACTGTGGTTTCATTTTCGCACTAAGGAGAATTTCCGGTGATTTGGCGCTGTTTCTCAAGGTATGCCGTCTGCGAATATCGTGGTCTTGGTTCTTCCGGCATTGTTTTAGTTTTGTGGCTGTCATCGCGCTGTCGGCGCTCAGTTACTTGGTAATCAGCCAGTGTGTTGTCCAATCGGTTCAGGTGGTTGGCGACAGCATGTATCCCACACTGGTGAATTCAGGACATTATTGGCTGGACCGATATAGCTATCTGGTGAGTGAGCCGCGTCAAGATGACATCGTCGCCGTCAGAGATCCTCAAGACAACATGCTTTTGGTCAAACGCATCATTGCCGTTCCGGGCCAATCGGTCTGCCTCAAAAATGGCAGGGTTTATGTTGATGGCCGGCTGTTGGCCGAGCCGTATCTTTTGCCCGGCACGCCGACCTACGCCTACCTTGGGAAAGGGAACGAATTTATCAGCTACGGCAACAAGTATTTTGTCATGGGCGACAACCGCAACAACAGTTTGGACAGCCGGGTGTTCGGGGCGGTCCCGCGCCAGGACATCCTTGGCAAGGTGATCGAGTAGCGCGGTTTCGTGTTTTCAAAAACGTCCGCGTTCTGATTATTCCCCGCTTGCGTCTGGTGCGCCGGTTGCTAGGCTGTCAACCATGACTGTTAAATCAGTTGACGCAGCCCAACACGGGCCGATCGCCGAATTGGGCCGGCGCGTGCTCGCCGGCGGATTCCTTTCCCGTGATGAGGCGCTGGGGCTGTTTAACCTGGAATCATCCGCCGACATTTTTGACCTGTTGTCGTGGGCGAACCGGGTTCGTGAACATTTCAAAGGCAACAAAATTCATCTCTGCTCCATTGTCAACGCCAAGGCGGGGGCATGCTCGGAAAATTGCAGTTTCTGCGCGCAATCTTCCTTCCATCAAACCGGCTCGCCCCGCTACGGTTTTGTTGACCCGGAGCCGGTTCAGGAAGCCGCCGATGAAGCGAACAAAAATGGCGTGACTGCCGTCGGCCTGGTCGCTGCGTGGAAAGGTTTGAATGAAGGCCCCCTGTTGGACGAGGTGTGTGACCGCGTGCGTGAGCTGAAGGCCAGTGGCAAAACCCGGCCCGATGTTTCACTTGGCATCATCAAAAGCCAGCGCGTCGCCGACCGGTTGAAGGAAGCCGGCGTCGAGTGTTACGGCCACAACTTGGAAAGCTCGCGCCGTTTTTTCCCTCGGACCTGCACCACGCACACCTACGATGACCGCCTGGAAACCATCGGCCATTTGAAAAAGGCCGGCATCAGGATTTGTTCCGGCGGCATCATCGGCATGGGCGAGACGCGCGAAGACCGCTGTGATCTGGCCTTTGCGCTCAAGGAAATCGGCGCGAACGTCGTGCCCATCAACATCCTCAATCCGATTCCCGGCACGCCGTTCGCCAAAAACGAACCGCTGTCCGTCCTGGAAATCCTGAAGACCATCGCGTGCTTTCGGTTCATCCTGCCGCGGCAGGAAATCATGATCGCCGGCGGGCGCACCGTGAACCTGCGCGACGCGCAGAGCATGATTTTCCTGGCTGGCGCCAGCGCGCTGATGGTCGGCAATTATCTCACCACGCTCAACCAGCCCGTCGAAAAGGATTTGCAAATGCTCAAAGACCTCGGCCTCGATCCGAGCTGGGACAGCCACGGTTTCAGCGATCAGGGGGAAACCGGCTGTGGTTGTGACGGGACTGGCTGCAAAGCGGAAGCTGTGGCAGTTTAACGGCCACGATGGAGCGACTGGGCAAAAATCATGGCGGCTATCATGGCGAGATGGTTGACATCCACGCCGTGTTGCACGAAGCCGAAACCGCCGCCCAAACGTACGGCTGGACCTCCGAAACTTTCGGCCACCAGGGCGAATTCAACCTGCTCGCCTTTCATCGCCCGCCACCCTCAACCCTCAACTCTCAACCCTCAACCAGGATTTATCTCAGCACCGGCATTCATGGCGATGAACCCGCCGGGCCGGTCGCCGGGTTGCGCTTGCTCCAGGAAAACAAATGGCCGGCTGGCGCGGAACTTTGGTTTTGTCCGTGTTTGAACCCATTGGGCTTTGTCTTGAATCGCCGTGAGAACGCCGCCGGCACTGACTTAAACCGCGATTATCGCAACCCGCGGACTGCCGAGGTCCGGGCGCATATCGCGTGGCTGGAACGCCAGCCGCGGTTCAATTTGTATCTTTGCCTCCACGAGGACTGGGAAGCGCACGGCTTTTACCTCTACGAACAAAATCCCGACGGCAAACTCTCCCTCGCGGAAACCATCATCAGCGCCGTCCGGAACGTCTGCCCGGTTGACCCGTCGGAAATCATCGAGGACCGCCCCGCGAAAGGCGGCATTATCCGCCCCAACCTTGACCCGCGTACGCGCCCGCAATGGGCCGAGGCGTTTTATCTCATCATGAACAAATCGCGGCAGGGGTACACGCTCGAGGCCCCGTCTGATTTTCCACTGTCCACTCGTGTCCATGCGCTCGTTACGGGTGTCAACGCGGCGTTGTCATCCTTCAACCCGGGTTGAAGACGAATTGGTTCAAAGCGGATTGCCAGGACGAGGCCAAGTTGCCTTTACGGGACCGAAAAGCCTGCGGTCACGCGCCGACAACATGGAGCCATCGCAACCCGCCGCTAAAAAAACGCAAGCGACCGGCAGCGCAGATTCCGCGCATCCTTTATTTTCGCCGCCATGAAATTGCCCATGAAGCTGCTCGCCTCGGTTTTGGGAACATTTGTCTGCCTTCCGGCCTTGATGGCCGACGAACCAAGCGCAGCCGCACCGCCGCCGGACACGCGCTACGGCCTTTTCAATCTGTTTGACCATCGCAGTTCCTACGGCCAGGACGTTTTCCCGGAACCGTTTCTCGTGGATGACTCGGACCTGGAAGATAATGAAGCCCGTCTGGATTGGCTTCATACGCAGGCGGATGGTTCCAAAAGTGATGTCATTACTGCGGAAGTGGAAAAAGGGTTTGGCCTGCTGACCTTGGAAATCGAGGTTCCCTACGAGCGCGACGTGGACGAGGGCGATGTCTCCCAAGGCGTCGGCAACATTGATTTGGGCGCGCGCTATCCCTTTTATCAATTCGTCTCAACGGAGGGATTATGGGACACCACCTTCGGCACGGGAGTGGAACTCGGCATCCCAACCGAATCCGCCGTCAGCAAAAACACCGAGTTCGTCCCGAAAATCTTTAACGACACCAGAATCGGCAAGCATTTCACCGCCCAATCCATCTTCGGCTATTCGACGTTGTTTGGCCCCGGCGACGACGGTGGCCGGCAAACGTTTGAATACGGATTTGATTTCGGCTGGACGTTTCAGCACCGGGAACTGCCGCTGCCCGGCGTGTTGCAGTTCATTCCGATATTCGAACTGGCCGGCGAGACGGGGTTGAACAAGGACGAAGCCGGCCAAAACCGCCTGCTGGGCAACGCGGCCTTTCGCCTGAACCTGAAAACCATCGGCGATGTGCAGCCGCGCCTTGGCGTCGGCTACGTGTTCCCGCTGGACCAAAACGCCCGTGCCGGGGTGCATCACGGCGTGTTTGTCAGCCTGGTGTTTGAATACTGAAAATCTTTCTGAGAACCGCGATATGCTTCTAAACCGGCGACAATTTTTGCTCTTGAGTGCGGGCTTGGCCGCCGGTTGCAGTTCCACGCCGCCCGGCGCGGTTTTTTCCACGCGCGAAGCACGCGTGATAAGCGCCGGTCCGGCCAGCGACTATGCCGCCGACGGTGTTTATGCCCGCTTCCGGGCCATGGGCTTTTTCATTGTTCGCCGGGGGAACAAGCTTTTTGCCTTGTCTTCCGTCTGCACGCATCGGCACTTCCTGGTGGACGCCGAGCCGGATCGTTCCTTTCTTTGTCCGTGTCATGGGTCAACCTTCGACTCCAACGGTCATGTAACCGAAGGCCCGGCGAAACGCGACCTGCCGACGCTGGCAACATTCGTAAATGAAAGTGGAGGACTGTTTGTAAAAGTGCCCGCTGCTTGAGGCCGCATGGAAAATCCAACATGCCAGGTCATGGAGTTTGCCGCCGGAGTTTACAAAGCAAAATCCTGCTGTATTGCGGCCGGTTTTTCCCACAGTTCGGTTTTAGCAATCCGGCTCAACAACAATTCGGTAAGGGTGCCTTGCCGCGGGGTTTCTTTCGCCAAATGTGGTTCCGACGGCATGATTCCGGATTAGTGCTTTGATTGAAGGTGAGTTTGAGGGGTATAAATTCAATTATATCGACAAAATCCGCAGTGACGGTGGTCTGTCATTTGAATTTACAAGTGACCGGTTATTGATTGGACCAGCAGCAACTGGTTATGCGAGTTATCCGACACAGTTTACAGTTCCGCTTGCGCAGGCGGTTGCGGCAGCGGGGTTGTGTCCAATGCGTTCACGCTCAAGATTTGAAAATGGTGGACATGCTCGCTTCAGTTTTAGGTGCGTGCTTTCGGAGGTCACTCAATCGTTTCAGTAGCTCATCCGATCCAGCTTCACCTTGCCGCGGAAAATCCAGTAGATGCAGACAGTATAGGCAATCACCAGCGGCACGCCGATGCACGCAATAATGAGCATGATGCCGAGCGTCTTTGGCGATGACGACGCGTTGTAAATCGTCAGGCTGTTTCCCGCATCCGGCAGGCTGTAAACGAGGTTGGGATACATGTTCAGGCCGAACAAAAGCATCAACGTGATCATGGCCGCGCACGACGACAGGAACGCCAGCCAGTCGCGGCGGTGGTGGAATTCGCGCGGAATATTGGCGATGGCCAGCATGTTCGCCAGCGCGATGCTGAAGAGCCATGGATGGTCATGCAGGCGCGCGGCCATGCGCGGCACGTACAGCAGCGTGGCCATGGTGAGGGTCACGGCGCAAATCACGAAAAAGATGATGCAACGCATCGCCCAGACGCGCAGTTTATCGTGGAGCGCGCCTTCGGTTTTCATCACGCCGTAAATGGCGCCGTGCATCATGAACAACGCCACGGTGGTGACGCCGACCAGAACCGGATAGGGTGTCAGCAGACCCAGGAAGGTTCCGGCAAACTCGCCGTTGGCGCCAATCGGCACGCCCCACGCGATGTTGCCCAACGCCACGCCCAGGAGCAGGCCGGACAGCAGGCTGCCGGCAAAAAATCCGATGTCCCACATCTGCCGCCACCAGTACATCGGCTGTTTGCTGCGGAATTCGATGGCCACCGCGCGAAAAATCAGCGACACGAGCAGCAGGACCAGCGCGAGATAGAAGCCGGAAAAGACGGTTGCGTAAACATTCGGAAACGCGGCGAACAACGCGCCGCCGCCGGTGACGAGCCAGACTTCGTTGCCGTCCCAGACCGGTCCGATGGCGTTGATCAGCGTGCGGCGTTCG
This sequence comes from uncultured Verrucomicrobiae bacterium, assembly GCA_963786375.1. GTDB lineage: Bacteria > Verrucomicrobiota > Verrucomicrobiia > Limisphaerales > UBA11358 > UBA11358. The sequence goes on from CAWAYP010000001.1 coordinate 36,128, forward strand.
GTATCGTCCTTCGTGCAGAGGTGCAGCGCGCCGATGCCGAGATCGAAGCCGTCAAGCATCGCGTAGCCGGTGAACAGCACGCCGACGAGAATGAACCAAACCGTGTTCAGATCGAGATTCATGCCTTTTCGTGGTGGGTTAATTCAGTGGGCAGTGCGAGTTTGCCGGAAGGAATCAAATCCTGTTCATCCGGGCCGTGCTGGATTTTGTCGTTCAACAGATAAATGAACACCGCGAACAACAGAAAATAAACCGCGGTAAATAAAATCAGCGAGGTCAGGATGACATTGGCCTGCACCACCGCCGACAGCCCGGCCGGCGTGCGCATCAAGCCATAAACAATCCACGGTTGCCGGCCCACCTCCGCCGCGAACCAGCCGAGTTGATTGGCGAGCTCCGGGCCGAGCACGGAGAAAACCAGAATCCACAGCAGCCAGCGCCGTTCGTGCAGCGAGCCGTGCCGGAAATAAAGAAACCCCAGCGCCGCAATCGCAATCATCGTAAACCCGATGCCCACCATGCCGTGGAAAAACAGGAACGACGCCTCGACCGGTGGCCGGTCCTGCGGCGGAAAGGCGTCCAGGCCCGTTACGGTCGCCTGGGTGTTGTGTGCCACCAGAAAACTTAACAGTCCCGGCATTTGCAGGCCGACGACTTTTTGATCCGGTTCGTCCACGTAACCAATGAGTGTGAGCGGCGCGTCGTTGGTGGTGTGGTAGAGCCCTTCAAACGCCGCGAGTTTGGCCGGTTGAAATTTCGCCACTTCCCGCGCGCTACTGTCGCCGCTGACGAGCTGCAGCAACGAGGCAACGAGCGCGACCGTCAACCCAACCCGCAATGATGCGCGGGCGAAATCCAGATGCCGTTTTTTCAAGAGATACCACGCGCTGACACTCACGACGAGAAAGGCGCCCGTCTGCCAGGCGCCGCATAACACGTGGAACAGCCGGTCCATCGAGGACGGATTGAACACCAGTTGCCAGAAATTGGTGATTTCAGCGCGCTCGACTCCATTCCGAACCACGAGGTGATAACCCGCCGGCGTTTGCATCCAGGAATTGGCAACCACAATCCACACGGCGCTGAAATGCGCGCCGAGACAGACCATGCAGGTGGAAAAGAAATGCACCTTGCGGCTTACCTTGTCCCAACCGAACAGCAGCACGGCCAGAAAACCGGATTCGAGGAAAAAGGCGAAGATGCCCTCCGCCGCCAGCGCGCTGCCGAACACGTCGCCGACAAAGCGCGAATAGGTCGCCCAATTCGTGCCGAACTCGAATTCCATCACGATACCCGTCGCGACGCCGATGGCAAAGGTGAGCGCAAACACCCGCGTCCAGAATCGCGCCATCTGGTGGTAAACCGGGTTTTTGGTCTTGAGCCAGGCGCCCTCCATCACCACGAGCAAAATTCCCAGCCCGATGCTCAGTGGCGGATACAGATAATGAAACGCGATCGTGGCCCCGAATTGGATGCGCGCCAGAGTTAAAACATCCATACCCGCTGATGTTGCAATGGCGAAGTCAAACGGTCAAGACGCCAGGTAGTCACCTAATTTGAAATTCCCCGGTTTCATTCTTCCCTCGCTTTTTTGATTTGATACGCCACTCCAACCCTGACTGCGCTTTGGGCATCCGTTACGGGAGGCAGTTCAAGAATGGTTATGAATTGTTCCGGCTCGTCATACGACCAGCCATAACAACGTTTAGCCTTTGGATGGTTAAACAGATCAAAGACTTCCACCTCACCATCCCAAATGGTTTTGCCATTGAACATTTCCTTTACGAAAACGGTTTCGCTCCACATAGCGCCGCAATTATGCAACTGCATAATCACGGTTTGCAGACGAGCCAGATAATCTTCTTTATTCACCACAACGTTTAACCAGTTCTTCCACCGTCCATGTGCTGCTTTCGATGCCTGCGGCCTGCGCCGGCGTCATACGCAGAGCCTTGTGGGTTTTGCAAAAGTTGTAATAAGCGAAATTCAGGGCAACCGCAGCTTGAAAGTTTTCAAACTTTTTGCTGAAAGCATTTGTGAGGCGAGTCAGACGGCGGCAGTGCATCCGCAGCGTGTGATTCTGTTTCTCGACATGGCTTGTTGTGATGCGGCGAATATCGGGCATTCCAGTAATGACCGTGCGTTCGGTTTTCACAACTTCTGCCGGGCTGTACCTACTAGCCGCGTCTTTGTTGAGATTGACGACACCGTAGGTTTTTACCAATTGCCCATAATCCACTTCGCTTCCAAAACCACTTTCAACCGCTTCTGGATACGAATGCAGCGCATCGCTCGAAAGTTGCACGCGGCGAGAAAGGCGGCCTGCCAAATCTTCGATGAAAGCGCGGGTGTGATACATATCGCGCTTTCCGACGACAAACGAGGGAATCAGCTTCGTATCCGCGTCCAATGCGATGAACGTCCAGACATCACCGTAGGCACCGGCACGCTTGGCGTTATTGCGCTTCGCGCCGACAAAGCCCCAAATCTCGTCAACTTCGATTTGCTTGCAATTCAGACCTCGCATTTTCTCGTCTTGGATTCCGGCGCAAGCCTGTCCAATCCGCACCGCAAGGCGCATGATGGTGTCGGGGTGAATGCCGGTTATTCTCGCAATAGAGGCCATGCTGCTGCCTTCCGCCAGCATGGAAACCACCGCCACTTTCTTTTCGGTTTTCAGTATGTTTGCCATAGGTCAAATTTGATGTTGACTAGATGTTAAACGTAAAGTAGGCTTGTATCAACATAAATGTTAAACAAAATGAAAAATAAAAAAATAGGCCGTCCAAGGGTCAAAAAGGCTGAATTTAAAGGGATTTTGATAGGCGCGAGGTTTGCGCCCAATGAATCCAAGACCGTCCACGACGCCGTTAAACGCTCTGGGCAGGGCAAATCCGCTTGGATACGGAAAGCGTTGCTTTCCGCTGCGGTGAGTGATAAACCAGCTTCATAATCATGTGGATGCGGTGAGCCTCGGACTCGCAATCTGCGATTGTAAGGAACGCCAGGTTTGCCAATTAACCTACGCACCCAAAACAGTTGGAAAATTGCACGCATTTTGAAAATGTCAAATGAGTGATGAAAACTTAACTTCCTCCGGCAGTGGTGACAGCAAGTCGATTCCAAAGGAAAAGGAAAACCAAGCTACCGATCAAGCCGATGCCAAACCACAAAGCTCCGAAACACCAAGTCCGGTCAGCCTTTCCAAACCGAATGAGCCGCCAACCCCACGCCATCAATGCAAGAAACGATATAAATGTGTAAAAGAAGAGGTTAAATTTTGGTTTGAAGTGGGGGGAATAATCGGTGGCCTTTTCGGGCTTTATTTGATTTGGTTGCAGTAGCGATATGACCCGCGCAACCAATGCTGCCGTAATTCAATCCAAGGCGCTGTTGGCCCAATCGGAGGTGATGCAAAATCAATTGGATGAATCCAAAGCCGCACGGAGAATGGATGAAAGAGCACGGGTGGGACCAACTGACACTCAGGGAATAATTCATGATGGAACAAATATCTATTTCAAGATATTCGTTAAAAATTCGGCAAAACTCCGGCAATAAATACGACTCTTTGGCTCGGTCAAAGGAATGATACTAACCAAATTGCTAATTTTGACCCCACTAATAACTCTCAAAAATTTACAATTCTCTTTCCAGACCAAACAGCAACCATTGATACTTCTGGCAATCCGATTACTCCCGAAGTGCGGCAATATATTAAAATTGTTTCTTGTAAGTGGTATGTTGTTGGGATTGTAAGATATGATGATATTTTCAAAACTCACCACTGGACTCGTTTTTGTTGGGATGTCAGTGATTTTAGCACCTTTCAGGCAACCAGCCTCGGCAACTCCTGCGACGAAGTTGAAACTAATAAGTAGAGTAAAAAGAACGTACCCGCATCCCGCAATTTCACGCCAAACCCAGCGAAGTAAAGAGGCAGGACGGCTGAAAGGGCAAATTAGGTGACTACCAGACGCCAAAAATCGAGCCCAAAAATATTTTCCTAATTTCTTGATTTCCTGATTCAATGCCTTCGTCAATGAAACTCCTGGTCATTGGTTCGGGCGGACGCGAACACGCGCTGGTGTGGAAACTGGCGCAGTCGCCGCATGTCACGCAATTGTGGTGCGCGCCGGGCAACGCCGGTATCGGCCTGGAACGATTGGCAAAAAACGGCGCGCCGGTCGAATGCGTCAACGTCAGCGCGGAGGATTTGCCGAAATTGCTGGCATTTGCGGTGGAGAAAAAAAACGAACTCACCATCGTCGGGCCGGACAATCCGCTTGCGCTGGGGATTGTCGATTTGTTCCAGAAAAACGGTTTGCGGATTTGGGGGCCGAATCAAAAAGCCGCGCAATTCGAGTCGTCCAAGGTCTTCTCCCAAAATTTCATGGAAAAATACGGCATTCCGACGGCCAACGCCGGGACGTTTTCGGATGCTGCTGAAGCGAAGAAATTTGCCGCGTCACTCGGCGGCACATGCGCCGTGAAGGCCGATGGTCTTGCGCTGGGCAAGGGCGTTCTCATCTGCGCCAACCTTGCCGAAGCGAACCAGGCGATTGACGAAATCCTGGTCAGCAAAGCGTTCGGCGCGGCGGGCGCGAACATTGTCATTCAGGAATTTCTGGAAGGCATGGAAATTTCGCTGCACGCCATTTGCGACGGCAGAACGGCGAAGCTGTTTCCCACGTCACAGGACCACAAACGCGCGCTGGACGGCGACAAAGGTTTGAACACCGGCGGCATGGGCACGTATTCGCCGACGCCGTTTTTAAGCGACGCTGAATTGAGAAAAGTCGGCGATGCCATTTTGAATCCGTGGTTGCGTGGTTGCGCGGCGGAAGGGATTGATTTTCACGGCATTCTGTATCCGGGCCTGATGTTGACGAAAACCGGCCCGAAGGTGCTGGAATTCAACGCGCGCTTTGGCGATCCCGAAACGCAGGTCTATCTGCCGCGCCTGGAAAGTGATTTGGTTGAACTGCTCGATGCGAGCGTGAGCGGCACACTCGACAAAGTTGAACTGAAATGGAAATCGGAGGCGAGCGTCTGCGTGGTGATGGCCAGCGGTGGCTATCCCGGTAATTACGCGAAGGGCAAGCCAATCCTTGGCCTGGCTGAGGTAGCGAAACTAACGAATACGAAGGTTTTCCACGCTGGCACCGCCAAAAGCGGGAACGAAATTGTCACGAACGGCGGCCGCGTCCTGGGTGTGACGGCACTGGGCAAGGATTTGAAAACCGCGCAAACCGCCGCCTATGCCGCGGTCGGAAAAATCCGTTTTGAAGGCGCGCACTTCCGCCGCGACATCGCGGCAAAGGCGTTGAAGTGATTTTTGAATTAATTGTTAAGCATTTTTTGCTGAATCCACTTTTGAATTGCGGCCTGTTGTTCGGGTGTAGTCGCGTAAGGCAGAAGTTGGGAATAATCTGTAATAGTTTGCCCATTATTTGCTGCGGAGAATGCTTTATACACCGGTCTCAATATATCTTCAGTTTCCGTTGTTAAAAAATCCACGCTGCCAGATCCATTGGAACCAACAACATTGCGTGAATCAAAAATATCATCCACTGCGGCTTTTTCCGTTATAATTCCATCTTGCCCAACACCGATGTTGGGCACAGTCGCTGGCGATGTAATTTCCCATCGTTGCAGAACGGCATCATCCACAGGCGACGCGAAATATTGCTGTAATTGAGAAAGGTCAGTCGGGAATTGTCCATTGTTAGCCTGCATATATTGGTTCAATGCCGGCTTCAACATTGACACAAATTCATTTTCTCCAGTGCTTCGTAACAAAGCCAACGCACGGCGGTAGTCTGCATCCGTATCAAGGTTCCCATTGGCAGCATTGAGCCAGTCTTTTTCGGTAAGAAATTGCAGTTCGGGAATTATTGCGCCCGGTGTTTCTTCCAACCGTTGCCTGAGCTTGTTCACTTTGGCCACCAATGCCTTTGCTGCAATATCTGTCGGATTTTTTGCTTCGTCTTGCAACCGCGTGACTTCACCGCGCAATTTTAGAAGTTCGGTTGTATTTTGACTTGATTGCAATCGCTTATTTTCCACCGCCAATGTGGCCAATTGATTTGTTGCGTCGTCGCGTTCCTGTTGTAACTGCCGGATTTGTTCAGCCAGCGGCGCTTGCTGTTGCTGAAGCGTTTGAATTTGGTTTTGCAATTTGGAATTTTGATGCGCTTCAAAAATTCCGGTTCCAATGGCGGCGGCAAGCATCGCGCCGATAATTGTTTTTTGGATTGTGGTCATGGCAATCGTTTTGGTGGCGGCAATCAGGGTGGAAGTGTGAACGGCGGTTCCGGCCAGAACTGCGGCGGCGGAAATGGTGGTGGCCAGTCCTACGGGCGCAGCCTGGACGGCGTTGGCGGAAACCAAAACCGCGAGTCCGCTGGCACCGATGGTCACGTTGCGTTTCGAGAAAAATTCGCGCAGGCGTTCCACGGCGCGGCTCACGCGCTTTTGGGCGGCGTCTTCGGATGCGCCCAAAGCTTCGCCGATTTCGCGCAGGCTTTTATTTTCAAAAAAGCGCAGCAGAACCGCGCTGCGGTCGGTTTCATCGAGCGCGGCCATCGCCTCGTCCAGCAGCGGCTCGATTTGGGTCCAATCATTCGTGGTTGCATTCATGGTGTTCATCTCCACGGCGATTTGTTCGCGCAATTGGCGGCGCGATTCTTTGCGGATGGCGTCAATCGCGGTTCGGCGCGTGACGGCGTAAAGCCAGGGTGTCAGGGAACTGACCGGCGGGACGCCTGTGCTACCCATCTTGCCGACGTTGCGGGCGAGGTCGGTGAAAACCGATTGTGCGATGTCCTCGGCCAACTGCGATGAATGGACCTGGCGCAAGGCGGCGGAATACACCAAATCCAGATGCCGCCGGACGATTTCGCTGAAGGCGGCCTGCGAATTTTCCCGGGCGAACTGATTCAGCAAATCCAGGTCGCTTGTCATGCTTTTGAAAGTATATCGCCGCCGAGGGACGGAATCCGACAAAAAATCAGGAGCATTGATTTGCAAAATGTAAACCCAGTCCGAACTTCGATACCCCGGCCAATACCCATGATTGCCTTAAATCTCATTTTATGTTGTACTTTCGGGCATGAATAATCGGGGTTGGTTTGTTTTCTCAAACCCGCGCGGGCGTCCGTTTTGCGCGCGTTCGTTGGCGCCGCGTGGCTTTTTGCCGGCCAGTAACGGCGGGGCGATGCGGACATAGAAATATATGAAAAACGAACCGATGATTTCGGAAGTCAATTCCTTTTGGAACACTGAAGCGTGTGGAACCCACTTTGTCGAACACGCGGCTGACGAAAAGGACTTCTTCGAGAAATTCCGCGACTATCGCTACCGCACGGAATGGCATATTCCCTTACTCGTTCCGTTCGCCGAGGCCCGGGGAAAACAAGTCCTGGAAATCGGGACCGGCAATGGCGCCGAAGGGGTGATGTTTGCGCGCAACGGCGCCCACTATACGGGTGTGGACCTGACCGAGGCGGCATTGGAAGCTACGCGGAAACATTTTGCCGTGATGGGGTTGACCGGCACATTTCAAAAGGAAAATGCGGAGCATCTCAGTTTCCCCGACGAGAGCTTCGACTGGGTTTTTTCACACGGCGTGCTTCACCACACCCCCAATACCCAGGCTGCCATCAACGAAGTGTATCGTGTGCTCAAGCCTGGGGGACGCGCGATCATCATGCTCTACCACAAGCACAGCTTCAATTACTACATTCGGATCATGACATACATGCGGCTGCGGGTTTTTCTCAAGGTCCTGTCGCGGGCCGGGCGGTGGAATCGTGACCGGCAGAAAGCGCCCGCCGATTCTCTCCACGGGGTGCGTGGAAATCAGGACCGGCAGATATGGAACATACATTACCAGAATTTCCTCCACAGCGGATGGAGTTATTTGCGGGCCAGAAATTTTATCCACCATTGTACCGACGGTCCCGAGTGCCCGGTCGCCTACGCCTTCACCAGCGCCGAAGCGAAGGCCCTTTTTTCCAAATTCGAAAATGTGCATACCAGCGTCGCTCATCTGCCTCTCAAGAAGTACTACCAAGGAATCCCTTTCAGTTTGGAAAAATTCCTGGCCCGAAAAATGGGGTGGTATGTGTTCATCTTCGCGCACAAGCAGGCAAATCTCCACCAATCTCGTGGCTGATTTTTGCCGAATCGGAGCGGAGTGAAACGCGGCGAATCTGCTCGTTGGACGTCGCGCGAAAAATCTTCCTTCCGGTTCTGGTTTGGCCCAAATTCAAAACCGAAACTCGATCAAACTTTGTATGAAGCTGCTCATTTTTGCCGGTGTCCCGCCGCCCTATCACGGCCAGAGCTATGGAGTGCAACGCATGTTGAACGGTTTTGGCGGCGACCATCGCCGGGGAAAGCGAAAAACAGCCGTTGGTTCGTCAAACCAGTTCGGTATTGAATGTTATCACGTCAATGCCCAGCTCTCACGGGACTTGAAAGACATCGGCAAGCTTCAGGGGGGGAAGTTTTTCCGGCTGTTTGAGTATTGTCTCCAAGCCATCTGGTGCCGGTTCCGTTACGGGGTAACAAATTTCTATTATGTTCCGGCGCCCGGCCTGCGCTCGGCATTGTACCGGGATTGGCTGGTCATGTTCCTCTGTCGTCCCTTTTTCAAGAAAATCATCTTCCACTGGCACGCCGCCGGATTGTCTGAATGGCTTGAAACAGCTGTTTCCGTTCGCGCCCGCAATCTAACTTATCGTTTGATGATAACCCCCGACGTAAGCATCGTGGCCTCGGAATTCAACCGTCGTGACGCGGAAAAATTCCAAAGCCGGCAAATTTATGTCGTCAGCCCGGGGGTGCCCGACGCCTGTCCTCAGTATGAAAAAGAGATCTCCCAATTGCGTCGTGCTAAAACCGCCGCGCGGCGGAAAATCCTGTCCGGTCACGCCGCAGAAGTGAACACCAATGATGTTACGATTAATGTCCTGTATCTTGCCCTTTGCACGCGGGAAAAAGGGTTGTTCGACGCCGTTGAGGGCATCGCGCTGGCGAACGAAAAACATGCTGCCAACAAATCCCCCCTGCGTTTCAAACTGACTTTGATTGGAGCCTTTGCCTCCAGCGCGGAAGAAAGGGAATTGTGCGAATTAATTCAACGTCACGGGCTTCAGGATGACGTTAAATATCTCGGCTTCGTTTCCGAGGAGCGCAAGGCGCAGGCGTTTGCCAATGCCGACCTGTTTTGCTTTCCAACATACTATCACGCGGAAAGTTTTGGCGCGGTGATTGTGGAGGCCATGGCGTTTGGCCTGCCCGTCATCACGACCCGTTGGCGCTCAATCCCGGAAATACTGCCATCGGATTACCCCGGTTTTGTTGATCCAAAATCGCCCGGTCAAATCGCTGATGCGCTACAGCGCCTGGCCGGCATTGACCTGGCGGAATCGCTGCGCGAAATATTTCTCCGCCGATTCACATTGGAACGCCATCTTGCCGGCCTGGCCGAGGCCATCCGTAGCGTGGATAGATCTTGATACAGGCGCAAATTCATTGCGAAACCGCCGGCAGTCTCTATCCTGACCGCATTGAAAATCGGCCTGCTCCAACTGAACTCGACCATCGGTGACTTTACCGCGAACCGTCAGAAGCTCGTCACAGGTTACGAAAATGCCTGCGCCCGCGGCGCGGAGTTTGTCCTCGCGCCGGAGTTGTTTTTATGCGGCTACCCACCGCGCGATTTGCTGATGCGCACCGATTTCGTTGACACCAATCTCGCCGTCTTGGCGGAAACAGCCAGGAACATCGGTGAAGTTCCCCTTTGCGTCGGTTACGTGGACCAAAATCCCGACCGCCCCGGACGCGCGCTCCGAAATTCCGCCGCCGTCCTGCAAAAGGGAAAAATCGTGTGGCGCACCCACAAATGCCTTCTGCCAACCTACGACGTTTTTGATGAAGACCGCTATTTTGAACCGGCGAAAAACATCACGCCGTTCGAGTTTAAGGGACGCAGGCTGGGCATCACAATTTGCGAGGACATTTGGAACGACCAGGATTTTTGGCCGGAACGGCTGTATCGCCGCGATCCCATCAAGGAGCTTATCGCGCAAGGCGCCGGGGCCATCATCAACATTTCCGCGTCGCCGTGGCACGACGGCAAGGAACGCGTCCGGCTGGAAATGCTCCGGCGGGTGGCGCGCGACGAGCATGTGCCGCTGGCGTATGCAAATCTTATCGGCGCGAATGATGAATTGATCTTCGACGGCCACAGCGTCGTGCTCAACAAACATGGCGAGCCGCTGGCGTTGGGCAAGGGATTTGCGGAAGATATTTTGGTGGTGGACTGGGAAGCTGATTTGCCGGCGCAAAAAATCGAGTGGCCGGCGCGGGAACAGCAGTTGTTCGCCGCGCTGTCTCTGGGCGTTCGCGATTACATCGGCAAATGCAGTTTCAAATCGGCCATCGTCGGATTGTCCGGTGGCATTGATTCCGCCCTCGTCGCGGTGCTGGCGGCGGATGCGCTGGGGCCGGACAAAGTCATGGGCGTCTCCATGCCGGCGCGTTATTCAAGCAAAGGCAGCTTGAGTGACGCGGAGGTCCTCGCGGGAAACCTTGGGATTCGTTATGAAGTTTTGCCGATCGAAACTGTTTTCCGGTCCGTCGAAAACCAACTGTCAAAAGTTTTTGCCGGGACCAAGCCCAATGAAGCCGAGGAAAATGTCCAGTCACGGCTGCGGGGCGTGACTTTGATGGCGTTGTCCAACAAATTCGGCGCGCTGGTGCTGACGACCGGCAACAAATCGGAGATGGCCGTCGGTTATTGCACGCTTTACGGCGACATGTGCGGCGCGCTGGCGGTCATTGCGGACGTTTTTAAGATGGACGTTTACAAAATTTCGCGCTGGGTGAACCGCGGGCGCGAAATCATTCCCGCCGCCTCCATTACCAAACCGCCGAGCGCCGAATTGCGTCCGGACCAGAAGGACCAGGACTCATTGCCGCCCTACGAAATCCTGGACCAGATTTTGGACGCTTATATCGTGCGAAATTTGAGCAAGCAGGAAATCATTGCGCGCGGGTTTGAGGCCGCGGTCGTGAACGACGTCATCAACAAAATCACCTTCAGCGAGTACAAGCGCCGCCAGGCCGCGCCCGGCTTGAAGGTATCGCCGCGCGCTTTCGGCATCGGGCGGCGCATTCCCATTGCCCAAAAATTCCGGGCAACGGTTTGATTTTCTCAATGTTGGGATTTTCCGATTCCGCCAAACATCCGCCTGATGAAATTTTCCATTATCACGCCAAGCTTTCGCAATTCGGAATGGCTCAAGCTCTGCATCGCTTCGGTCGCCGACCAGGAAGGCGTCGAATGGGAACATATTGTGCAGGACTCTTGTTCGGATGATGGAACGCAGGATTGGTTGCCGCACGATCAACGCGTCCGCGCTTTCGTTGAAAAGGACAATGGCATGTATGACGCGGTCAACCGCGGCTATCGCCGCGCGCAGGGCGACATTCTGGCCTATCTGAACTGCGACGAACAATATTTGCCGGGAGCGCTCCGAACCGTGAATGATTTTTTCGAACGGCATCCACAAATTGAAGTCATGCTGGGCGGAACCATCGTCGTGGACGGCCAAGGCAACTACATTTGCCACCGTCATTCGATGACGCCCCAGCCGTTGCAAGTCTGGTTTCGCTTCCCCGTTCTGACCAGTTCCCTTTTCATCCGCCGCCGCGTCATTCATGAGCGCGGCATTTTTTTCGATGCCCGCTGGCGTGATCTGGGTGATTTTCACTGGATTTTGGCACTGATGAAAAACAAGGTGCCGATGGCTGTATGCGATTCGTTCACGTCCATTTTTACCGACACCGGTGAAAACATGAATTTAAAACCGAACGCCATCCAGGAAAAAAGCGAAACCCTGGCCATGACTCCGTTCTGGGTTCACCTGCTTAAACCCGTATGGATTGCGCATCACCGTTTGCGCCGGCTTGCCGCCGGCCATTTTTCGTTGAAGCCGACAAGCTATTTTATTTACACGCTTCAAAGCCCGGAACGGCGCGTTCGATTTGATGTTCCCAAGCCGACGGCGGTTTGGTGGAATCGGCTTTGACACCGCTGGAGGCACATTACTGCGGGGTTTCCAACTGGCGACTGCTCCATTGTGCGATTCAGTGCCGGACGCCCGTATTAATCCAACCTTCCCAGATTTAGGGAAGATTGATTTTTTCGAGGGGCACTATCCTGGAATCGGTTGGGATCTTTCATGCGCAGGTTGAGGGAAGGCGCATGGGAAGACCCGGCTAAATGACGCAAATCGCGATGCGTTTTCATTCCCGACATTGCAATGATGATTTCGCCGTTGACCGATTGTCCGTTGTTGATCGCCGATCGGTGGCGATCCTGAAGAAAATCGGAGAGCTTGAGTCTGGCAACGGTTAGGACATGGGTTTCGTATGAACGGCGAATAAACTTGCCATTGACCCGGACACGCCCAAAATATGTGCCACTGGGTTTATCACAGATGAGATTTGGATACGGCGTTTTGACCCATTCCGAGTCTGCCGTTGCGCTTGATGGACGATAGTATGGTGGCCTTCATAACAGAAAAACGCACCATCTACAAATTGAGCATGCAGCAGCTTAAAAATCCAGCAGAGGGATGACGGCATAAAATGCTTCATTCTAAACAGCTTTAAGCCAATGTAGCTCAGCGGTAGAGCAACGGTTTCGTAAACCGTCGGTCGTCGGTTCGATCCCGACCATTGGCTCCAGTTTGCATGAAACCAATGTAATCTAACGAAAACTAGAGTCAACAACAATAAAGGAGAGCTAAAATGAACGAATGCCGATATCGAGATCTGAGAGCCGCACGTCCTTCAGTATGGGCTAATTTTCGATGCCAGGATGATTACGGAAATCCCCAGATTCTGAAATGCAGAGTAGCCTTCTGGGCGTTGACTGAAGATGGACGCCCAGTTGGCATGGTCATTGGAACAGAAAGCAGACGCCCGGTCCCTGCCGACGGTTTTAACAACTTTATCGGTTTTGAGATCCTCGAGGATCAGAGCTTAGAGTTTCTCTGCGATCCCGCTAACCCCTTGACCCGGCCGTTACGCTCTGCCGGGTATGACTTTCAAAACTTCTCTCCAAACATGGGCCGCGCTGCGGGCCGGGGTCGTGAAGCCGCGCACGCGGGATTATCACCAGGAATTGATTGCCTTCATCGGCCGGACCTGGCCGGAAAAATTCGGCGCGCCGGCGCCGGAGATTTCGGAGCAGGACGTGGGGGAGTTCGCGGGGAGGATCGCCTGGCTCTCGGATTCACGGTACAACGGGATCGTGACGATGCTTCACGGCGTTCTGCCGGCCGCCAGGAACCTTCGCCGCCGGCGTCTTCAGATAAAGGAACGGCGGTTGCTTTCGCAGCTCGAATTTTCCCGGCTCCTCGATGAGCTGGACCATTTGAATCGAAGTCACGCCGGCCTGGTGATCCGTTTTCTATCGCACACCGGTCTGAGGATCGCGGAAGCCAGACAGATCCGGTGGAAGGACGTGCGCGAAGATTTTTTCGTTGTGCCAGGCGGCGCGAGCAAGAGCGGCCGTCCGCGCGTCATTCCTTTTGTGAACGGCATTGCCGGCACGCTGGAGGCACTTCGCAACGTCGCGGGCGATTCGGAGCAGGTGATTCCCCAGGGAGAATGCAAACGCGCACTGGGGACGGCTTGCCGGCTCGCGGACCTGCCCCGGCTATCGCATCACAGCTTCCGCCACTTGTTCGCCACCCGCTGCATCGAGAGCGGCGTGGATTTGCCGACGGTGGCGCGCTGGCTTGGACATCAGGACGGCGGGGCGTTGCTGTCGCGGACCTACTTTCACCTTTTGGACGAGCACAGCCGGCGGATGGCAGCGCGGGTGAAGATTTAATTCCTGGATCCTTTGAGCAGCCGATTCTGTACGCTGGCAGCCATCTCTGAAGGTTCGGAAGGCGAAGCCGGCTTTGAGTCGGATCCGAAAAAGAAGCCGATGAAAAAGCCGATGATAAAAAGGCCAACGCTCAAAAGAAAAATTCCGGCTATGGCGCAGATAGTTTTTGAGTCGAAGTTCATGCGCTCACCGCCCGATCCTCGCGGAACGCGCGCCAGCCCAGTTCGTGGACACCCTCGTAAATGGCGCTGCGCTCGCCGATCGAAGTGCCCAGCAGCTCCATAAGTTCAGCGAAGAGATTGTCCGATTGCTCCTTAGAGAGATTGGCAGTTTGAACACGGCCTGCATCGTCGATGCGCTGAAGCCAGTTTCGGTAGGCTCCATCATGGATGAAGGCCGCGGGCCAGTAAGTTCCGAAAGGAGCGAGCCATTGTTTTCCCATGAGGCTCCAGAGCTCAGGCGGAGTGCTGCAACCGTCGGAGGTCGCGCCGATCGGCGCTCGATAACGGGTGCCGTCGCGCGCAAGGTAATCAAAACTGCACACTAGCTCGAAGTTGCGGCCGTCTGAACTTTTTGTAACCAGGATCGGCCGGCCATTGGCATCGAGATCGCAGTTTTCAAAGCTCATGGCGAGGACGTGGCCCCCGGTGCCGCGGCCGGCGAAGTGAACAGGGAAAGAATGGTCCCCAGCGTGCCCGAGCCGGCCGACGTGGACAGTTGCGACTTGAGGTAAAGACCGGCGATGGCCAGGGCGATGGTCGTTCCAATCGCCACGGCAAAGAGTGTCAGGAAAAAATCGCGCGCATTCACGGCTTGATCCCGACCGGCACTGACGAAACCACGGGAGCGGCTGTTTTCGGTTCTGAAGCCGAAATCTGAGCCTCAGCCGGCGCGCTGGCTTGACTTATAGACGCGTTTGATGAAGCCGCCGGGGTGGAAGCAACGCCCGCTGCGGGATCGGGCGTCCAGGCCGGTGTCTGGCCGGCTGCAACCAGGGCCTGGTGAAAAGCCTGGTCCATGGCCGGCGTCCATTCGCCGGTCTGTTGCGCCGCCGACCGGATGCTGTTGATCCAATCAATCAGGCTGACGACGTCGCCGCCCAAAGTGGGCAGCAAAGGAATGATGATTTGAGCGATGGCGAGCGCGACGTTCATGGTGAGGTTTGGTTGGTGACGACTGTTAACCAGGATGCAGCCTGGTTGGCGGCGCTTTCCAGTGTCGCCAGAGATTCCAGGAGGGCGTTGGAGGAGACACGGGATGCCTCGTAATCGTTTTTCACGTCATCGGTGCTCATGAGCATGGCCAGGCCGAGCGGCAGCGTGTTTGTGCCATAACTGTCGGCAACCGTCTGAGGCTGGCGCAGCCATTCGCAAAAGTCGTGGAAAGCCGGCGCATTGGTCTGCCAGAAGCTGCGATCGGAGTTATCCACGTTCAGGACGAGGCTAAAGGAGCTCTGCGCGACAGCTTCGGCGCGCTCGACATTGACCACGAGCGGATCCGCGCCTGGCTGAAGCGAGGCACAGCCGCTCACTCCGATCCAGGTTGCGCAAAAAACGAGCGCGGCAAATGCGAACATCGAGAGAGGAGGCAACTTGGCGGCCGGCGATCCGGCAACGGCGGTTCCGGTGATTGAGCCCGAGCCGGATCCTTTGGCGACGCCGGCGCGAAGGAAAGCGATCGCGGCGGCCGTCAGGGCGGTGTAAACGCCAGGATCAATTTTCCACCAGCCCTGCCACTGGCCAAACAGCAGCGCGACGATGGCGATGGACGTGAAATAGGTTTTTTTTCCGGACAGAACCTGGATCAGCGCGTTCATGTTTTGGGGGGTGTGCAGGTCAAATGCCAAAGAGCAGTGCCAAAGTGTTTCAGAGGTTGTTGGCTTTGAGGAAAAGTTTGGTGTCGTCCTCGTCTGGAATTTTGAGACCGTGATCGCGGAGCATGATGATCAGGATGAGGACATTCTTCTCCGTCCGGGAAATCCGTTTGCGAATGGCGCGCTGATCGGCCCAGACCGCACCCAAAGCGAGCGGCAAAATCGCGGCCACAATTTCGATCGGGATATTCATGCGTGGCTGGGGTCAAAGCCCCAGATGAAGGCGAGCATGGCGATGCCCGGAATGGTGGTGAGGCCAAAGTCAATTCCGCCGGCGAAAATCAGGACCAACGCGACGGCCGTCAGCAAAAGTTTTAGCCAGGTGCTCATGGCGATGACCAAATGCCGGTTACGGGTTGATCGCCGCTGTCGGTGACGGGGAGAGTGGCTCCGCCGGTCCCGACCGGCGTGCCCGTCACGGCGTCCACGACGCCCTGGTCGTAGGCCGACTGCATGACCTGGCCGACGTCCGAGTTCGGGTCCACGCCCAGGGAGCTGACAACGCCGACGGACGCCGGCTGGCTCGGTGTAGTCAAGCTGCTGGCCAGGCCCGTGATCGAGGACCAGGCTTTTCCCAAAAGCGTGAACGGTGACATGATCAGGCTCGCCAAATCCGTCACGCCGGCCTTGACCGTCTGATAAACCGCCACGACCACGTAAGCCGCGATGGCTGCACCGAGGATCAGCAAAAGATGTTTGGTTGCTGGTCTCATGGCGCGAAAGTCTGATCGTAAAGCAGCCGGACTTCGTTGGAGCCGAGAGAGCGCGTCCAAAAACGCGGATGAGCGAACGCACCCGAATACATTCCGCCAGCGGAGCAGTAAATCACTCCGTGGTTATAGTTCGTCAGTCCGCCGACCGAAGTGTTGGCAATGTTGGTCGCCAATGTCGAATTAGTATAAACGCTTATGAACGATGCGCTGTTCACAACGGTCAACTGAACCCACTGGTTCGTTAGAAGCGGAATTCCCGAATTAAAAAAGTTATCTCCATTTTGCCTGTAACTTTCGATAGCTAGATAGGTCGGATACCAGCTGAGAATGTAATCCGGCGTTCCGTATTGATCGCTAATTTGGAAAGCAACCAATGGATTCGTCGGAGTGTTTAAATTTTCGTAAAAAAGGCAGCTAAAGCTGAAGTTCGTAATCTGCATCGGCGGACACACCGGCAGGAAAATTCCGTTGGTCGCGGCATTGCCGGAGGTTATTGAATAGTTCGTAGAAAAAAGTGCAAAACCCACCGGTGCGCTTCCCCACGAGTCACTTTTTAGCAGCGCATTGATCTGAGACACGCGGTCGTACGTATAGATTCCATATCCTTCGTTTAGCGGCGCGTCGAAAAAAAGATTCGCTTCGAGCGGGTTCGCAAAGACGTTTGTTTGCCCTGAGCTTGAAGGGGCCGGGACATTTGGGATGAGATAGAACAGCGCGGCATCCCGGATAGGGAGTGTCACGCTGAAAGCGTTTGAGGTCGTCAGATTGGTCGAGTTAAACACGTCCTGGACGCTGACAAAATTCGTGGATTGGATGCCAATGTTCGTGAAATTTAAGGTGATCGTCGCCGCATTCGTGCTGTCACGGTTCAACAGCATCAGGGCCAGATTTCCTCCCTGTAATTTTCTGGCCAGCATTTGCCAGCCGCTCGGCACCGTGCCGTCACTCCCTCCCGCCACGTTGCTGGAGACCAGCATATAACCCGGTTGAGCCAGGGGATCGTCGTGTATCTGAATCATCAGCGGATTTTCGTAGGCGTTGCGGGCGTAATCGGGCGCACCGTTGCCCCAGCTCATCGGGACGGACATTTCAATGGGCTTGGGCAAAATGCAGTCCATCGCCAGCCCGGCCCGGATCATGTTGTTGCTTGACCAATTCACGATGTCAAACTGCTGGGCCGGAAAATGGCCGGGGAACGTCTGGCTGAGATAAGGCCAACAACAGTCCCAGTCGTGGACCAGCTGGACCCAATAACCCGGATACGCCGGTGTGTTGGTCAAAGCGTAATTGAAGTCGGCGCCGTTGCCGTCAACGCCTGGGCAGATGAAATAGTTCGCGGCGGGAATTTTTACCGGAGCCGTGATATCAAAGCCATTGCCACCGGCCACGTCAACGGCCACCTTCTGGCCAGATTTCCCAAGCGCGGCGCAAAAACGATTGACGCAGTAAACGAACGTCGGCCAGTCGTTGCTGTCGTTCAGATGTCCGGCTTGAAGGTCGAAATAGTCAATACCGCAGCTCAGCAGATAGTTGGCGTCCTGCTCGATGTAAGGGATCGTTGTGCCAGGCGAACCTGCCAGGGTGGTAGCATCAAACTCACGATAGATTCCGACATGGCGAATTCCCTGGCTATGAATCCAAGCCACCATGTTTGAGAGACCTTGCGGCAAGTAGGTCGAGTTGGCCAGGAGGTTGCCGTTCGCATCACGCCCCGAAAATTGACCGTCAGAAATAATGACTGTGTCGTAGCCTGGCATCGAAGCCGTTTGCAAAACCTGGTTAGTCAGTTCCGCAGCCGTCCAATCACCGCCATAAAGCAGCCAGTCGTTAAAGCCTTTGTAAGGCACGGGCACGCTCTCCGAACGAACGACAGGCGAAATCGAAAGAACTTGCACGGCATTTGAGTCCAAAAGTTGTGAGAATGTGTTTGTGTTCGAGGTTGTATTCGTGCCCTGGACGGAGCCGCCGCCAATGCTCCCGCCATTGACGGCCGGGTTGGTGAATATCCCGCCGGCCACAAAAAAGTTGTTGAAGGTGCCGCCAAAAATCGTTGGATTTGTAAAGCTCCCGCCGAACACGGCCGGATTGGTGAAGCTGCCGTTGTTGACGCCTGGCCCTGAGAAATTGCCGCCGGTGACAACGGGGCCGGTCAAAGTGCCGCCAACGCCGTTGAGCGTCCCACCGTTGAGTGTCGGAGTCCAAAGCGTCTGATTGGTTGCGCTGGCGGCCGACGTGGTCACTCCCAGCAATGAGCGGGCCTGGCCGGAATTTTGAGTTTGCAACAGTTGCAGCGTGTATTGTGTGTAAGGCAGCACGACGCCCGTCGCTCCGATGCCTACGATCGCCAGCAGCACCAAGACCGCCAGCCAGTGTTGTTGGAGGAACTTTTTCAAATGACCAGATAGTTTCATAGTTTACCAGTAGATGATGACCAGGCCGTCGCCATTGTTGTCTGCATCGAGCGAAAAAGAGCTTAAATCCAACTTGGCTCCGGTGTCAGCCTGAAACTCGAAGGGCACCCCAGGCAGGAGCGGCAAAGGCTGTTTATTCGCAGCGTTACCGGCAACGCCGACATAAACCGCGCCGGCATTTGCTGCGCCGCCTTTGGAAACAGGGGCGACCGTCTTTTGCGGGATGCAAATGATTGTTCGGGCGAACGTGCCGGCGTCCGCGGCAAAGGGAACCGGCGTGCCCGCGGCCGCCACGGTGACCAAAGCCTGGCCCGGGAAAGCCTGGACACAACTGGCCAGCGAGTTGGCGAGTTGTGCCACCGTGACCGCCACCGATTCGATTTGGGAATCGGAAAAATAAAAGGTCAGCGCGACCGGCGTGGCGCTGGGGTTGAAAAAAGTTATTCGGGAAAACGGGCCGGGCAACTGCATCCCGGGATTGATCGCAATGGGAAGCTGCGCATCAAACTGCGCGTTGAACGGGCCGGAAGCGATCGAGCAGTAGAAAAACCTGCCGGCAGCCGCGATGGTGATGACGCCTGGTTGTCCGCCGGCGGCGCCCGGAATTGCGATGGTTTGGGAATAGACAGCGTTCATTTTTCTTTCCTTCCTAAAATCAGCCAGAGCCCCAGGACGATGGCGCCCACGATGGCCACCACGGTCCAGTTGACATTTGAAAAGAGGGAGCTGGCGCCGCCGCCGGCCGGAACGATGATGCTCCCGGACCCGCCGCTTGATCCGCCGCCGGCCAGTTGTTCGGCGATCTGGGCCAGGGCGTCCGAGGCGTTGGGATCGCCGATCGTGATTGTGCTTCCGTTTCCGCCGCTGATTCCCGAAACCTGCTGTGCGCCGGACTCGATGTAACTGGCGCCCGTGCCCGCGACGCCGATGGAGCCGGATCCGATCGCCTGGGATCCGCCCGTCGCGTTGGGCGAGCTGGCGGCCGAGGACGTGGCGGTCTCCGTGGTCGTCTGCGGGTTGCTGCTGTTGCCGCCGGAATTGGACCAGAGCCCCAGGACCGGGAACCAGAGCAGCCATTTGAGCAAAAAGATGTCAGGCAGGCAGTGCATTGTTTTTCATCCAGAAGATTCCGGCGGACTTATAGCCGGAGTTTTCCGCCGCGCGCCCCATCGCCGCCAGGCGCGAGACAAAAGCAGTAACCTGGCTGCCGTAATGTTTGGCCAGGGCATCAGCCGCCTCGAACATTGAGGCCAGCTTTGACCGTTGCAAGGTGGCGATCCCCTCGACGATCAGCCAGCCCAGGGCGTTTCGGCTGTGCAGGATCACAAATTGGGGTTCTTCCTTGACCTTCACGGTCGAGGCGGTCAGCGCGCCGGATTTGACGAGCCGGGCAAACACGCCTGACGAATAAATGCCGTCGAATAGTTGCGCCGCCATCTCGCCCAGGAGCCGATCGGCCGCGAGCACTTCATTTTCGGTGCTCTCGCAGATTGAGAACATTTCCGAGCTGGTCAACAGCCGATGTTTTTTAAGAGCGTCCACGGAAGATCATGCCGATGACCAGGAGAGCCCCCAGCGCGATCGCGCCGATGACCAGCCAGGAGGTTGATGAGAGAGGCCCGGAAGATCCGTTATAGACCGTCACAGGCGCGCCGGAGGAAGTTTGCGATTCAGTCGTGGCCGAGCCGCTCAGGCCCAGGCCGCCGCCCCCGCCCCCCAGGCCCAGCGCGCTGAGCCGCGCTTTTGTGCAGGACAGCGCCGCCGGTTCCCGTGAAAACCGGCCCAGCTCCGAATCTGGCGTATCGAGTCTCATTTGCGTTTGTTCAGAAAAATCATCGCAACCACGACCACCACGACCGCAAAGACGATCCAGGGAATGGTGGAAGTAACGGCCTGGACCTGCGCCGTCTGGTTTCCTTCAGTCAGCACTGCCTGGGCAGTATCCACGTCAATCCTTTTTGACGAACAGAAACGCCAGGACCAAGCCGCCGATCACGATGATCCACACAATCGGATTGCTGGCGGTCGCCGCCAAAGTGCCAGTGGCGCTGGCTGTGTTGTTTTGGGCCGTCTTGCCCTGGGCCGCGTTAACCAGGTTGTTGACCTGGGTGGCCACCGGCAGGCTTTGCTGTCCGAATTGGAGCAAGCTCGATCCAAAACTGGACAGGCTGTTCCAAAGACCGCCCGAAGTCGCGGCCGAGGCCGCCGCGGCCGGCGCCGGCGTCGAAGCCGTGGAGCCGGTATCGAGAAAAGTAGATCCGGTAGTGCTGTCCAGGTCGTAGCTGGTGCCCGTGATCGGATCCGTGGTTCCCAGGCCAATGCTATTGAGCAAGTCGTCGTCCATATTTTTGTTTAATAAAAATGGGGCCGCGCCGAAGCCCGACCCCAGTTCGTTTTGCAAACAACCAAAGCCAGGCTAGAGCAACAGCGCGTTCCGGTAGAACTGAGCCGCCAGAATCAGCGTCTTGTTCGCAGCCACGGCCTGGTTCAAGGTGTAGTCCACTTCCAAGGTGTTGAAAGTGGCCGTTGAGACGGCCGAGCTCGGGTCATCGTCGAAGTCGAACGCCATGTGCAGCACATCGGCGAAGACGTAGTCGATGCCGGCGGTCCCTGCGCCGTAGTTGGCATTCCAGCCCCAGGCCTCGTTGATCTGGTTGATGCTTGCCTTGGTGGTATTTATCCGGATCGCGGTGTCCAGCAGCACAGCGACATTGGTGATGTCGTCGCCTGCCTGGCAGAACGTGGATAACTGCTGGAGCGAGCCGCTGTTGAACGGAAACGCATTCCCGCGGATCTGTATGGCGGTGCCGCCGTAGGTCTGCGCGAAGCTGTACCAGTGGCTGATCGGCATGATCGGGGTCCCTGGCCCGGAAGCCGGGGCAGGGATGCCGGCTTGAGCCAGCTTGTCTGCGCCGATCGTGCCGCGCGTGGTGGAACCGGCTGCACCCAAGAGCGGGCCAAGCTGAGTATCCACCATCATCTCGCAGCGCATGGCCGGGTTGGTCAAGGTGCCGCCGCCGGCATTTGCCGCCGGTACAGTGATCACCGCCTGGATGTTGGCCGTGTAATTCGCCGGATAGTTGCCAATCGCGGCATTGTTCCACGCGGTAGGCCAGGCGAAGGCCTGGCGGGCCGTGTAGGTGCTCCGGGAAGGTTCACTGAGCCACACGTCCAGGACCCAAGTCGAGGTGCGCGTGACATTGCCACCGCCCGCAACGTCTGCGACGGCCGTTTTGAGGTCGTTTGCCGTTTTGCTGTACAAGGTTGCCGCCAGGTCCGCGCTCCAGGCCTTCTGGATCGAGTTCAAATGGCTCGCCAGTTGGTGCGTGCGCTTGGGGTCCTTGTTGACGTTCAAAACGATCTGGCCGATGGCCTGATCGAGCGTGGGCTCGACGGCCGCGCCGGCATTGGTCGTGGAAACGGTGGCGATAATGCGGATGCAATGATACCGCCAGCCGACGTCAAAGTTGCAGGTCGCATTTTGGCCCGCGACGACGTTTTGCAGCGGAGGGGCGTCACGAAAGATTTTCAACATAAAAGATACAGAGTTAAGGTTGAGAAGTTGACAAGTTGACGTTTCGGCTTGGCGCCCTTGATTTAGGGCAGATACGCGGCGATGGAAGCCGGGATCAGGGTGGTGAAGGTGTTTTTGACAAAGCGAGCGATTGCGATCGTGCCCAGCGTAACGCCGGCCACGATGAGATAGAATTTCCAGTCGTGTTTCATGGTTTTAAGAGCCGCCAGTGCTCGGGGCGGACGGCGCCGGGCTCACCTTCGCCTGGATCGCGCTCCAAAGCGGGATCACGACGATGATGGCAACAGCGCAGGCCAGCGCCGTGAGGGCAAAGGTCAAGCCGTTTTCTTTGGTTAGAATTTTCATGGGGGTAGTCCCCGCGTCCGCGGGGCCTCGAACTTCATGTTGCTTCGTGGTGGCGTCTTCCGGGTCATCCCGCTGATACAGCAGCGGCGCGCTTGACCGATCCGATCGCCTGAAGCGATAACGGGAGGGCAATAGCCGGGACCGTGCCATCTCCAAAATCAAAATGTTTCAACGGTGAAACAGTTTGAGACTGGAGATGGAACGGAACCTGCACCGTCGAGCAGCGTTGACGATGTGGAAAAAAACCCTTCTTTCTCCCGACCCAGGTGAAGGCGGTGATCCGCCAGGCCAGCCTCCAGCCCCTGGAGTTCAACCTCCCGTCCCCGACCCGCAACCTCCCGCGCCGCCTGCGGATCCGCCGGCGCCGGCAGATCCACCCGCGGCCGGGGCTGTATTGAACGGAGACCGATCCGAGCGCGAGATCCAGCTCCAGGAAGAGCTGCAAAGTGAACGCCGCCGCAGTGTGACGCTGGAGAGCGAGAAAAGGGACCGCGAAACCAGGATCGCCGAGCTGGAGGACGAGCTCAATGCCTTGCGGAACCCGCCGGCGCCTGAACCGCCCGCAAAAAAAAGCGTCCGGCTGGGCTTTTATAAATTTGAAGAATGAAACTGTTCGAGGTCAAAGCCTGGAGCGAAGATTTTTTCGTCTGGCAACAGATGATCCTCTCCACGTCTTCGGCCGATGCGCTCAACGCCGCTGGTGGGATTCTCAGGCAAAGAACCTTCAGCGGCCCCGTCACGCTCCGTTGCAAACATAACCCGGAGGCTTTTTTCCGAGCCAGATAATGTCATGGATCCGAAAACGAACGCCACAACAGCAAGCGGAAGCGGAAGTGCTCCGACAATGGAACCGAAGCCGGCTCCAGGATCGGCTCGTCGAATTTCCCCTGGAGCTCCTGCTCAACCGCCAGTGCCGACGGCTGGAGCTCCGCGCGGAGGCCGCCCGCGAAAGGACGGATTGGCTCCCGGTTCACCGCAGGCTTTGGAGGCGGACAAAAAGAACGATCGCCTCCGCAAGCAGGAGCAGCGTGGCATTCCTGAACCGCCTGCCCTTCCTGGCGCCGTTGCGCCGCTGCCTGGTCAAGGCCCGACGGCGCCTGCTCCGCTGGCTGCTGGTCCGGTCGCTGCATTGGGTCTCCCAGAAGTACCTTGGACTGGTGAGGACTTCCGTGAATACCTTGATGAGGCTCTCTCCGGAGCAGAGGAAGCTCGCGTTGAAACCCGCAAGCTCCAGGCTATGGCCGCAGGTTTTTCCAACGACCGAATCAAAGAGCTCGCCGCTGACGCCCGTTACCCGGGCTCAAGTAAAAAAATGATCGGCCTGGCCGGCTCCAACGGCCTGGCGCGCATCTTCAACAAGGTTCGTTTCTCAAAGGATTACGGCGAAGGCGCTTCTCGCGGTGCTGGCGGTCGGGATGCTCGTCGTTCACAACAAACGCTCGGATGCCAGGTTCAAGCGCGCCGTGATGGAGCTCCAGAAAAGGAGCCAGCCAAACCAGGAGAAGAAGGTATGATCGTCAACGAACTTATAGCTTCAATGCATCCATTGTTCCGAATCCCGAACGGGCGCACAAAAAAGTTTTTGGTCCAAAACAGAGCGGGCCTATTGTCAGAGTTTGCCCTGGAGGCAGGCACGCCTGGTTTCAAACGGCCGTAGGAATGGTTAGAAAGCCAATACGCCCTGCAACTATGCAACCAATATGATGCCCATGCTCCAACTGACGCCGGCCGCAGCGGCGCGCATGTACGAAGGTCCCCGTTACCGACGGTCCCGATCGCCGGCCGAAACCCGAAAATTTCTGCGCGAACAGATCCGGAAACTCAAGGCCAGCGATTCGCTGATGTCTCGTTATTTCGGCTGCATCGCGGAGGCCATTATGAAAATCGATCCTCGTGATCTGGTCCGGGCGGCAAGATGAAAATCCGGGTCCAGTTCAACAGAGCGCACCGGTTCACCGTCCCAATTTATGCCCGACTACTCAAACCCGCCCTCGATCACCGTGATTTTCGGCCGGTCCGGCAGTTGCAAAACCACGTTCGCCTTCGCCTACCTCCTCAACGTCCAGGGCGTGGCGTGCCGTTTCATCTTTGACGATCGCGGCCAGGCGGCCGCTAGGCTCAAGCTGCGGCCCTGTGGCACGCCCGAGGAGTGCTACGCAGACCTGGCCACGCGCTGGGTCTGTTTTAATCCCCATGCGCGCTACCGCGGCGAGCAATTGCCCGAGGCCTTCCGCTGGTTCTGCAACTTTGCTTTCGAGGCCTCCCGTAGCGGCCGCGGCCGGAAGATCCTCCTGGTCGATGAAATCTGGCAGTGGAGCAACTCGCGCCGGCCGGTGCCCCCTGAACTCGAGAACGTGATCCGGACCGGACGGACCGAAGGCCTGGAGCTCTTGACCGCAACGCATTCCCCCAGGGAATACCATGAGCTGATCCGCAGCCAGGCCACCGAGTTTGTGGCTTTCAACACCGTGGAACCGGCCCAGCTCGAAAGCATCGAGCCTTATTGGCCAGGCGTGGCCGCGGCCGCGGCTCTGCCCAACGGGCATTTCCTGGCCTACAACCGTGAAACGGGGGAACATTGTCCGGCGCATTGGAGCGTGGCTGGCCCCCGGGCAGGTTTATCAGAAACGAAAGACCTCTTTGAGTTTGGCACGCAGTTGTTGCTGGCGTTCCCAGGTCACAGCCCCCAGTGGCGAATGGAGCTTCGTCTTTTCCAGGTAAAAAAACAGATCGCACTGGCAAACGGTCGTGCCATCGAAGCCTTCAGCCCGATCGAGCAAAACGTCAGTCTTGAGCGGTTGCCCGCGCAGAGTGTAACAAGCCAGCCCGTTGATGTGCGGATGGCGCTGGCTGTCCAGCCGTTCCGGGCCGCTGATGATCACAAACCAGTGATCCTTTTCAAAGCCGGGCGGCCGGGCCTTCCAGATCTCCCATTGCCGGACATTCATCGCTCGGGCCTTTGTTCCACGCCAGCCATCGCCGCCTCAAGCTCCTGCCGCTCTTTTGGCCCAGGGTAGGCGTCGGCAAAGTATCCCTCCGGACGCTCCGCCTGGTGACGGTTGGCCACAATCGGCAGGCCCGCCCGGATGGCCATTCTCAGGACAGTGGCGGGTTTTTCCCGGACAAGCTCAACCGTCCGGTCAACCTCAGCCTGGGTTTCTTCGTCCAGATCAACACTCGTTTTCATTCCCTCCAATTTGCACCCGGACGCATCCCATTTCAAGGGGTTATCCGGACAAATTTGGCAGGGGTTAGCCGGACAGGTTTTCCGGGCAAGGTTACGGGGACAGAGACCTCCTCGAGGCAAAAACAAGCTCAGAAAAGGGGGGGTTAAGCGGACACCGGATCGGGAAGTTGTCCGGCTAACTCTGCCTGCAAAAGGTCCTCCTCGCGCCAGAGGGGCTGTCCGGGAAACCGGATCGGCCCGGGCAGGGTCCGGTCCCGCAGCCGGCGGAAAACCGTTGTCCTGCTCCAGCCGTACCGGTGCTGGATGTCCTCAAGACGAAGCCGGGGCTGGTTGAAGACGGCCCGGCGCAAGGCCTGGAGCTCGCGCTGGAAATCCGCCATCGTCATCTGTTTTTTTGGCGCTGCCATTTGAGCTGTCCGGCTGCATTGAGCGTGCCAAAAGGACCGGCCGGGCCAGAGCCCGGTTGGTTGCGTCCTGGAAGGGTAGCAGGTTGAGCCGCTGCTTGAACTCATGCCGGAACTCCCAAGGGACTTAGCGCTGGAGTCTCCCTTATATGACCGTCGCTGACCGCCAATGACGGTCGGTGCGACCGGCTGTGGCGGTTGGTTTAGCCTAATGTCATGGCCGTTTGCGCCGGAATTTACGGTTTTCTCAGTTTGTTCCTCCATGACCGCCACTGGCGGTTGGCCTCTGGCGCTGGTTTTAGCCATAATGGCCATGTACTCCTGCCCCACGAAAGGAAGCTCCGGCTGATCGCACGCGCCGGAAATTCCCCAACAACATTTTGGCCAGCGATTTTTAAACCAGATCCAGCCTGTCTCGATCAGCTTGTCGCGCCACACGGCGATGGTGTCTTCGTCGTGGCCGTACATACGCCGGAGGTCTTTCAGAGAACAATAGACCCGCCCCCAGCCATCGCCCCCGAACTTGTTCATAAACGAATTGTCGGTGAGCGTGTCGAAGAGCCACTTGGCACCGACGAACTTTTTTAAACGATGGTCCTGTGAACAGGCCCTGCGAAGTTGAGGCATCATGGCATTGAGAGCCTCGCGCTTAATTTGTTCAGCGGTTTTTGGCTGAGTCAGCTCAAAGGCTTTCTGATGGCCGTTGCCGTTTCCGTTAAATTCGTTCATCGGTGACCTCCATTGAGAAAGCCCAGACGAATCAAAATTTTGTCCGCGGCGTTGTCGGGATAAATCGCTGGCCTAGCAACGCCTGTTGGTTTGAGTTTTAGCGCCTTGATGTGCTTGTAGAGGCCCGCGCGCGTGAGTCGCTTTCCTTTTTTTGCAACTCGCCTCTGGATTTCGATAACTGTCATTTTGCTCCTTTGGTTGGGGGTTCAAAAAACGCGACTTGAAAGGGTGGAAATTCATCCGCTGGGCATCCTCCCCAGCGAATTAAAAAAGCCAGCCTCATGTCATTGAGCGACATCCTGCCGGGGAAAGGTTCTTCAACTAACTGATCGAGAGAAAGAGGAGAGGACGGTTTCGTAAACCGTCGGTCGCCGGTTCAATCCCGGCCATTGGCTCCACTTTCTAATGCTTGGGCATCAGAGAGTTACGAAATCATTGAGCCAGAGTTTCAGTGGAAGTTTCAGTAGCCGCACAACCCGGCCACTATCCGAGACCGACTCGGCCACTACTCGCTAACGCAGCCGGGTTGAATTGGTTCATGTTCATAACCATGAAAAATGACATGAAACAACGCTACCGTGCATTCCTCCGGCCTTGGGGTATCTATTACTGTGAAGACCTCCAGACCGGCAAACAGGAAACCCTCAAAACCCGCGACAAGGCCGAAGCTTATCGTCTCGTTGCGGCTAAAAATGAAACGGCCGCCGCGCCCGCATTCAGTTTGCATCTGGCGCGCGTCTATTGGAAAGCCGGTGATCCCGCCGCCGCCAGCCGCACCTGGCAATGTGTGATGGATGAAATCCTGAAATTGAAAAGTGGCAATACGCACGAACGCTGGGTTACGGCCACCAAAGACAAAGCCTTTGACTCAATTCGGAATCTCGTCGTGATGGAAACGCGCCCGGAGCATTTTCTGCGCGCTTTGGAAAACGGAACGGTATGCACGAACATCTTTTTGCGACGGGTGCAAAACTTCGCCCTCGATATGTCATGGCTGCCGTGGCCGGTGTTGCCGAAAAAAGGCTGGCCGAAAATCCAGTTCAAAGACAAGCGCGGCATCACGCGCGCGGAGCATGAGAAGATTCTTGCGGGCGAGCAAAGCATTGAATGGCGGGCGTTTTACAATTTGCTCTGGCATCTTGGCGGCTCCCAATCGGACGTGGCAAATTTGCACGCGGAGGACGTTGATTGGGAAATGAAAGTCATCAGCTTCAGCCGCATGAAGACCGGCTCGGTCGTGCAACTTCATTTTGGTGAAATGTTGGGGAACATCCTCAGCGACCTGCCGGGCGAGGGTCTTCTGCTTCCACGAATAGCGGGCATGAAAGAATCCGACCGGGCAAAGGTTTATCGCTTTGGGCGAAGCATTGGACAACCGGATTCACAGGCCGACGGTTTGGCTACGATATTTATGCCAGGTTTTTTGTATTTAGCGGCATTTTATTTGTATTGCGTTCTGGCAGACAGGCTCGACCCCAGCTTATTGCCGCCGAGAGGATTCAAGACAGATTTCTTAGCTGGCGCTGTTGTTATGATGGTTATTTCGTTTTTCGTATTTGGGAAGCGTCGAAAGATGATTTTAGCGAAATATAGTAAGTTGAAGAATCAGAGATTTTATATTTGGTTGGGAGCGATTTACTCAGCGGTGGGAGTTTCGCTTCCTGTTTTGATGTGGTTCGTGTTTCGGGCGGTTATGAAATAATGCCAATGCGCCTCCTATGAGTGCTCATCGGTCAAGCGTTAAGTGAACGGTTTCATATTTATTTCTTAAAAGCGTTTTTGTTTTGTTCGGTTCGCGTCTCCGTCCGTATTCGCGTTTCCCACTTGGGAGAAGTTCATCCTCCTATCCGTGCGTCAGCTCTGGGCTGAGCACCACAAAACCTATGCGATCGTTTTCAAACGGACGGAGCAAAGGCGGCTCATTCTAACCAGCGGGCCAACGCCCGTTGACCCAAGGCGTCTGGCGAGCGCGCCTCCGCTCCGAAAATTCATTCAAGTTGAGCGTGGATGGTTTTAGTTGGTCATCACCAGGCCCAGTTTTTCCGGGGTGGTCTGGCCAGTACAAAAGCGCCACCAATCCACTCCAAAGCCCCGCGCCAACGCCACGATCAATTGTTTCTTGCGTCCACCTAGGGTCTTGGGATCCAGGATCTGCGCCCGCCACTTTTGACACAGTCGATACTCGGGCTGATACTTCAACAGTCGCCACGCCGCTTCGCACAGCGCCCATCTTAATCGCGGATTGCCGCACTTGGTCACACTGCCCTGCTGATGTCTTTGGCCCGAACTGTGTTCGCTGGGACACAATCCCAGATAACTGCCCACCTGCCGACGGTTTTTGAAGCGGGTCCAGTCCCCCACCTCCCGCACCAGGATTTGTTCGGTCAGTTCACCCAAGCCTTTGGGGATGGGTTGGGTACATTGCGCTTCGATCTGGTCGGTCTGCACCCTCACCTGTTCGTGCAACGCCAGCGCCGCCATCCGCAACGGGGTCAACAACTCGATCAGCCACGCCGGCACGCGCAACGCCGGCCAGTTCCGTGGCCCATACCATTTGCCCCTCAACCGGTAACCATATTGCAATGCCAGCCCCCGGCCTCGCTGCACAATCATTTTCAAGTCCCGCCGCAAACTCTGCCGAATCCGGCTTTCGCTCCGCCGCCGTTCCTGGGCTTCGCTGGGCACCCGCACCAAGGCCAGCGCGTGCGGATTGCCCGCCACGAACCGGTCCAGCGCGTTCAACATCGCCCGCGCATCCGTCCGGTCGGTCTTGATGCGGGTGATGTTGGTCGTCCCAGTTGCGCGGACGAATCACGTAATTGGTCACGCCCAGCGCCGTAAGCTGCCGGTGCAAGACATAGCCAAAGGGCCCGGCTTCATAGCACGAAACGATCCGCCAGCCCTGCGCGATTTGTTTCTTCACCCATTTCAGAAAATCTTTGGGCGCGAACCGCTGCGGCGGCTTGGGAGCCTCCCCATCATATTGCATCGCCACCACGTGTTGGAGCAGATGCACGTCCAGCGCCAGTTTGAGCGTGCGGTGGTTGAGGTTGGTGATTTACCGGTTGCACAACGGCAACCGCCGGAGTAGAACTTTGCGTTGTTATGTCATATGGGCAGACAGTGTGGAACGCGTGTGCGCCCCCTGTCTGCCCTCATGTTTTCTAACAAGTCGCCGGAGCCAACCGCCGTTGGCGCTGTCCGTTCCGCTGTCGCGGTTCGCGTCGCAGGTCGGCGGTGGCTCAGCTTTTTTCGTTAGGCTGCCAGCACACCACTAATGATATGATTAACATGATACTTTTCGTTCTGCCGGAGCTTTTAAAAGAGTCACCGTTTATTATGACTTCCATCGCCTGTGTTGTGGCAGCGTTGGTTCTTTGGCAGCGCGCACCATCGGCTTCACTCTATGTATTGCTGGCGTGCGGCTTTTCACTCGCGCTTGCCGTCATGTATCCAGTTGCTTGGTGGTGCGTGCGAGCACTTGGCGCACAGACACAGAGTGCCATTGGCGTAGCATTCAGTGTTGGTTGGTCTGTAGCTAGGTCAGTTTGCACCATTTTGCTGGTATTCGCGGCGTATGCAGGACGGAGGCAGCCTAACACCGCGCTGGAGCCAACGCCGACTGCGCCTTGAGTTTATGGATGGTTTGGGTTATACAACGATTATCGAGCCAGCGGAGCCACTTGCCCGTCGGCGTGGCTCAGCTGCTATGAGATGAGTCAAGAGATATCGCGGTAGGGTTGGATTTTCAGGTTTTCATTTAGGTTGGCATTGGCAGCTAAAGCGAGGCGACGCCGGGCCCGAGCCATCCAGCTCGCGGCGTCGCCGGTCAAAGTTCCAGAGTCTTTTGCCTGGCTGGGCTTGAGTGCGACTGAATTCGTGGACGTGTTTCCCGCCGCATGCAGGAGTATGAGCTCCGCACAATCTGCTATCCGTTCCCTGCGTCGCAGGGTTACAAAAAGGCCAAGTCCGTTGGCCGGAGGCAGGGAAACCAAGCACGCCCATTCTTTGGAACGGACCCTTGGTCCACTGAGCCAATCGAGCGTGCTCCGTTTCCGAAATCAGTTTCATCGTTTTGCCCTTCAAGGAAAACTCCGGTTCAAGTTAAACCCTTACACCATCACCCAGCCCAGTTGTTCGGGGGTGACTTTGCCCGTCTGCCAGCGCCAAATATCCACCGCCAGTTGCCGGGCCAGCGCCACCAACGCCCGCTTCTTCTGGCGGGTGGCCGCCTTGGGGTTTAACAACAGATGCCCCCAGCGCTGGACGGCTTTGCTTTGCGGTTGATACAGGACCATGCGCCAGGCCAGTTCAATCAACGCCCAGCGCACCCGGGCGTTGCCCGCCTTGGTGATGGACAGGTCGCAGTGACTTTGACCCGAACTGCTCACCCCGCCGCACAGGCCGGTGTAACTGCCGATCTGCTTGCGATTCTTGAAGCGCGACCAGTCGCACAGTTCGGCGATCAGCAGTCCCAGCGTCAGCGGTCCCAATCCCTTGGGCCGTTCCTTCGGGGCCAGTGCCTCAACTTGTTGGGTCAGCGTTTCGAGCAGGGTTTCGACGGCGGTGATGAGTTGGCGCCAGACGGCTAATCGCGCTTCCAGCCAGTCGGGCAGCGTCAGCGGCGCCTTCCACCATTCGCCCCGCAACCGGATGCCCTGGGTCAGACACAGACTGCGGCCCTGGGCGGCCAGCCGCTGCCGTTCCCGCCGCAGTTGTTCACGCTGACGGGAAAGGGCCCGCCGTTGTTCTTCCGCTGGGCTGGGCACGCGCACCACACTCAGGGCCCGCAGGTTCCCGCGGAGGTAACGATCCAGATTCAAGGTCAATTCGCGGGCATCGGTCTTGTCGGTCACCACCCCTTTATGCTGCGGGTCGAGCTTTTGCGGATGCACCACAAACGCGGTGACCCCAAGGGTCGTCAGTTGGCGGTGCAGGTGAAAGCCGCCCGGTCCGGCTTCATAAACCACGAACACCTGATCGGCCAGGGTCAGTTGCTTCTGGACGAAAGGCAGAAAGCTGGCCGGGGTGAATCGTTGCGCCGGCTGGGGCGATTGGCCGTCACACATCCGGGCCACCCGGAAGTGATCGGCGTGCCAATCCACCCCCAGCTTGAGCTGCTGGATACGGACTTGCGTTTCGACGGTTGGAGGCGTAGTTCTTTTCAAGGCATGGTTGAGTATGGTTTTCATATACAGGAGTTGTCGCCCGTCGCGACCTCCAACTCAACTCATGCCTTCTTTGGATCGTTAGGCCGCACTGCACGCCATGAAACGAGTTCGCTCAATATTATTGATGGCCTTAGCGTTCGCCATTGGATTGATTGTCGGTTGCGCTCTTTCGGCATACGTTGGCTTTAAGTGGGCGGATACTTACATGACAGCCAACTCCTTCGTTGGTATCAGTGATAGCTATGAAGCATTGCGGGCTTTGCGAGCTGGCGACACAAACGAGGCCATTGATACACTTGAGCTACAAATGAACGGCCATATTTTGGAGTTTGCGGCAGCCAGAAAAGACATTCCACTTGCCAAACTCAAGCCATCAGATATTCGGTTGATTACGCGAGTGCGAGATTATCGGGCCGCTCACCCATATTTAGAAGACCCCCAGCTTGACCCAGTTATTGCAAGTATTCTCTCTCTGACAAACAAGACCATGTGGCCTAACAAATCGCTGCCAACAGCCACTGCCCCTTCAGTTTTAACCAACAAATGAAAATTGATTATCATTGTTCCATTGCTAGCCTTGCCGCCGGTGGCTGTGGCTGAGCTCTGGACGTTAGGCCGCAAGACACGCTCAGAAATTTATCATGGCGCGCTCGCTGACGA
Organism: uncultured Verrucomicrobiae bacterium; assembly: GCA_963786375.1. Taxonomy (GTDB): domain Bacteria; phylum Verrucomicrobiota; class Verrucomicrobiia; order Limisphaerales; family UBA11358; genus UBA11358. The sequence continues at coordinate 69,074 of CAWAYP010000001.1, forward strand.
TATTTTGGCCAAGATTCGGCAGGATTTTTCTGGCGGCGAGATGCTGCCAGTCATTGAGATGTTGAGCGAGTTGCAGAAAGAGGACGAGCAGCTTTTTTGTGACCGGATTTTGCGGTGCATTCTTTTCGTGGCTCGTGGTAGATTTGAGGCGCTTGCCGACGCAGTTGCATTGGCGCGTCGAGACTCACGTGATTTGATTGTCGGAGCAGAGTATGATGGACATTTTGGGGCGAGACACAGAGATTTGTCGTTGCCATTTGCGGCCTAACACCGCGCTGGAGCCAACGCCTACTGCTCCTTGAGTTTATGGATGGTTTGGGTTATACAACGGTTATCGAGCCAGCGGAGCCGCTCGCCCATCGGCGTGGCTCAGCTTTGGATCGTTAGACTCCTCACGCACATGGAAAGAGTAGCATTTATCACGGTTGACACAGGCGATGATTTAGTCCTGTCGTTTGCAGTCCAATGTCAGGACGATGCGTCAGAGATTGAAAGCCTAATTCTGATGCGGACGCCGAAGTATGAGTTTATTTTGGAAGAGTATGAGCGAGGCGTGACCGTATCGTTCGGACACTTTGAAGAGGACGACCTCCTTCAGAAATTCAATTATTCAGCAGAAGACGGCATCGTTTATATTCAAACAAAATCACGCAAATATGAGCTGGATGTTCACAAGGTTGACGTGAGCGATATAATGAAGATGCGCAAGCTTTTGAAGAAAATGAATTATGATCAATCGTTTCAGACATCCGGAGTTTAGTTTCACATTTGTAGTGCGACAAAGGAGTCAGTAGTAGGCCTCGTTGGGAGTTTTGAAGCCTCAGCGGAGTCTGGGGCGATTGTTTAAGTGTTCAGCAATGCGATCGCATTGCTGCTGAGAGAGCCGGCTGAGGTTCGTGCCTTTCGGCAGATATTGGCGGATGAGTCTGACCGGGTTCACTTTTCTGTGCCAGTCCATGAGTTAGTCCTGGGACCTGGTTGAGTTTATGTTTTTGTTTGTTCCTTGTCCATCCCCTGCGCAGGGAGGGCGTAGCCCGACCGGAGCTGGGGATGGACAACTCCGCGCCGCAAAAACCGCCGGGCTCTCGTAGCCCAACCGGCTGTGCGGTCTCACCTGATTGTATTGCTGCCGGTAGTCGCCCACCACTACCCGCGTTTCCGTCAAGGTCCACAGTTGTTCCCGATTCAAACATTCGTCCCGGAAACGCCCGTGAAAGCTTTCCACAAATCCGTTCTGCCACGGGCTGCCCGGCTCAATGTAGATCGTCTTGATGTGATTCTCCTCCAGCCACCGCTGCACGATCTTGGCGATGAACTCCGAGCCGTTGTCGCTCCGCAGATACTCCGGTGCCCCATGTTGCTCCACGGCCTTTTGCAGCCAGTGCAATACGTCCGCCGCCTTCAACGCCCGCTCCGCCCACAACACATGACATTCACGCGTATATTCATCCAGGATCGTCAGCATCTTCAAGGCTCCCCCACGCACCGTCGCGTCGGCAATGAAGTCCCACGTCCAAACATGATTCCGATGGGTCGCCGTGGTGGGCAACCCAGTGGAAACCCCGCGCCGAATCGCTTTCCTCTTGGTCGGCGGCACACGCAGCCCTTCAGCACGGCGCAGGCGTTGGATGTGTCGCTTGCCCACGCGCCAGCCTTCACGGCGCAGCAAGGCCGCAATCCGTCGATACCCGTATCGCGGATGCTCCGCCGACAGTTCCAAGAGCCGCTTCTTTAGCAGTTCTTCTTTCGGTGTCGGGGCTCGCCCTCGATACCTGAACGTTGATCGAGCCAGCCGCAGAATCCGGCACGCCGCCCGTTGCGAACAGGCCTCGTTCTTCACCAGTTCCTGCGCCACCGCCCGGCGATGGGCCGGGCTCACAGCTTTTTTTCGCATACGGCCTCCAACACCCGGTTCTTCAGCAGCGACTCCGCCAGCATCTTTTTTAACTCGTTGTTCTCCCGTTCCAGCTCCTTCAGCCGCCGGGCCTCATTGATCTCCATGTGTCCAAACTGCTTTTTCCACCGGTGGAAGGTCACTTCCGACACGTTTTCCTGCCGGCAGATGTCCTGGATGCTCTTTTCACCGCGATCTGCCTCTCGCAGGATGCGAATCTTGTCTTCCGTCGTATACCGTTTGCCTTTCATCGTCTGGTCCTTTCTTACGGCCCAGACTAACACATCAGGTGGCCCGAAAAAGTGAAGTCACGTCAAGTCCATTGGTGTTCTCGTTGGTGCCGCGCTCCCAGGCGTGGTGCGGCGTCGCAAAGTAAACCCGCGTGCCCAATATGTTTTCCAATTCCCGGTAGTTATGGAACTCAGTGCCATTGTCGGCGGTGATGGTTTTGACGCGTTGCCGTTCTTCCCACAGCAGTTTGACCGTCCGGTCCAGCGTCAGTTCCTTGGTGGCGCGTTGAATCGGCCCGATCCGGACCAGCCCGGTTTTGCGTTCCACCACCGTCACCACACATGCCTTGCCCCGGCCACGCCCCTTCGAATTTCGTTATGTCGGAAACTGCGCCGCATGCCGCCATTGAGCCATGTCCTCGACCTTTTCACGCCGGTAAATCTGATATAAACGGCGGCTGAAAAGTGCCAGCAGAAATGCCAGCAAATCTCATCGGTGGGGAGTAAAATGGAGTTAAAAAAAGTCGGTTGTAGTTATGCTTGACATAAAGCGTAACGGCTTTATAGTCAACACATCAGCGATGCCATAGGCAGTTGATTCTGAGGAGTTTTTGGACTTCGGGGTTGTGCAATCCCGGCCATTGGCTCCATTTTCTAACGCCTGGCGTTAGAGAGTTACAAAATCAAGGGAGCCCAGTTACAGTGGATTCTACAGTGACCGCCAAAGTCGGTCACCATTCGAGTTAAATCGAATTAACTCGCCCAAGGCTTCCTCACGTGGCCGGCGGGGTTGATTCAAGCTCAAAACATGCACCAACAAATGAAGAATCGTTGGCCATCAATAATAAAAACCTCTGCTTTGCCTCTCGCCATTTCAAAGCAGCGGCCGTTGTTGTTCATTCGGTTCGCGACAGACTGCTGACCCGGATGTCAATAAGGCAGCGGAAATTTCGCCGTCAATTCACGCACGCGCTGCCGGACCTTGGCCGCCGCCTCGGTGTTTTTGATGTCCATCAGCACTTCCGAAATCATGTCGGCAATGGCCGCCATTTCCGGCTCTTTCATGCCACGCGTGGTCACGGCCGGCGTGCCCAGCCGGATGCCGCTGGCCTGGAATGGAGAACGCGTCTCAAACGGAATCGTATTTTTGTTCACCGTGATGCCGGCCTCGTCGAGCGCACTCTGGCAGTCCTTGCCGGTCAGGTTCTTCGCGCCCACATCCACGAGCATCAAGTGATTGTCCGTGCCGCCGCTGACCAGCCGGTAACCGTTGCGTTTCATGCCTCCGGCCAGCGTCTTCGCATTTTTGACGATTTGTTCCTGATACGCCTTAAACCCGGGCTGCAAGGCTTCATGGAAACAAACCGCCTTGCCGGCAATAACGTGTTCCAGCGGCCCGCCCTGGATGCCAGGGAAAACAGTGGCATCAATTTCCTTCGCGAATTTTTCGCGGCACAAAATCAATCCGCCGCGCGGCCCGCGCAACGTCTTGTGCGTGGTGGTGGTCACAAAATCCGCGTGCGGCATCGGGCTGGGATGCAACCCCGCCGCGACCAGCCCGGCGATGTGCGCGATGTCCGCCAGCAGATACGCGCCAATTTCACGGGCAATTTCGCCCATGCGCGCAAAATCAATGATGCGCGGATACGCGCTGGCGCCGACCGTGATCATCCTCGGCTTGTGCTCGCGCGCCATGGCGGCGAGCTGGTCGTAGTCAATCCGCTCGTCGTCCTGGCGGACGCCGTAATGGACAATTTCGAAAAATTTGCCCGAGAAATTCACCTTGTTGCCGTGCGTCAAATGCCCGCCGTGGCTCAAATCCATCGTGAGCATTTTATCGCCGGGTTTCAGCACGGCAAAATAGACGGCCATGTTTGCCTGGCTGCCGGAATGCGGCTGGACGTTGACGTGTTCCGCCCCAAACAGCTTTTTCGCGCGGTCAATCGCGAGCTGTTCAATGGTGTCAATGTTTTCACAGCCGCCGTACCAGCGTTTTTTCGGCAAACCTTCGGCGTATTTGTTGGTGAGCACCGAGCCCTGGGCCTCGAGGACCGCCGGGCTGACAAAATTTTCGCTGGCGATCAGCTCAATGTTTTCCTGTTGCCGCTGGCGTTCGTGTTCAATCGCCTCGGCCACGATGGAATCCACGGCGCGCAAACGCAATTGCGGCGGGACCGGATTTGATTCGAGCTTGAGCACGCGCCGCTCGTGCCGGCCGCCCTCGAATTTCGCATTGAGAAACGCATCGAGAATTTTCCGGCCCGCTTCCGGCGCCGTGTTTTTGCCGCTCAGACAAAGCACGTTCACGTCGTTGTGCTGGCGGACCAGGGCGGCGGTCGGTTCGTCCATCACCAGCGCCGCGCGGATGCCGGGGACCTTGTTTGCCGCGATGACCATGCCAATGCCGCTCGTGCAGACCAGCAGGCCGAATTTCGCCTGGCCCGCTGCCACCGCTTCCGCGGCCGGCCGGGCGAAGTCGGGATAATCATCGCTGGGCTCCTTCGATTTCGCGCCGAAATCAACCAGGCTCAGGCCGCGTTGCTGCAAATGTTGTTTCAGCGCTTCCTTTAATTCATAACCACCGTGATCCGCGCCCAGGGCGAAGTTCGCGGTCACCGCGGGTTTTGGGCCGTGTGAGGCCGACAAAATTTCGTGTTGTTCCATAAATTTCAGCAGCGACGCGATGCCTTGCTGGATTTGATGGCGGCAGTTTTCATACACTTCGTAGGAACCGCCGATCGGGTCGCTGATGTCTTTTTCAAAGGCTTCGAGCGCTTCGTCAAATTCGCGCAGCAAAAAGGTTTTATCCGCCGTCTGCGGATACAATAGCACAATGGTGTCCACATGACTGTGCGTCATGCCAAAAATGTAGTCCGCCTGCTGGACCAGTTCCGCCGTCAATGTCCGGCTGCGTTGCGTGGAAATATCCACGCCCAGTTCGCGCATGGCCGCGACCGAATGCGGCGTGGGCGGCTGGTCGTTCATCGCGCCCAGCCCCGCCGACAACACGCGAAACTCTCCGCGCCCGCTTGTGGCCCGGCGAAAAAGCGCTTCGGCCATCGGGCTGCGGCAGACGTTTCCGGTACAGACAAAAAGGACGGTTTTCATTCAGCGCGGCGGTTCAAATTGAGTTGTGAATGGCGAATCGTCAACGCCGAAATCAAAGATGCGATTCATGCACGATGGCAAGACCCTTGATCAAATCCAAGGCGCGCGCCAGCACCGGGTCCTGAATCACCGGTCTGGGCGGACTTTTGCGGAGCACGGGCACGGGGGCGCCGATGTCTTCACCGTCCTTCAGTTTTTGGCGCACCAAATCCGCTTCGCTCGTGTGGTCCACAAATGATAGAAAATCATTGGTGGCGAGAGCGGGGGAACTTTCATCCCGCGCCAGCGGCGCGTAAGGATTTTTTAAATATGCGCGTTCAGCATCCAATCTCGCCGCCACCGCGATGTCCGGCGACACGCGGGAAATTACGACGCCATCGCCCAGTTTCACCGGGTCCGTGACGAGGCGCAGCCATCCGCCGTTTTTCAACGGAAAATCCCTTGTCGTCATCGCCAGACCCGCCGTCGGGTTTCCGATGATCAACCCCGCGTCCGCCTCGCGCAACGCCGCCGCCAGCGCCTCGGCCGCACCGCTGGTTCCGCCATTAACGAGCACCACCACCGGGCCGGCAATCGGTTCTTTGGCCGGTTGCGAGTTCTCCGCTCCCTTGCCCCACTCCAGCAGCGGCATTTTTTTTATCACGAACAAATCCGCCGTCGCGACCGCCGCCGCGTAATCGTTGCCGCCGGCAAAACGCAAATCGAGCGTCACCCCGGCGATTTTGTTGGTGGCCGTCAACTGGTGATACGCCGCAGCCAGTTGGTCCGCCAGGCCATTCCCAACCTGCCTCACGCGCAAATAGGCCACATTGCTTTCCATGATCGCCGATTTAATCAACTCCGTTCCACCGGGCGGAATGGTTGTTTCCGCCGGGCCGCTAACGAGGATTGCCCGGCCGTGCAATTGGGCCAGCAAACCCTCAACCGCGGCGGAATTCAACTCGGCATCTGACATGCCTCTGAGATTCGCCCGCAGCAAATCATAAACCTGTTGGAAATCCGGGGCAGCCGCCGCTTCCGCGCGCAACGAACCGCACGTCGCCAGCAAGCCGGCAAGTGCCAGCACACAAAGATTCAAAAACCGTCGTATCATGACCGCCCAAAATGTTCCACAAACAATGGGAAGTAAAGTCGCAACCGGTTCGATTTCTCGTGGGGTGTTGTAAGAAATCGTGTGAAAAACGGCAGAGGGGCATCCCGGTTCCAAACCGGAACGATTGTTGAACAGGCATTTTGAGCAAGACCGGCGGGTTCACGCGTGCGGCGAGGCAACCGCATTGCATTTGGGCCGAATCGTGAGTTTGGTCAGGATTTCCCGCCACCAGTTCCGTTAAACCTGGCCAACGTCCAGCACTTGACTCCATGCCGGATCATTTTGCAACCAAGCCACCCGGGCGAGTCTGTCCGCTCCGCAGAGAATGCCCCCGACGTATTTCAGCCTCGCGTGCGATGCCGATGTCGTTTCGCCTTTTCAAACGACAAATTAGTTTGTCTGCCTTTAACGGTTTGTCTTTCGTTCTTGGCCGCCGGGAAAATCTTGACGGTGAGACAAGTCATTTTGTATTTGCTAATGGAAGAAACGTTCCATTTCGCCAAAAAAGGCGCAACAAATGCCAAGCCGCGCAGAGCGATTTTGTTCGTAGCCTTGGATTTTTATAAGATATGGGCAGTGGCAGACGAACTCTGAAAATTGCTTTGACCGGGCTCTGGCTTGTGCTCGTCAGCGGAGCCATGGCGGCGCCGGCGATGTCGGATAATGATTGTCTGGTTTGTCATGCCGACAATACCCTGGCCATCACCAATGCCGCGGGCCGGACAATTTCGTTGTTCGTGGACCAGGCCAGACTCGCGGCGTCGGTTCACAAAACAAATTCCTGTGTCAGTTGCCACGCCGACATCACGGCGGCGCACCCCGACGACAACCAGCCCGTGCCGCCGGTCAATTGCGCGCGCTGCCATGCGGGACAGGGCGAAAGTTATGGCGCCAGCGTTCACGGCCTGGCGCGCGAGGCGGGCCACGAGGACGCTGTCACGTGCGCGGATTGTCACGGTTCGCATGACATCCAACCGCCGACCTCGCCGCTCTCGCCGCTCTACTTTGTTCGTCAGGCGCAAACCTGTGGCCGGTGTCACACGCGGGAAGCCGCGGATTGGGCCCGGAGCGTGCATGGCAAGGCGATCGCGGGAGGCGACCGCGACGCGCCGACCTGTACCGACTGTCATTCGGAACATAAAATCCAGGCATTGGAAGACGGTTCGCCGCTGGAAATTTCCGACGTCTGCAGCCGCTGCCACGCCTCGGTCTATCTCGATCAGAAATATAACCTTCCGGTTGACCGCGTAAAAACCTATCTGGAAAGTTACCATGGGCTGGCGGCGCAAAACGGCTCGGCCGTCGTTGCCAACTGCGCCAGTTGTCACGGCTACCACTTAATCCTGCCTTCCTCCGATCCGGATTCCAGCGTCAGCACCAACCACCTTGTGGCCACGTGCGGGCGATGCCATCCGGGCGCGGATAAAATGTTTGTGAGCGGAAGAATTCATTCGGATTTGGCCGCGAAACCCGAAGGGCGGGACCTGGCCGGCAGAATCAACTGGTGGGTGCGGCGGATTTATCTGGCGCTGATTTTCGTAGTGGTTGGCGCGATGTTTGTCCACAACGCGCTGTTGTTTCACAAGAAAGTCGCGGCCCATCTGCGCGCCGGCGGGCGGCCCGTGCTGCGCATGGGGCTGTCGCACCGCTGGCAGCACGCCGTGCTCGCGTTGAGTTTCATCACGCTGGCCGTGAGCGGGTTCGCGCTGAAATTTCCCGATTCAGGACTGGCGCAGATGCTCGGTTCGAGCGAACCGGTCCGCCGCTGGATTCATCGCATCGCCGGTGTCGTGCTGCTGTTGACCGGGCTTTATCATCTTATTCACATTTCGACGACCCAGGAAGGCCGGCGGCTGGTCAGGGATTTGTTGCCCGTGAAAAAAGACCTCGCCGACCTGCAATGTATGGTGCGCTTTCTCGCCGGATTGAGCGACGAGAAACCGGAAATCGGCCGGTTTGGTTACGCCGAAAAAATGGAATACTGGGCGGTCTTGTGGGGCACCATCATCATGGGCGTGACCGGGCTGATGATCTGGTTCAAGTTGGACGTGACCCGGTTTCTGCCGCGCTGGATCGTGGACGTGGCGCTGACGATTCATTATTACGAGGCCGTGCTGGCCTGCCTGGCCATAGTCGTCTGGCACTTCTATCATGTTATTTTTGATCCCGACATCTATCCGCTGAACACGGCGTGCTGGAACGGCCGCGTGTCCGAGGAATGGCAGAAGCACGAACATCCGCTGGATGAACAGACACTCCCGCCCGCACCAGCCAGTTCAGACGCCACCCAGGCTGAATTCACCGACAAACCAACGCCGCCGCCAGCCTCTCCCGGTGCCTCCGACGCGGCGGAATAACGCTTATGGGTTAATCAATTTCCGCGCCTTTCTGCGCTGAAATTTGGCAAACAGGTTGCTTCAAAACCGGAATGAACCTGCGTCTTACAATTGTTACCGCCTTGGGCCTGCTGGGTGCGATGTCGGTTTGGGCGGATGAAAAACTGCCGGTGCTGAAGGCGGGCAGTGACGTTTACAGCAATGTCACCGTGTTGAGCGTCACCGCCACCGACGTTTATTTCACCTATAACAACGGGAAAGGCATGGCCAACGCGAAGTTAAAAAACCTCAGTCCCGAACTGCAAAAGCATTTTCACTACAATCCGGCAAAGGCCGGCAAAGTGGAACAAAAGCAAGCCCAGGCCAACGTCGAATATCACCAGGCAATTATCCAGACCCGGACTGAATCTTTGCCGCCCGACCAAGGCCGAACGCAAACTCCTGCCGTCGTTCATGCGTCGGATTTGACCTGGAACACTGATTTTAACCAAACGCTGGCCCAAGCCCGGGCTGATGGCAAAATGGTGCTGCTCGACTTTACCGGTTCCGACTGGTGTCCGTGGTGCATCCGATTTGACCATGAAGTGCTGGAAACAGACCAGTTCGCCGCTTACGCCCAAAACAAACTGAAACTGGTGCTGGTGGACTTTCCCCGCGCCAAGCCCCAGGATGACGCGCTCAAACAGGCCAATCGGGCACTCGCCAACCAATATCATGTCACCGGCTATCCGACGTTTGTGCTGGTGAACTACGCGGGCAATGAACTTGGACGCCAAGTTGGCTATGCCGAAGGCGGCCCAAGCGCTTTCATTGCGGAGTTGGAAAAGTTCAACAGCCAGTGAGACGCTGAACCTTCGCAGTTAATTTCCCAGATATTCGCGCGGATCAACAATCTTTCCGGCAATCGCGCTCGCCGCCACAGTCATCGGTGACGCGAGAAATACCTGCGATTCCTTATTGCCCATGCGGCCCGGAAAATTCCGGTTCGTCGCGCTGATGCAGTTGATGCCGGGCTTGTTGATGCGGCCAAAAGTGTCCACCGGTCCGCCCAGGCATGCGGCGCAGCCGGCGTTCTCTGTCATCTGCACGCCGGCGCTCACAAGAATGTCCCAGATGGTTTGTTTGCCCCAGTAAGTCGTCTGTAGATCGCGCACAATCTCCGGCGTTGCCGGCACGCCGAACGTGTCAATCGCCACGTGCTTGCCGCGCAACACGCGCGCGAACTCCACGAAATCACTCGTCTTGCCGCCGGTGCAGGAGCCGACGTAGGCGCGGTCCAGTTTGATGTGCCCCATCTCCTTCGCCTTTTTCCGCTGGCCCGGGTCGGGATGACACGCCACCGTCGGTTCGAGCTGGTCGAGGTTTACGACCAGTTCGTACACAAATTTTTGCTCCTTGTCCGGCGCGACCGGTTCGTAGGTGGATTTCGTGCCGTTCAATTTCACGCGCGCGTCCACGTATTCCTGCGTGCGCGAATCGAATTCAAAAATCCCGTTCTTGCCGCCGGCTTCGATGGCCATGTTCGCGATGGTCATGCGGTCGTCAATCGAGAGCGACGCCGCGCCGGGGCCGTCGAACTGCATCGCGCGATACGTTGCGCCGTCAAAGCCGATTTCGCCGATGCAATGGAGAATCACGTCCTTGGCCATCACGCCCGGCTGCAATCTGCCTTCGAGCCGGAAGTGCATGGTTTCGGGGACCTTGATGAGCAATTTGCCCGTGCCCATGACGAAGCCCGCGTCCGTGTTGCCGATGCCGGTGGCGAACTGGTTGAACGCCCCCGCCATGCACGTGTGCGAGTCCGTGCCGAACAAAATTTCGCCGGGCCGCGTGTGGCCCTTTGCCGGCAGCGCCGTGTGGCAGACGCCCGCGTATTGCGAACCGTACTGCCGCTTCAGCGTTGCCCTTGCTCGCGTCGAAAACCCAGTGGCCGTTCGGGTCGTCAATCACGTCGTAAAAATACGGCAATGCCCTGCTCCTTCACAAAATCGCGCAGGATGTCCACGTTGCGGTTGGACTTGGAATCGGCGGTGAAAATGTAATGGTCGGGGATGATGACGATCCTGTTTTTGTCCCAGACCTTCGCGTCCTTGCCGAACTCGCGTTTGAACACGCCGATGGTGCCCGGCCCGCAAACGTCGTGCGTCATGAGCACGTCGGCGTTCACCCAGATGTTGTCGCCGGCCTGCACGCGCGGCTTGCCGGCGGCGCGGGCGAGAATTTTTTCCGTCAAAGTCATAGGCTGACACCATAGCCGATGCCGCAGGCAAGTTCAACTGAACAAACACACTGGCGATGATTCTTGATAAGGATTAAAGAACGCGGTTTGATGCCAGTCAACTCCACCGGCCGCGGCCAGCATCCCTTGCCCATCCGGGGTTGGCTTGACATTCAGCGCAAAAATTTCAACGCCTCCCGAAAATCTTCTGGCAGCGGCGCTTCAAAACTCATTTCCTTTTCCGTGCGCGGATGGACGAACGAAAGCTCGCGCGCGTGCAGCATCACGCGCGGCGCGGCGTAGCCGGTCAATTCCGTCAGTTGCTTGTTTTGCCGTGCGCCGTAGGTTTCGTCGCCCACGAGCGGATGACCGAGGAATTGGAAATGCACGCGGACCTGGTGCGTGCGGCCGGTGTGGAATTGCGCCTCCACGAACGTGGCGGAATTCAGCCGTTCGAGCACGCGATAGCTCGTGTGCGCCGCGCGGCCGGAATCGTCGTCGCGCACGGCCATGCGTTTGCGGTGCGAGGGATGCCGCGCGATGGCGGCGCGGATTTCGCCGGTGTCGCGCGCCAGTTCGCCGCAGACGATGGCGTGATAAATTTTTTTGACCTGGCGTGCGGCAAATTGCGCGGAAAGCGCGAGGTGCGTCTCGTCATTTTTGGCGACGACCAGGCAGCCGCTGGTTTCCTTGTCGAGCCGGTGGACGATGCCGGGCCGCGCCACGCCGCCGATGCCGCTCAACGAGCCCTGGCAATGATGCAGCAGCGCGTTGACGAGCGTGTGTTCCTCGTGTCCGGCGGCGGGATGCACGACCAGTCCGGCGGGCTTGTTCAGCACGAGCAGCGATTGGTCCTCGAACAGAATGTCGAGCGGCATTTCCTCCGGCTGCGCCTCGGCGGGTCCGGCTTCCGGCCAGTGAATTTCAATTTTTTCGCCGGCGCGCGGCGCGTGCGTGGGTTTGACGGTCTGGCCGTTGACGCGGATGTGGCCTTGTTCGATCAGCCGTTGCAGCGCGACCGCGCGAGGCGGCGGGAAATTTTCGCGCAGAAAGATGTCAAGCCGCCCGGCCGGAAGCGATTTTTCGACGGTGAAATTTTCCGTGCGCGGCTCGGTCACGGCGAATCAGTTCGCCGGCGGTTTGCCTTCGGCGTCGTGCTCGTTCTTCCAGGTGATGAGAAAAATCAGCCCCACGCCGGTGCAAATCGCGGTGTCGGCGACGTTGAAGGCGGGAAAACCGATTTCGCCGCCGCCGCGTTGTTGCATGTAAAAATAGATGAAATCCACGACTTCATGGCGTGTGGGCAACAGGCGGTCGGTGAGATTTCCGGCGATGCCGCCAAAAATCAGCCCAAACGCGATCTGGCCGGACAAGCGTGTGCGAGCTGAAATGATGGCGCGTGAGAAACAGGGCGACCAGCGCGAGCAGCGCGACGAGCGCCAGCGCGCTGTTGTTGCCGCGAAAAAGGCTCCAGGCCGCGCCGGTGTTGCCCCAATGGACGAATTTGAAGAAACCGGCAATGATGATTTTTTCGTGGTAGGCTGGCAGCAGTGCGCAGCACCAGCCATTTGGTGAACTGGTCAAGGGCGAGGATGGCCAGCGCGACGGCGGCAATGCGGCGGTTCGAGGCCTGAAAAATGGATTTGTCCGGGACCATGGCAAATTTACGCGGCCAATTTACCTGATCCGAAGAATAAAACACGAAAATTCCTGATGGCCCAATGGGTGATTGGTCAATTGAGTCAAACCAGGGCAACGCGCGCCAACTCATGTAACTGGGACGAGTTTTCCATTTTCACTCCGCGGGCCAGCGGTTACTTTTAACGCATGGCGTTGGCACGCATTCTGGTGGACGGCTACAGCCTGTTGCACAACTGGCCGGAACTGGCTCCGGGCCAGCCGCGGCATTCGGCGCGCGCGCGCGACGAATTGGTCCATGTCCTGACGCGCTATCACGACGCGACCGGCGAGCGGATTGCGATTTTTTTTGACGGCGCAGGCGCGCCTCCCGGCACCCCGGCGCACGAATCGAGCGCGGCGGTGGAGGTTTTATTTTCACGCGCGGGCCAGACCGCCGATCAAATGATTGAGCGCGCGGCGCACCGGTTTCAGGACTATGGTGAAGTGCTCGTGGTGACCGATGATCATGCCGAACGCGACACGGTCGCGGGGATGGGCGGCATGACGGCCAGTTGCGCCAATTTCATTCGCATGATTGAAAGCGCTTTGACGGAGTTGCGGGACGAATTGCGAAGTCATAACCGGGCGGAGCGGAATCGTTTCAGCCGCCCACAAAAGAACAAAAACCAATGAACGGCCCAATACCTTCGAATCCATTTGTCTGGTATGCGCGAGTCGCCGCCACGCTGTGCGCTGGAATATTTTTGGTTTCAGCCGCGCCGGCACAGCCGGCGGCGGGCGCGACCGGCAGCCGTTATCTGCTCATTTTTGACACGTCATCGGCCATGAAAGATTGCGTTCCGGCGACGCAATCCGCGGTGGAACGGCTGTTCTTTTCCATGATGAACGGCCAGTTGCAGCCGGGCGACACCATCGGCGTGTGGGCATTTGACCGCAAATTGCGCGCCGGAGACTTTCCTTTGCAACACTGGCTGCCGCAAAGCGCGGCGATGATTGCGTCCGCCATCACCAACTTTGTGGGGCGACAGCACTACTCAAGGAGCACACGCTTTGATGCGGTCATGCCGGACGTCAACCATCTGGCGCGGAGTTCCGAAAGGCTGACCGTGCTGATTTTCTGCGACGGCGAAGATGAAATCAAAGGAACGCCGTTCGACAAGGCGATCAACTCCGTTTTCAAGCAAAACGAGCGCGCGCTGGAGAAGGCGGACCAGTCTTTCATCGTTGTTTTGCGTTCACAGTTTGGCCAATACACCGGTTATACGATGAATTCCTCGGCCAACGGGGTGAATTTCCCGGATTTTCCGTCCCTGCCCGCGCCGCCTCAACCCGTCAAGCCAGTCAAAACCAATCCGCCGCCGCCGCCATCTCCCAGGCCGGTCGTCGAAGCTCCGCCGCTCGTGATTATCGGCACAAACGTGGGGACGAATTTGATTCCACTGACTCCGCCAACCACAACACTGGGCAAGCCACTGCCGGCCAAGGTGGAATCGAATCCGCCGCCCGCCGCCGTATCGTCATCAAGCCCGACCAATGCCAGTCCACCTGAAAAAGTTGCGGAAACGCATACCAACACCCCGGCGCCGCCACCGCCGGAAAACCCTTCCGGCTCTTCCGGCTTGAGCCGCAAGGGTGCGCTGACGATTGGCGCGGTGCTGCTGGCCGCGGCGGTGGCGTTGATCATTTTCGTGTTGTTCCGCACGCGCAAGGCCGGCCGCGGCAGTCTCATTTCGCGTTCCATGAAGAAATGAAGAAAGATTGAATTCCGGGCGTGACTTTTCTCCGCGCGCGTGGAAAATTCTCCGGCATGAAAGCATGGAATTTAATTTGCGCCATAAGTCTCGTCGCTGGAATGACACCAGCCTTGGCCGGCGAAACCAACACGAACGCCCAGGCCACCGCATCAACCGCCAAGGCGGCTGACACCAGCAAAGTCGCCGTCATCAACACGACGGACGGGGAAATGGTCGTCGCCTTCTGGCCCGACGTTGCGCCGAAGACCGTTGCCAATTTTGAGAAACTCGCCGGGAAAGGCTTCTACGACGGCACCTGCTTCCATCGCATCATCAAGGGCTTCATGATCCAGGGCGGCGATCCGCTCACCAAAGATGCGACTGCCGAGGACCGCTGGGGCACGGGCGGACCGGGTTACACCATCCCGGCCGAGTTCAACAGCCGTCCCCACGAAATCGGGGTTATTTCCATGGCACGCGGCCAGGATCCCGATTCCGCCGGCAGCCAGTTTTTCATCTGCGACGCTCCGGCTGACAATCCCAACATGCAGTACCTCGACGGCAAATACACCGCTTTCGGGAAATTGATCAAAGGCGGGGACGTCCTCGAAAAAATTGCCAACACCCCGGTCGGCCCCAGTGAACAGGGAGAAATGAGCAAGCCGTCGAAACGCGTCGGCATCGTCAGCATTAAAATTGTTCCGCGCGACGCGGTGAAATAAACCAATCCCTGGAATTATATGAGCGAACTTGCGCAAATCACCACCACGGAAGGCGAAATAGTCATTGAGTTTTGGCCCGACGTCGCGCCCAAGACCGTCGAAAATTTCAAGACCCTCGCCCAAAAGGGTTTTTACGACGGCACCTGTTTTCACCGCATCATCAAGGGTTTCATGATCCAGGGTGGCGATCCGCTCACCAAGGACGCCGCCAGGGAACATCACTGGGGCACCGGCGGGCCGGGCTATCAGATCAAGGCCGAATTCAACGACCGTTCGCACCAGCGCGGCGTTATTTCCATGGCGCGCAGCGCGAACCCCGATTCCGCCGGCAGCCAGTTTTTCATCTGCGACGGCGACGCCTCCTTTCTCGACCGCCAATACACCGCGTTCGGCAAATTGGTCAAAGGCGATGACGTGTTGGCGAAAATCGCCGGCACGCCCGTGGGCGCGAGCGGTTCCGGCGAACCGAGCAAGCCGCAAAAACGGGTCGGCGTCATCAGCATCAAAATCGTCCCGGCTGGCGCGGCGAAGTGATTTTTTAGCCACAGATTTACACAGATGCACGCGGATAAAAGAAGCCTGTTGTGCGCGACACAAAAACATTTGTGTCAATCTGTGTTCATCTGTGGCTGAATATTTTGTGGAAATTTCCGAACTTGCCCGGGCTTTGACGGCCCTCGGTTGTCCCGCTGAAAAGTCCGCCGGGATGGCCGCGCAACTGGACAAACGCGCCCGCCAGCTGGCCGACCAAAAAGGCCGCTCTTATGACGAGGCCCTGCAGCATTTGCTGAACCTTATGCGTCAGGGTTGGGCGGCGCAGGAAAAAGGGCTTTGAATCTGCGATTTACGATTTACGATTTACGAAATCGCAGCGATTGGTTGTGCTGATCGTAAATCGTATATCGTAAATCAAAAATGCCAGAGCCTTGGAAAAAAATCCGTTCAACGCCCATCGGCGATTTCCGCATCTTCAAACTGCGCTCGGACGTGAGCATTTCGCCGCGCACGGGCGAGGAACATGATTTCTACGTCCTCGACAGCGTCAACTGGGTTAACGTCATCGCCGTCACACCCGACCAAAAGCTCGTGATGGTTGAACAATTCCGGCACGGCTCGGGCACGGTGGAGCTGGAGATTCCCGGCGGCATGATGGATGCGGGCGAGACTGATCCGGTGGTCACCGCCGTGCGTGAACTCCGCGAAGAGACCGGCTACGAAGGCGAAAACGCGCGACCGCTCGGCAAAATCTGGTCAAACCCGGCCATCCTGAGCAACACGACCTTTACCGTGTTGATTGAGAATTGCCGTATGAAACACAAAGTGGATTGGGACCACGGCGAGGACCTGGTGACACGGCTGGTGCCGGTGGCGGAAATTCCCAAGCTCGTCGCCGGCGAAAAAATCGGCCATTCCCTCGTCGTCGTCGCGCTGTATCACTTCGATTTGTGGCAAAGGGGAATTAAGAACGTTGGCGCGTAACTTCATTTAGGATCGCGCCCTTGTAAGCGCAAAACACGCGCAACTCATTGACAATCAGCTTAAAATATTTGTTGAACGTGTTATTATTGTGTGTTATTACTTTCTGTATGAATGTTATAAAGGAAATGGATGTTATTAATAAAATCGTCAAAGACCTGACCCCTTTGGAGTCAGAGTCGCGCCACAAAGTAATTGATGTTGTCTGTAAAATACTCGACATCAGTCAATCTCAACTGTCAGTGCAAACGCGAGATGGTATTCGCCAACCTTCACCAATCGGGACGTCCCAAGCAGGCGGCAAACCGACGGCACCTCAACAATATTTACGGAACTACAGTTATAAAATAATGACAAAACGAATCGCTGTTTTAGCCGTTTATGTGGAACGCGAGCGCGGAATGAAAAGATTCAATTTCAAAGACATTACCGAAGCGTTTCGCGCAGCGAAAGAAGCAAAGACCCCCGCACCATCACAATATGCTCGTGCCGTAGTTATGGGTTACTTAGCCAAAGAAGGCGACCAATATTATGCAACAGGGAAAGCGGAGGAGCTGGTAGATTCTTATAATACGAGCCAAGCCGACGAAACGGGCGGAGAAGCATAATGAGCGACGAGATTCTCCGTTACACCGACTTGGCGGCGGCTATTCAATTAGCCAAGTCCGCAGGCATGACCACGCGTGAGATTGCGCGCGAGCTGACGCGGGGAATGATTTACTCGGATGCTCTGAAATTTGCCAAACGCGCCGCGCCTTTACTGGATATTACCGTGGCAGAATTTATGCGTTTACGAAAAAACGAATGAGGAAGTTCAGGCTTCTTCCAGCTTGGCCAGAAACCGCTCGCTATAACCATCTTTGCGAAGCTTGCCGTAATCCACGCGGCCTTGCTTTTTGACCATCTTCTGTTTGACGGCGCGCAAAAGATTACCGGTTGCCTGATCCAACAACCCGGCCTCGCTCTTTTCTCGTTTTGCGGCGGTAACTTTCACGTCTTTACAATAAGATGAAATCGCGTCGAATTCAACCTTTAAGTGCTATCCCAAATTCACCGGATCAATGTCCACTGCCAGCGTCACGTCATCCGGCAAAGCGAGTGTCGAGATGATTTTTGCCAGAGCCTGGCTCAATTTGCTCATCGCGCGCGTCCGCAGCATGATTTGGTAGCGATAAAATTGTTCCGCGCGCAGCAAAGGCGCCGGCGCCGGACCGGCAATGACCAAATCGGAGATCAAATTTTGTCCGCGGTTTGTTTGGGGAGCGCGCGCGTCCCGCGCGCCCGGTTTGGCGTCCACGCCAAACCGTCCGGTATCGTCAGCGAGGACGCTGACGACTGCGCCCGAGACGGGCGCGCTCCCCAAATATCTCTCCAACTCACGCTTCAAATGTTCCGCTGAGAATTTCACCTTTTCCTCGTTGCGGCCCTTGAGCGTGAGCAGCGCGACGCGGCTGACGGGCGGATATTTCAACTGTTCGCGGAACTCGATTTCCTGTTCATAAAAGCCGGTGAAATCGTGCCGGCGCGCGTATTGAATGGCCGGATGAAATGGCGCGAACGCCTGCACTACCACCTCGCCCTCGACGTCGCCGCGACCCGCGCGCCCGGCAACCTGGGTGAGAAGCTGGAAGGTGCGCTCGCCCGCGCGAAAGTCCGGCTGATGCAGCGCGAGGTCGGCATAAATGATGCCGACCAGCGTCACGTTGGGAAAATGCAACCCCTTCGCAATCATCTGGGTGCCCACGAGGATGTCGGTCTTGCCGACGCGAAAATCGCCGAGCGTCTTCCGGTAATCGTCCTTGCGTTTCATCGTGTCGGCGTCCATGCGCCGGACCCGTGCGCTCGGGAAAAGTTTGCCCAGCATTTCCTCGACTTTTTGCGTGCCGGTGCCGGCATAGCGGATGGCTGGATTTTTGCATTTTGGGTTCGGACAA
This sequence comes from uncultured Verrucomicrobiae bacterium, assembly GCA_963786375.1. Lineage (GTDB taxonomy): Bacteria > Verrucomicrobiota > Verrucomicrobiia > Limisphaerales > UBA11358 > UBA11358. Next base: position 87,459 of record CAWAYP010000001.1, read on the forward strand.
ACCGCCGGGACCCTTTCGTTGTGGCCGCAGATGTGGCAGGAAAGTTTTTGTTCAATGCGGTGGTAGGTGAGCGCGAGGCTGCAGTTCGGGCACTGCGCGACGTAACCGCATTTCGGGCATTGCAGCGCCGTGGAATAGCCGCGCCGGTTTAAAAATAAAATCGTCTGCTCGCCGCGTTCGAGCCGCTGCGTGATGGCTTCCTTGAGCTGCGGCGAAAAAATCGGCGGCCCTTTTTCCTTGTACGCCGCCTGGCGCATGTCCACGACGCGCACGTGCGGCATTTTCTGGTTGTCCACGCGCTCCGGCAGTTCGAGCAGCGTGTATTTGCCCTTTTTGCAGTTGTAATAACTTTCGAGCGACGGCGTGGCCGAGCCAAGCACGACCACGGCATTTTCCATCTGGCCGCGCATGATGGCCACGTCGCGCGCGTGGTAACGCGGCGCCTCCTCCTGTTTGTAAGTGTGTTCGTGTTCCTCGTCCACAATGATGAGACCGAGCGGTTCGACCGGCGCGAAAATCGCCGACCGCGCGCCGATGACGATGCGGGCGCGGCCCTGCCGGATTTTGTGCCATTCATCGTGCCGTTCGCCGGCGGACAAATGGGTGTGCAAAACCGCGACGAGCGTCTGGAGTTTGCCGGAACTGAACCGCGCCTTGAACCGCTCGACGGTTTGCGGCGTGAGCGAAATTTCCGGCACGAGCACGATCGCGCCCTTGCCTTGTTCCAGCGCGTGGGCGAGGGCCTGAAGATAGATTTCGGTTTTGCCGCTGCCGGTGACGCCGTGGAGAAGAAAAGTTGAGGATTGAGGGTTGAGGGTTGAGGGCGGCTTGTCCATCGCAGCCTTTGATTCGTTCCAGCGCCGCAGACTTGCGCCGGATTCAACGGCAGTGGTTGCGACGGCAAAATATGTTCGCGCGCGTAGGGATCGCGTTCGGAAATTTCCGAAGTGATTTCAACCAAACCGCGGTCTTCCAGTTTGCGGATGGTGGCGGCGGTGGTTTCGGCAAGTTCAAGCAGTTCAGTCAGCGGCAATTCGCGCCGTTCCTCGATGATGTTCCAGACTTCCTGCTGGCGTTTTGGCAGCTTGGGAAATTCGCCGATGATCGGCAAGCGCGCGGACGAACAATTGTTTTTTCCAGCCTTCCTTTTCTTTTGCGGACGGCTTCAGGCAGAACGGATTTCAAGGCGGTTTCCGGCGCGCAGCAGTAATAATCGGCGATCCAGCGCGCCAGCTTCAGAACCTTCGGCGTGACCAGCGTCTGCGCGCCGATGACTTTGAGGATGGGTTTGAGATTCGCGTGGGCGGATTCCTCGGCGAGCGCGGTGACAGTGCCGAAAATCTTCCGCGCGCCGAACGGCACCTGCACGCGGCTGCCGACTTCGATTTGTCCACCAACCCGGGCGGAATCAAATAATCAAATTCCTTCCGCAGCGCGATTTCGAGGCTGACGCGGGCGATCATGGTTGTCAATCGTGCGTAATGGCGCGCAATTCGGCTTCGAGCTGTTTCCGCAATTCCTCACGTTCGGCGTCCGGGGTTTCGCGCGGCACTTGGGTGAGTTTGCCGGCGGAGACATCGCAGCGCGAAAACGGCAGCGGAATTTGAAAGCGGTCCCAGCTTTTCAACTGGATTTTCCAATGCAAATGATACGACGCGGGCACGATGGGCAGGCCGGTGACTTGCGCCAGCGCCATCGCGCCGTCCTGGACAACATAACGCGGACCGCGCGGGCCGTCGGGCGTGATGGCCAGGTCGTAACCGCGCTCCGCCCAGGTCGTCAGTTCGAGCAATGCCTGCGGGCCGCGCCGGCTGCTCGAACCGCGCACGGGCTGCACACCGAAACGTTCGAGAATCGCCGCGAGAAACGCGCCGTCCTTGCTGGCGCTGACCATTCCCGCCAGCCCGGCGGCCTGGTAATGCCGTGCGTCCGAAGGTGAAATATAATTTCATGCAGAGCGCGAGACGGTTGTGCCAAATACAGTAAATCGCCTGGGTGCAATCCTTCCGCGCCATGAACCCGTGCGGATCATTGATGCGATAACGCAGGGTGGCGGCAATCAAACGCAGCCCGGCCCAAATGATCCAGGCACCGAGCCGCTGATGCCATTTCGGCGAATTAGGCACGATCACCCCGGATTTTCGGCGCTGGCGGCGGGTGACGGGCGCCGGTGGTTGCAAATTCGCGGCGTCCATCACGCTCCTTTTTTCAGGCACGCGCGCACAAGCTCTTCCACCGTCGCCTTTGCGCCGAGCATCGTTTGCGCGGCGCGGACGGCGTCGTGCGCTTCCAATTGTTTGAAGCCGAGCGCCATGAGCGCGAGCACGGCGTCGTTGACTTTTTGGTCGTCCGGCGACAACGCCCGCCGCGCGCTGGCGGCTTCCCAGGCGCCCGCCGCGCCGATCTTGTCGCGCAACTCCACGACGATGCGCTCGGCGGTTTTTTTGCCGACGCCGGAAATTTGTGAAAGCGATTTCACGTCGCCGTTGGCCACCGCGCCGCGAAACGCGACCGGTTTCATGCCGCTCAAGATGTTCAGCGCGATTTTCGGGCCGATGCCGGAGACGGTGTTGACCAGCAGCCGGAACAAATCCCGCTCCGCCGCGGTCATGAAACCGTAAAGATGTGCGCGTCCTCGCGGATGACGAGTTGGGTGAGCAGTTTCACATCGTGGCCGGGTTGCGGCAGTTTGTCGAACGACGACAGCGGAATCAGCGCCTCGTAACCAACGCCATTCACGTCCACGACGACCTGCGTGGGCAGCGCTTCAACAAGTTTGCCGTGGAGAAATGTTATCATTGGCGGTTCAAATTCGTTTCGGCGGCGTGAGATTGTAACGCGAATTTTCCCGGGCATGGGTCAGCGCGAGCGCCAGCGCGTCGGCGGCGTCGGGCGCGGGCGGCTTCGGCAGGTTCAACAAACGCTGAACCATTTTGGCCACGGCGGATTTTTGCGCCGCGCCGTAGCCGACGATGGCTTGCTTCACCTTGCGCGGGGCGATTTCAAAAATCTCCAGACCGGCTTCGGCAACGGCGGCGAGCGCCGCGCCGCGCGCTTCACCCATGATGATGGCGGTCTGCAAATTTTGCGCGTAAAACAGTCCTTCAACGATGCAGATGGTCGGCTGGTGCTCGCGCAGCTCCTCGCGCAGCGTCTGCGAAATTTTGGCGAGGCAGCGGGAATGCTCCCAGTTTTGCGGGCAGGAGATGGTGCCGTGGCTGAGCACGGCCGGATGTGGTTTGGCGAGGCGGATGACGCCATAGCCGGTGCCGCGCAGCGACGGGTCCACGCCGAGGACGACGCGATGCACGGAAGCCGGCGCCCGCAGGCTGGCCGCAAACACCGGTGCTGCCGCGCGGGCCGGCGCGCCGCCGAGGCGCTGCTGCATTTGTTCATATTGCCGCCGCGTGATGCCCACGCGCGCATTTTGCCTGCCGCGGAAAAGTTACGAAAGCAAAAAGCCGCACTGGAATTCCGCGCGGCATTGCGAAACAGACAAACAGCACTTTAATGTCCCCGTTGGTCATTGTCCTGGTTATGGCCTGGTCGGGCGGATGGTTGCGACGACGACGAAGAAGCGGGGTGCGACGCATGCGGTTGAACCGCCGGTGGTGGCGGCCCGGAATGATTGAAGTGTTGCTCTGCCGGCGGAGAATAATGATTCACAGCCGGAGAGGCGGAAAAATGTTGTTCCTCCCTGAGGTTTCCCGGTGGTTGAGGGTTGTGGTTGGCGCTGTGCCATGGCTGCGGTTCGAAGCCCTGTGCCCGGGGAGACAGAACCCTGTTGTCAGAACCGTAATCGTGATTCGGGGGCTGATTTTGGGTTGGCCAGGCCGAATAATTTCGGGCTGGCGCGGCCATGGTTCCGTTGTGTTCCTGCGATTTGGACGTGGTGGTGCGCGGGACTTCTGACTGCCAAGTCTGCGGCATTCGTGGCGGGGTCTGATTGAAATTCGGGTTTAAGTTCCGATTTATCTCCGAATGCGGAAAATTGTCCCGGGCCGGATTCCCAAGGCCGGGGGAAACAGTGTTTTCATTCCCGCGAACAGTCGGGTGAAATTCATTTTGCCGGTGTTCGGTTGGCGTCACGGTTCCTGGCTGCACGGTCAAAACCGGGGAGCCGACAAAATGCGGGCGGTTCACCATCAGCGTGCGGCCATCATATTCAAATTGTTCGTGGCGGTGGCCGGGCGCGATTTTTTCTTCCTCGTAACGAATGGTGACTGGATGAATCTCCCGCCGGGTGACAGCGGTGATTTCGCGTAGCGGGATGCCGGCATTGACAATGCCTTCGTGGCGGCTGTCAAAAATGATGTTGTTGATGACGGCGGTTTGATTGTAAACGCGCGCCACTTCGCCCGCTTCGATGCGGTGACGCCAAGGTTGCGGGTCGCAGAAATCCCGCGCCGGCACAAACGTGAAGGCGCCGACGCTCAAGCCGAAATTCAAACCGGTGCTGACCTGGTGACCGTCATAAATGAACCCCGCCCCGGACCGATAAACCGCATGGGGCGGCAAGGGCGCCCAGCCGCAATAATCCTGGTTGTAACGCCAGCACACCCAGGACGGCGCCCAGGTTGTGTCCGGCCACCAACACCAGCCATAGCGGGGGTTATGAAACCAGCGGCCATAGTGAAATGTCGCCCAGCCCCAGGAATAACCCGAAATCCAGAACCAGCCCTGATCGGTATAAACCCAATGTCCATTGTTGCAATAGGGTTGCCAGCCGGCATCGTAAATCACAATGGTTGGCCGCCAGCACCAGCCGTAGCCTTCAACGTCCACCCAACCGCCGTAGGGCGCGAGCGTGTCGTAAAAATAATTCACCGTGACTTCCGCCGGCTGTGGCGTTGTGGTTTCTTCCGTTGTGTTGGCCGGCGGAGTTGCCGAAGTGCCCGCCGCAACTCCCATTTGCTGTAATTGCTGGTCCCGCCGCATCATCGAGTTGACGATTTCCGCCGATGCGCCAAGGTCGTTAAGGTAAATGATGTCATCCGAGTTTAGATTGAACGGGCTGGCGGAATTGCTGATGTACGTCAAAATCACACTCTGCTCCACGCCGGCCTGTAGCAATCGGACGACTTGTGCGAGTGCGCCGTTCGGATCAATGTCCGATGGCAATGTGCCGGTTGTTGACACACTGTCCGGGGAAGTGGCGATGAGATCAGTGCCTGGCGGTGGCAGGGGTTGCGTTTGAGCGTTGGAGCTTTGCATCGAGCGATCGCCGATCAGCGTCCACGCCAACATTGCCAAACCTAAAATGAATTTAAATGAAATTGGTTTTTTCATGTGGCGATTGGGTTGTTGTCCGCACCATAACAGATAACCCCATTTAATTCGACCGATTGCCGGCAAAAGGATTCAAGCCTGGGGCTGTTTTGCCACCCGGACACAATGGCGTCCCCGCCCGGAATTGAACTGGGATACGCGGTTTAGGAAACAGCGTAGCCTTCCTTCATGTCGGTATCAAGAGAACACAATAAACATTGGGCGGTCTTCATTTTGTAATGATTCCGTTACACCCAATCTGATACCGCCATCTGATACTGTTTCCATGAAAACTGAAAATCCTGAATCTGAAAGCCTCTGGACAAAAGCTCCCGTCGCCAATCTGGTTCGCTACGAACCCTCTGGCATTTATTTCGCCCGCGCAAAGGTGCGTGGCAAGCTTGTCCGAAAATCACTCGACACCAACATTCTTTCGGTCGCCAAACTGCGGTTGGCAGACGTGTTGGATGCCGAACATCGCGCCGTCGCGCCGTCGCAAACCAAGATTATCGGGAAGATGACTTTTGCCGATGCGCTTGGAATTTTCAGAGAACGCCAAAAACACGCCACTGATATTAAGGAAAACACAAAAAATTACAACGAGCGAGCCGCCATTGATCTTCTTAAAACCTGGCCCGGCTTGGAACAGACGGATGTGAAGCGCATCACGAAGTTTGACTGTCTCGAATGGCGTTCGCGGTTTGGCAAAAGGTATTCCCCAACGGTGACAAACGGAACCCTTTCGGTTCTCCGGCGTATTCTGGACATCACCGTGGATTCAGGTGCGCGTTATGATAATCCCGCCAAAGACAAAGACGTGAAACGTGCCAGAGTGCGCCGGAAAGAACTACAATTGCCGGAACCCGATCAGTTTCTCGCATTGGTATCCCACGTTCGTGGAAATGGCAGCGGCAGGGGCGGACATTCCGCAGACGCGATTGAATTCTTTTCTTATGTTGGTTCGCGTTTGAGTGAGGCCGCAAAAATTTATGGACGAGATTGCAGCTTTTTGAAAAACGAAATCATCATTCGTGGCGATCCGATAACCGGAACGAAGAATTGGGAAATGCGCCGTGTGCCGATGATTCCCGAAATGAGGAAATTGTTGGAACGCATGAAGGCAGAGCGCGGGGAAACGGAATTTCTGGAAAATCCGGTTCTCAAAGTCCGCAAATTCAACCGCTCATTAAAAAACGCCTGCAAGAAGCTGGGGCTTTTTCACCTGACTCACCATGACCTGCGACACCTGTTTGCAACACGCTGCATCGAGTCTGGCGTGGACATCCCAACCGTCGCAAAGTGGTTGGGGCATAAAGATGGTGGTGTGCTGGCGATGCAAACCTACGGCCACTTGCGGGACAAACATTCCGCGAACATGGCGGAGAAAGTTATTTTCGGCGAAAGTCGCAACCTCAACTGACGTGCCTCCCCCAAACCAACCCCGTCAGTGGTCGCCCCCTCCACGAATGCCGGTAAAACGGTGGCTCAAGCCAAAGCGGCGTATTCCTATCCGTGGTGGGCATCGAATGAAGCTATTGAAATCTTTTGGGGACAGGCTAACGAGCCGGTGCAAATCGTGCCGCTGCCAAAATATCTTCAGAGCGCAAAAGCAGCAATGGGACGCGAAGTGTTTGAACAGGAACTGTCAGAGCCGCAAGCGTTGCTGGATGAACTGCTGGAGCGTGTCGGCATTGCAATCATTGAGAAATTGAAAGGGAAAATTTCAGCCAATCAAAAGCAGCAGGCCGCTTAATCGTATTCGCATTCCATTTTTCCCGGCTCTGGCGGCGGAAATGGGCAAGGCCAATGCTGCGGATCAGTTTGATAACGGTCCAGCTTTCTTAAATAATCAAAGCCGTCGGTTGAATAAACCTCGGAAATGTCTTTTCGCCAAGCGGGAGTTTGGAGCGGCTTCTGTTCAAATGAAACTGCGTCACGCCGATAGCCACGCGACTTCGGCAGGTTCGCCACAACCCAGATGGCGACCACCGTTCCAATTCCCATGATGGCAAGGAATCCAGTCACGAGTGAATTTTAACACAAGCGCGGGCGGTTTTCACCTTAAAAATCAGGCATTGGCATTGCGACTTTTATCAAGCAAGCCAGCGACGGTTTTATCACCTGTTGGATCATTCGGCGGAAAGCTCGGCTGCTTTTTTTGCCCTTCATTGTCGCGTTCCCGTTGGTGCGCTCGGTTGTTTGTTTGCGCCAACGAACCAAGCAACGAACTACCGCCCTCGCCCATTGAAGATGTCGCCAATGATTCTGCCCCGGCGGCGGTCGCCAACGCCCCGGCAGCAATAGCGCCTTTAATTCCGGCTGCACCACCGCCCGCAAAAGTGGTTGCGGCCGACGTTCCTGCCGCTTTACCCGCAGCAAAAGCTCCACTGAACATATTTGACGCGACGGAATTTCCCGTGGCTATCGCTTTTTGGATAATTACCGGCGCGGCAATTGTGCTGAAAATTATCCAGATGCCGAGAAACGCCAGTCCCATGAGATTTTGCAGCGAATAGCCAATAACACCGCTGGCATTTTGAGAACTCAAAAAACTTTGGTCGGTCATAAAATCAATCATGCCCTGGGTGATGAGTCCGGCCACGCCCCAGCCAAGCGGCCAGATCATTATTCCGAGCAGATTGAGCAGATAATTACGCCCGACGATTTGCAGCGATGGAAACATCAGCATCCCGATGAAAATTGGCGAGAGAGCATAGCCGATGAACAAGATCGCGCTTTGCAAAATATACGCCCACCATTCAATCGTGCTGGCGAGCCAGCCCAAAATGATGAAGACAACCGACATCAGGGATTCAATTATCGAGGTGGAAAAATTAAACAGTTTGTCCCACCAGCTTTGGTTTCCGTCGGTGGATTTTTTTAATTCGAGCGCGGCCTGATACTGGTCGTGGATTTTTGCAGGGTCAACTTTCAGGACATTTTTAACCGTGTCGTCCACGATGGACACAATTTGGTTTCCCCAAGTCGGCAGAAAAACAATCAGCATGATGAGGACGATCACCTTGCCGATGGCCTGAAGCTGCGCGTTACCGCTGCGGTGGTGCGCGATGGTCGAGGCAATCAAGCCGCCAGTGATGAGCAAAAAGGCAATCGGTGTAAGGAGCGTTTTTAGTGACAAACATTGCGTCAGGAAATTCGGAAACATGGAATTGAAGTCGCCCATAAGGTCGCCTCACATCCGAATTTTGACGCTCTTGGCCGGTTTTTCCTTTTCGCTTTCGACTGGTGCTTGGGTTTCACAGCGCGCCGAAATCGCCCGCACAACTCGGCTGTGATTTTGACTCGGAAACTTTTCCGAAAGTTTTTCTTCAACGGTGGCTTCAATGTCCTTGCGGAAAAGCTGAAGAACGCTGCGCTCGCTTTCCACATAATTTTGCAACAAAACAAATGCGTTGTTGCCCGTCATCTGCAAATCCGTGTCGCCGTGAACGCGGGCAAAAGGTGATTTGGGGTCAAATTTCTCGACGACGCCAAATTGTTGTTCGCCCTCATGGTCGCGCGAACAAAGCAGCATCTCGCTCCGGGCGGACTTAATCAAAACGTGCCTGATTTTCCACTCGCTCTCCGGCTTTCCCTTTACCGTCAGCGATGGCAAATCGCGCGCCATTTGTGAAGTGACTTGTTCCGCTGTTCCGGCGCTTTGCTTTTCAATCTCGGATAGCGTGGTTGCTCTTTCGTTGAACAGGCGCACCTCCTCCGCCACCAAAGGGACGGCCACATTGTAGGCTTTGAATTCGCTCGCCGTCAGCAGGCCGGGATAATTCGGCACAGGGTGTTCGCAATCTTCTCCATTTCGTTTTAACATAAAATTCTATTCAGTGTTCAAAAGCCGGTCGAGTTCGGCGCGAGTGATAAGGAATTTTCCGCGCAACGCGCGGCACGCTTTCAATTTCCCGCGCTGGACGAGGTTATAGACGGTGAAATAATCCAAGCCCAGCATGTCAGCCGCCTCTGGAATGGAATATGCCAGCCGTTCTTCTCTCGTTTTTTTTCGCAATTGTTCCGTGATTTGATTGGGTTCGCTGACATCCATAAATTCTTTTTGTTTTGATTTACCAGTTTTGCGTTCGGCAGGTTGTAACGATTTCATTACAAGATTCAGCGGAGGCAGGGTGCGTTCAGCTTCGCGCCATCAATAATGGAGATTCAACCGGCGGGAAAAGGTCGCCCAATTCAACCTCAAGCACGCGGGCAAAATGATGAAGGTCTCGGTCTTTGACACAGTGGGTTGACCAAGCCGACTCGTCCGCGTGGCAGCTTCATGTTCCTCGGCCCGACAGGTGTTGGCAAAACGGAGATCACACTGGCATTCACAGAATTTCTTTTTGGCGCGGATAAGCTTTTTCGTTTCGACATGAGCGAATACCAAACGCAAGAATCGCTTGGCGTTCTGCTCGGTGCGCGGTTGGGCGAGCGCGGCACTTTGGGAATGGCGTATGACAAATCGCCTTGCGGGACTTTACTCTTTGACGAAATCGAAAAGGCGCATCCGCGCGTGCTGGATGTGTTCCTGCAAATTCTGGATGCGGCGCGGGTGACGATGGCGAGCGGTGACACGCTGGATTTTTCAAAGCACTACATTGTGCTTACCTCAAACATCGGCGCGGCGGAAATTTTGCACATACAACATTCCACCCAAGCCACGATGGAGCGGCACGTCCTCACGCGAGCGCAACAATCCCTGCGCCCTGAAATGTTTGCCCGCATCACCGAGAAACTGGTTTTCAACCGCCTGACTTATGACAACCAACTTGAAATCGCTGGCCTGCTGCTGACGAATGAATTGAAATTCCTTCATGATAAAGGCCACGAACTTGCGCCGCATGAATCCGCTTTGCCGTTTCTGGTGCGGCGCGGTTTTCATCCAAAGCTCGGCGCACGCCCGATGCGCGATGCGATTGAAAAACTCGTCGGCGATGCCGTCTCCACTGATTTGCTCACTGGCGGAAATGCCTCCGGCCAGCTTGTGGTTGAGGAAAACGGCTGTTTTTTGAGCATTCGGAAATAATTTAGACGAACCATTTAGCAGCGGACGGATGCCGCCACACAACCAGGATGAGAAATTTTCCGGCTTGGGCAGGATTGCGATGTATAATCTTGAACGTCTGGACACGCATCCGACACTTTGGGGGCGGACGCATGAAGAACGCTGGGGCGCGGTGGATGACGTGGCGCAAAAGCTGAATGAACGGCTTGGCAAAACGGCGCTAATGACCGGCGCGCAATTCGCGCTCCGGCACATTGACGAATCGCAAAAGCAGCCGAAGGCAAAATGTCCGTTCACGCCGCAGCGGGAAATGATTGCGAAACTTTGGGGTGCAAACGGCCCTGCGAAATCAGCGCAAGACACATTGCTTTGATGCAAACGGACAGCTTGCTCCAAAGATTTCATTGAGTGCGCTTCCGGTTTGGCCGCGTCTCGGTCATCGTGCCTTTTTCGTCTGTGTATGGCTCACTGTGTCCAAGATGGCTCTGCCAATTTTCCGTATATTTTTTGGCGAGCGCGGCATCGTCTATCACAAGTAGATTTTCGGCGTTGTTTTCTTCCGCAGCTTTCGTGAAGTTAAAGCTTCCTGTTAGAATCGTGTGCGAATCAATGATGATGATTTTGTTGTGAGCAATGGCGTGTTTCGCATCAATGAAAGTCGGCACACCTTCGTGCAAAAGAAAATCTGCATCACTGTATTTTTCGGTGCGCTGGCTTTTGTCGAGAATGACTTGAACTTTGACGCCACGTTTCGCCGCATCAACAAGAGCCTTTGCAATCGGTGCGCTTGTAAAAGAATACGCCTGCACCAAAATAGTTAATTTGGCTTTGCCGACGTTCTCGACAACTGCTTCGGTGCAGCCTCCTTTTGGTGAAAAGAACACCTGTATATCAGAGGCGATAACATTCGATGCCAGCAGTAATGCGAGGAAAATCAGTTTCATGCCTGTGACTTTACAAGGTCTGTCCAATTGTTCCAGAAGACAATAGCGGTAAAAAAACGTCCGTGGTATTTTCCACGAAGATGTGCGGACGATACACGGCGGCGAAAGATTTTAACGAGTTGATCAAACTCGTTGGCGTCGTCATGGCGCGTGCGCCGTTTCTTGCGCCGCGCTACAACATCGCGCCGACACAGCTTGCGCCGGTGATTTACATGGAGCGTCATCAACCGGCGATGAAACTCATGCGGTGGGGTTTGATTCCGTCCTGGGCGAAAGATGAAAGCGTCGGCAACGCGCATATCAATGCGCGGTCGGAAACGCTGCAAAGCCGCAATGCGTTTCGTGAGGCGTTCAAGCAACGCCGATGCCTGATTCCTGCCGACAGTTTTTATGAATGGCAGGAACGCGAGGGAAACGGCAACCGTTCCGGGTGATGCTGAAAAGCGGCGAGCCGTTTTGTTTTGCCGGTTTGTGGGAACGCTGGATCAAACCGCCGTCGCGGGAAAATGCCGAAACTGATTTGGATGAAGCCCCGCCAAGCGAGACGATTGAATCATTCACCATCATCACGCGGGCGGCGAACGCGGCGATTGCGCCGCTGCACGACCGGATGCCGGTCATCATCGCGCCGAGTCATTTTGGCTGGTGGTTGAAAGACGACGATCCGCGCAGCGAGTCGCACAAAATGGCGTTGGAGCGTGCGCCGGATGATGCGTTGAAAATTTATCCCGTCAGCGATCTGGTGAACAGCCCGAAAACGGATGATCCGCGCTGCATTGAGCCGGTGCGGATTGACCGGGATATGTTTGAGCGGCAATGGTGGGGAGAATGAACGTGCCACACTTCGATGTCTGCTTTCGTCAATCAATGACCGCATTTTATTTCAAATATGGCTGCAAAAAATGAATGCACTCCCGTGCTTCTTGCGTGGAGCAAAATGGTTCCTATTTCACAGGCTCAGGACCCACTGGGTTTAGTCTTTCCGTGTTTCAGCACGACTCTCTTCTGAATTGTTGCATTGCATAACCTCCATAACTCCAAGAGCACGATATTTCTCATTTCTTCCGTGGTGCGTGTCAGATTTTGCAAAACGAGAGAAAGCCAGCCGTGCGGACGCTGATTTGATTGAAGCCGTTCGTCTGCGGGAAAAGGCATTGACGTTGGGTTGTGTATTGCACCACAACGGGGATGCTTGCAAGGATGGAAGGTTGGTCGGTTCCGAAAAGGCAATGGAATGGTTAGCCGCCAACCCGGATAGAATCCCAAAGTTTTCACAATTAAGTTTCGTAAAAAATCCCGCGCTGGATGCCTACTACAACTCCCTCGTCCATTTGGGATTTTTCAACGAGACGCCCGACGGCAACGATGTGAAGGAGGAGGTGGAAACGGAAGATGGTTACGGCCAAGAAATTACCGACCTTGAATTAAGCGAGCTTGGAAACCGCGTCGCATCCTCCTATGAACGCGCCATCGGACATTTGCCGGTCGTGTCAAAGCTGACGAAGGAACAGGATGGGTGCAAGCCCGGCGAATTGAAAAAGTGGGGCGAATTTGGGGGGCTGTGTGAAGTGGCTGATTCCAATTCCCCGGATCGTGCCCTGCTACGCGAAGTTTTTTTTGACCGAGTGGGCAGTCCGGGACAGAGCCACAAATTCCGGCATGACAGCCTGACGCTGTTTCTCGAATTGATAGACAAAATCTCGCCGCATGGCATTAGGCTGGATCATTTTGTTTTGAGAGATGCGGTTTATTTTAACGCCACGTCAACCGATGAGGACGGAAGCGAGATTTTGCAATTTGAATTATCCACTCCGTTGGCGGACATCGCAAATCGCTGGCGAATGTTTTATTTTCATTATTTCCTGTCGGTGTCATTGGAGAGTCTGTTTGCAGGCGTGGTCGGATATGCACAAAAGGCGGGAATGAGCGGCACACGTCTGGAAATAATCGTGGATTCATTGAAGTCCAAAAACGTGCTCATATTCATGGGTGAAATGTTGGGCAAAAAAATCGAAGGCAATTTTCTTGAAATGACACCGCGACAGTTGTTTCAAGCCGGCGGTTTGAAATCCGCAGATGAAGTCTTGTTTGGCGGGAATGATTTCGACCTGCATTTCAACTATGCGAATCCCCTTTCTGAAAACAACTTGGCCGGTCAACTTCGGCGTAATGATCTGGCCTACGCAAGCCCGGAGAGTATGGCGTGCGCTCTTGTGCTGCTGACGATGACGGTTTGCAGATATACTCGGTGGAATGATGGGCAATACGGCAACTGGTTAGCCGGGGCCGCACATGATCCCTACCGGGACATAACGGTTCCGGTAGTGCTGCGCGAATTCCGGGACTCCTTCGGCAATTTCTGGGACTCGACTTGGAAGGAAATAGCGATGTTGGTCATTAGTCGTTTCGTCATACGACAGCATGAAGTTTTGTCTTACGAAAAAGTATGGGACGGCACCCGTGCGCTGTTTCACAGCGAACAAGGGGTGATACGTTGGCGCGGATTGAGCTATGACGACATTGTCGTGGAAAACTCGCGGTTTTATTCGGCAGTGCAAATTTTGGAGGACCTTGCGTTGGTGGAACACGATGACAATGACCGTTGGCTGGCGAAGCTTACGGCGGAAGGTGGAAAATTTCTTAAAAGAGAGCTGGCGAGAATGGGGGAAAAATGAAGCCACTTGAATTTAGTTCGTTTTTTGACGGGGACAACGCGCGTTTCGCGATTTTCTCAACTTACGAATTTGACCCGGTTCATTTTGAAAGGTATTTGCTCGTCTCAAAGGCTTTGGCACAAGCGCGGCGGATAATTGTCATGGTGGATGCAAATCGGCTGCAAAAACTTTTGACCGATAACAAGACGCCTGCAAGATCACTGAATCAGCGTTATCTGGTTTTGCCGGTTCGTAAGCCGGGCGGCGTGTTTCACCCCAAACTTGCCCTGCTGTTGGGCGAAAAACACGCGGACGTCATCTGCGGGAGCAATAACCTGACACAGTCCGGCAGCACTCATAATCTAGAATTGCTGAATCGTATTCCGTTGCAAATTGACAGTGAACAACGGCAAATAGCAAATCTGCCGCTTGTCCATGAGGCGATACAATTTTTTAAGGATTGCACGGCGCACGGCGAGACCTATGCCGGAAAAATTGCCCGGAAGTGGCTTGATGAACTGGCGCTCGAATTCCCTTGGCTCAACAGCGTTCACAAAGGTTCCAATGAGGTTGGCGACCCGGTTTTGATTCACACCCTGCATGGTGGATTGTGGGACTGGATGTTGGCAAAAATCGGAAAAGGCAAGCCGCTGAAAATTCATGTCATTTCTCCGTTCTATGATTCCGACCTGCGTTTGTTAAAACGCGTTCGTGATCGCTGGCCGGATTGTCTTGTTGAAATCACAGCCCAACAAAATACCAGCAATCTCCCGGCTAATCTGCTTGCCGGATTCGGCAAGGGAATTCGTCTTTTCGATCTTCCGGGCGTGGATAACCGACGTTTGCACGCCAAATTTGTTGCCGTCAGTCTGAACGGAAAAACTTTGTGCATGGCCGGTAGTGCAAATTTCACAACCGCCGCCTTTGACGGTGACAATGTGGAATCCTGCTTGGCCTGGGAGACAGATCGCGATGTGTGTAAAACGATGTTTGAAGACGAATTCAGCCGCAACCTGATTGCTGCTTCAGAATTTGAACCTGGCCGGGAACAACCGCCAGTGGCAGATGAATCGGCAGAGCCTCCAATGCGGGTGAAAAGTTGCGTGTTGGATGAAAACGGAAGGCTGTCGCTGACATATTCTATCAGCCCTGAAATAAAGCCAGATAAGGTTGCGGTTGCCATCAAGCATTTCAACGAACGCGAGCCTGTATTCACGAAGGATGTCAAGGTGGCAGCCTACGGGTTTGAAGAATTTCTGTTGCCGCCGGAGATCAATGCAGGATTCAACGGGGCAGTGTTGTGTTATCTGGTGGCGGCAAAAGGCGAAAAGCTGCAAGTCAGCGTGCCGATGTGGCTGATTCAGGAACATAAATTAACGCACGAGATGAAAGAGGGAGGCGGCAATTCGGGGAGAGAAACGGAAGTCCGCGAAACGGGACGTGGATTGGTGGAGCTTTTGGATGAGGTTGGCAGCCAGCAAGGCCGCGCTCAACTAATCCAGTATTTGTTGAATCTCAAAATTCATTACAAGGATGACAGTCAGGGCCAGCGCGGAGGTCACGGCTTCCGCGTCAAAATACGCGATCCGTTCCATTCCGACACGATGCCAGATTGGCTAAAACTTTCCCGTGAACAATTTCCAGACCTTGGCGAAGCGATTTACAGTTTCGCAGACCGCCACAAAGATAGCGTATTGTGCCGGCACCAACGCAAGGCCAACATCAATGGCCTGTCGAACTTCATTGATGTCATGGTTGCAACTAGCAAGGTGCTATTTGTTTATTTACGGCGCGGGGTTTTGACACAACATCAAGTCACTGCCCGGCTGAGAGAATACTTGACCATTTTCACTGGAAATTTTCCCGAGGACCCGGAAGAGGAAATCACGGGATACCTGGCCCGGATATATTCAAATCGTCGGGGAAGTCCGGGGCAGTTGAAGAAAACATTTGAAGAACATAACGTGGCAGGACATCTGCGCGCCCTGTTATTTGTTACCCAAGTTGTGCGGGGCAGTGCGGATGCTTCCGATGTTGGCAAGGCGGGAAGTCAACTTCCGATGCTGGTTGACCAAATCAAAGCGTTTGAAAATAAAATTGGGCTGGGCCGGGCTACTGTGGTGCAGATCGGCAAGGCATTGGAAGATTACGAAATGCTGACTGAAAAGGAATTGGCAATGTGGCTAAAGAATTTGAAGTGATTTGAATGAGTTCGGTGCGTGTAGGGGACGGATTGACCGCAACTTTTTTGAGCGGCTATGGCGGGGCGACGGGTGAATATGGGGGGTCTTTATATCACCGCAACTCAAATGTTTTCATCACTTCTGTGAACGGCATCACGCCGGAATTCAAATTGTGCGATGCGGTATCAACATCAGCTAGTGTCGGCAGTCCATCAATTTTAATTTGAGTCTTGAAACCAATTTTTTCTCCAATGCGCTCAAGGCCATCATTCAGAGTAGTCAGCATGGCTTCTCTCAATTGGATTTTGAATTTTTCAAACGTAAGCGACAAGTGAATCCAATAGTAGCTCAAAACACAGTCGTTAAACGTGCCGCGCGCGTTCCATCCGATTGGCTTCACTGCTTCCACCAAGGCAAGTTTCATTGACCGTTCATGTGCTTTGAAATCGTAAGGAGCATTTTTCTTTGTCGCTTCCAACATCATCATTGGGAATCTTGATTTGTCCAATTGCGCCAAATTCTGTCTTAAATCGTGGAGTTCTTTTTCAAAATCTGCGGGCGCTTTGAATACCATCAGATTTTCCCTCGCTAGAGGGATTAGTTCGGAACATTCCGCTCTCTCGCAACTTCTGGCGGAACGGATTGGAAAAGCAGACCTCTTTTCTCAACGATTTGATTTTCACCGATGAACGCCAATTCAAAACCAATTACTTTTCCAGTTTGCTGGTCTTCAAGATAAACAATCTCGAATATGGCTTGTTCGGCAGAACACAAATCAGCCGCTAACAAACGGAAAAACTCATATAAAGAATCAGCCAATGAATTACCGTAGCCATAGTCGCGTCTGTTGAGTCCTGCCGTAATAATTTCCTTTGCCGCTTTATCTGCGGGGCAAAGCGTGACCTTAAAATCTGGGCGTGAGGATCGTCCGCCGATGGGCATAATGCCAAGCGAAACATCCTCTGGAAACATATGCATATAAATTCCTCCAAAACCTTCCGGGCTTGGCGGCAAATGGTAAAATACGCTTTGCCGCTTGCGAATCGGTTCGGATGAATGACTTTTATTCATTTTCGGGTGATGAATCAGTTTCACTATCGGCTTTGGTTGACAAAGCTCTTTGCAAATAATCTACGTCATGCGGCTTTTCAATGCCTGCTGATTCTGGACGTTTGAAAACATAAAGTGCCAGAAAAACGTCACACATATCCGTATGAGCGCGGCTTGAACGACAAACAAATCGGACTAAAAGGCTAGGATGACTCGACTTCTCTTCGGGATAGCCTTCCCAAAATGCCCTTTCGGAAACGAATCCATGCGCACGAAGATAGCGGTCAAACATCTGCTGCCAGCGGGTTCGCATGATGCTACGCGGGGCAATCCGCCAATTTGGTGTCAGCGAGCGGTCAAAACCAGCCAGTAGAGAGCGAATGAAAACCAGCCACTTTGAGGAACGCATTGCGTTGCGTGCCGTCGGAAACGGCACAAGGGCGCGATGAATCAACTCAACGTGAGCTTGCAACATTCGATATTAACTTTGGCGGCCAATGGCTGGTCGCAGCGGCGGATTGCGCGTGAACTGGGCATCGACCGGGAGACGGTGGGGCGGCATTTGCGGTTGGCCGGGTTCAAAACCAGCCATAGCGCTCACCGGCTCAGACTCTGACCAGCGAAGCAAAACCAGCCATTCCGCTCACCGGCTCCGAACCGGCATTGGAGTTAAAACCGGCCATTCCGCTCACCGGGGTTTGGCGCCGGTCGGCAAAGTTTGTGTGTGCCGTTGGAGGAGGTCATTGAGTCGGCGGTGCAAGCGGGACTGTCGGCGCAGCGGATTTATCAGGATTTGGTTTGTGGGCAGCGTTTGCCGGCGGTTATCATTCGGTGCAGCGTTTCGTGCGGCAGTTGCTGGCAGACGCAACCGGTGCCGTTTGTGCGGATGGAAGTGGAGCCGGGGCAGGAAGCGCAGGTGGATTTTGGCCAGGGCGCATGGGTGACGCTGGTGTAGCGGCCACCTTTGAAGCCGAAACGATTTTCAATGTCGTCTTGCGACCACGCGAGCAGCGTTTTATTATCCGCTCCACTATCAGCGGCCTTTGGTGAGATTGGGAATTGTGCCATAGTTTGTTTAGTTTTTACCGCGAGAGCCGATTGCGAGCATGATTGTGCCGACAACTCCAAGCCCGATGCCAATGATGATTCCGTTTTGTCGGTCGGCCATTAGTCCAAGATTATTGACGCGGCCAACGCCGCTTTCTACGGAAGTATCGTAGCCAAAAAAGAAATATGCTGTGATGGCTAAACCAGCGATCAAAAGAAGCGCGCCTAAAGTCTGTAAGCCTGACGAGCCGCCTTTTGTTGTTGGCGTTGGCTGGTTTAGCTGCTGCGGTAAATTCTCTCGTGATTTGGCAGATTCAAGTTGTGCGCTTCTACGTCTTTCTTCGGCCAACAATTCTTCCCGGCGTCTTTCTTCTTGCTCTTTCGCCTGCCTCTCTGCTTGTTCGTGTGCTAGTCGTTGTTGCTCCTGCCGCGCCTGATTCTCTGCGCGCAAAATCGCTTCTCTTTCCGTGATGTAATCACGGATCGTGACCCATTTTCCGTTGCAATAAATCTCATGCAGCAAACCTATTTCATTCGCCACAAGTTTGGCTTCGATGACGGATGACGGACGCCCAAAAGCGCGACAAGCGATTTTATCCGGCCAACGCAGTGATTGTGTTCAACCGCGAGACAAAGGATTTCGCCAAAGGCGAAGTCGGCACGTTGCTGAAAGCAACGCCGACGCATTTGCTGGTTCAAACGGAAAGTAAAATTCAACGAGTCCCTTTCAAGCTCCTAAACCGGCTCACGGTTTGTCAGCCGGTTGAAATGACGCTCGCCAAAGGCGATCAACTGCAACTCAAGGCCAATGCGCCGTCGCTTGACGGCAGGGAATTGATTAACGGCGAACTGGTGACGGTTGCGGGCGTCAATCGCAAGGGACAAATCCAATTGAAGGACGGGCGAGTCCTGCCGGAAAAATATCGTGGGTTCGTGCGCGGCTACGCGATCACGTCCTACGGCTCGCAAGGCAAAACCGTCGAGCACGTTTTGTTTTCGGATTCGTCGGTGAAGGCCGCAACGAATAATCAGCAATGGCTCGTCACGATTTCACGCGGAACGCGGGCGGTCAAAATCTTTACCCAGGACAAAGCACAGTTGCGCGAGAACGTCGGTCGCTTGGGCGACCGTGAACTGGCAATTGAATTTGCAAAACAGGATTCGCCGCAGTCGCGGCGCGTGCCGCCGCCAATTCGCAAATATATCAATGGGCTGATTCAAAGCCGTCGCCCGCAAGTGGCGCAATTGCCAATCGAAAAAATTGATTTATGGAAACCAAATCTCACACAAAAACCAACGCAACGGATGAGAGCGCAAAGAATCTGACGTGCTGGCGCACGGCCACAAGCCCGCAATGTTTGCGCGTGGAAACGACGGGGGAAATTCACCTTTTCCCTTACGGTTATTTTCAGCACGCGAAATTCATCCGGCAAAATGGCAAGGAAGTCGTGCAAATCAAATTTCAAGACCAGATAATTTTTGCCAAAGGAAAGGGCTTAGAATCACTTTGTGATGCGCTGGAACGGCTCGCCGTGGAACGCATTAAAATCTGTCCTGAAAAATACAGAACAA
The DNA here is from genome assembly GCA_963786375.1 of uncultured Verrucomicrobiae bacterium. GTDB lineage: Bacteria > Verrucomicrobiota > Verrucomicrobiia > Limisphaerales > UBA11358 > UBA11358. The sequence goes on from CAWAYP010000001.1 coordinate 107,185, forward strand.
TTGCGAGAAACGAAGGCGTGATTGAGGAGATTGAGATTCAGACGGTCGAACACTCTGCTGTTTAGGAACGGGCTAGTTTTTGTGCCACTTCAAAAAAAATGAACTCGCACGTGTTTAGGAAAGAAACATCCTCACTGTCAGATTTCACTTTGAAAAAATATCCGGGCAAAATTAGTGTCGCCAACCACGGCACGGAACGCGGCATTTTTGGCAAACGCTTGGTCCATGACACTTTTGGGCAAACATCGGTCAAAGCATAATACTCCTTCTCAATTTGTTCCCAGTATTCTTGAGCGCATTCGGCAGACCATGTGCCGGTGCAGGCGGAGATGCCAACATTCCCACTAAAAAAATAAAACGCGATTCCTGTTTCTGTTACATCCGTTTCGATACGGTAGGCATTGTAGGGAAATGGGAATACTCCACCGCCTTTGTCCAGAAATGGACGAACCAGTTCCTCAAGTTGCGGCAGTGCATTGGGCATTTTCCTTCGGTGGATTTTCCCTGAATTTAGCGTCAAATGAACCATGAACAAAAAATATACCCCGCGTCTGGATTCGTCTAGTGTTTGCAATCGCGCAACGCGGCGTGAACCTATTTCGTCGTTAAACTTGTAACAACACTTGCAGGCAGCTATTTTACCACCGCAAATGTTGCTCTCGTAGCTCAAATGGATCAGAGCGGCCGTTTCCTAAATGGCAAATCCCGGTTCGATTCCGGGCGGGAGCACCACTTTTTCCAGCCAAATTTCCACCGAATTCCGAGTCTGAAATCTGATACCGCATCTGATACCATATTGAGTTTTTAGATCAAATTAGAACCAAAAACAACAAAAGGTCAGACCTTGAAAACTGCCGACGGAAGTAAAAATCAGTCAATAGAATCAATGAGAAAATACGAAAACCCATCAAATCAAAAATTCAAAAAAAGTGCTTGCACAGATTTAGGAAACCGCTGCTCTATCCATTTGAGCTACGGGGACGTTGTTGGTTATGAACGGCTTGTCAAAAAAAACGCGCCAGGCCGGCATCAATTTTGATCCGCCGCGTTTCCTGGGACATGTATTTCACATGAATGCGAGTTGCTGGCAAGCTCGTTTGCAAAAGCTCTCCACCAAAAGCGGTTTCCGGAGCCGGCCACGTCACGCGGCCCTCACAGAAAAATGTGGGAGGTCCGTTCAGCGCGACTGGGGTTTCCCGTGGGAAACTTCGCCAGGACTGCCGTTGAAGTTTTCAGCCTCCTGCAACCTCAACTGCAAAAGCTGGATGTTTTCGCGCAAGCCTTCGGCCAGTTTCTTTTGCTTGTCCCGCAATTCGGCCTCGTGCGCCGCCTGGCTCTCGCGCAAGTTGCGCAATTCCAGACCCAGCGCCTCCTTGGCTTCGGCCAGGGTTTTATGTTCCGATTCCAAACGCGCCCGTTCCACCGCCTGTTGTTTCAAGCCGGACTGGGAGCGTTCCAACTCTACGTTGACCTGATTTAACCGCTCCTGAAGTTCGTTGGCCGCCTGCTGCGACTTTGCCGCCGCCTGCTGCTCGGCCGCGAACTTGTGCTGAAGTTCCTCACGCACCTGGTGCAGCCCGGCCATTTCCTTTTCCAACTGGCCGCACCGTGCCTCTTTTTCCTTGAGGACGGTTTCCGTCTGGCTGGCCGCCGCTTTTGCCGCGTTCAGTTGCTCACGCCATTCCGACTCCAAACGCGTTCGTTCCGCCGCCTGTTGTTTCACGCCGGCTTGGGAGCGCTCCAGTTCCACATTGACCTGATTCAGCCGCTCCTGAAGTTCGTTGGCCGCCTGCTGCGACTTCGCCGCCGCCTGTTGTTCGGCGGCAAACTTGTTTTGAAGTTCATCCCGCATTTGCCGCAGCCCGCCGAGTTCCTTTTCCAACTGGCCGCACTGTTTTTCCTTTTCCTTGAGGACGGTTTCCGCCTGACCGGCCGCCGCCTTTGCCGCGTTCAATTGTTCGCGCCATTCCGATTCCAAACGTGCCCGCTCCGCCAATTGTTTTTCGAGGTTGGCCTTGAGTTCCTGCTGCGCTTTCGCCGCCGCCTGCTGTTCCGCCACGAACTTGTTCTGAAGTTCATCGCGTGTCTGCTTTAATCCGGCCAATTCCTTGTCCAACTGGCTACAGCGCGCCTCTTTTTCCTTGAGGACGGTTTCCGTCTGGCCCGCCGCCGCTTTCGCCGCGTTCAGTTGCTCGCGCCATTCCGATTCCAAACGCGCCCGCTCCGCCAATTGTTTTTCGAGGTTGGCCTTGAGTTCCTGCTGCGCTTTCGCCGCCGCCTGCTGCTCCGCCGCGAACTTGTTCTGAAGTTCATCCCGTGTCTGCTTTGACCCGGCCAATTCCTTTTCCAACTGGCCGCACCGCGCTTCCTTTTCTTTAAGCACGCCTTCTGTCTGTCCAATCAGCGCCCTCGCCGCGTTCAGTTGTTCGCGCCATTGCGATTCGATGCGTGCTCGTTCCGCGGATTCCTGTTCCAAGCCGGCTTTGGCGCGTTCCAATGCCGCACTGCCTTGGCGCAGACGTTCGTGAATTTCCGCATTTTGCGTTTCACCACCGCTCCGCTGACCGGTGGGGGTGGATGGCTTGGACTGAAGTGTTTGGTCGGGAACACTGGCCGGGCGCGGTTCCGGTTCCGGGCGTGTTGTCTTCGGGGGAGAGCCGGCAGTCTTGGCATCTTTGGCGCCAAGCTCGAAAATCGGCGCCAACCGGTTGGGTGGTTCCGGCGGCTGTGTCCCGGACTTGGCCGGCTGATTCATTCGAGTGGCGGCTGCGGGTTGAAGCACGTTTGCCGAACCATTGTTTGCGGCGGAAGGGGCTTCGGGTTGGGGGCGAACGCCTGACACCCGCGCCTTGATTAAATTAACGGTCACTTTCAGCGCCAGTTCCAAGGGGGAAACCGGTTTGGAAACGAAGTCATTGCCACCGCTGAGCACGCTCTGCTTGCGATTGTCGAAATTGCTGAAAGCCGTGACAAAAATGACCGGAGTCTTCTTGCAGTGCGGCAGACGGCGCATCTTTTCACAGACATCGAAGCCGGTCATGCCGGGCATGTTGACGTCGAGCACGACGAGGTCGAATGAAGTGGTTTCCAACAGGCTCAGTGCCGCGGCGGGGTCCTTCACGCCCACGGCGTCGAAATTGACCCGCTTCAGGGAAGTCACGTTTACATGATTGCAAACGGTGTCATCGTCCACGACCAACACTTTGGCTTGAAACGGCGGCCCGACGGAATAGCCGTCATTGTTTTTCAAAAGCCCATCCAGGCAATCCACTGCTTGGGCGATGGTTTGCAACACCGACGGCGTTACCGTTGAGGGCTTGTCCATGATCCCGGAGAGCAACGCGTCCAGCGTATTTGTCAGCATGGCGACGCGGGCACAGTCGGCCTGAGTGGCGCTGGTGTTCAGCAAATGCACGCGCTGATGAAGCCCGGACAGATGAGCCCGACTGGCTTCCGAATCGGGCGCTTTGATGTACCCCATGCTGTGCTCGCGAATTTTGGGGATCATTGCCGCAGCTTCTTTCAAAAATGCCGCGCGTTGTTTTGTGGCCGCGGTTTCAGATTCAGGCATCACGACCGTCTGCGCGCCATTGTGCTGGCTTGCCCCATTGCCAGCCACTGGCGGCGTTGAAGGCGTTTTACCCGCTTCCACCACCACAAACTCCGGCGCGTGAGCGAGCGTCTCTTGAATGCTTGCCAGCAGCATGGGAAAGGTGCAGTCGCTTTTAAGCAGACGCTTGGTGCCTTGGGCCAGTGGGCTGTCCGGCGGCACTTCTGTCAATGGAGCGTTGGAAAAAATAATGACGGGAACCGTGGTCAGACGTGGATCGGCTTGCATGAATTTGAGCACATCGGCACCGCTGACCTTGGGCAACATCAGGTCCAGCAGGACCAAGTCCGGAGTGCGTTCGGAAAGAATATCAAGGGCCACCCGCCCGTCTTGCGCGCATTCCAGATGAAACCCTTCGCGCTCCAGACGCTTTTGGTACATGGTCTGTGAAACCGGATCGTTCTCGACATAGAGGATTGTCTTAACGCTTATACTTGTGCTTGTCATGGTTCCAAATGTATTTCACCACACCGACTCGGCGACGAGCGGCACATCCCGGCAATTTATTCACGAATACAACCCGGCGCAGACACACTTCTCATTTCTGCTTCTTCCGTACGCCATGGAAAAGCACCACTCATGCCAAAAAACGCACGCTTCGCGCCGCACTCTGGGGACCGTTTGAAAATCGGTTGAACGAGTTTCCGGCCGCAAAAGGCCGTTGAACCGGCAGCCTTTGCATCCCTTCAAATTTTTGGCCGGTCACGGCATGGAAGGTGCTCCATCGCATCCGGCTGTGAATAAATTCGCGCAGCAGCACCCGGTCAAGAATACCCAAACCGGAGAAAACAATAAAACGAGACAAACCATGCAAACAACCAACAAGAAAAACGGGAAAAAATCACAGAATCGAACGGTGGACGGCATCTTGGGCGCGATTTCGCTCCACGAACAAATCGAGGCGCGGGCGCACGAAATTCATCTCACGCGGGGCGCCGAGTCGGGCCATGAACTGGACGACTGGTTGCAAGCCGAGCGTGAAATCATGGGATGGGTATAATTGTGCCTCCTGAACCGGCGTGACCGGCGGCACGGATGGCGGCGACTATGATCAGTCACTACCGCCAGCGTTTCAGGAATGAACTCACGGTGAAAGGGCGGTTAATAACCGCATGCAACACCACTATTGTTGCGGAAGCATCTGGTTGTCAACGTTTCAGCAAAAAGCCGTGGTTGAGCTGGCTCCAACGTCCACTTTCATTTTGGTTCAAACGACTTTTGTTTCGCCCCGGCCTTTGACGACTTCGCCAATCAGCCACGCCCGGTGTTTCTGCACGCGGATGAAATTCAAAACCGCGTCCGCCTTGTCTGCCGATACGATGGAAACCATTCCGATGCCCATGTTGAAGACCTGGTAAAGCTCCGCGTCCAGCACGCCGCCCTTGGCTTTGATGAGTTCGAAAATCGGTAGCATGTCCCATGACCCCTTGCGGATGACCACGTCGCAATTCTTTGGCAGCACGCGCGGAATGTTGTCCACAAACCCGCCGCCGGTGATGTGGGCGAAGGCTTTGACAACATTCTGGGAGGGTCGGCGTGTCGCCGACCGTGATTTTGGGGACGGCGGCACGCCGTCCCTCCCGTTGAATTGTTTCAACAGCTTCTGCACCAGCGGGCCGTAGCTGACGTGGGCTTTCAGCAATTCCGCGCCAATCGTGCCTTTCAATCCCGGCACGCGGCTGGTTGGTTTCAATTTCAGTTGCTCGAAGAAAATTTTCCGGGCGAGCGAATAACCGTTCGTGTGCAGGCCGCTCGAGGCAATGCCGATGACCGCGTCGCCATGCTTCACGGTCTTCTGGCCGTTGAGCATTTTGGATTTTTCGACGACGCCGACAATCGTGCCGCTCACGTCGTATTCGCCCTTCTGGTAAAAGCCCGGCATCTGGGCCGTTTCACCGCCGATGAGCGCGCAATGATTTTCCGCGCACGCGCGGGCGAAACCCTTGATGATGTCGGTGAAAACATGCGGCTCCAGTTTGCCCGTGCCGAGGTAGTCGAGGAAGAACAGCGGCTCGGCCCCCAGCACGGCGATATCGTTGACGCAATGATTCACGAGGTCGGCGCCAATGGTATCGTGCCGGTCCATCGCGAAGGCGATTTTGAGCTTGGTGCCGACGCCGTCCACGGACGAGACGAGCACCGGCTCGCGATATTTTTTCAGATCGAGCGCGAACAGGCCGCCGAAGCCACCGACCTTGCCGAGCACCTCGCGGCGATGCGTGGACGCAAGCAAATGCGGCAGCGTGGCCTTGACCTTGTTGCCCAAATCAATATCCACACCCGCGCGGGCGTAAGCCTTCTGTTTCATCTGCGGACATTAAATCGGCAAAATGGTTTGCGGGCGAGAAAATTTAAGTTGGGAGGGACGGCGTGCCGCCGCCCCAATCAAATCAGGGTCGCCGACACGGCAACCCTCCCACAAATGGAATTTCCACAATTTTTGCAGAACCTTCGCCCACCGCCGTTTGCAGAATCAGTTCGGTTCCGATTTGCTTGGCTTCGCGGCGGACATAACCCAGCGCAATAGTTGCGTTGAGCACCGGTGATTTTACGGCACTGGTGATGTAGCCCATTTCCTTGCCGTCGCGGAAGAGCTTGTCGCCACGGCGCGGCAAGGATTTCAAATCATCGGCCAGGCGCAGGCCGCGCAGTTCACGCGTGACGTGGCCGAAGCTGTGGATGCGGTTGATGACTTCCTGTCCGATGTAACAACCTTTGTTGTAAACCACCGCGCGGTTTTCAATGCCGCATTCGAGCGGCAGATTCGTTTCGTCCATGTCCACCCCGAAGCAGGGAATGCCCGCCTCGATGCGCGCGGTCTCGAACGCCCGCCAGCCACAAGCCCGCCCGCCTTCGCGCTGCTTCGGCGCGACAAGCCCGCCGGTTTGTTTTGCCGCGGCAATAAGCTTGTCCGCCACCGCGCCGAGTGAGGAATTGGGGACGAAAAGATCAAAGCCACTCAAAATATTTTCCCCCTCTCCTCCATGAAATGGAGGAGAGGGCCGGGGCGAGGAGGTGAAATGTTGCCCCTCGCCCTGACCCTCTCCCCGTTTGGCGGGGAGAGGAAATGGACTTAATCGCGGCTGGTTCATCAAATAAATTTCGCCAAGCGTGGCATCGGAAATTTTCACCGAATCGAGCGGTTTCGTTGGAATTTCAGGGAACAATCCAATCGCGCGCACAACCTCTTCCGCCTTCGGCCCCTGCACGCTCAACAAACCGTAATGCGGCGCGGCGTCCACGATTTGCACGTCGTCGGCAACAACGAACTTTTCCAGTCGCTGCCAGATCTTCTCCGTCAAACCGGGCTCAAAATCGAGAAGCAATTCATCCGGCAAATTAAAAATGTTCAGGTCGCTTTCCATTTTGCCCCTGGCGGTGACGAGCGCCGCATAGCAGCCTTCCCCGGCACGCAGTTTTTTTACATCATTCGTCACCTGGCCGTGCAGAAACCGGACGCGGTCGGTGCCGGTCAGGCAAATCCGGCTGCGAAAACTCAGGTCCAAGACGCCCGAGCTTTGGCACAGCGCGGCGTGTTCGGCCAGCCAATCGCCGTAATCATTCACGATTTCCGCGCCGTTCACTTCCACAAATCGCGCGCCCAGCCTTTGGTGAAATTCGTGCAGCATCATTGACATGATTCCATTGTAGCGGCGGTCTGCGACTGTCGCCATTTAGATAATTCACAAAAATAGCGAGGCTCATAGAGCACCGCTCCCATTGGAATCGCATTGCGCTGGAGCGCGCTTGGCCGCAAATTAGGCACATGAATTTGGACGCGCTTTATTCCGAACTGACACTGAAAACCAAGGCCAAACTCGCGCTGGTCGTCCTTGACGGCCTCGGCGATATCGCCACGAAAGAACAAAATTATCTGACGCCGCTGGAAGCCGCCGCCACGCCGAACCTCGACCGGCTGTGCAAGGATTCCGCGCAGGGCCGCATGATTCCCGCCGCGCCCGGCATCACACCCGGCAGCGGGCCGGGACACCTCGGCCTGTTCGGCTACGACCCGTTGGAATTTCAGGTGGGCCGCGGCGTGATTGAAGCGCTGGGGCTGGGAATGGAATTGAGGCACGGCGACGTGGCCGCGCGGGCAAATTTCTGTTCGCTCGACAAAAAGGGGATTGTCACCGACCGCCGCGCCGGTCGCATCCCGACGGAGACATGCGAGAAACTTTGCGCGCTGCTCGCCGCAAAAATCAAAAAAATCGGCGATACGGAGGTCATCATCAAGGCCGGCAAGGAACATCGTTTTGTCGTCGTCTTTCGCGGCAGCGGACTTGAAGGCCCGCTGACCGATGCCGATCCGAACCGCGAAGGTTTTGCCATTCCGACGGTACATCCGCGCGACGTGGACAACGCCGGCCAGAAGAAGATGGCCGCGCTCATTGCCGATTTTTACAAAGCCGCGCTGCCCCTCCTGGCCAACGAAAAACCGGCGAACGGCTTTCTTATGCGCGGCATCGCGCACCAGCCGCATATCCCGCTGTTCGAGGAGCGTTACAAATTGAAGGCCGCCGCGCTGGCGGTTTACCCGATGTACAAGGGCCTGGCGCAACTCGTCGGCATGAAAAAGATCGAAGGCCCGGCGACCATCACCGAGCAGTTCGAGCGTTACCTCAACGAATACGCCAACTTTGACTTTTTCTTCATTCACTACAAATACACCGACAAGGCGGGCGAGGACGGCAACTTTGCGGCGAAGAAAAAGGCGATTGAAGATTTCGACGCCGCGCTGCCAATTTTGCTCAGGAAAAAGCCGGACGTGCTCGCCATCACCGGCGATCATTCAACGCCCGTGGCCGTCAAGGGCCATTCATGGCATCCGCAGCCGGTGCTGCTGCATTCGGCGTTGAGCGGTTCGGACAAACTCGACCGCTTTACCGAAACCGGCGCGAACCTTGGTTCGCTCAGCGTGTTTGAGGCGAAATTCCTGATCCGCCTCATGCAGGCCAACGCCAGGATGTTCGACAAGTTTGGCGCATAAGTTTTTCGCCCTCGTCGTCGTCCTCGCGCTCGTAATCGAATTTTCCGAGGACGAGCACGAGGACGAGGAGGATTTAATATAAATGAACCTGCCGAACAAGCTGACGATAGGACGATTCGTGCTGACGGCGCTTTTTATCTGGGTGCTGTTCACGCCGGTTCCGTTCCATCACACACTGGCGTTGTTTTTTTTCTGCCTGGCGGGGGTCTCGGATTTTCTTGACGGCCGCATTGCGCGCAGCCGCGGCCTCATCACTAACTTCGGCATTTTGATGGATCCGCTCGCGGACAAGATCATGACTTGCTCGGCGTTCATCGCCTTCGTGGAAAGCACGCATCAAAGTTCCAACCCGCCGGTGACTGTTGAAGCATGGATGGTCATCATCATTGTCGCGCGCGAGCTGGCCATCACCGGATTGCGGCTGCTGGCGGCGTCGAAAAGCGTCGTGCTGGCGGCGGAACGTTACGGCAAGCACAAGACCGTTTCGCAAATCGCGGCCATCATTGCCTTGCTCGTCGTGGACGCCCGCAACGAATGGCCGTCATGGCTGCAACCCCTGCTCACCGGCTGGGTGCCGGTGTTTGCGGACATCGCATTGTGGCTGACGGTGGTGCTGACCGCGACTTCCGGCGTGCTCTACCTGTGGCGCAACCGGGCGCTTTATATGAACGACGTCTGAGGGAAAATACGGAATGAGAAAGGAAGAACGCGGAAAGGGAATGTGAAATTGGACGGGGCGCACCATTTCAGCGCGCCTTCCGCATTTCAGCGTTGTGACGTCAGCGGCAGCGTTTCGCCGGCATCGGCCGATTGATACACCGCCGGCTTCAAACCCGCCAGCGGATTGCTGCGCGAATGATGCCGCCAGGCCGAACCGATCAGCAAAACCACCAGCAACAAAACCAACGCCCCGCCGCCAATCAACCCGCCCCGCCAGTTGAGTTTGGAAAGCCAGAACATCAGGTGGTCGAGCGGCGTGTTCGATTCTTCCATCAGCGGCGGCGGTTCCTTGAATTTTTCCGACTGCCTCAGTTCGGCGTCGAGCGTGGACATGATTTGCGGCGTATTGAGTTTGAGTTGCGTGGCGTAGATGCGGACAAAACCGCGGATATAAATCGGCGCCGAAAACATCTCATAATGTCCCTCCTCCAGCGCGCGGATGTGGTCGGTGCGGATTTTGGTGGTATCCGCGACCTGCTGCACCGTGAGTTGCAGGGCGTTGCGCGCCGCCTGAAGTTGTTCACCGACTTGGGACATGGTCATATTTTCCAATATCTCTAAGCAATTTTGCAACTTAAATAGCATGAAAAAGGCCAACTTTCGGCAATTTTGCATGAAAAATGACCCGGCCGGTTGTCGGCCGATACACAAGAACGGCGGAGTTGATTATGCGAAAAGCAATTGGGTCTGGATTAATTGAAGCTGCCGCTCTTATTTACAAAAGAAACGAAGGTAACAAAGGTGGAAATTTACAGACCAGGATCCCTTGTTTCCTTCGTTACCTTCTGTTGAATTTGCCTCTCTGAATCAAAACTTTTCCCGGCCACGGTTCCGATGACCGACCCAATAATGGCCCCGGCCACGAAATCCGAGAACCAATGAATGGTCATGGAGACCCCAATGCCGACGTAGAACGCATAAAGGATCGCCACCAAACCCAGCCAGCGCGGTTTCGGATGTAGGGTGAAGACCGTCACGGCCATGGCAAAAGCGATGGTGGTGTGCGACGACGGCCAGCCCCAGAAAACCCCGCCGCGCAGAAAGCCGAAGTGGAAAACACGGCTGATGTCCGCGCCGACATCGTGCGCCGGATGGGCGCGGCCGGTAAATGCTTTGTAGGCGACCACAACCAATGCCCCGAGAAGTTCAGCCTGACCGATGGCCCAGCCGGTCAGAATGACCTTCGCATTTCGAGCCACGATGCCGAAGGCAAAAAGGATCAGCGGCAAGGCGAGCGGCAGCAGCGCGCCAATTCCGACGGCGGGCCACATCCAGGAACGCAGCGCCGGATTGCGCGTGGCGAGGAACCAGCGCCAGTCGAAGCCGGACATGACCAGGATGAACGTGAGCAGGATGGCGATGACATGCCAGATGAGCCTCCGGCCCGTGAAGCAGCCGATGAGGTTGCGGGGCAGCGTCACCAGAAATTGTTTCATGCAGAACTGGGAGGGACGGCGTGTCGCCGTCCCAAATCAAAAATTGGGGCCGCCGACAGGGCAGCCCTCCCATTCAATTACACCGCTTCCTGCCCGCCGCCGTCCGCGCCCGTGCCGTCCAGATCAATCAGGATGTCGCGCGGCTCGGCGCCTTTGCTGGGGCCGACGATGCCGCGGTTTTCCAGTTCGTCCATGATGCGCGCGGCGCGGGTGTAGCCGAGGCGCAACCGGCGTTGCATCAACGACACGCTCGCCTTTTGTTCGCTGCGGATGACTTCGATGCACTGCTGGATGAGTTCCTCGTCCTCGTCAATGCCGGTTTCGTTTTCAAAATTGGCCGCGGGCTGGGAAAGTTGCCGGTGGATTTCCAGGTCGTAGTTCGGCTTGCCCTGCTTGGCGATGAACTCGACGATGCTGTTGATTTCCTGGTCGGTAATGAGCGCGCCCTGGGCGCGTATCAGTTTCGCCGAGCCGGGCGGCAGATACAGCATGTCGCCCTTGCCGAGCAATTTGTCCGCGCCCATCGCGTCGAGAATCGTGCGCGAATCCACGCGCGAGGCGCACTGGAACGCAATGCGCGCGGTGATGTTGGCCTTGATGACGCCGGTGATGACGTCCACGCTCGGCCGCTGCGTGGCGACGATGCAATGAATGCCCGCCGCGCGTGCCATCTGGGTGATGCGGGCGATGGCCATTTCCACGTCGGCGGGCGCCACGAGCATCAGGTCCGCCAGCTCGTCAATGATGACGACGATGTAGGTCAGTTTTTCGGGAATGACGATGTCGTCGTCGCGCGGCACGACGATTTCCTCGTCCACTTCCACCGCGAACCCTTCCGCGCCCGGTTCGACTTTTTCCTTTTTGGCCTTGAGCGGCAGTTCCAATTCCTGCTGCGGCAGCGGCTTGTTCTTCGGGCGCGAATTGAAGGAGCCGATGTTGCGGACGCCGACCCGCGCGAAAATCTGATAGCGCTTTTCCATCTCATTGACGACCCAGCGCAGCGCGAGGATGACCTTTTTGGGATCGGTCACCACCGGCACGACGAGGTGCGGCAGGGCGTTGTATTGCTGCAACTCGACGACCTTGGGATCAATCATCACAAACCGAAGCTGGTCGGGCGAAAACTTGTAGAGCAGCGACGTGATGATGGAATTGATGCAAACGGATTTGCCGGAGCCGGTGCTGCCGGCAATGAGGATGTGCGGCATTTCCGACAGATCAGCGACAATCGGATGACCATAAACGTCCTTGCCCAGCGCGATGGGAATTTTTGCCTTGGAATTGCGCCATTCGTCCGATTCAAACAAATCGCGCACGATGACCTTGGTCTTGACCGGGTTGGGCACCTCGACGCCGACGGAGCTTTTGCCGGGCACGGGCGCGAGGATGTGGATGCGCTCGGCCTTGAGCGCGGCGGCGATGTTGTTGGACAGCGCGGTGATTTTTTCCAGCTTCACTCCGGGCGCCGGATGCAATTCGTAGCGCGTGATGGTCGGGCCTTTGGTGATGTCCCCCAGCGAAACCTCGATGTCGAACTGCGCGAGCGTCTGCTGCATTAGCCGCGCGTTGGCCATCAATTCCTCCTTCGATTCGGTGGGCTTTACCGTCGTGTCGGGATGCTGGAGAAAATCCAGCGGCGGCAACTGGTAATTGCCGATGATGGGCGTCGAAGCGACGGTGATGGGTTTGGGCCGCTTCGGTTTTGTCCTGGATTTCGCCGACACGGAATTGTCCGCAATGTGAACCACCGGTTCGGCGGGCTTTTCCGGCTCAATTTTTTCCGGTTCCCCGATTTTGGTTTCCGCCGATTTTTCCGCGGCCGGTTCTTCCCCGAGAATGTCCCCGGTGGTCGCGGCGGGAACCTCACGCGGGAGAATGGCTTCCGCTTCACCGGCGGACGCGGGCTTGGGTCCCGGCCCCGGCGGCGGGGCTTCTTCGCCGCGGGCGGGTTCTCTGATCACGCCGCCGGGCAAGGTGGTTTTGCGGATGCGCGCGGACGTGGCAGGTGCGGGTTTGGCCTGCGGCACGCTCAAATCCCGGACGGTGGGTTCGGGAACGGGTTGCATATCCGCGCCCAGTCCGGTGCGCGCGACTTCTTCCTGCAACTTTTGGGCCTGCTTTTCCAATTCACGCGCCCGGCGCTCCAGCGCGCCGTCCCCGGCGGGTTCCGGTTCGGCGCCGTCTCCGGCGGGCACCTTCTCCACCAGACCGCGAATCCATTCGCCCAGCCGGAAATTGGTCAGGAACAGCAGGCTGATGAGGCAAAGCGCCGCGTAAACAATGATCGCCCCGGCCGTGCCGAGCAGGCAAAAACCATATTCATAGCGTGGCGTCTGGCCGAAGGTCAAAAACCCGAGCCAGCCGCCCGCGCTTAACGAACCGATGGTTTCATGGATTTTTCCAAGCCAGCCGGCGTTGTCCAGGATGTAGAGCAGGCCGGTAAGGGACAGCACCAGCGTGGCTGACCAGATCAACGACCATTGCAAACGCTCCCGCAAATGGCTGGGAAAGTTGAGCAGATAAGCCAGCCCAAAGACGGCGAGCAGCACGGGCAAAAGGTAGGCAACCAAACCAAACGGGATGAACGAGGCCCACGCCAGATAGGCGCCGAGCGGGCCAATCCAGTTGTGCGTGGGCTTGTTCAACTGCGTGGTCAGGAAGGAAATGTCATTGCGGTCAAACGACCATTGCGCCACCAGCAGCAACAGCGCCGCGGCGAGCAGCGCCACGCCGATGATGTCGCCGAAACCGTGGGTGGAATTCGATGGCGTCTTGCGTGACATGGCCGCAGCGTAACAATTCAACGGGGCAACTTCAAAGTTGAAAATACCCGTCCGCTTCGCGGAACTCATGGCCCGGCCGCTCCGTTCACGGAGCGGAAGGTCTGGGCTTGATTTGCAAACGCAACCGTTTCGTCCGCTTTTGCACGTCTGTGAATTGTTGAGGAGTCAGCCCTTTCCGCAAAAGATCGCGGCTCTCCGCAGCATCCGGGTCCGCCTTGGCCGCAATGCTGAACCACGCATACGCCTCCACGATGTCTTTCTCCACGCCCTGGCCATTGGCATAGCAGTAGCCCAGATTCAATTGTGCCTCCGGGTGGCCCTGTTCGGCGGCCTTGCGATACCATTTGGTCGCCTCCTCCGCATCCTTCTCCACGCCCCGGCCATTGTCGTAGCAATAGCCCAGATTGGATTGAGCGGGGGCGTAATTCTGTTCGGCGGCCAGGCGGAACCATTTCACCGCCTCCTCTTTGTCCTTCCTTATACCCTGGCCGTTGGCGTAGCAGTAACCCAGATTGAACTGAGCGGGGGCGTAATTCTGCTCGGCGGCCTTGCGATACCACTTGACGGCCTCCTTCGCATTCTTCGCCACCCCCCGGCCGTCATCGTAGCAGAAACCCAGATTGAATTGGGCCTCGGCATCTCCCTTTTCCGCCTTGGCTTTGTATTCCAGAAATTTGCCGGGAACGGCGGCGTTCTTCGGCGCGGCGGCGCGGGTTGAAAGCAGGCTGCTGATGTACTTGAAGACGGCGCCGGGAAATCTTTTCATCGGGCTAGAACCTACGCCTTCACCATCAACAACCGCAAGCAAATCCTGTTGCGCTTTCAATTCGCGCTTGCCAACGCGCGGCGGGATTGTCACGCTTTTAATTCCGCAAGCGCGCGGTTAGCTCAGTGGTAGAGCACTTCCTTGACACGGAAGGGGTCAGAGGTTCAAACCCTCTATCGCGCACCATTCCACCACTCAAGCTGCACGCAAGTCCTTCGTCATTTTTCCGGCTTTTTTGGCTCCCCAAACAAATGGAAGCTGGAACGACCGCTCATCGCCGCGGCTGCGGCACGGCGTACCGGTTCCAATAAAGGAGCCAGAGATTGTCCAGTCCGGTGTAGCTTGCATGGCCATCCACAAAGCTGACATTTATTCCGCCTGGAAGCGGATGCACCGTGTGTTTTATGGCCACGAAGCCTGTCAGGGGAGGCCTCTCGCCATGACGTTCAAGACAACAACGTCCCATGCCGTTGTAAGGAAATGTATTATTGCCCGCCATGTAGTTCTCATCGTATAGCCACCATGTGGGCAAAGTATCCGGACCTTGCGCATAAGGCCACATGTCCGGCCACAAAGCGTCCACAAACATCGGGGTGAAAGACGGGTGCGTAACCGCCGCAATTGAGCCAAAGAAGTTTGTACCGTAACCAGCTGGCAACCAAGCCGCAAGTTGCAAGGATTGGTAAAGCCATCCGTTCAAGCCATAGCTGCCATTGGTAACAACAGTGGGGCTTGCCGGATTGTTCGGGTCTGAGAGAACATTCCAGGTCCACGCTTGATTGGCCGTGCCTTGCCAATTCCAGGTGCCCCTGCCCGGCTCAGGATTCGGAGTCGAGGCCAGCGGGCACAACAATTTGGCTCCCGTATTTTGCGCTATGTTCAGCGACGCGGGCCAAAGCTGATTACCGCCGCCCCAAGGGATGCTTTTATTCTCGGTCTGATAAACGGTTGCCGCCATCGTAAGCTGCCGGAGATTGCCCAGGCATTGGGCGCTAAACTCCCTGAGTTTGGTGGCGGCCAGGGCGGGCAACAGCGTTGCCGCCAGCAGGGCGACGGTGGCAATCACCACCAGCAGTTCGGTCAGCGTGAACCCGTCACTTTTTCGGTTGGTGGCTTTCATAAATTCGAGGCGCGCTTGTGAATTTGTCCGGCGCGGATGCCGATTCATTGCCGCGGCTGCGGCACGGCGTACCGGTTCCAATAAAGGAGCCAGAGATTGTCCAGTCCGGTGTAGCTTGCATGGCCATCCACAAAGCTGACATTCACTCCGCCCGGAAGTGGATGCACCGTGTGTTTTATGGCCACGAAGCCTGTCAAGGGAGGCCTCTCGCCATGACGTTCAAGACAACAACGCGCCATGCCCTTGTAAGAAAATGTATTATTGCCCGCCTGGTAGTTCTCATCGTATAGCCACCATGTGGGCAAAGTATCCGGACCTTGCGCATAAGGCCACATGTCCGGCCACAAGGCGTCCACAAACATCGGGGTGAAAGACGGGTGCGTAACCGCCGCAGTTGAGCCAAAGAAGTTTGTACCGCAACCAACTGGCAACCAGCTACCCGCCAAAGCCCATAGTTGCAAGGCTCCATCCCATTGGTAAAGCCATCCGTTCAAGCCATAACTGCCATTGGTAACAACAGTGGGGCTTGCCGGATTGTTCGGGTCTGAGAGAACATTCCAGGTCCACGCTTGATTGGCCGTGCCTTGGAAATTCCCGGTGCCCCTGCCCGGCTCAGGATTCGGAGTCGAGGCCAGCGGGCACAACAAATCGGCTCCCGTATTTTGCGCTGTGTTCAGCGACGCGGGCCAAAGCTGATTACCGCCCCAAGGGATGCTTTTATTCTCGGTCTGATAAACGGTTGCCGCCATCGTAAGCTGCCGGAGATTGCCCAGGCATTGGGCGCTAAGCTCCCTGAGTTTGGTGGCGGCCAGGGCGGGCAGCAGCGTTGCCGCCAGGATGGCAACGGTGGCAATCACCACCAGCAGTTCGGTCAGCGTAAAGCCGGAAGTTTTTGTCTCGGTTGCTTTCATAATTTCGAGGTGTTTGGATAATTTATTTGGCGCTGACTTCCGCATCCGGGTCAAACTACGGTCCCAATCTGATCCGGTAGAAGCCCGATGACCGATTCGTGACCGGAGTCGGATAGTTGGTAAATACATCGCCGGAACCGGGAAGCGAGATGTCGGGACTGATGTCCGAGAAAGGGCCGTTGAGGGCGGCGGCGGCCTGGACAACATTGGTTCTCCCGCCCCCGGCCTGCCAACGGATCAGCATGTTGGTCCCTTGTGGACTGATGGAAGTGATGCGAAAGACCGAAGCCGGGTTGGTTGGATTCAGACCGGCGAGGAATTTGTCCAGATTCGATATCCCGGTGCCGTCGGCATCATCCTGCGCCAGCGACAAATCCCCCGCCTCGCCCGTCGGATGCCCGAAATACTGAATCATCCACCAGTCGGGTATGCCGTCGCCATCGCTGTCCAGCGGCATCCCGACATCCATCGCAAAGGCAAACGCATCCGGCACGCGGTTCAAATCCTCCGCCGCCAGTCCGGAACCCAGGCTCAAAAAGGCGACGGTCCCGCCATCCGCATTGACCGCCGGTTTTGAATCCCACAAAACCGGACTCGAACCTGCTTGTCCGGCGGTCAAGTTCTCGTTTGTGCCAAAAAAGCGGTCGTAACGGTAGATGTTGGGAACCGGGTTGATGTCCCCCGGCACGACGCCGGTCGCGTAACTGCGGTACACCACAAATCTTCCATCACTGCTGATGACAGGCAAATCATAGTTTCCGCCACTACTGACGAGGATGGGGGTGTAATTGGAACTGACCAGCGTCAGGGCCTGTGTTTGCAGATCGCACAGGTAAATGTTCGTGCTCGAATTGGTGCTGGTCTGCGCCACCAAGGCGAGGTATTGCCCGTCCGCGCTCCAGCCGTCATGGCTCCACAGCATGACCGGGTAATTGAATGAGAAAATGTTGGTTCCCGTCATCACATCGTCCACGAGCGCAAGGTTGGTATAGCCAGACTCGGTGTACAGCACGCGCGTCCCGCTTGCGTTCAATACTGCATCGGTGACGGAGCCCAGACCCGTATTCGTGTAAATGTCCGCGCCCAATTGGCTGTCCCAGACTCTCACCTGCGGCGACTGGGCACCTGAATCGCTGGAGTAGGCCACATAACGGCCATCACCACTCAGCGAGGGCGGGAAGATGGAATAGCCGGGAGTCAAAACTGCATTTGTCAAAGCCACAGTAATTCCGGCAGTTATATCGCGCCAATACGTGTAGGAATTTGCTGTGTTCGCCAAACCGGGAGTCAGATTGTAGGCGAGGCTCCAAAAGGTCACATACCGTCCATCCTGGCTGACGACCGGATCGGCGCAATCGCCGTTGGCACCGTCAACGCCATTGGTGCTGACGCTGACCAGGACGGTGTTCCCGGTCTGCAGATCGCGACGAAACACGTTGACGGTGGTGGTAATGCCCTGGCTGGCGACGAGGTTGGTGGCCGTGCTGAGAAACACGACGTAACGTCCGTTTCCGCTGATCACCGGATTTACTGAGGAACCACCCCAGGCCGGACCGCCGTTGGCCCCCGCGCTGACCAGGGTGGTGGTATTCGCCAGCAAGTCCCGGACAAAGACATCCGGCAAATCATTCGTGTCGTTTGGCACCAAGTCGTCCGCCTCGCTGGCAAAAGCCACCCACTGCCCGTTCGTGCTGACGGAAACCTCCGACACACCGGAGTTATCGCCGGTCTGCGGGATGACGGTGGCGTCCTGCGTTGAAATCAACTCCGTCGTGTTCCCAACCAGGTCCCGCACGAAAACATCGCTGGCCTGGTTGTCGTCCCCGCCGACCAGGCTGCCGTCCGGGCTGTCGAAAGCGACGTATTGGCCATCAGAACTGACGCTGAATGAGGTTGTGGCGTCGTCACTCGAAGCGATGCCATTGGTGTCCACATCCACCAATTGCAGGTTGTTGTTCGTCAAATTGCGGAGGTAAATGTGAAATCCGCCGGCGACAACATTGCCGGGCAAATTGGTGGTGTTGCTGAGAAACACCACCGACGAGTCATCCGCGCTGAACACCGGTTGCACGGAAGTCGAGGTGATGGCGCCATTGGTTCCGGGGTCGCTGATCAACGTGTCCGTTTTGGTCTGCGCGTTCCATACGTGGACGCTCGAATACCCCAAGGCGGAGCTGGCAGTGCCTTCCAGCTTGACATA
The DNA here is from genome assembly GCA_963786375.1 of uncultured Verrucomicrobiae bacterium. Lineage (GTDB taxonomy): Bacteria > Verrucomicrobiota > Verrucomicrobiia > Limisphaerales > UBA11358 > UBA11358. Next base: position 125,721 of record CAWAYP010000001.1, read on the forward strand.
AACCACATAATTGCCGTCAGGGGTCATTTCGGGTCCGAAGCCGTCATCCAGATTCAATGCCATGCCGATGCCGTTCGTATTGGAATTGATGACCGTGGTGGTGGCCGTTGCCAAATCATATCGCAGGATCATGTTGCCAGCGGACAAACTGGTCTGGCCAATCTTGAAGACCACATGTTGCCCGTCAGCACTCAGCCGCGGATGGTAGGCCGGAACACCGTTTTGCGAATATAATTGAAAGAGAAAGTTTGTGTAGGCAATCGCGGCGGCATTGGTGCTGGCCCAGGTGGTGATGCCCGCCAGCCGGTCCCGCACATACACTTCGCCCAAGGTGGTGGCCGGGACCGCCGGCACCAGATTTGTCGCGGTGCTGAAAAACGCCACGTATCGGCCGTCCGGCGTGATGACCGGCGTGGCCGTGGTGACGTTCGTCCCGGTGGCGCCCACACTGATCAGCCAAGTCGTTTGCGTGATCAGGTCCCGCACAAAGACATCCGGAATCCCGTTCGTGTCACCCGCCACCAGGTTGCTCGCCGCGCTAATGAAGGCCACACAGGTGCCATCCGGGGTCATGACCGGGTCGGTGGAAGCGCCATTGGCAAATCCCCCGTTCGCCGCCACGCTGATGAGCCGGGTGATGCCCGTGTAAGTGTCGCGCAGGAAAATATCGCTGACACCATTTGTGTCGCCGGGCACGAGGTCGCTGGCGTCGCTTTGGAACACCACATAACGGCCATTGGCGGAGACCTGGCCGAGCACGGAATTGCCGTTGCCACCGCCACCGCCGTTGCAACTGGAGCTGATGAGAATCGTCGTATTCGCCGTGCGATCGCGCAGATAGACGTTCAACGCGGACTGGCTGTTGCCGCCCGGCACCAGGTCATTGGCCGCGCTGGAAAAAACCACATACCGTCCGTCGGGACTGATGACCGGAGCCACGGAATCGCCATCGCCGCCCGCGGGCAGCGGCACCGACGGGTTTCGCGCCGAAAGCATCTGCACCGGCACCGCATTTGCCGGGACGACGAACGCGCCCAACGTCAACAACCCGACAATTACCGTCAGCAACCGCAGCGGTCTGCGGAAAATTCCGGCTGGGAATTCAAGCTTCAACCGGATCGGAACAACTAAATATGCTTTTCGTCGAGCAAATGAATTTTTCATGGTCGTGGAGGGTTCCTTTTGATGGTCTCTCTTGCTCATGGCCATAACGTCAATCTCTCCCCGCCTCGCAGTTCCCTGTCGCAGGGCCTGGCCGTCGTTGCCGAACTGGTACCACTAAGGCGCACATAAAGCAAAGCGCAAAGCTTCCTGGGTGAAGCGGGCTGATTATATGGTTTATTCATAAAAAGTCGAGATAATTTTTCAAAGCGCCGCCACGCAACAGCAACTGGTTCTTATAAATATTCACGGTCAGCCGATTGTTTTGCCCAATGTGACTGTTGGCCGGGACAATTCCTTTGAATTTTTTGAAAGCCACCTGAATTTTGTCACCGCCAAAATGCGAGCATTGCCCCGATCAGTCGCACCGCCCGGCCAAAGGCGTTCCGGGGGAATTTACTTTTTTTCCGCGCCGGCCAGGATGGTTTGGAAATGCGGCGGCTGTTCCTCGCGGGCCACCACGCTGATTTCAATCTTTTTGAAGCCGGCCTCTTCCAGCCAGCGGTGCAAATCGCTTTCGGCGAAACCCGGCCAGCGGTCGCCGTAAAGTTCGTGCGCCTTCTCGAAGTTGTGCTTGAGCAAATCCAGAATCATGATCTGCCCGCGCGGCCGGAGAATTTTGTACGCAGCGGCAATTGCCTCGGCCGGCACCTCGGCGTGATGCAACGCCTGGCTCAAAATCACGAGGTCAGCGCTGTTTGACTCGATGGGCGGGTTCTGCAAATCGCCCAGCCGGAATTCCAGGTTCTTCAGCCCGTTCTTTTTCGCCTTGGCCGCGCCGAACGCCACCATCTTCTCCGAATTGTCCACGGCGATGACCTTCTTGCAGCGGCGCGCCAGCAGTTCGCTCAACAGGCCTTCACCCGCGCCCAAATCAGCGACCACCAGCGGCGGCAGAATCCGCAGCAGCAGATGTCCGAACGCCTGCCACGAACGGCCCGGGCCATAGACCCGGTCGAAGCGGCCGGCAATCTGGTTGAAATAAACCTGCGCCTGTTCGCGGCGGCGGGCGAGGATGCGCTTGAGATTGATCTGGTCGCCTTCGTATTCGGGCAGTTCCTTCGCGCCGCGAATGGCCAGTTGGATCAGCTCCCGCGCCGCGCCGTCGGCCGGCTGGTTTGCTTTGTAAAACGTCCGCTTGCCCTCGCGCCGCGATTGCAGCAGCCCGGCGTCCTGCAAGAGGCCCAGATGCGTCGAGATGCGCGACTGGCCCAGCCGCGTGACTTCCTGCAACTCGTTGACCGACAATTCCTCCCGCTCCAGCAGCGCCACCATGCGCAGGCGCGTTGGATCGGACAAAGCTCGAAGCGATTTCAGGGCCGAGGGCATCATTTTCAATACGCGCCGTGATTTTTCAAGAAACCAGTTGACGCGCTGTCCAAATGATATATCATCTTATCCTGATACGTCAATATGACATTTAAACAAATTTAGCCATGAGCAAAAACTTCATATTTTCCTCGGAGTCCGTCGGCGAAGGCCATCCGGACAAGGTTTGCGACACCATTTCCGATTACGTGCTGGACGCCTGTCTGGCGCAGGACCGGCACAGCCGCGTGGCCTGCGAAACCTACGCCAAGAGCAACCTCGTGGTGGTCGGCGGCGAAATCACGACCAAGGCCAAGCTCGATTTCAGCGCCATTGCCCGCCAGGCCATTCGCGACATCGGCTACACGCACGACGACGACGTGTTTCACGCGGACAAGGTGCTCATCATGAACGCCATCACGTCGCAATCGCCGGACATCGCCCAGGGCGTGGACGCGCGCAAGGCGGTCGGCAAGAAGAAGGCCGAGCAGGGCGCCGGCGACCAGGGATTGATGTTTGGCTACGCGACGACGGAAACGCCCGAACTGATGCCCGCGCCCATCATGTACGCCCACAAGCTGGGCCGAGCGCTGACCCAAATCCGCAAGAGCGGCAGGGTCGCGTGGCTGCGGCCCGACGCCAAGAGCCAGGTATCCGTCCGCTATGTGAACGATCAGCCGGTGGCCATCACCAATGTCGTCATCTCCACGCAACACGCGCACGATGTGAAGCACAAGACCATCGAGGAATTTTGCATCGAAGAAGTCATCAAAAAAGTTTTGCCGAAGCGTTTGCTCACCAAAAAGACGCTGTTCCTCATCAATCCGACCGGCCGGTTCGTCGTCGGCGGACCGCAGGGCGACACCGGCCTGACCGGGCGGAAAATCATCGTGGACAGCTACGGCGGAATGGGCCGTCACGGCGGCGGCGCCTTCAGCGGCAAGGACCCGTCGAAGGTGGATCGCAGCGCGGCCTACATGGGCCGTTATGTCGCCAAGAACATCGTGGCGGCGGGCCTGGCGACGAGCGCGGAAATCCAGTTTGCCTACGCCATCGGCTATCCCGATCCGGTCTCGGTTTGCGTGAACACCTTCGGTACCGGTATGGTGAGCGATGAGGCCATTGAAAAGGCGGTGGCCGAGGTGTTCAGCTTCAAGCCCGCCGATATCATCAAACAACTCAACCTGCTCCGGCCGATTTACGCCCGGACCACCAACTACGGTCACTTCGGCAAGAGCGATCCCGCGATCACCTGGGAAAAAACGGACAAGGTCAAAGAACTCAGGCGTGCTTTAAAAATATGAGTTTCAAGTTTGAAGATTCAAGTTTCAAGAAAAGCGGATTTCGTCAGCTTGAAACTTCCAACTTGATCGCTTGAAATTTTAGTATGGCTTATCACTCGTTTGAAGATTTGGAGGTGTGGAAGCGCGGCTGTCGTTTGGCGGTTGAAGTCAGCCGGACGCTTGCCAAAACCCGCGAGTATTTTGTTCGCGACCAGATGCAGCGCGCGGCACTTTCCATTCCTTCCAACATTGCGGAAGGCTCGGAACGCGACAGCAAACTTGATTACATTCGCTTTCTTCGCATTGCCAAGGGTTCGGCGGCAGAGCTTCGAACACAGTGCTACATTGCGGCCAAACTCGAAATCTTAAAGAAGACTGACGCGGATCGTGTTGTCACCGAGTGCAAGGAAATCGCCCCTATGTTGCAAGGATTGATTCGCGCCATTGGATGGGTGACAGCTCTCACTTGAAGCTTGAATCTTGAAACTGAAAACTATGCAAAAATTAAAATTGTCTCCCTCTCGTCGAAAAGTCGCCAGTGCCGCGAACGGCAACGGCGCGGCCAAACACGATTACGCCATCAAGGACCTTTCCCTCGCCGAATGGGGGCGCAAAACCATCGAGGTTTGTGAACACGAAATGCCGGGTCTCATGGCCATCCGCAAAAAATACGGCCCGACCAAGCCGCTCAAGGGTGTGCGCATCACCGGTTCGCTGCACATGACCATCGAGACGGCGATCCTCATCGAAACGCTCGTGGCCATCGGGGCGTCCGTGCGCTGGGCCAGTTGCAACATCTTCTCCACCCAGGACCAGGCCGCCGCCGCGATCGCGAAGGCGGGCATTCCCGTGTTCGCGCACAAGGGCGAAACCCTCGAGGAATACTGGCAGTTCACGCTCAACGCGCTCACGCACCCGGGCAATTTGGGACCGCAACTCATCGTGGACGATGGCGGCGACGCCACGCTCCTCATCCATAAAGGCTATGAACTCGAAAACGGCAGCGACTGGGTCAACACGCCCAGCGACAACCATGAAGTGGCCGTCATCAAGGCGCTGTTAAAAAAGGTGGCCAAGGAACGTCCCGGTTTCTGGCACACGGTCGTGAAGAATTGGAAGGGCGTTTCCGAGGAAACCACCACCGGCGTGCATCGGCTTTATCAAATGCTCGAGCAGGGCAAATTGCTCGTGCCCGCCATCAACGTCAATGACTCCGTCACCAAGTCCAAGTTCGACAACCTCTACGGCTGCCGCGAATCGCTCGCGGACGGCATCAAGCGGGCCACGGACGTGATGATCGCCGGCAAGGTCGCGGTCGTGTGCGGCTATGGCGACGTCGGCAAAGGCTGCGCGCATTCGCTCCGCGGCTTCGGCGCGCGCGTCATTGTGACCGAGATTGACCCCATCAACGCGCTGCAGGCCTCCATGGAAGGATTCGAGGTGACGACCCTCGAGGACACCCTCGGCGAAGGCGATCTGTATGTGACGACCACCGGCAATTGCGACGTCATCACGCTGGAGCACATCCTCAAGATGAAGGACCAGGCCATCGTGTGTAACATCGGCCACTTCGACAACGAGATTCAGGTGGACCGGTTGAACGCGCTCAAGGGCGTGAAGCGAATCAACGTGAAGCCGCAGTATGACAAGTACGTGCTGCCCAACGGCCGCACGATTTATCTGCTCGCCGAAGGCCGGCTCGTAAACCTCGGTTGCGCCACCGGCCATCCGAGTTTCGTGATGAGCAACAGCTTCACCAATCAATGCCTCGCGCAACTGGATCTGTGGGCCAAACGCGACACCAACCAGGTCGGCGTTTATCGTCTGCCCAAGAAGCTGGACGAGGAAGTCGCCCGGCTGCACCTCGACCGCATCGGCGTGAAGCTGACCAGGCTCACCAAGAAGCAGGCCGACTACCTTGGCGTGCCATTGGAAGGTCCTTACAAGCCCGAGCATTATCGGTATTAAAATTTGGAGGGCACTTCTTCGTCAGTGCCCTGAAGTTTGGGCAGCGATGAAACTGCCCTCCAATCATACAAGCTGCCGTTTAGCAGACCGCTCACTTGGCCGGTGGCCGTCTCGCCTTGCGCCAAGGCGGCGGTCGCCGTTCCCAGCGTGACCAGGAGACTCAAAAACAGTTTTGTGGGAATCACTTTCAACGTTATTTTCATCGGATTTTTCCTCAACTTGGTAGTGTGTTCTAATTCAAAAAATACCCCGCGTTCCGTTGTAAGAGGGAGAAACTGCAAAAAGGTTCCAAATTATTCCCAGCAACCCCGTTGGTTTTCTTTTCCTGCAATCACGGCACGTTACGAGATCAACCTATTGGCAATCGCATGTTGTCGCACGAACCTGCCACGATGAGACTTCCCGCGGTAAAAATAATTTGATTTCGAGAAATCTGTGATAAGGTACACTGCACATTAATATTGTTTGACTTATGACGCGACGCGACCGGAAAGGCATTAAAACATGAAAGCCACGCTGCCAAGCAATGAAATTGAACGGCTTGCGGCCTTGAAGGAGTATCACATTCTCGATACCGGGACCGAGCAGTCCTACGACGATATCACCGCCCTGGCGGCGCATATTTGCAAGGTTCCCGTTGCCATGATTTCCCTGGTGGACGAAGTCCGGCAGTGGTTCAAATCGAGATTGGGAGTGGAGCAGCAGCAAACGCCCCGCGAGGTCGCGTTTTGTGCGCACGCGATTCTCCAGAGTGGGCCCTTCATCGTGCGGGACGCAACGAAGGACCGGCGGTTTGCCGGCAGCAGGCTGGTCACGGGCAAACCCCGTATCCGGTTTTACGCGGGCATCCCGCTGATCAACCCGGAAGGACTGGCCTTGGGAACACTCTGTGTTGTGGACCATCAACCGCGCCGGCTTTCGGGCACACAACAGAAGGCGCTGCAGGCCCTGTCGCGGCAGGTCATGGCGCTGCTGGAGTTAAGGCGGGTTTCAACCCATCTGGCGGATGCGCTCGATCACGTCAAAACGTTGCAGGGGTTGCTGCCCATCTGCGCCTGGTGCAAGCGCATCCGCGATGACGAAGGATACTGGAGTCAGGTTGAAGCTTACTTCCATAAAGCCACGGGCGCTGATTTTACCCACGGCATTTGTCCGGAATGCCTGCGGAAGGCGCTTCCCCCGAAGTCGCACCAAGGATCAACGGCTGAGGCTGTGGTGCGTCCAGGGACCTGATGTTCGCCGTGCTTGCCGGGGCGTCAGGAAAATTTGAGTCACCGGGGGCTGCCTCCGGTTCAAAAAGGCTGATTGCGAAAGAGCAAATCACAGTTGCAATTTTCTGCACCGGTGTTATTTGTAACCCATGCGCAAGGCCGCCCTTCTGTCAGGCAGCCGCATTTCATCGCGGCTCGCGTTGAGCCGTCCCCAACAAGGTCGCAAGCTGGAAAGGAAATTTTTATGAAACACCCGCGTCAGAACCGCAACCGATTAAATCGCCGTGATTTTCTCAAAACCTCCACCGCGCTGGCGGGCACCGTGTTGCTCTCGCCGTGGGCCTGGGGCGAAACCGGCACCGCCGCCGGCCCAACCGTCACGCGCACCGCGACGGACCAGGTGACGCTCGGCAAGACCGGCATCAAACTGAGCCGGCTGGGGATTGGCACCGGCAGCGACAACGGGCACATCCAAACCGCGGAGGGCAAGGACGCGTTCATCAAACTCGTTCACTACGCCTATGACCACGGCATTACCTACATTGACACCGCCGAGTCTTACCGGACCTTTGGTTTGATCGCCGATGCCATCAAAGGATTGCCTCGGGAAAAACTTTTCATCCAGTCCAAGGTGGACGGACGGCCGCAGGACGTGCTGGCCGTCATTGATCATCATCGCAAAACATTCGACACCGATTACATTGACAGCCTTCTGGTCCATTGCATGACGCGCGGCCAGTGGACTGACGAATGGAAACGGGTCATGGACGCCTTCAACGAGGCCCAGCAACGGAAATGGATCCGGGCCAAGGGCGTTTCCTGTCACAGCCTGCCCGCGTTGCGCGCGGCGGTCGCCTCGGACTGGGCCGAGGTGCATCTGGTCCGGGTGAACCCGCAGGGCAGTTACACCGACGGTGATGATGGTTACTGGGGCGGCCGCCGCCATGACATCGCTCCGGTGATGAAACAAATCAAAACCATGCATGAGAAGGGGCGCGGCGTGATTGGCATGAAAATCTACGGCAACGGCACGTTCACCGACCCGGCCGACCGCGAGAAATCCATCCGCTATGCCATGGCGTGCCGCGACATTGATGCCGTGGTCATTGGTTTCAAGAACCCCGCGGAGATTGACGAGGCTATTGAACGGATCAACCGCGCGTTGAAGGAAGTTTGACCGCGCTGGACGGAGAAACTTGGGGGGTGCGGCTTCGTCAGTACCCTGAAATTGAGCGGCGGCGCAGCATTGCCCTCCCGTAATAAGAATCAAAATCCCGCCGGCCTTTTCATTTCACAACTCCCTTAATGCCGCCGCGATGGGCAGGCGCGCGGCGCGAATGGCCGGGAACAAGCCGCCAATCAAACCAATGACCGCCGACCAGATGATGCCGCGCACCAGCAATTCCGGCGTGACTCTGAACGCAAAGGTGACCTCGCTGAAGCTCTGCCAGTTCATCGTGGAGGTGTGAAAATTGTTGAAGCCAAAATAGGCCAGCGCGCCGCCCAGCGCGCCGCCCACCAGCGCCAGCAGCAGTGATTCCAGCATCAAAGAAACCACCACCGCGCTGCCGCCAAAACCGAGCGCGCGCAGCGTGGCGATTTCCCGCGTCCGCGTCGCCACGGCGCTGTACATCGTGTTCAGCGCGCCGAACACCGCGCCGATGGCCATCAAAAATGCGACGATAAAACCGAGCGTGGTAATCAGCCGCGTGATGGTTTCGGATTGTTCGGCGTAATAATCGGACTGCCGGGCAACCTTCACACTGAGTTGCGGGTTCGAGGTGAGTGAATCCTTGAATTTCTGGAAGGATCCCGGCGAATCCAGTTTGACCGAGACGGATTGGAACGAGTCGCCGCGATTGTAGGCGGCCTGCAGCACTTTGGCATCGGTCCAGATTTCGGATTCGGCCACGCCGCCGTTCGCCGAGAACATTCCCACCACCGGCCACTGGTAACGGCCCACCTGGAGGTTCGAGCCGACGTCCAGACCGGCAAATTCCCGGGCCGCGCCACGCCCGACGATCACTTCATCCTTGCCCCAGTCGAACCTCCGGCCTTCGACGATTTTGACGCGGTTATGCACCTGGAACGCGGCGGGTTCCACGCCGCGCAAGGGCACGTTCGCGTCCGTGCCGGTTGAGCGTTTGGGCAGGTTAATGATGACGAACAATTCGGCAGAGGCGAGCGGGCCCTGGTCGTTGCGCGCCACACCCGGCGCGTCGCCGATGACGCGGGTTTCGTCCCGGCCCAGGCCGCTGACCATTTCGCTGTCCGCGCCGCTGCGGAGAACGATGGCCGTGTCGGGCGAGGCGGAAACGGTCATCGCCTGCTTGAATCCCGCCGCGATGGACAACACGCCCACCAGCACCGCCACCACGCCGGCAATGCCGAAAATGGTGGCCGCCACCGCGCCGCGCCGCTGCGGAACACTCATCAATCCAAATTTGGTGATGGAGGCGATTTGCGAAAACCAGTTGATGGGCCCGGCCATGAGTCGGTTGGGGGTTGAGTTAAAATTTACATTCGTCTTAATGCGTCCGCCACGCGCAGGCGCATGGCCTGGAGCGCGGGAAAAATTCCGGTGACCAAACCCAGTGCGACGCTGATGCCGAGTCCGAGCAGCACATCGCGCGTGGGAAAAAAGAACAACGGCAACAGGCCGCCCGTCGGATCGCCGCGCGCGATGAACGTCCAGGCCAGGCCGAGGCCGATGACACCGCCGAGCAGGGTGAGCAGGCAGGATTCGGCCAGCACGAGCGAGACGATTTGCGCATTGGTGAAGCCGATGGCCTTGAGCACGCCCAATTCGCCCGTCCGCTCGCGCACCGCCTGGGCCATGGTGTTGCCGGTCACCAGCAGGATGGTGAAAAACACCGCGCCCAGAATGGCGGCGACAATCAGCGCAATGTTGCCGATCTGGTTGGCCCACGCCTGGATGAATGCGCCTTCCGGTTCCGTTTTGGTTTCCGCCGACGAGTTTCCAAATTCCGCATCCACGCGTTTGGCCACTTCCGCCGCCTGCGCCGGGTCCTTTACGCGGATGGAATACCAGCCCACCTGGCCTTTATCATAACGCCTCGCTTCATCAAAATAATCGTAGCGGAAAAACAACGGCGTCGTGTCGGTGTTTTTGTTTTTCCCGTCAAAGATGCCCACAATGTCAAACGTCCAGATCCGGCTCCCGTCTTCCTTGGCCCAAATGGTTGACTGGATCGGCACCTGGTCCCCGATTTTCCAGTGGAACCGCTCCGCCGTTTTGCGGCCGACAATGGCACCGGTCCGCGTGTCCAGCCACGCCTGCCTTTCCGCCGGCGGCAGGATGATTTCGGGAAACATCTTCAAAAATTCCTCCGGCACCACGGGATTTTGCATGAAGAAATTTTTAGGGTCCTGGTAAATCCCGCCAAACCAGGTTTGATGCGTGGCAAAATCCACGCCGGGGATGCGGTCCATGCGCGCCTGGTAGCTCTCCGGCAGCAACTGGATGATGGACACCTTGTTGCGCACAACCAAACGGTCCGCCCCGGCCATCTGGACACCGCCGACCAGCGCCTGTTTGATGGCCGATAGAAAACCAAACAGCACAAACGCGACGATGATGGAAAGCAGCGTCAGCGACGTGCGGAGTTTCTTCCGCCGCAAATTGCTCCAGATGAGATGAAGGAATTTCATTTCACCGGTTCGTTGGTCAGTTGGCCCTTGTTGAGATAAACCGTCCGCGACGCGCGGGCGGAGGCGTGCGGGTCGTGCGTGACCATGATGATGGTCTTGCCGTGCCCGCGGTTCAGCGCCTGGAGCAAATCCAGAATTTCGTCGCCGGCCTTGCGATCCAGATCACCCGTCGGCTCGTCGCAAAGCAGCAGGGTTGGGTCGGTGACAATGCCGCGGGCGATGCCGACCCGTTGTTGTTCGCCACCCGAAAGGGTGCGCGGAAAATGCTTGGCGCGGTGCGACAGCCCGACGACCGCCAGCGCCGCCTCGACGTGCTTCTTCCGTTCCGCCTTGGACAGATGCGTCAGCAGCAACGGCAGTTCCACGTTCCGTTCCGCCGTCAGCACCGGCATTAAATTGTAAAGCTGGAAGACAAACCCGACGTGCCGCGCGCGCCACGCGGCGAGGGCGCGGTCGGACAATTGATCCACCCGCTCGCCGCCGACCGTCACCGTGCCCCGGGTCGGGTGGTCGAGGCCGCCGATCAAATTCAGCAACGTGCTCTTGCCGGAACCGGACGGCCCCATCAGCCCGAGAAATTCGCCGGTCGGCACCTGCAAATTCAAGCCCGCCAAAACGTGAATGTCCTCCGAGCCGCGATGGAAAACCTTTTCCACGGACTCGACACGCACCAGGGCGCCATGGTTCGTTTGGTTTTCGTTCATGGTTTTTCCTCTTTGACGGCCATGCCGTCCTTCAAATCAGCCGGCGCGTTCACAATGACTTTTTCACCGGCGGCAACGCCCGCGCTCAACACTGAATCGTCGTTTTGCGTGTCACTGACCGTGACCGCGCGGCGCTCGGCATGGCCATCCTGAGCCACGAACACCACGTCGCGTCCGTCCCGATCCTGGACGGCGCTTTTCGGAACGAGCACGCCATGGCTGGCCGGTGCGTTGCCGGCTTCCTGAAACGCCACCTTCACCGACATGTCCGGCAGAATGCGCGGGTCGAGCTTATCAAAAGCGACGCGCACCTTGACCGTGGATTTGTCGCGGTCGGCCGTCGGAATGATGGCGATGACTTTGCAGGGGATTTTCCAATCCGGATACGCGTCCAGCGTGGCCACGACCGGCTGGCCCGGCTCGACCCGGTTGATGTAGCTTTCGTTCACGTCAATTTCAATTTCCAGCGAGCTCATGTCCACGATCGTCCCGATGCCGGTGCGCGTGAAGCCGCCGCCGGCCGAGACCGGCGAAATCATCTCGCCCGGCTGGGCGTCCTTGGTGGTGATCACGCCGTCGAAGGGCGCGCGGATGATCATGTCATCCATCTGCTGCTGCCACTCCGCCACCTGGCGGTCCGCGACGACGACGTCGAGTTTCTGCTGCGCCAGATGCGCCTGCAACGCCTTGGCGTTCGACTCGGCCAGGTCCAGGTCGGATTGCGACGCGATGTGGTGTTTGGCCAGTTCGGTCGTGCGTTGAAATTCCAGGTTCGCGTCCTTGAGTTGCGCCTCGGTCTCCGCCAGCGCCGCCTGGGCCGACGCCAACTGGGCCAGGGCCGTGTCCAAACTGGCCTTGACGTTTGAGTCGTCCAGCCGCGCCAGAACCTGGCCTTCCTTCACTTTCATGCCCTCTTCAATGAGCACTTCCGTGACCTTGCCGGTGACCTTGGAGGAAACGGTGGCCTCCCGCCGGGCGGTGACGTAACCCGAGGCGTTCAACACCGTGCGGTCTCCGCCGCCGCCCAAGGCATCCCGCGCGACCGCTGTATGCACTTCGAGGGCATCGGCCCGCGAATGCCACCAGACCGCACCGCCCAACGCCAGCAAGACCACAACCGCGCCGGCCACCAGCCACGGGTTGAATCGGGATGGCCGTTCGGGTCGGCGCTCGATGCGCAACTCATCAAGCGGAGATTTGGGTGAACTCATAAAAATGTCCTCCTAAATCAAACCGATTTTTGCCTTAAGGGCAAGCCGGGGAATGTAACAAACGGCGCGGATTGGAAAAAAGCACGGGTCCCGCCTGTAATAATTCAGCGGTCAGCCAGGCAGCGGCCGGCGTTCCTTTCACTTCGCCGCCGTGAATTTGTAGAGTTCGACGCTTTGAGCGGCAATGTTCACTTTGAACAGCTCCTTGCCGGTGTCGGCGATGTCGGGCACGTCCTGTTGCCGCCACAAATCGCGCACGTGCTGATGGCCGTTGATGCCAATGTAATCAAGTTTGTTGAATTCAATGCTCACCGGGACCGAGCTGCGGTTGAAAAACGCGACGGCTTTGCCGCCATCCGCCAAATCCTTCAAGTAAACGTCCACGGCCCCGACCGTCGCCACGCGCGTGGCTTGTTTGCCGAGCGCGTCCTGGTCAATCGCGAGCACCTCGTCGTTGTCCAGGAGATTGAGGGTGAAGGGGTCAAGCCGGTCGAGATCACAGCCGATGAGCAGCGGCGCGGACAACATGCACCACATGGTGATGTGCGTGTATTGCTCATCCGGCGTGAGCCGCGACGGATGGGGATTTCCCCAGCCGACGTCGCCGACGACCAGCATGTCGGGATCGTTCCAATGTCCCGGCCCGGCGAACGGCGCCCAGCGGTCCTGCGAAAAGGCGATTTCCGAGACGGTAAATTGATAGAATTGGCCGGGCATGTTCCAACTGTCAAAAATGTCGCCGGTGGTGCGCCAGCAATTCGCCCATTGCGCCCAGTCGGCGGCGTGATCAAACGGCGCGTTGTTCGAGAGGCTGAAAACGATGTCGCGTCCGGATTTTCGCAGGGCCTGGCTCATGGCCTTGGTGTGCGCCACGTCAATGGGGTTCCAGTCATATTTCAGATAATCAAACCCCCAGGCAGCCCATTGAAGAGCGTCGGCTTGGATGAAGGAATATTTGCCGAAACGCTTTTCATTCTGCATCGCCTTGGTCCAGACGCCGGCGGCATTGTCGCCCGACTCGCCGGCATCGCCGCCATAGGAGGTAATCCACGGCGTGGAATAAATGCCCGCTTTCAAACCCAGCGCGTGGACCTCGTCGCATAATCCTTTCATGTCGGGAAAACGTTTGTTGCCCTGGAGCGCGTGATCCTGGCCGGTGCGCTGGCCCTGCCACGTGTCGTCAATGTTGATGTAAGTCCAGCCGTGATTGATGAGGCCCGAGGAAACCATCGCCCGCGCCGAGCGCAACACTTTGTCGGCGCTGACCGTCCAGGCCCAGCAGTTCCAACTGTTCCAGCCCATCGGCGGCGTGAGCGCGATTTTGCCGCCGACCACAATGCGGAATTTCTTCTCCACCTCGCCCTTCGCATTTTTGGCGTGGAACATAACGTCATATTCACCCTTCTTTTTGAGCGAGCCGGTGATCTGGCCGTTGGCGGCATTCACGCTCAAACCGGCGGGCAGGTTTTCGACGCTGAACGTCATGGGCCGGTCGCCGGTGGCCGGAATGGTGTACAGCAACGGCGAGCCGGGCCGGACGCCGAAAATGTCCGGGCCGTTGATGCGCGGCGTATCCGGCGCGGGCGGCGTGCGGATGAACGGGGAATAATCCGGCGCGTCGGCGGCGCGGAGATGGAGACAGGTCAGCAACAGGCAGAGGGAAAGGAATCGTGAAGTCATGCGGGGAGGATAACACTTGAGAACTCGGCCATGTCAAGCGCCGCCCCAAAACGGGAGTGTCCTAATTTGGATTTTTGTATCGGAAAAATAGTACTTCCCCTGTGCTGTCTTCTTCTAATCTCGCTAAAAGTTCCAACTGTTTACTGCTTTGATAGGCTTCCCAAATTTGGTTCTCACTTAGACCCGTATATCTTGAAATCGCCGTAACACTGCAAGCTCCCTGATAGCCTGTTTGCATATCCTCGTACCTCACCCCTCTTAAGTAATTCTCCAGCCTTTTCTTTCTGATTCTTAGGCCGCATTTGAATCCAATCCAAAACCAGACAGCCACTATTGCTGTCGCAATTGCTGCGAAGTTGGCTCCGATTTCTAGCCAATCCTTAAACGTTCCACTGGTCATTTAATATCACCCTTCACATCTTTCACGGTTTGAATTCGCGGCTGGATTTTTATTTTTTTAACTTAAATTTTCGGGTGGGAGAGGTAGCTTTGGCAGCAGCCAGTAATTTTCTCATCACGCTTTGATCTGGCACTGGCTTTATCACAGGGGCTTTTGTTGGTAATTTGCCGTTCAGCTTTGACACCATTCGATTCCGAAGCGGAAAATGTAGGAGCTTTTTTGGGAATAGTTTTCAGTCTAGCAATTTTGTTCGGAGTTTGGATGATAGGCGCAATTCCATCTTTCCTGATTTGGTTTATTTTCAAGAAAAGATAATTTCAAATTAGGACACTACCCCCAAAACCAATCCCGTACGCGGCTTGACGGCACCGCGGATTCGTCCTAGCTTTCAACCATCGGGGAGCCAAAGGTTTCAAGGGAAACGCGGCTGAGAGTCCTCCAGATGTTTTCGGAGGAGACCCGTTGAACCTGATCCGGATAATGCCGGCGAAGGGATGTTCCGATTCCTTTCCCGCTTTTTGGATCTTGTCACCTGACACTTGACACATGTCACAAATATATGATTGCGACCAAAGAATCGTTCGAATCCGCACGGGTAGCGCAGGCGTCCCGCCTGTCCGACGACGCGTCGCGCGTCGTTGAATCCGGACCCCACAGTTCCGATCAACTGCCCGGCAGCAAACGTGGTTACGTCGAGGGCAAAATCCATCCCGATGTCCGCGTGCCGATGCGCGAAATCGAACTCACGCCGACCAAAACTTACAGCGGCGCGGTCGAGCAAAATGAGCCGGTGCGCGTCTATGACTGTTCCGGCCCGTGGGGCGATCCGAATTTCAAAGGCAGCGTCGAGGAAGGTCTGCCCGCGTTGCGGCGCGACTGGATTTTGAAACGCGGCGATGTTCAAGAATCTGACGTCCACGGTCCACAGCCAAGCAACCTGTCGCACACGGAATTCAAAGCGGAGGCGAAAGTCCACAGTCCACAGTCCACCATCGGTCGCAGAGCGTTGCGCGCCAAGCCCGGAAAAGTGGTGACGCAACTCGCCTATGCCCGCGCCGGTATCATCACGCCGGAAATGGAATTCATCGCCATCCGCGAGCAAATGAGGGTGGCACAGGCGTCCCGCCTGTCCGCCGATTCGTCCCGAATCGGCGATCTTTCGCATGACAACGTTCGAAATGATTTGAACAAGCAGCACGCTGGTTCATCACAATTATCCGGGAGCGCACGCGTCTCGCGTGCCATTGAAGGCGTCCCGCCTTCAACCTCGTTCACACCATCTGTTTTCTCGCGCTTCCCGCAACGCATTCCGGCGGAAATCACCCCCGAATTCGTCCGCAGCGAAGTCGCCGCCGGTCGCGCCATCATTCCGAACAACCTCAACCATCCCGAGTCCGAGCCGATGATCATCGGGCGCAACTTCCTCGTGAAAATCAACGCCAACATCGGCAACAGCGCCGTCGCGTCGTCCATCGAGGAGGAAGTCGAGAAGATGCGCTGGGCCACCAAGTGGGGCGCGGACACCGTCATGGACCTGTCCACCGGCAAGAACATCCATGCCACGCGCGAATGGATTCTCCGCAACTCGCCCGTGCCCATCGGCACCGTGCCGATTTATCAGGCGCTCGAAAAAGTCGGCGGCAAGGCCGAGGACCTTACCTGGGAAATTTACCGCGATACCCTCATCGAACAGGCCGAGCAGGGCGTGGATTATTTTACCGTCCACGCCGGCGTGTTGCTGCGTTTCATCCCGCTCACGGCGCGCCGGATGACCGGCATCGTGTCGCGTGGCGGGTCCATCCTCGCCAAATGGTGCCTCGCGCATCATCAGGAAAATTTCACCTACACCCATTGGGACGAAATCTGCGACATCATGGCCGCCTACGACGTTTCGTTCTCCATTGGCGACGGTCTCCGGCCCGGCTCAATTGCCGATGCCAATGACGAGGCGCAATTCGGCGAACTCCAGGTGCAGGGCGAACTGACCGAGCGCGCGTGGGCCAAGGGCGTGCAGGTGATGAACGAAGGCCCCGGCCATGTGCCGATGCACATGATTGAGGAAAACATGGCCAAGCAGCTCGAATGGTGTCACGAGGCGCCGTTCTACACGCTCGGGCCGCTCACGACCGACATCGCGCCCGGCTACGACCACATCACCAGCGGCATCGGCGCGGCGATGATCGGTTGGTATGGCTGCGCGATGCTCTGCTACGTCACGCCCAAGGAACACCTCGGCCTGCCGGACAAGAAAGACGTGAAAGACGGCGTCATCGCCTACAAGATTGCCGCGCACGCCGCCGATCTGGCCAAGGGCCATCCCGGCGCGCAATACCGCGACAACGCGTTGAGCAAGGCGCGCTTCGAATTCCGCTGGGAAGATCAATTCAACCTGAGCCTCGACCCCGTGACCGCGCGCGAGTTCCACGACGAAACCCTGCCGCAAGACGGCGCGAAAACGGCTCATTTTTGCAGCATGTGTGGGCCTCACTTTTGCAGCATGAAAATCACCGAGGACGTCCGCAAATACGCCGCCGAACAAGGCATCGCCGAGGAAGAGGCGTTGAAGAAAGGCATGGAAGCCAAGTCGAAGGAGTTCGTGGAAAAGGGCGCGGAGGTTTACGCGAAGGCGTAGTTTCAGACATGAATTCCGCTTCGCAAGATTTCCCCCACCATCTTGCCGTGCTGCGTGAGCGGATGCTGCACCCGACGGATTATGAACTGGCGGTGAATTATTTTTTGGAGGAGTTTGCGGGTGACGCGGCGTTTGTCCGCGCATCGGACCGGGAGCCAATGCCACATCTCGTCGCCGTGCTGGGCAATGTGGTTTCAAAGGCGCTGGGCCGGACTGTTGAATTGGAAGGCGCGCTGGTGTCGTATCTGCGCGAACACCGGTTTGTCCACGGAAACGCCCAGGCGGACGGGCGCGTTGTATTGTTCTTCTATTTTCAGGACGCTGACACGGGCATGGTGATGATCATTCCCGGTATCCGTGGGCAAGGAGATATGGCACGCTTTCATCTCACCGGCGGATTGCCTGATCCGCAACAGAATTGAATTCAACCGGAAGTTTACGCGAAGGCGTAAATCTGTTAAACCCCTGTCATGGCAATCAACCCGCCATCCGACAATCTGCCGCTGGCCGACGTGCTGCGCGCGGCGAACGACTTGGTCGCTGCGAAATTGATTGAAGACTGGGCGCTCGGCGGCGCGTTGGCGGCGATTTATTACGTCGAGCCGTTCACTACTTACGACGCGGACATTTTTTTTATTCCCGCTGACAAGGGCTTGACCGCTGGCATCCCGGCTATCTACGCGCATTTGCAAGCGCAAGGCTGGCAGGTCGAGCGCGAACATCTTTTGGTGAGTGGATTCCCTGTTCAATTTCTCCCCGCCCACGGATTGACCGAGGAAGCCGTGCGTGAAGCGGAGCGGATTGATTATGAAGGCGTGCCGGCGAAAGTTTTCCGCGCCGAACATATCGTCGCCATTGCCGCCAGCGTGGGCCGGGCCAAGGACAAGGCGCGCATCGAACTACTCCTCCAGCAGGCCGACCTGGACAAAACAAAGTTGGAAAACATCCTACAACGGCATAAATTGAAACTGCCAATGATATGAAACCGGAAATGCGGCAAAAACTCGCGCGCGAACCGTTTGCGGAAAAAATCCGGAAAGTTGGACAGCTCATTCGTCTGGCAAAAACCTTTCCCCGCCGCGCGGCCAAACCACAGCCCGCCGCCAAATGAAAATCACCGAAGACGTCCGCAAATACGCCGCGGAGCAGGGTTTGGCTGAGGAACAGGCATTGAAAGCCGGGATGGGACAAAAAGCTCGCGAATTTGTGAAAAATGGAGCAGAAATCTACGCGAAAGCGTGATGAGTCTCTCAACTCTCAACCAACCACACTCAACCAGCGCACAGCGCTTTAAGGCCGCAGGGGTTTACGCGCAGGGGTGACTCATGGAGTGGGAAAATCGTTCCGCTGTCCACTTACATCGCCCTGCTTCGCGGCATCAACGTTGGTGGCCAGAAGCCCATCAAGATGGCCGATTTGCAGTCGCATTTTGCCTCCGGTGGCGCGGTCAATGTGCGCACCTACATTCAAAGTCGCAACGTGGTCTTCGAGCATCGGGAAAAATCAGCGGCGACGTTGCGGAAAATCCTGGAACAACATCTGGCCGCGAAACTCGGTTATGCCGTTCCTACACTTGTCAGAACAGCAGAGGATTTCGCCGCCATTGCCGGGGCAAATCCATATGACACGCATCTGCCCGGATTCGGCCGGCGGATGTATGTCTGTTTTTTTGAAAAGGCGCCGGCAGCTTCGGCCATCGCGGAGATACAGTCACTGGTTACCGATGCGGAACGGCTGGTGGTGAAAGGTGTTGCCGGTTACGCTTACTACACCACCGGCCTTGGTCGTGCAAAGCTGACCAGCAACGTTATTGAGCGAAAACTCGGGCTGGCGACACTGCGAAATTGGAACACCGTCACGGCGCTGCTCAAAATGTCGCAGACTCGGTCCTAATCCGAAGTCTTGCTATAGCGGCCGGGGATTGCGTGGCTCGCTCAGGGCCTGAAGACACGGATTGCACGAATTGGCACGGATTCAATTAGTGAAAATTCGTGAAATTCGTGTCCACCGCTTCGTTGTGTGAAACCGATGGCGGCCGTTAAAAAATAATATTTCTTAAAATTATGCTTGCACAATTCCCGTCCTGCGTTAATATTTAACCATATGGTTAAATGTTCGACCCGATTGTTGGACCGCACGTTCGGCGCGCTGGCCGACCCGACGCGCCGGCGCATCCTCGAACACCTCGCGGGCGGCGACCGTTGCGTGACGGATCTGGCGCGGCCTTATCGGATGTCGCTGCCGGCGGTTTCCAAGCATTTGCGCGTCCTGGAGAACGCCGGACTGGTCCGCCGCAAACGCGACGGGCGCGTGCATCGTTTGAAATTGGAAGCGAAGCCGATGCAGCAGGCGCAGGCGTGGATCGAGGAATACCGGAAGTTCTGGGAAGCGAGCTTTGACCGTTTGGACGAATACTTGAAACAACTACAAACCAAGGAGAAAAAATGAGCACCACAGCAACCATCAAAGAAAACAACATCAAACTACAACTCACCCGCGTTTTCGACGCGCCGCGCGAACTGGTTTTCAAGGCGTGGACGGACGCGAACCAATTCCAGCAGTGGTTCGGTGCGGCGGCCTGCGAAGGAGCGTCGTTGCAATCCGTGAAGGCGGACGCGCGCGCCGGCGGCAAATATCGCATCCAGGTGCGGCGCGCCGACGGCGAATTTTTCACGACCGTCGGGGTTTATCGTGAAGTGAAACCGCCGGAGCGTCTGGTCTTTACCTGGGCGCTTGAGAAAGACGGCAGCGGCGATGAATTCGGCGAAGTCGAGCCGCCCGAAATGCTCGTAACGATCGAATTCAAAGCGCGCGGCAGGCAGACGGAATTGATTTTGACGCACGAGAAATTTGCGTCCGTCGAAAGCCGCAACCGGCACGAAGAGGGCTGGGGCCGGTGTCTGGCTGAACTCGGAAAATTTGTCGGCAAATAAATATTACGACCAACATTTCCGAGCCGCTCATCGTCGAGCCGGGTGAAAACACCTGCGGAGATGAATAAACTCGGCGGCGCGCTTGTTGGTGATCGCCGCCACCGCGCGTCTTGTTTTATCACAACGGTGCGCAGTCTTGCCATGGTGCCCGGGCGTTCCGTGGCTCGTTGAGGGTTTAGATTGGGGTGCCGCAGCGGCGCTGCCCTACCGCAATTTTGGTAGGGCAGAGTTGCCGCTCCGCCCATTCTAAAAAAATCTTTGTCGCCATTGAACGATGCGTTATGAGTGATTCCATGAAAGGCGTTCAAGGTTATCATCTCATCAAGCCGGAAGACCTCCATTGGCGGCCCTCGAACCTTATGAAAATCCCGAACGCGGATTATCTGGAGCGCACCGGGAGCGAAAACATCGGCGCACGGCTCTGGCGCCTGCCGCCCAAAAGCGCGAACACGCTGCACAAGCATATCCGTGCGGAGGAGTTTTATTTTGTGCTGGAAGGCACGGGCCGGATGCGCGTGGGCGATGAGACGTTGACCGTGCCGCGCCACGGCGGCGTGCTGGTCGGCCCGGACCAGTTGCGCCAGGTGTTCAATGACACGGACGCCGAGGTGCTCTGGCTCATCATCGGCGCACCGGAGGAACTGGAACTCCTGCCCGGTGTAAAAAACAAGCCCGACCTTTCGCTTATTTACCCGGTTGACCCGAAGCAATTGCCCAAGGAACTCGCCGGTGTGGAGTGGCCGCCGAAGATGTAAGTTACGGCTTCAACAGTCCTGCAAAATTTGTCCGGCGTGCCAGGGCAGGAACAACGCGCGGGCCGGGCGGTTCCAGTTCCGGGATTACTCCGTCTTCGGAGATTTTTTGCGGGCTGACAATAAATGCGCGCCTTTGAGCAGGCGGCAAAAATCTTTTTTGCTGGTGATGGTTTTTGTGCCAGCCTGGCGGTCGAGCCTGTCCAACGATTTGTATTCCACTTCAAGCCGTTCAAGCCGGACGACACGGACATATTGTCCGTCCTTTTTCCATACCTGACCCTGGCAGAGTTTCACGGCGATGTCGTGTAGGGGAGTAATCCGTCTCTCCTGATGTTTGTGTCAGGAGAGACAACGGGAGCGGGTTACTTCTTTTTCTTTTTGGCAACCGTTCTCTTTTTTGTTGCGCGTTTGACCTTGGATTTTTTAGCCATAACTTTTCTTTCTACGGGTTGATTTGCCCGCGGCATGTCAATTTCTCCGAAGGCAGAAGCATCATGCGCGCCGGAGTTGCCATTGTAAATAGCTTACTCCAGATCAAAATAAAAGTTTGTCCGGGCAAAATCCAAAACTTGTTCCGGTGAGGTTCCCTGTTATGATTCACGACCTTTGTGAGCATCACGGAAGAAATCCAGAAGCGGCGCACGTTCGCCATCATCTCGCATCCGGACGCGGGCAAGACCACGCTCACGGAAAAGCTGCTGCTTTACGGCGGCGCGGTGCAGCTCGCCGGCTCGGTCACCGCCCGCAAGAACCAGCGCGCCACCACGTCCGACTGGATGGAACTGGAAAAGAAGCGCGGCATTTCCATCAGCTCCACGGTGCTGCAATTCGATTACAACGGCTACCGCCTCAACCTGCTCGACACGCCGGGCCACAAGGATTTTTCCGAGGACACCTACCGCGTGCTGACCGCCGTGGATTCGGTGGTGATGGTGATTGATTCGGCCAAGGGCATCGAGCCGCAGACGCGCAAGCTGTTTGAGGTCTGCCGCCAGCGCGGCGTGCCGATTTTCACGTTCATGAACAAATGCGACCGGCCGATGAAGGACCCGCTGGCGCTGCTCGACGAACTGGAACGCGTGCTCGGCATCGGCGCGTTTCCGGTGAACTGGCCGATCGGCAACGGCTTCGAGTTTCAAGGCGTCTATGACCGGCAGACGAAGCTGATGCATCTGTTCGAGCGCACGGTCGGCGGCCAATATCGCGCGCCGGTCGCAGGTCGGCGGACTGCGATGACCCGGCGGTCCGCGGCCGGCTCGATGACGAGACGTTCCAGCGAACCGTGGAAGAACTCGAAATGCTCGAACACGCCGGTCATGACTGGGACGACGCCGCCGTGCTCGCGGAAAAAACCACGCCGGTTTTTTTCGGCAGCGCCATCAACAATTTCGGCGTGCAGCTGTTGCTCGACGGTTTTCTGAAACATTCGCCGGCGCCGACGCCGCCGCGTGATGGGCGGCATCGAAATTTCGCCGGAACATCCGCATTTTCCGGTTTCATCTTCAAAATCCAGGCGAACATGGACCCGAAACATCGCGACCGCATCGCGTTCGTCCGGGTTTGCTCCGGCAAATTCGAGCGCGACATGACGGTGCATCACTCGCGCTCCGAGAAAAAGGTGCGCCTGTCCAGTTCGCACAAACTGTTCGGCAACGAACGCGAGACGGTGGACGAGGCGTGTCCCGGCGACGTCATCGGCCTGGTCGGCCACGACAGTTTCGGCATCGGCGACACGCTCACGACCGATCCCAAAATCGTTTACAAGGAAATCCCGCGTTTCACGCCGGAAGCCTTCAGCTATCTGCACAATCCGAACACGGCCAAATTCAAACAATTTCGCCAGGGCCTCGAACAGTTGATGCAGGAAGGCGTCATCCAGGCGCTTTACCTGCGCAACTCGTCCATTAAAACGCCGCTGCTCGCCGCGGTCGGGCCGCTGCAATTCGAAGTCGTGCAATTCCGGCTCGAAAGCGAATACGGCGCGGTGTCGCGCCTTGAAGCCGCGCCGTGGACGGTCGTCCGCTGGCTGCCGGTGGACATGAAAGAGGACGACCTCGACGCCCTGTCGCTGCCGACCGGCTCACGGGTCGCCTATGACGTGGGCAAAAATCCCGTGGTGCTGTTCCCCAACGAATGGTCGGCCGAATATTTCACCAAAACCAACAAGCGCGTGCCGCTGTCCGCTTTGCCCGTGCAGACGGCGAGGGAGTAAACCACGGCAATTTTTAAAGGCCACAACCAAAGGAAACAACGGAAAACCGTTCGATAGAGAGGAAGTCGTTTGGTTTAACGCAATTTACCAAAAGGCAGTTGCCTCTGGCCATGTTCCTCTACACCTCTCTGCAAAGGAGAGGCGTAACAACAAGGTCAATCCGGAGCGGTAAGATTTTTCTGGCTAAAGCCAGCCTCCGCTGGGTTTGTAAAAACATTTCGCGTGTATTCGTAGTTGAACCAAAATGTCCACCATCCTCACCGCCACTGAAATCACCGTAAGCTACGGCGACCGCAAGGTGCTCGATGCCGCGACGCTCGCGATTGAGGAGGGCGACCGCATCGGACTGGTCGGACGCAACGGCTGCGGCAAGACGACGTTCCTCCGCATCCTCGCCGGGCTGCAATCGCCGGATAGCGGCGACGTTACCCGGCGGCGCGAACTGGTGGTCAGTTACCTGCCGCAGGATTTCATGCTCGATGCGGCGAAGAACGTGCTCGAAAACATCCGCGACGGGGCGAAGCCGGTGCTGGATTTGATCGCGGAGTTTGAATCGCTGCCGCACGACTCGAAGCGCCACGGGGAACTGGAACATCGCATCGCCGCACTGGAAGGCTGGACGCTGGACCGGCGCATCGAGACCGCGATGTCGCACCTGAATTGTCCCGCCGGCGACCGGCGCATGGAGACGCTTTCCGGCGGTGAGAAGCGGCGCGTGGCGATGTGCCGCGCCCTGGTCTCGGACCCCGACCTGCTGATTCTCGACGAACCGACGAACCATCTGGACCCGGAATCCATCGAGTGGGTGGCGGAATTTCTCGACGGGTTTCATGGTTCGTTCCTGGTCGTCACGCACGACCGCTATTTCCTCGACCGCGTGGCCAAGCGCATGGTGGAGTTGTCCGACGGCCGGTTTTTTTCGCACGCCGGCAATTACACCGATTACCTGCTGGACAAGGCCGAGCGCCAGGCGGCGGACGCCACCATCGAGCACAAACGCCAGATGTTCCTGAAAAAGGAACTGGCCTGGGTGCGGCAGGGGCCGCGCGCGCAACGCAGCAAACAGAAGGACCGGTTCGAGCGTTACTACGAAACCGCGGCGCAGGACGGGCCGGTGATCGAGGAGGACGTGGAGCTGTGCATCCCGCCGCCGCCGCAACTGGGCAATCGCGTCGTTGAGTTGAGCAATCTCGGCATGGACCTGGGCGGGCGCACGCTGTTTCGCGGGTTCAATTTCACGTTCGAGAACGGCCAGCGCATCGGCGTTGCCGGGCGAAACGGCCTCGGCAAAACCACGTTGCTCAAAATCATCATCGGCCAGGTCGCGCCCACGGAGGGCACCGTGAAGACCGGCCAGCTCACCAGGTTTAATTACGTGGACCAGGGCCGGATTCAATTGCGCGAGGAACGCACCGCGCTGGAGGAGGTCAGCGACGGCACGGAATTTGTCATCTTCGGCGACAGCAAGATTTCGCTGCGCGCCTATCTCAAGCGGTTTCTGTTCGCCGACGACCGCATCACGACCCAGGTGAAATACCTGAGCGGCGGCGAGCGCAGCCGGCTGTTGCTGGCGCGCATCCTGAAAAACGGCGGCAACTTCCTCATCCTCGACGAACCGACGAATGATCTGGATCTGCCAACCTTGCGGGTGCTGGAGGAGGCGTTGATCGCGTTTCCGGGCACCGTGCTGGTGGTGAGCCACGACCGTTATTTCCTGAACCGCGTCTGCACCGACATGCTGGCGTTCGAGGGGGACGGCAAAATCCATCACAGCGTCGGCGATTACGATTATTACCTGGAGAAAAAACAGCGTGCGACCGTAGCGGCGACCCGGCAGAGCGCCGCCATCATTTCCACCAACAAGTCAGCGGCGCTCCGCCGAGTCGCCGCTACGCCAATATCCACGAAGCCCCGCAAACTGTCATTCAAGGAAGCGCGCGAGCTGGAAGGCATGGAGGCGCAAATCCACGCCGTGGACGCGGAAATCGCGCGCATCGAGGGCCTGTTCGTGCTGCCGGATTTTCACCGCACCCACGCGACCCAAACCAGCCAGCTTACCGCGACGCTCGCCGCCGCGAAGGAAAACCTCTCACGGCTTTACGCCCGATGGGAGGAGCTGGAGGCAATTCGCGTGGCTTCGGCGGTCCAGTCGAGTTGACCTCGTTCACCCGTTGCAAGTTGTCATCGACAAAGCATCGTTGTACGTCAAAACTCTGTGAGCCGGAAACATCATGAGAACGGGACAAGCATTGCTGGCTGCTGTTAAACAATACGCCGATGATTGTGCCGCCAACGGTTGGCGGCACAAAATCAACTTCACATGAACTCCTTCACGGTATCCCAGATTGCCGAGCGCGTCCGGGGCGAAGTGCTCGGCGACGGAGCAACGCGCCTGACCGGGTTTGCCCCGGCTGAAACCGCCCGGGCCGGCGACCTCACCTTCGCCGACAATCAGGAACATTTCGCGGCGGCGGAACAAAGCACGGCGGCGGCGATTTTGGTGTCGGGCGGTTTCAGTTCAACGAAAAAGGTCGTGATCCGTGTGCCCAACGCACGGGTCGCGATGGCCAGATTGTTGCCCGTTTTTTTCCCGCCGGACTCGCATGCGCAAGGCATTCATTCCAGCGCGACCATTGATCCGTCGGCCCAGGTTGACGCGACGGCGCACATCGGGCCTAACTGCGTGATAGGCGCCCGCGTGCAGATTGGCCCGCGTTCCGTATTGCTGGGCGGAAATCATGTCGGGCGCGATTCACGCCTGGGCGAAGACGTCTGCCTGTTTCCCAACGTGGTGCTTTACGCCCGGACGGTCATCGGTCATCGCGTGGTGATTCACGCCGGGACGGTGATCGGCTCCGACGGCTACGGTTATGTGTTCGACGAGGGCCGGCATCGCAAGGTGCTGCAGGTCGGCCACGTCATCATTCACGACGATGTCGAGATTGGCGCCAACGCGGCGATTGATCGCGGCGCGCTGGGCACCACCGTGATCGGCGCGGGAACGAAAATTGACAATCTCGTGCACGTGGCGCACAACGTGGTCATGGGCCGTCATTGCCTGGTCATGGGCCAGGTCGGGTTCGCCGGCAGCACACACCTCGGAGATTACGTCATCATTGCGTCGCAGTCCGGCATCGCGGGGCATTTGAAACTCGGCCAGCAAGCCATCGTCGGCGCGAAATCGGGGGTCATGCGCGACATTCCGGACGGCGGCAAAGTCCTGGGCATTCCGGCGATGCCCGACAAACAGGCAAAGCGGCAAATGATTGCGGTACAACAATTGCCGGAGATGATTCACCGCCTGCGCGAACTGGAAAAGCGGGTCGGCGAGCTGGTTGCAAAACTGGGCGCCCAGCCGTGAGCGGCGCAAGCAGACGGAGGGTAAATGGCCCAGCTGCGGCGGCGCGATTTTTGGCCAAAAAGATATTCGTGAATAACCCTTGCTATTACCCGGAAAGGTGCGACACTTTGCCTGTCTGTTAGATAGCACAGAGCTTCCACGGCATGGTGAATCCTCAAGTGAACTTGGTTCAGTGATGATTTGAAATCCGATTAACGGGAACAGTCTGGTCAAAGCAAAGTTCAGTCTAGGACAGGAAAACATCACATGAGCAATAAATTGTTTGTCGGAAATCTATCCTTCGACATCACAGAAAACGACCTGCAGGACGCCTTCGCGGCGCACGGCACGGTCACGGAAACGAACCTGATGATGGACCGGGCAACCGGCCGTCCGCGCGGCTTCGGTTTCGTTACCATGAGCTCGCCCGAAGAGGCGCAGAAGGCCATCGAGGCCCTGAACGGTTCGCAATTGGGCGGTCGCGCCCTCACGGTCAATGTGGCGAAACCGCGTGAAGAACGCGCGCCCGGTGGCGGTGGTCGCCGTGAATACGGCGGCGGCGGCGGTGGTCGCGGTTATGGCGGCGGCGGCGGCGGTGGTCGCAGCCGTTACTAAGCCGTTGGCATTTTCACGCGGGGTTCGGGTGAACCGGACCCCGCTTTTTAATTTTTCGCTGCGTCCTGACCGCTGGTCTGCGGGATGTCGCTGTCTGTTACAGACCCGGTCGTTTCCAAGCAGCTTATGAAAGAAGAACACATTGAAGTGGAAGGTCGCGTCACCACCGTGCTCCCCGGCACGATGTTCCGGGTCGAACTCGACAACAAACATCTGGTGCTGGCGACGATCTGCGGAAAAATGCGGAAACGCTGGGTGCGCTTGACCGTCGGCGACCGCGTGAAAATGGACATGTCGCCGTACGACCTGAACAAGGCCCGCATCACCTGGCGGTTGCGATAAAAATTTCCCCGGCGGCAGCTTCTTTCAAGCCGCAAACCCGTTTTTCCCCTGCAGAATGAATCCGCTGGCCGGATTCAATGCGGCGCCGGCCCGGATTCATCCACCACCCGTTCGATGCGCCGGTCGGGCACGAGCCACATCAAGGCCACCAACCCGTAAATACAGCAGGAAATCCATGGACGAACAAATGCCGTGGCAATGGCGATGATATAGAAGACGGGCGATACCTTGCCTTTGAAATCCCGGCCGATGGATTTTGCCAGCCTGGAGTCGGGGCCTTGTTGGACCACAATCACGCTCTGCAAAATGTAATAGGCGATGGCGGCGAACAACATCACCGCGCCATAAAGCGCGGTCGGTGCGGTGGTGAAATGATTTTCGCCCATCCAACCCGTGACGAATGGAAAGAGCGACAGCCAGAACAGCAGGTGCAAATTTGCCCACATCATCGCCGCGTTCACCTTGCGCGCGGCCTTGAGCAGGTGGTGATGGTTGTTCCAGTAAATGCCGAGGTAAATAAAGCTCAGCACGTACGTCAGAAACACCGGCAACAGGGGTTTCAACACGGTGATGTCCGAGCCGGCCGGCACCCTCAATTCCAGCACCATGATGGTGATGATGATCGCCAACACGCCGTCGCTGAAGGCTTCCAGCCGGTTCCTGTCCATGTGGCAATGTTAGCCGGGAAACCGGCTGCGGCGCAATGCTGGTGGGGCGAGCGTCCTCGCAAGCCGGACTCGGCATGCCAAAGCGAAGCGACGGCGGCTCGTCAGCCGCCTCGCCCCACCTGACCCCACCTCAGTTCAGATCAAACAACAGCACCTGGGCCTTGCCTTTGCCGGCCAGTTCCAGCTTCGATTCAGCCTTCAACGCCGCGGCGTCACCGCCGGCGAGCGCCTTTCCATTTAATGTCACCTCGCCTTCGGCCACGTGTACCCAGGCGTTCCGACCGGACGCGAGTTTGTGTACAACGTTCTGGCCTGCCTCAAGCCTGGCAAGCCAGAGGTCGGCGTCCTGATGGATGGCAATGGAACCGTCACGGCCGGTTTTGCTCGTGACCAGATGCAGCTTTCCCGGTGAAGCATTGGCCAGCGACTTCTCCGCGTAACGCGGCTTTACGCCTGTTTCATCCGGCTGGATCCAGATTTGCAACAAATGCACCGGTTCAGCCCGGGACGGATTGAATTCGCTGTGTTGCACGCCCCTGCCCGCGGCCATGTATTGCACCTCGCCCGCGCGAATCACGCGTCCGTTGCCCATCGAATCCTTGTGCGCCAGCGCGCCGCTGAGGACGTAGGTGATGATTTCCATGTCGCGATGCGGATGGGTTCCGAAGCCCATGCCCGGCGTCACCAGGTCGTCGTTGATCACGCGCAGATCACGGAAGCCCATCCATCGGGGATCATGGTAATCGGCGAAGGAAAATGTGTGATAGGTGTTCAGCCAGCCGTGGTTGGCGTGGCCCCGTTCGTTGGCTTTTCGAATCGTCATCATATTGCCCTAAGATGCTCTTGTTTGTAATCTTCGCAATCAGGCACCTTTGAGTGCCCAATGCGCATGAATCTCAAGACTGTGGAATGCGAGGTCGAACGCCTGCTGGCCGTGATTGGCGGGAAATGGAAGGTCCTAATTTTGCGGGAGCTGTTTGGCGGCGCGCGGCGGCACGCCCAACTGTGCAAGGCGCTGCCCGGTATCAGCCAGAAGGTGCTCACCGCCCAGCTTCGCGAACTGGAACTGGACGGCGCGGTGCGGCGCAAGGACTTTGCCGCGAAACGGCCGCACGTCGAGTATTCGCTCACCCCCTTCGGCGAACGGCTGCGCGGGCTGATTCGACAAATGCACGACCTTGCCCGGCAAAATTGCGAGGTGCTCAAGCGGCGGCCGCCGGCGGGACGCTTTGAGCGGACGAACTGAATCAAACACGCGGCGTCCGTCATTTCATTTTAGTTTGCCCAATTTAAGGCTTGCATTTTATGCCGTGAAGGCACATAATCTTTCTGTATTTCAGAGCAAAGCATGAGGGATTTGCTCTAATCATTCTGGGAACGGAGAGTGCAGGTTTAAGCGTGAGGCAGTTTGTCAGCTGAACCCATGTAATAAGCGCCAAATCACAAAAACAATCTCCTGGCCGGCGGGAGACCGGATGCAACCGGCCTCGGGGTTTCAAATCTCGAAACCTATGAAACCAACCAAGTTCATCCTCTCATCAACCTGCCTGGCATTGGCTGTCCTCTGCGGAATCGCCCGGGCACAAACGTCCAACCTTGTTTATCAGGAAACCTTCTATGTACCGAAGGATATCAATCAGTCGGTAACCAATGTCGGTTGGATTAATGAACTCTGCGGCGCTTTCGGACACGACTCGCGTATTTTCTCGGGTTCCATGAACGGTGCCCCGATAAACGGTGTGTCTTGGCCTGCAAGCGCCGTTTATACTTACAATGAGAATCAAACCAATGGCAACGAGGCCTTTTACTTTACCGTCGCAACCGCGAACGGAGGGCCATACGACGTGAGCGATGGAGATGGCGCCGGGCCGGTCACCAATAAAATGGCTTTTCCAGGAATTAATTTGTCAACCGTGGCAAACTTGTCTTTCGCAGTAGCTTGCAATAATGGCCCCGGAGCCACGGAACAAGCGCACTGGGCCGTTCAAATCAACAACGGTCAGTGGTATGTTTCAACGAACTATTTCACACAAACAGGTTCGGCCTTCCAGAATTTTTCGTTTATTTTTACCAACACGGCCGGCGCATGGAATCAGTTAACAGTCAGTGGCAATAATGTTATTTTAAATGGGACCAATGTAGTGGTTGGTCCACCGGCTGGCGCTGATTTGAGCGGCTATATAACGGGTGCCGGTTTGGTATTTGAATACACGACGCCGGGAGGAAGCCTTCAGTTCAACAATTATGCCATCTATGCCACCACCTCCTCCAACTCCTGCCTGCCCGTATTCTGGGTTGAGCCGTTGAACACAACGAACTTCCCTGGAACAACCGCGACATTTAGCGAGGAAGATTCGTTGCTATACCCCGCTCCCACTTCCTTCCAGTGGATGGCCGGTGCCATCGGCAGCGGGGTTTACTCCAATCTGACCGACGGCGGGCAAATCTCCGGTTCGACGTCGAACGTCCTTCAAATTTCCAACCTGACGAGCGCCAACCAACTGGATTATGTCCTGGTCGGCTCGAATGAATGTGGTTCCGTCACCAGCTCGCCGCCGGCCACGTTGTGGGTCGTTGGTTCGCCGCCAACCCCGCTGTCTGATACCTTTATCTATCCCGACGACGCCCCTAATCTTGCCAGCAGCAGCGTCACCCTCCACGCCGGCAACCACAACGTCATGAATTTCGCCGCGATATTTATTGGCAGCGAGCCAATCAGCTTTCAGTGGCAGTTCAGCCCCACCAACGACGGCACCGGCGCGGTGCCGGTTTCCGGTGCGACCAACAGCAGCCTGACGTTGTCCGATCCTCCTACCAGCGCCAGCGGCTATTACCGATTGAGTGCCACCAACAGCCAGGGTGGCCCCGCCTACAGCGATTGGGGTGACTTGACCGTGCTGCCAGCCGCCACCGCCCAAATCCAATGGTCGGCCAAGGTGCCTTTCACTGGTATGACCGCGGCCCAAATTCTGAATGGCACCCCCGGCGCTTTCTTCGAGGCTGAATCGTTCAACAACTATGGCACCGTCTTGTCGGTGACGAATGGCACGACTGTATTCGTCTTCGACACCACAGGCGTTTCAGCCAGCGAAACGGGTGGTTATACTACTTGGCCCAATCAATACAACGGGACCACGGGCGACACCAACTTGGACAGCGTTCTTGGTACTGTTGAGGAAGGTGTCGAAACTATCACCCTGAACAACCTGACGGCGGGCCGGAGATATTCAGCGCAGTTATTCGCCTTTGATGATAACGAAGGGCCGGCTCTCGAGGCAAACTTTTCGGATCCGAATGATTTGGCTGATGTTTCTCAGTCATTCGCCATGGGCGACAATGTTTATGTGGTGGGGACTTTCATGGCCACCAACGCGACGGAAGCCATTACTCTGAATGGAGACTCCGGTCTATATGGGTGCTGCGTGATCGTTCGCGCCCTGGCGGCAACGCCTGCCATCCAATGGTCCGGCTCGAATTTACAAGTGAACTGGGACTATGGAACCCTCCTGGAAGCGACCAACCTTACCGGCCCGTGGACGACGAATGCCGCCACGCCACCCTATGTGTTCAGCCCCACGAATCCGGCGCTGTTTTTCCGCACACAATTTCCGTGATCACGCCGGTTGGGTTTCGAGAATCCCCGAAAACTGCCGCACTGCCAAAAAATGGATTTCCGGCCCCAAGCAACAGGGTCGGATAATATTCACGCGGGCACCGGATCCGGCTGCTTTATTGAAACCCTGGCTCCGTTGACGGGAACCGCCGTGTCCAGCAAACGTTCCATAACGTCCGCCGCCGTGTAGGAATCGCAACCGGGTTTGAGAAATTGCGCGACATTGGCGACGTCGTCGCCGGCAGTCATTAACGCCAGTTCCTGATCGAGTTCGGGACGCATCTGGGCAAGGCCGACGTTGGCAACCAGTCCATTGCAGAGGCATTTGCGGCCTTGGGCATCGGCCACCGTTCCGCCTTTTTTCACAAAATCATCCACCGGCTCGGCGGGACAGCGGTAGCCCGGCGTGCCATCCGGTTTGCGGTAGAGATGCCGGAGATAACCCAGGTCGCAGATGCGCGTCCGGGCCGCGTATTGGTCGGCATGCGAAAGCGTTCCTTCCATCTGGACCACCTTGAACGGGAAACCGGTGGGCGAGGCGACCGGGTCGGTGAACACACGGGCAGTGCCGGCGCGGCTCATTTGCAAGGCGCGTTGTTTAAGTTCGGGGCGCAGACCAGATTCATTGCAAAACGCAAATGCCGTTCCCACCTGGACGCCGGTGGCGCCAAGACGCAGGGCATCCGCCAGCCGGCCCGGCCGGCCATACGAACCGGCCAGCCAGAAGGGCAGACCGAGCGCGCGGATTTTTTCGAGGTCCACCACATCGCGCTCGCCGTACACGGGTTCGCCGATGGCGTTGAGTTGCAGCGGACCGCGGGGCGGGGCGTTGTGTCCGCCCGCGGTGTCACCCTCGACCACGAAGCCGTCCACGCGGCCGTTGGCTTTTTTGGCCAGGGTCATGGCAAGCGTGGCCGAGGCGACGATGCCAAGGAATTGCGGGCGTCGGGAAACCGGGGGCTGGCCGTTGCAGAAGGCGCGCGGGTCGAATGTGGAAAGGAACTCCTCGCCAGGCAGCGCGCCGATGACATCAATTTTCAACTGGGCCGGTTCGCCTTGCGCCAGCCGGTTCAGCGCGCCGGGAATGGCGCGCGGGATGCCGGCGCCCATGAGCACGTAATCCACGTTGGCCAGCATCGCGCCGTAAAGCGAGGGCAGGGTCGGCAGCTGGATTTTTTCGAGAAAATTGATTCCGACCAGTCCGCCGTGGCCTTCCTTGGCCAGAAACACTTCCACAAAGTTGGCGACCACGGTCAATTCCACCAGGGGCGGACCGGGGCGGAGCGTCGGCATGGGGGCGGCTTTGAACGGTGCGGTCGGCAGTTTTCCGCCGGGAACAAAGTATTGGGCCAGCACCCGCTCGGCGATGGCAGGAATGGGAAACTCGCGCAGAGCGCGGCGCAAGTGGCCATCGAGATCACCCAGTTGCAGGTTGCGGGCCAGAATGATGGCGAGGCCCGTTCCGGAAACAACGCCGAGCTGGCCCAACCGCGAAATCGTGCCCGCCAGTTTCCACCCGGACACGGCCACTCCCATCCCACCCTGAATGATTTTCGGTTGTGACATAATAAGTTGAACCACTTTTCCAGCAAGTTTCGCTCCACAAGGAGTGAAACCGACGACAGAAAGTCAGGAATCGCCAAAAAAGTGTCACTTGGAACACATTGGGCGCCCGTCGGAAACCGACGCTGTTGCATTTTAAGCGAATGGCCGGTGGAGGGGAAGCACTGTTTTAAGAAATAAATACCTTCCAATTTGAGCGCCGCCCAGGCGCAGTTTCTACGAAACCGTTTTCCGGCCGGCCAGAACTTCCTGTTCAGCCGCGATGAGGAAGTCGCGCATGGTCTGGGCGTCGGGCGCGTCGCGAAGCTGGTCGAGTAATTTCGTTTTCTGCGCGATGAGGCACAGGCGGGCCAGGGTGTGCAAATGCAGCCGGTCGTCCTGGCAGCAAAGCAGGAAGAACAGATGGGTCGGCTGGCCGTCGGGCGCGCCGAAATGGATTTCCTGGACCGGCCGCCCCACCACGATGAACGAGGTTTCGAACAGGTAAGGTTCATGGGACCGCGGGTGCGGGAGCGCCAATCCGCCCGGCAACGCCGTGGAACACAATTCCTCGCGCGCCTCCAGGCTGGCCAGCAGGATCTTGGGATCGGAGAGGTTCCCGGTTTTTTCCGCGAGCGCCACCAGATCACGCAGGACGGACGCCTTGGTCTTGGACGTCATGGCCGAGGCAACGGCTCCTGACTGGAGCATTGCCGGCAGCATGGCCGCTTCCGGCAGGATTTTCCGCGTAAACCGCGTCGTTTCCTGGTGATAATCGGCCAACTGCTGGCCGGTGGAACCGAGGATGCGTTGCGAGGCCCACGCGTCAATTTCGGCCTTGCGAAAAACAATCCGGTCGCCGCGTTTTTCGAAAGGAATTTCGCGGTCCTTCACCCGCTGTTCAATGTCTGCGGGCGTGAGGTGCAAATAATCAGCCACCCCTTCAAGGTCGAGTAATCGGTACGGCATAAAAGCGCGCGTCGTGATGCGCCTTAACTTAACGCCAGACCGGCTTGACGACAATCCTTGTTGCTCCAGCTGAAAATGCTTAAAAGAAGTCATGGCTCAGAACTATCCGCCAGTTGACCCCCGGGTCCGCATCGGCCACGTGCACCTCAAGGTGGCTGACTTGGAACGCGCATTGAAATTTTACCGCGACGTGCTCGGATTCGAGCTGACGCAGCATTTTGGCCGGCAGGCGGCGTTTCTTTCCGCCGGCGGTTATCATCATCACATCGGATTGAACATCTGGGAAAGCGCGGGCGGCCCGCCGCCACCGCCCGGCACGACCGGTCTGTATCATCTGGCCATTGTGTATCCGACCCGCGCATCGCTGGCCGATGCGCTGCGCCGCGTGCGGGCCGCGGGCATTGAACTCGACGGCGCCTCGGATCACGGCGTGAGTGAGGCGTTGTATTTGCGCGACCCGGACGGCAACGGCGTCGAACTTTACTGGGACCGGCCGAAGGAACAATGGCCCCGCTCGCCCGACGGCGGCGTGGCGATGTTCACTCACCCGCTGG
This sequence comes from uncultured Verrucomicrobiae bacterium, assembly GCA_963786375.1. GTDB lineage: Bacteria > Verrucomicrobiota > Verrucomicrobiia > Limisphaerales > UBA11358 > UBA11358. The sequence goes on from CAWAYP010000001.1 coordinate 160,494, forward strand.
ATTTGGACGCGCTGCTGAAAGAAAGATAGCGATCAACCACCAGCTTGCTTGTCCCAAACGCCACTTTCACGTTGGACCGTATTTGTCCAATCCGCTGCGGTATGATTTCGCGCTGAACCGTTGTGCACAAAAGAAGTTTTGAACTTTAATTTGAGTGTAGGCGGAAAATTGATTATCCAAAGCACTGGAGAAAATGATGAGGCTCGCCCATTTTAAAAGAAAGTGAAGATGAAAGCTACGGTTCAGAAAACTCAATGCCAAAACCAATTGGTATGTCCTCATTGTCACAACACAAACCGTTTCATTGAAGTGATGGCTGAAGAAGCTCATGTGGTAAACGGCCGGCGAGATTATATCCGGTGTCGTTGCTAGGAAGAAGCCGGACTGGCTTGTCCGTTTGCGAGAATTGGTCGTCAGCTGACGAATCAAAGGACGGATGCCGTAGCCATGAACGTGCTCGACCCTTTTGAGGTCGCAGAAACACGAGGTTTGACTCATAGTCGCAAGGGGTGTAAAAAGGCAGTATGACGATTGAACTGCCAGATGTGCCTGACGCCGGTCAGTTGACGCCAGATGAGATTCGGCTGGAATTGGCCTGCGCGTTGTATGCGCGCGGGCGCATTGGCAAGGTCGCAGCGACGCAGATGGCGGGTGTGGATATCTTCACCTTCCAGCGCGCCTTGAGTGAGCGCCGGGTCCCGCTTTACACGGAGCAGATGCTGGCGTCGGACATCCAGTCTTTCAACGAAACATTCTCCTAGTGATTGTCGTGGCCGACACGTCGGTGCTCATCAATCTTTGCCGCGTCGGTCAGGGCGGCCTGTTCAAAAAATTGTTCCACGAGGTGGTCATCCCGCCGGAAGTCGCGGCGGAATTTATCCGTTTGGCGGGCTGCACTTCGCGTTTTGCCGGCCTGAAGGTTCCAGCTGGCATCAAGCAACAATCGCCCACTAATTTGCTGGCCGCAGTGATTGACGCGCCGGGTCTGGATTCGGGGGAGGCGGCGGCTTTGTCGCTGGCGGTGGAAATCCACGCCGATGCGGTTTTGATTGATGAACGCCGCGGCTACGAAGTTGCTGTTCAGCTTGGTTTGCGCACGCTGGGAATTCTCGGCATCCTGCTTCGCGCAAAGTCCGCTGGTTGTATTCCTGCAGTCAAACCCGTTCTCGACGCTTTGCGGCAAGATGCAGGTTTCTGGCTTTCCGAAGCGTTGCGAAAACAGGTTCTGACGGCGGCTGGCGAAAATTCCTGACGCAATTCCCACCGCCCAAAATTCCGGTGCGTCCTCCGTCCCGCCTGTTTGACAGATTCGATTTCTGGTTTACTCATGTTCCAGACTCGCAATGCGGGAGCATGATTATGAAAATTGCAGAACAAAATTTTGGCGTGTTGCCGGTAACAAATCAGTCGGCAACGTTGGATGCTGAGTCCACAGTCCACAGTGAGCCAGTGTCGGACGGGCCGTTGCTCGACGCGTATTCCAACGCCGTCGTCAATGCGGCGGAGACGGTCAGCCCGTCGGTGGTGAAGATTGATGTGCGTAAAGGGGGGGCACGAGGCACGAGGCCCGAGGCTGGTGGCAGCGGGTCGGGTTTCATCATCACACCGGACGGTTTCGCCCTCACCAACAGCCACGTTGTCCACGGCGCGGACCGGATTGAAGTCACGCTGGCCGATGGCCGGCATCCCGACGCGCAGGTCATCGGGTCGGACCCGGACACGGACCTGGCGGTCATCCGCATTTACGCGCCGGACCTCAAGCCGGTGCGCCTCGGCGATTCGAACCGGTTGCGCGTGGGCCAGCTCGCCGTCGCCATCGGCAATCCATACGGGTTTCAATACACCGTGACGGCGGGCGTGGTGAGCGCGCTGGGCCGTTCGTTCCGGTCCAGTTCGGGCCGGCTCATGGACAATATCATTCAGACCGACGCCGCGTTAAATCCGGGCAATTCCGGCGGGCCGCTGGTCAATTCGCGCGGCGAAGTCATCGGCGTCAACACGGCGGTGATTCTGCCGGCGCAGGGGCTTTGCTTTGCCATCGCCATCAACACGGCCAAATACATCGCCGGCTGGTTGATCAAGGACGGCGTCATCCGGCGCAGTTATATCGGCGTGGGCGGGCAGACGGCGAAAATCCATCGGCGGCTGGTGCGGTATCACAATCTGCCGTCGGAAACCGGCATGCTGGTGATCAGCGTCGAGCCGGGCAGCCCGGCGAGCCAGGCCAGCCTGCGCGAGGGTGATATGATTGTGGAATACGGCGGACAAGCCGTCACCGGCATTGACGAACTGCACAAATTGCTGACCGGAGAACAGGTCGGGGTGCGTTCGCCGATTGTGGTGTTGCGGGGCACGGAGAAGTTGCGCCTGGAAATCGTGCCGCAGGAATCCGGCGCGCGGTTGATGCTGAATTAACGAATCGTCCTCCTCGTCGTCCTCGTTCTCGTAATCGAAAGTGGGAAAAGTCGAGGACGAGGAGGAGGACGAGAACGAAAGAATTTGTCAGCCTTTCCGGTCGAAGAACGGATTTTTGCCGGTGACGCTCAACGGAATGCCCAGCGCCTGTTTGACCTGTGGCCCAAACAGGCCCAGGTCCAGGCACGCGCGGCCGATGGAAAACATGACACGGTTGTCCACGTGAAACCGGCCGGCCACTTCCGCCGCCGAAGCCGTGGCGATGCCGAGGTCAATCGAGTTGAACGCGCAGACGCCGCCGGCTTCCTCCAGCGCTTCGCAGGACGGCTTGCCGCAGAAGCCACAGTTCAATCCGGCGGTGTTCGATTCCACGCCGATGACGACTACGGCCGGCAAGTTCGCAATGTTGCCGGCGTCACGCGCGGCACTGGGCCGGTCTTCCTTCGCGGCGATTTCCCGCATCTTGGCGATGAGCTTTTGCTTCGTCGGTTCGTCGTCAATCGCGAGGGTTTTGATATTGTCAATGCCGCGCGTTTTTGGGGCTGTCCGCGCCGCCGCCGCCATCAGCGCCGCAACTTGCAGCGCCGCTGATTTTTCCAGTTCAACGGAAGTTTTCATTGCAGTGATGAAAGCATACGCTCACCACTATTGGAAACAAATCAAAAGCATGACGTTCGGGCGCGAACCACTGGGATGGGATTTTAAATTGTGCGCCAGCGTCCCGTGGATTTTCTGCTATATTTCCAGCCATGAAAACGAAGGTTTTGGGAAATTCTGATCCGGCCATTGCCCCCATCGGCTTCGGCGCATGGGCGATTGGCGGCGATGGGAAATTCGGCTGGGGCGCGCAGGACGACACGCAGTCCATCGCGGCGATTCACCGCGCGCTCGAACTGGGCGTGAACGGGATTAACGCTGCCGATGTTTTTAGACTGGGACATTCCGAGGAAGTCGTCGCGCGCGCAACGCGAAGCAGGTGGACGGCATCGTTGGCGCAGTGGATTTCCGGCTTGCACCGCGGGAAGTTGCGGCAGTGGAGCGCAAATAAAAGCTCGCCGGCAAATTTTAAAAAGGGCAGATGTAACCTGAAACCACCCGGCACGGAAATCGCCGGCAACCCCAATGTTGGCAGCCCGTGTTGAACGCAGTCCTTTGCATCACTGAAAGTTTATGAACGCCGCCGACCGCGCCAAACTCATCCGCGATTCACTCCCGCCGGGTGGTTTGTTTGCCAATCAAGACTGGCATACTTCGCCGGCGCCATTTCCGCTCGGTGAAAATCTGGCGAAGGAAATCGAATCACTGGGCCGCGTGTTGCTGCAATTCTATCGCGCGGTCAATCTGCTTTACCGGCGCAGCGTGGAAGGAAAACAGCCGGCGTGGATTGCGGATTTGCTGGACCACGGCAAGCCCGCGGAATTGATTGAGTTTCAGCGTTCGCCCGCGTTCAAGAATGACGTGCCGCGCGTCATCCGGCCCGACATTTTACTGACGGAAAACGGACTTGGCATCACCGAACTCGACTCCGTGCCCGGCGGCATCGGCTTGACGGCGTGGCTTGGGCGGACGTATTCCAACCTTGGGAGGGACGGCAGGTTACCGTCCCAAACTTTGGAAACGTCAACGGATAAATCAGGGACGGCGACACGCCGTCCCTCCCAGGAGATCATCGGCGGCGCGGATGGAATGATTCATGGTTTTGAAAGCATCTTTGGTGACGCGAAACAAATCCACATCGTCGTTTCCGAGGAAGCCGCGACTTACCGGCCGGAAATGGAATGGCTGGCCGGACAATTTGAAGATTCAAGATTCAAGATTCAAGATTCAAAATTTGAAAGCTTCGCCGATGGTGATGCGGTTTACCGGTTCTTTGAACTGTTTGATCTGGCGAACGTCCCGAATGCAAAAAAAATCTTTGAACTGGCCGCTGGAAAAAAAATCCGGCTGACACCGCCGCCCAAGCCGGTTTTTGAGGAGAAGCTGTTGTTCGCGCTTTTGTGGAACCGGAATTTGCGCGAGTTCTGGCGGCAGGAACTGGGTGAGGGATTTTTATCGCGTCTGCAAAAATTGATTCCCTACACGTGGGCGGTGGATCCGGCGCCGCTGCCGCCGCACGCGGCGATTCCCGGACTGAATCTTACCGACTGGCGGCAACTTAAGGGCTTGTCCCAAAAGGAGCGCGAACTGATTTTGAAGGTGTCCGGTTTTTCCGAGCACGCGTGGGGCGCGCGCGGCGTCCATCTCGGCAGCGATTTGGCGCAGGCGGACTGGAGCGCGGCAGTGGACCGGGCCATTGCAGGCTTTTCGACTTCGCCGTTTGTGTTGCAACGTTACGAAAAACCGAAACTGGCCGAGGCGCAGTGGTTTGATTTTGACAAGAACGTCCTCGTGCCGATGAAAGGCCGGGTTCGGTTGTGCCCGTACTATTTTGTGGCCGGCGAAGGCGACGCGGCGCGTCCGCAACTGGGCGGTGTGCTGGCAACCATTGTTCCCGCCGATAAAAAAATTGTTCACGGCATGAGTGACGCAATTCTCGCGCCGTGCGCCATTGAGCCGGGGTGAATAGTATTGACCCGCGCGTGGTGTTTTGTTAGACTGCCAGTCAAGCCACATGCCTCCCAAAATTCAAAGTGGTGATTCGAAAGCGGCGTCGCCCGAACGCCGTCACGCCGCGTTGTTGAATCTGCTGGGCGATGAAAACGCGGAGGTTTATCAAGCCGTGCGCGGGCAAATCATGGCCGAAGGCGGCGGCGCGTGCGAATGGCTGCGGCCCCATGTCTTGAGCGACGACCCGTTGTTGCGCCGGCGCGTCCAGGAAATCCTCCGGCACATGGACAGGCAGACGGGCGACAACCGCTTCCTCACTTTCTGCCTGAATCACGGCGAGGAATTTGATCTGGAATCCGCCTCGTGGCTGCTGGCGCAGACGCAATTTCCCGAAATCAACGTGGAGGCGTATCAGGCGCTGCTCGACGGGTATGCAAACGCGCTGCGCGAGCGCACCGACCGCCACGGACGCGCGGGCGCGGTGTTGGGAAAAATCAACGACTATATTTTTGACGAACTTGGTTTCAAGGGGAACGAGCAACATTACTACGAACCGGACAACAGTTATCTGAACCGCGTGCTTGACCGGCGGACGGGCAATCCCATCACGCTTTGTTTGTTTTACATGCTGCTGGCGCGGCGGCTGCGGCTGCCGATCACGGGTATTGGCCTGCCGGGACATTTCATCTGCCGCCACCAATCCGCCTCCGGCGAAATCTACGTGGACGTCTTCAACCGCGGACGCCTGCTGACCAAGGCCGATTGCGTGCATTACCTCGTGCGGGGCAATTACGATTTGCGCGAGGAATACCTCGCGCCGGTCAGCCCGCGCCGGATTCTGCTGCGGATCTGCAGCAATCTGCACCAGATTTATCTCGAACTGGGCTTGCAGGACGACGCCACGCGCGTGCAACGTTACCTCGTGGCGCTCGCGCGCTGACTTGCCAAACCGCCGCTCGTCGCGTTGAAAGGGAATGAAGAAAAAATCGCCGGAGAAACCAGCGGCCGGAGATTCACCGAATTCGGGGCTTTGGCTTGCGTCCCGTTTCCGTTGCGCGCAAGAAAAGGGCATGGTTTACCAAAAACAAATCCTGCTGGAAACCCGTGGCCACCGGCAGATGCACGATCTGACGGCGGACGTGGCCCAGATCATCCATGACTCCGGCGTGCGCACGGGCACGGCGCACGTGTTCAACGTCGGCAGCACCGGCGCGCTGGGCGCGATCGAATTTGAGCCGGGCCTGATGGAAGACCTGCCCGACACGTTGGACAAGCTCATCCCGCCCAGCCGCAACTACGGACACGAACGCGCCTGGCACGATGGCAACGGCCATTCGCATTTGCAGGCCTCGTTGCTGGGACCGTCATTGACCGTGCCGGTGGCCGGCGGGAAACCGGTGTTGGGCACCTGGCAACAGATTTTCCATCTGGAATGTGACATCAAACCCCGCCGCCGCACCATCGTGGTAACTGTGTCTGGTGAATGAATGTGAATTTTCAACGCAGAGACGCAGAGACGCGAAGGTTTTAACCACGGATGAACACGGATGGACACAGATTCTTTAGCCATAAAAAGGCACAGAAAGCGCAAAGGTTTTGACACGAATTCCACAAATTTACACCAATTCAAATGCGCTGAAGGCGCAACGGAAATCAGCCCGGTGTTGGCGCGCAGCGACTACGCCGGGTCAGCGCCCACAAAAGAATTCCTTCTCCCATCGGATGAGGGCGCGTGAAAATAGTTGCAATCCGGCGACATTGAATGGAAATTATTCACGGTTGACCGGACTTGCCGCGCGAAACAGGTTTGATTCTTCCGGTTTGATTCTGCATTCTTTCCGGGTCGTGAACATTCCCAAACATCGCCGGGCGATTGACAAGCTGGACGCGCAGATTGTCCGGCTGCTCAACGAGCGCACGAAACACGTGCTCGCCATCGGCACCATGAAGCTCAAGGCGGGCGAGGAGATTTACGCGCCGCACCGTGAACGGGCCGTGCTCGAACGCATCTGCCAGCTCAATCAGGGGCCGATGACCGACGAGCAGTTGCGCGCGGTTTACCGCGAGGTCATGTCCAGCGCGCTGGCGCTCGAAAAGACCATGACCATCGCGTATCTCGGCCCGGAGGCGACGTTCACGCATCAGGCGGCCATCCGCCGGTTCGGCGCCAGCCTGCGTTACGCGCCGCAGAAAACCATCGCGGACGTTTTCACCGAGGTCAGCAAAAAGAGCGCGGATTACGGCGTGGTGCCGGTGGAAAATTCCACCGAAGGTGTCGTCACGCACACGCTCGACATGTTCGTGGACAGCGATTTGAAGATTGTTTCCCAAATCGTTTTGCCGGTTTCGCACTGTTTTGTCAGCCACTATGCGAGGGAAAAGATAAGGCGGATTTACGTTCATCCCCAAACGCTTGGACAGTGCCGGAATTGGTTGCAGAAGAATTTCCCCAACGCGGAAGTGGTGGAGACTTCTTCCAATGCCAAATCCGCGCAATTGGCGGCTGAAGCCCTGTCTTTGGAAAAGAGCAGGAAGGCGGGTGACAGCAAGCAATGGCATACGGTTCATACCGCTGCGATTACGTCCGAACTGGCTGCCGAGAAATACAAGCTGCCAATTCTGGAGCAGGACATTCAGGACAACGCCGCCAACGCCACCCGCTTTCTCGTGCTGGGCCGCCAATGCAGTCCGCCCACGGGCGACGATCGCACGAGCTTGATGATCAGCGTGGCCGACAAGTCCGGCGCGCTGCATGAGGCGATTGCCGCGTTCCGCCGTTACAAAATCAACATGACCAAGATTGAATCGCGCCCCAGCAAGCGGAAGGCGTGGGAATACTTTTTCTTCATTGATTGCGACGGGCACGCGCAGGACCGCAAGGTGGCCAATGCCATCCGCCTGCTCGGCGAGCACTGCAATTTTGTCAAAATCCTTGGCTCTTATCCGAACATGGAATAATCCCAGTCACCAAAATGCGGCCGATTGCGGGAAGTCATCTGCTTCATTCCGAGGTGGTTGGAGAGGTAAGCTGCCGTAATCATATTTTGCTTTCCAAACAATTACAAAATGTGATAGTATGGCATCGTGGAAGGGAAAGAAAATCCCGATGGTTTCTTCATTTGGGGAATTGACGATGCCCCTTATGGTCCAGTGGAGCTGGCGGTTCTGACGGACTGGATCAAGGACGCGCGCGTTCTGCCCGACACGTGGGTTTTCGCGCGGCGCACCGGCGCCTGGCAGCAGGCCACGGACATTCCCGAACTCAAACAGTTTTTTGACCAGCCGACCGGGGTGGTTTCGGGCGCTGCCTCCCGCGCCGGGGTGACCCCCGGTTCATTGCGGCGGATTAAAATTCTGGTCGACCTGAACGACGCGCAGCTCGAGCATTTGCTGGACTTCATGGAGTTGCAGCGTGTGCCGCAATGGTCGGTGGTGGTCCGGCAGGGGGATCCGGGCGATGCCATGTTCCTGGTTCTGGCTGGCGAGTTGCGCGCTCGAATCCTGCTGGGCGACCGGGAGACAATTCTGGCCACATTTGGCGCGGGAGATTTTTTCGGGGACATGTCGTTGTTTGACCAGGGGCCGCGTTCGGCGGACGTCATCGCCAATGCGGACAGCACCGTGCTGAGAATTTCGGTGGCGGCCTGCGACCGGCTTACGCGGGAAGCTCCCGCACTGGCCACGCCGTTTCTGCGGGCGACCGCCAGAACCCTCGCGGCCAGAATCCGCGCCGACAACAAACGGTTCAATCAATTGACCCAACAGTTCCATGTCAGCCGCGGGTAATGCCCGCCGTCCCCGCAGCCTGCCAGTGAGGTCGGAGTTATTTTTCGGAACAGGTTTTGATTTCTTTGGCCAATGCCGCCGCGCTTTCCGTCCGTTCCACTTTGCCGTCGAACAGAATGTCACTCATGGATTCATACTGGCCGTAATACACCTTGTTGGCGTTGTCGTCGGGTGAAAGGGCGCTGCCTTTTATGGCCGCGCCGGCGTAGAAACCATTGTGGTCGTCGTAAACCCTCACGGAGGGGAAGGCTGGAACGATTTTGCTTTCCGTCCGGGAGGAGTTATTGCCGGCGGTGCCCTGGGCTTCCGCGCCAAAATCCATGGCCGGTTCCAGCAGCGCATGGGTTGTGTTGGTGGTCATCAGCAGGATCGCGTAAAAATTTTGCTCGCCGCCGGCTTGAAAGCCCAAACTGCCCTCGTCGGCGGTCAGAAACGCCGCCGGACTCCAATGTCCCCACTTGTTCTTGACCAGGGCCACGCCATGGCCGCCCTGAAAGGCGAACATGAAACCTGCCTTGGTGGTGTCCAGCAAAATAATGCCCTGCGCTTTGCGCAAGACTTCCGCCGGCACGCGCTTGTCTGGTTCCGCCTGCAGCGCCTCAAATTTGGCGGTCAACGCGCGGATGCGGTCGTCCAACTGCGCCCGGTCCGCGCCGAACGCCGCACTGATGAAACCCAATAAAGCCAGACTTAGTATCATCGTTTTCATGGTTCAAATTTCAATTCAGCCCTTTTCTTCTCTTAACTCGGGAGTTTGACAACAGATTGCGGGACCTGTTTGAAAAATAAAAAAATTGCCGGCTTTCCGGCGGATGAACCATTTGGCCCGGCTGGACAAGTCTCCCGCTTTGGATCCGCCGCCAATTTCGACTTCGTTTGTCCAAAATTGCGCTTTGCACGCCGTAGGCCAAGCTTAGAATGTTCTTATGAGCTTGAATTTCACCGGACAATTCCCGGCGTATCGCCCGCGCCGGTTGCGGCAATCACCGGCGCTGCGGCGGCTCGTTGCCGAAACGCGTTTGAGCGTTGAGCAACTCGTCCTGCCGTTGTTCGCGCGCGCCGGCAAAAAACTGCGCCGCCCCATCGAGGCAATGCCCGGCGTGTTTCAGTTTTCACCCGACGAACTGGTCCGCGAAGCGGCGCGTGCCCATGCGCTGGGTGTGCCGGCGGTTTTGCTCTTCGGCATCCCCGGCCAAAAGGACGCCAAGGCTTCGGGCGCTTACGCAAAGACCGGCATTGTGCAGCAAACCATCCGGCGGTTGAAAAAGGAGCTGCCGTCGCTGCTCGTCATCACGGACGTTTGCCTGTGCGAATACATGGAGCACGGGCATTGCGGCATCGTGAAGCGCGGGAAAATTTTGAACGACCCGACGTTGGAATTGCTCGCACGCACCGCCGCCAGCCATGCCGAGGCCGGCGCGGACATGGTGGCGCCGAGCGATATGATGGACGGCCGCGTGCGCGCCATCCGCGCGGAGCTGGACCAAAACGGTTTTGTTGACACGCCCATCATGTCCTACGCGGCCAAATTTGCGTCGGCATTTTACGGGCCATTCCGCGAGGCCGCCGAGTCCGCGCCGAAATTCGGTGACCGGCGGAGTTACCAGATGGACGCGGCGAATGCAGGCGAGGCGTTGCGCGAAGTGGCGTTGGACATTCAGGAGGGCGCGGACATCGTGATGGTCAAACCGGCGCTGGCGTATCTCGACTTGATTCATCGCGTCAAAACCGGGTTTGGTTATCCGACCGCCGCGTATTCCGTGAGCGCCGAGCACGCGATGATCCGGGCGGCGGCGGCCAAAGGCTGGATTGATGAACGCGCCGTGACCCTGGAAAGCCTGCTGGCCATGCGGCGGGCGGGCGCGGACATTCTCATCACTTACGCCGCGGCGGATGTGGCAAAGTGGCTGAAATCGGGGATGGCATCTGGCGTCTAGGTCCGGGGTGGAATCCCCCAAACCCGGGACCCAGAACCCGGGTCCGACTTGCGCCTGATTTTGATTGCCTTGTTCACCCGCGCCGGTTATCCTGGACTCTCCTGTTTTTGACCTATGATCGGAACAATTCGCAAACATTCGACGTGGTTGTGGGGTATTATCATCGTGGCCACGATAATCACCTTCGTTTTTTGGGGTACGAACCCCGGTGGTTCGAACGCTGGTGGTGGCGCGGTGGGCAACCTGGGTTCCATCGCCGGCCGAAAAGTCACGCCGGACGCGTATTTTGGCGTCGAGCGCGAGACGTATATCAATCATTGGCTGCGCTATCACCAGTGGCCGGAGAGGGACCCAAATTATTCCGCAGCTGATTTGCGGCGCGACATTTACCTGCGCCTGATGTTCATCCAAAAGGGGGAAGAGCTGGGCATTCACATTGGAGACGACGTGGTGGCAACGGTCGCGAAAGATATCTTAAGCTCACCCGACTTGGCACGGGCGTTTGGGTATGATGGCCGAAGCGTGCCGCTGGACGTTTTTGTAAAAAATGTTCTGCAACCGAATGGCCTGACGGCTGAAGACTTTGAAAATTTCATCCGGCACGACCTGGTGCTGGAACAATTGCACCAGGCGATGGGACTGGCCGCCGAATTCATCACCCCGCAGGAGGCCGCCGATGTTTACATACGCCAGCATCAGGAGCTTTCCGTGCAAATGGTTCTCTTTTCCGCGTCGAATTATCTGGCTTCCGTTTCGGTGACGCCCGCCGTCGTCGCTCAATTTTACACGAATTACCTTGCGGAATACCGCCTGCCTGACCGCGTGCAAGTCAGTTACGTCGCGTTTTCGGTGACCAATTTCATGGCCGGGGCGGAACACAAATTGTCCCAAACCAATCTGAACGAGCAGGTGGAGGCGATTTACCGCCAATACGGCACGAATGCCTTTCCGGAGGCAAAGACGCCCGAGGCCGCGAAGAAAAAAATTCGTGACCTTCTGCTCCGGCAACAAGCGCTGGCTGACGCGCGGCAGCAGGCCGACGACTTCGCCACCACGGTTTTCGACATGGACCCGGTGCGGCCGGAAAATCTCGCCACGGTCGCCAAACAAAAAGGATTGGCCTTGCAGGTTACCGCGCCCTTCGGCAAGGAATATGGCCCGGAAGAATTCACCGCGCCGGAGGCTTTCACCAAAGCCGCCTTTGGGTTGACACCCGACGAACCGCTGGCCGGGCCGATTGTTGGCCAGGACGCCGTCTATGTCATCGCGCTCGTTAAACAACTGCCCAGCGAAATTCCGCCGCTCGACCGGATCCGCGCCCGCGTCACGCAGGACTATCAACTCCATGAAGCCACGTTGCGCGCGCAAGCAGCCGGGACCAATTTTGTTTCCACGCTCCCCGGCGGTCTGGCCGGTGGCAAAAAATTTGCGTCCCTTTGCGCCGCCGCCGGGTTGCACCCCGAAACCCTGCCGCCGTTTTCCCTCAGCACGATGGACTTGCCGGAATTGAGCAGTCTCGTCCCGTTGAACCAGTTCAAGGCGGCGGCGTTCGCCACGCCGGTTGGCCACGCCAGCAATTTTGAACCGGTGGACGCCGGCGGTTTCGTGGTTTGCGTCAAGTCGCAATTGCCGGTTGACACCGCCGCCATGAACGCGGATCTGCCGCAATTCACCGCCGCATTGCGGCAGCAACGCGAGACGGATGCGTTTGACAATTGGATCAACCGCACCGGCAGCCGGGATTTGCGCGACACCCCCATCTTCTCCAGTCAACCGGAAACCGCCGCGCAATAGATTTCCCGGCCAGCCGGGTCCACGGCTGGTTGCAACCAGGAACCCCGGCACGATTGAAAACCGCGAACATCATCAAGCTTTCCTCGCCGGCCACGCGTGAATTTTGGGAAATTCCGGTTTTGTTCGAGGATGACCATCTGCTCGCCCTCGATAAACCGGCGGGCTTGCCCGTTTCGCCCGACCGTGACGATCCGCAGCGGCCCAATCTGATGACATTGCTCCATGCCGGCATTGCCGCCGCCAAACCATGGGCGCGCGAACGCGGGTTGAATTACTTGATGAATGCCCACCGGCTCGATTTTGGGACCAGCGGCGTGATCCTGCTCGCCAAAAACAAATCCGTGCTCGTGGCGCTGGCCAATTTGTTTGGTTCCGAACAGCCGCTTAGGCAATACCTCGCGCTGGTCCATGGTTCAGCGGAGGAGGACGAATTTGAAATGGACGCCAAACTCGCGCCGCATTTGCTGAAAAACGGTCTGGTGCGCGTGGACGCAAAAACCGGCAGGAGATCGAAGACCCGGTTCAAGGTGCTGGAAAGATTTTCCGGCTACACCCTGCTGAAATGCGAACCGCTGACCGTCCGTACACATCAGATTCGCGTCCATTTGCGCCACGCCGGTTTGCCGATTGTCGGCGACGAACTTTACGGCGGCAAAAAATTCTGGCTGTCGCGGCTGAAACCGGATTACCGGCTCAAGCCCGGACACGAAGAGCGCCCGCTGATTTCGCGCGACGCGCTGCACGCCGAGGAATTGACATTGCCCCATCCTGTCACCGGCCAGATTCTGACCATCACCGCTCCCTGGCCGAAAGATCTGAAGGTGGCGGTGAAGTACCTGCGGCAGTTTGCGGCGTAGGACGGGCGTTCACGACACCCCGATTTGCGCCGGCTCGTTACCCCCGGCAGCCGCCACAACGGATTTTAGTCGGAAATGCCTTCAGTGGCTTTGAAGTTCTCCCATTTCGCCGCGGCATCCGAGTGGGGGCGAATCTTGTCGAATCCACTGCCATCGCCGGTGGGTACGATGATGCGGGCGCAGAGCAAGTCCCAAACGACTTCAGGAAAGATTTCGCGTTCCTCGTTCTTTAAATGGCACGAGATAACATGGACAGGGTTTCGCCCTTCCCGCGATTCAAGCACGTAAGCAACGCATTGCTCAAGGCTCTTGACACTGGAAAGATTGCCGTTGCTTGGGCGAGTTTCCCTGCCGAGAAGAAGGTCAGCGGTGACGGTCAGGATTTTTTCTTTCAGCGCATTCATGGCTGCCTCCGTCCCGCATACACCGCGGCCAGTAATAAAATGATGGCAACCGCTTTGAGAACAGACCACGATAGGATAAACACGTTGAGAACTGTCCTCCTCAGCTGGGGATTGCATACGGCCAATAGATGCGAAGTTACGGCGTACCAAAACGGGTATAGAAGACAAAGTGCCACCATAAGACCGAATCCCAAAACAGCATAAAGAGAAGCAGCCGCTGCTCGTCGCCAGAAAATAAGCGCAATCACGATACTGGCGAGACAAGCTGCGATAAGTGGCAACTCATCGAGAATATTGCAAGTGATTAGATTGATGATATTCGGGTTGCTCATGCCGTCTAACGTTCCAATATGGGTCATCCGAAGTTATTCATGGGCTGGAAGCGGGCCCTGCGGAAAGCTCGCGCTAATATGTTGAGCGCTGCCGCATGTATTTTCCGTAACTGTGACATAAATGTGCGCGATGCGGCCTAACTATTTAATTACATCGACTTTTTTCACGCTAATTTGATGTTAGCCGCTGAAACATTGAGTCGTTGTGAAAAGCCTTACTCTGGGGAAACAGTGTATGAGCAAGTTGCGGGCGGGTCAAGGTCAAAGAGGCATTCACAGGCCAAAAGACGTGGTTTTGGGGAAAGTCATACCCAATCCCAAGCTTAAACTGTTGGATCAGGTGAGGAGGTGATGCGCTTCAAGCATTATTCGCGGCGGACGGAAGAGACGTATCTCCAGTGGATTCGCCGGTTTATTTTGTTTCATCGGCGGAATACGACACCTCACCCAGACCCTCGACCGAGGCGGAGAGGGAAAAACCTCATATCGCCCCGACCGGACGAGCTCAATCCCACACCCGGCTGGCAGCCACCCTCTCCCCTCCGATGGGAGAGGGACAGGGGGTGGTGAAAACCGAGACGGTCAAGAAACCGTCCAGTTCAAAACCGCCTTTTGCACGTGCAACCGGTTTTCGGCCTGCGTGAAAATCGTGTCGGCGTTGGCCTCAAACGTTTCCTCGTCAATTTCCTTGCCGCGATAGGCGGGCAGACAGTGCATCACCAGCGCGTCCCGATTGGCCAATTTGATGAGTTTCTGGTTGATTTGGTAGCCGCTCAGAATTTTCAGGCGCTCGGCGGACTCGGCTTCCTTGCCCATTGAAACCCAGACGTCCGCGTACAGCAAATCCGCGCCTTTTGCGGCGGCCGGCAAGTCCTCGGTGCAAGTGATTTTTCCGCCCGCGCGCTTGAGCAATCCCGCCGGCGGCTGGAATTTTTTCGGCGCGGCAATGCGCAGTTCGAAGCCGAGTTTTCCCGCCGCAAACATCCAGGAGCGGGAAACGTTGCAGGTGCCGTCGCCCACAAACGTCACCACCTTGGCCGCAATCGGCCCGCGGTTTTCCCGGAACGTCATGACGTCCGCGAGAATCTGGCAGGGATGCTCGTCGTCGGTCAGCGCGTTGATGGTCGGGATGCCCGAAAATTCCGCGAATTCCTCGATGTCGCTCTGCGCAAAGGTGCGAATAACCGCGCCGTCAATCATCCGGCCCAGCACGCGCGCGGTGTCCCTGACCGGCTCGCCCCGGCCCAGTTGGATCTCGCTCGCGTTAAGGAACATGGTCTGGCCGCCCAGTTCCCGGATGCCGACCTCGAACGAAACCCGCGTGCGCGTGGACGATTTGGAAAACATCAATGCCCAAATCTGGCCGGCCAGCGGCAGCCGGTCGCGCCGCATCCGTTCGCGTTTGTACACGACGGCATCGCGCAGGATTTTTTCCATGTCCGCGCTCGGCAGCTTTTCCAATGACAATAGATGTTTCATGCCAATTCTTTCGCGAGAAAAATGAATTGTAACCCTGGAGGAATGAAATTCCAGCGCCAAATTAAACGGAAAGGAACGG
The DNA here is from genome assembly GCA_963786375.1 of uncultured Verrucomicrobiae bacterium. GTDB lineage: Bacteria > Verrucomicrobiota > Verrucomicrobiia > Limisphaerales > UBA11358 > UBA11358. The sequence continues at coordinate 176,124 of CAWAYP010000001.1, forward strand.
AAACCTGTTTCCGTCCCTGCGAGGATTTTTGTTTTGAAACAAAGTTCGCGGATTAGCGGCGACGTTTTATCGTTCGGAATCCGCCCAGCCCAACCAAGCCAAGAGCGGCCAGCGCCAGCGAGCTTGGCTCCGGCGTGACGGCGATGCCCTCAAGAACACCGACGCCAGAAATCAGCGAGGCATTGATCATCGGCCGCGACGAATTGAAGATTTGGAGCCGCAAATGACAAAAATTCCTCTCGGCGGCGGTATGAATCAAACGTGTGAGCGCCGAACACTCGGTCGGGTGTCTCGTTTGGGAACGTTGTCCGAATCGGAATGGAAATCTGCTCTATCGTTCCTTTGCCGCGTTGGCCGCCTGCCAGAGATACCAGGCGGCGGTGGTCCGGTGGGGACGCCAGCGTTCGCCGAAGGCGAGCAAGTCCTTCGCCTTGGGCATTTCGCGCCTTTGATAGGCATGGCGAAAGCCGGTGCGTACGCCGAAATCGTCCGCGGGCAAAACATCCGGCCGGCCCAGCTGGAAAATCAACAGCATTTCCACCGTCCACCGGCCGACGCCGCGGACTTCCGTGAGCCGCATGACGATTTCTTCGTCGGGCAGTTTCACAATTTGCTGTGAAGTCGGGACGATGCCGGCCAGGGCTTTTTCCGCGAGGTCACGGATCGCCCTGATTTTGGCAAAGGAAAATCCGCAGGCGCGGATTTGTTCATCGGTGACGTCCGCCAAATCTTCCGGACGCGGAAACCTTCGCTTCGGGAACAGTTTTTTGAAGCGGGTGAGAATTGTGTTCGCCGCGGCGCCGTTGAGCTGTTGGTGCGCGACCGCCTGCACCAGCGACTGAAATGGCGAGCGGCGTTTTTCCGGCGTGAGCGGGCATTGGCCATGCTCGCGAATCAGCCGCCGCATCACGGGGTCGCTGGCGGCGAGATGTTGGTGGGCGGAGGCGTTCACACGGGCAAATCACATCAGCGATTTGACAATTTCCTCAATTTTACTGATGCCCTCGCCGGCCTCCTGCGGCTTCAGATTCAGCGGCGGCAGCAGCCGCACGATTTGCGTTCCCGCCGGAATCGTCAGCACGCCGGCCTGATGCAGGCGGTTGACGAATTGCACCGCCGCGGTCTGGTTGCCCGTTGCCAGCGCCGGGATTTTCTCCGCCAGTTCCAGGCCGAGCAGGAAACCGAATCCCCGCGCGCGCCTGACCACTTGCGGATAATTTGCGGCCAGCCGTTCCAGTTCGCTTTTGATCCAGTCGCCGAGTTTGCGCGCGTTTTCATCCAGCCGCTCGCGTTCGATGACTTCCAAAACTTTCAGTGCCACGGCGCAGGCCAGCGGCGTGCCGCCGAACGTCGTGGCGTGTGTGCCCGGTCCGAGCAAGTCCGCAATCGGCGCGCGCACCCAAAACGCGCCCATGGGGAATCCGCCGCCGAGCGATTTGGCCATCGAAACGCCGTCGGGCAGAAATTTTTCGCCACCGGGAACGCCTTCCAGAATCCGCTGGAAGCTCTGGAATTTTCCGGTGCGATAATGTCCGCACTGCACGCCGTCGAGGAGCAGCAGCAGTTTTTTCTCGTCGCACAACGCGCGCAGGCCTAGCAGGTATTCCGGCGTGGCGGGCGTGACGCCACCTTCGCCTTGCACACCTTCAATCATAATGGCGACGGTTGCGGGCGAAATCGCCGCGCGGGCCGCGGCCAGATCATTGAACGGCACGTGCCGGAAACCCGGCGTCATTGGCTCGAAACCTTTTTTGACCTTGTCCTGCCCGGTCGCGGCGATGCCGGCCAGCGTGCGTCCATGAAATGAATTCGTCGCCGTCAGGATTTCAAACCGGCCTTCGTCGTGGCCGAATTTCCGCGCGAGCTTGAACAGGCCTTCGTTGGCCTCGGCGCCGCTGTTGGCAAAAAAGCATTTGCCCGCGCCGATGCGTTTGACGAGTTCGGCGGCGAGCCGGCCCTGCGGTTCGGTGAAATATAAATTGGAAACGTGGATCAGCTTTTTCGACTGCTCGACGAGCGCCTCGGTGATGGCCGGGTGCGCATGGCCGAGGCAGCACACGGCAATGCCGCTGCCGAGGTCGAGATAGCGTTTGCCCGCGACGTCAAACACGTAGCTGCCCGCGCCGTGGCTCAGCACGAGGTCAAAACGCCCGTAGCTGGGCACGACGTTCTTGCGGAACAATTCCCGCACGGACTCGAACTGGTTGTGCACGAGCGGCGGCGGCGATGGAGCAATTTCTTTCATTTACAATTTTGGATTTGCGATTTACGAGACGCGCTCGTTTTCAAAATCCGGCACCAATCATAAATCGTAAATCGCAAATCGTAAATATCAGAGGACGATTTCCGTGCCGACGCCTTCATCGGTGAAAATTTCCAGCAGCACGGCGTGCGGCACCCGGCCGTCCACGAAGGAAACCTTTTCCACGCCGGACTGGATGGCGGCCACGGCGCTGTCCACCTTTGGAATCATGCCTTGGTCAATGACGCCGTTCTTTTTGAGTTCGCCCACTTCGCTGGTTTTGAGGTGGGGGATGACCGAATCCGGCCGTTTCGGATCACGCAGCAGGCCCGGCACGTCGCTCATGAACACGAGCCGTTTGGCCTTGAGCGCGATGGCGGCCTGCGCGGCGGCCACATCCGCGTTGCAATTGTAAATTTTTCCGTCCTCGCCGCGCGCGGTCGGGCTGATGACGGGCGTGAAGCCGCACCAAATGGATTCCTTCAATGGCGCGGTGTTGACCTCCATCACTTCGCCGACATAACCGATGTCAATTTTTCCTGCCCGGATTTTCCCGGTCGTCCAGCCAGAGCTTGCGGCACTTGAAAATGTCCGGCCCGGCAAAACCAATCGCCTTGCCGCCCAGTGCGTTGATGGTTTTGACGATTTCCGGGTTGATTTCGCGCGACAGCACGTCGTCCACGATTTTTGCCGTCGCCTCGTCGGTGACGCGCTGGCCCTGCACAAATTCCGCCTTCAACCCGGCCTTTTCCATCGCGCGGGTGATGGCCTTGCCGCCGCCGTGGACGACGACGGGATCGATCTCGACGGCTTCTAGGAAAACGATGTCGCGCGCGACGCTGTGGCGGACGTTGGCGTCGGGCGAATCCATGAAACTGCCGCCGTATTTGACGACGAAGGTCGCGCCGCTGAATCTCAGGATATAGGGCAGCGCTTCCAGTAATGTCTCGGCTTTGGCAATGAGGTCTTGCACGAGCTTATTCCTAGCAGGAAGCCCAAGGAAGGAAAGCGCGTTTCACCACGACAATTTCGCTTTCGCCGGCATGGGAATTTCCTTAAATTGGCGCCGTCATGCCTGAAATTGCCAACTTCGTGAACAGCGCCGCAGCCAGCATCACCCCGGCCATCGCCGAAAAAGTCCTGCGGCAGTTGCCGCAGTGGAAACTTGAGTTCACCCAGATCAACGCGCCGAAATTCCCCCATCTCGTGGACCAGTTGGAATTTCTGGCCAACGCCGCCGAGGACGCGATTGAAGGCGCCTACAAGGAACTGCCGTATCAGACCCTCGCGCAGTCGGTGTTTGCGCTGCTTTATGCGCACAAAAAAATGGGCATCATCCCGGACAGCATTCTGGAGTTGGGCCGCGCGGATGATTCGAGCGTGGTGCGCAGCGTGCTGATTCAAAATGAAAAGGCATTTGCGGCCTACGCCGGGATGCAGGGTGTCAACTGGCAGAGAATCACGAGCCAGCCGTAAGACGATTCAGCCGGGAAACTTCCGCTGAAATTCAATCGCCAACCGGGACCGGGCCGTTTACTTTTTCTCGTATCGCTGCCGCATTTCGGGGGAAAGATCGCTAAAATAGACCTTGGTCATCGCCCAGCCGCCGCCCACCGGGGTATAACTGATAATGATGGCGTCTGACATTACTCTTTCCACCTCCACATTTTGGTAGGTTGATCCACTGGTGGTCACAAGTTCAGAGGCCGGTCTTGCCGGTTCCGACGAATTTGATGGTAAGGTTGCGGCGTGGAGCACCAGGGCTGGCTTGAGCATTGCCGGTGCCGCTGCGGATTGAGTCATGGTTGGCGCTGCAACCGGTCGAGTGGTGGCAGCCGGAGCGACGGCAACATGAGCCGTGGCAATGGGCGCGGTGGAAACTTTGGGAGCCGGAGCGACAGCCTTGGGCGCAGCGGAAATTGGAGCAACCGCAGCGGGGGCGAACGCCGGAGTGGTGGCAGCCGGAGCTTTCACAACGGGAACCGCAGTAATAGGAGCAGCCGCCGTAGTGACAGCGGGAACTTCAGTCGCAGAAGCGGTGGCAGCCGCGGTTTTGTTATCGGGAGCCGTCACCGGAGTTGTTGTCGCCGGGGTGGTCTGGGAAACGACTGCCTTTGCGGAGGCCGTGTCCGCTGCCTGGGGTGTGGCTTCGCCGGGTTGTCTCACCGCCGCCACGGAATTTTTATCCGGTGAAGACTGGGCTTGCGGGTGGTTCAACTCGTTCATTTTTTGTTCCAAAGCCGCGAGGGCGGCGGCCATGTCCGGAGCGGTGGCAATGGGAACTTTTGGAGTAGAAGTGGCGGCAGTTGGAGCAGCAGCAACCGGCGTGATTTCAGCAGGAACAACCGGTGTGGAAACTTTGGCAGCCGGAGTGGCAACCGCCGGCGTGGTGGCAACCGGGGCTTTAGCGGCCGGGGCGACCTTGGCGGGAGCGGCCACCGGAGTTCTTGCCGCCGGGGCGGTTTGCGAAGTCGCCGCGTTTGTGGCGACCGTCTTGGTAGCGTTCTTGGTTGTGGATTTTTTGGGTTGTGTTACCGCTGTCACGGAATGTGTATCCGATGGCGGTTGGGTTTGCGAATGATCCAATTCCAACATTTTTTGTTCCAAAGCCGCGCGGGCGGCGGCTTGGTCCGGAGTGTCCTCCGCGCGGGCGGAAATAAAACCCGCACCCAGGACGACGCACAAAGCAACAAAGATTCTGGTTTTCATAAAATGATCTGTCTTCACCCTGCTCTGCGAGCATGTCCAAGGCCAATCTTGGTTGTCATCGGCGGTAAAACAGCCTTTTGCCTCCGGGCAATCGTTATCAGGGATGTCCAAGGATTATTGGAATCCCGATTCGGGGGAAAGTTCATCGTTCGCATTCCAATTATTGGCGAATGTCCAATTAACAGGCAGTGCTGGCGTAGATTCAGCAAGGCGTTTCATCACGTTCGGGCCGATCCGGTTGGGTTGGCGGGTTTTTCCACGACTGCCGATGCAAGACCGCGTGAGCGCCACAAGTAATAGATGGCCGGATAAACCGCCAGTTCCATGATGACGGAGGTGACCACGCCGCCGATCATCGGCACGGCAATGCGTTTCATCACGTCGGCGCCGGTGCCGTTGCTCCACAGGATCGGCAGGAGGCCGCCGACAATAACGCACGCCGTCATCGCCTTGGGTCGCACGCGCTTGACCGCGCCCTGGTAGATGGCGTCGCGGAGATCGGCGAGGTTGCGCAGCGCGCCTTTCCGCTGCCATTCGTCATAGGCCAGATCAAGATAGAGCAGCATGACCACGCCGGTTTCGGCGCTGACGCCCGCCAGCGCAATCAGCCCAATCCACACCGCCACGCTCATGTTATAATGCAGCCAGTACAGCAGCCAGAAAGAACCAACGAGCGAAAACGGCACCGAGAGCATCACAATGGCGGTTTTGACGGCGGAGCGCGTGTTGAGATAGATGATGAGAACGATGATGAGCAGCGTCAGCGGCACGACGACCATCAACCGTTGTCTGGCGTGAAGCATGTATTCGTACTGGCCGCTCCAGAAAATGTTGTAGCCGGTCGGCAACTGGATGCGGCCTTGCGCGACGGCCTCGTTGACGGCGTGCATCGCCATCTGCACATAGGTGCCCACGTCAATGCCGTGGATGTCCACATAGACCCAGTCGTTGGGCACGGCGCCTTCGGTCTTGATGGACATGGGGCCGTCCACAACCTTGATGGTGGCCAGTTCGCCGAGCGGCACCTGCGCGCCGGTGGGCGTGGGAATGACCACGTCCTCCCGAAGCGCCTTCAGGTTGGAACGGAAATCACGGTCGTAACGCAGATTGATGGTGTAGCGTTCCAAGCCTTCAACCGTCGTGGTGAGCGGTTTTCCACCCAGCGCAACCGACAGCACGTCCTGCACGTCGCCGACCGTCAGGCCATAACGGGCGATGGCATCGCGGTTGATTTCAAACTCGATGTAGTGTCCGCCCATGACGCGCTCGGCAAAGGCGCTGGTGGTGTGCGGGACCTCGCGGACCACGCCTTCCACCTCCTCGCCGATGCGCTGCAAGGTCGCCAGATCCGGCCCGGCGATTTTGATGCCGACCGGCGTCTTGATGCCGGTTGAAAGCATGTCAATGCGCGTCTTGATGGGCATGGTCCAGGCGTTGTTCAGGCCGGGGATTTGGATGGCCTGGTTCATCGCCTCCATCAATTCATCCGGCGTCCGGCGGCGATGGGCGATCACCTTGCCGCTGTCGTCCTTGATGTCCACCGCGGGCCATTGGCTTTCCGGCTTCAACTGGATGGTGGCCTCAATCATGTCCAACGGCGCCGGGTCGGTGGCGGTGTCGGCGCGGCCAGCCTTGCCGAAGACCGTTTTGACCTCGGGAAACGATTTGATGATCCGGTCAGTGACTTGAAGAATCTGCCGCGCCTCGGTTACGGAGATGCCCGGGAACGTCGTTGGCATGTAAAGCAAATCGCCTTCGTACAGCGGCGGCATGAATTCGGAGCCGAGATTCTGGTAGGGAAAAAGTTTGCCGATTTGTTCAGCAATAGTTTTGATTTTGGTAGGGCCGACCTGCGGGTCGGCTTGGGCGCGCGGCAGCGCGTCCCCACCGGGCAGATCATCCACCACCAGCCGGTTCCACGGGAAGAAGACCCAGACCACGATCAGTCCAGCGGTGATGACCACGGTCCAACGCCGTTTTATCACCCAGTCAATCACCGGATGATAAAGCCAGATCAGAAAGCGGTTGATGGGATTTTTTTCCTCCCGGGGAATTTTGCCGCGAATGAACCAGCCCATCAAAACCGGCGCCAGGGTGATGGACAGCGCCGCCGCGGCAGCCATTGAATAGGTTTTGGTAAACGCCAGCGGCTTGAACAACCGGCCCTCCTGTTCCTGCAACGTGAAGATGGGCAGAAATGAAACCGTGATCACCAGCAACGAATAAAAAAGTGTCGGACCCACTTCCATGGCCGCGTCACGGATGATGTCCCAATGCGGCTTTTTATCCTGATGCTGTTCCAGATGTTTGTGGGCGTTCTCAATCATGACGATGGTTGCGTCCACCATCGCGCCGATGGCGATGGCGATGCCGCCCAGCGACATGATGTTCGAGCTGATGCCCTGCGCGAACATGACCAGAAACGAAATCAACACGGCCACCGGCAAAATGATGATGGCCACCAATGCGCTGCGCAGGTGAAGCAGGAACGCCAGGCAAACCAGCGCCACCACCAGACATTCCTCGACCAGCTTTTCTTCCAAGGTTCGGACGGACCGATCAATCAGACCGGTGCGATCATAGGCAACGGTGCATTGCACGTCCGGCGGCAGCGCCTTCATCGCCTGATCCAGCCGTTGCTTTACCGCCTGGACGACCTGATAGGCGTTGGCGCCGTAGCGCACGATGACAATGCCGCCGACGGTTTCGCCCTGGCCGTTCAGTTCCGCAATCCCGCGGCGTTCATCGGGGCCAAACTGCACCGTTGCGACGTCACGCAAGAGAATAGGCACGCCGTCCGGGCCGAGGCCCACCGCCACTTTTCTGAGGTCACCCAGGCTCTGGATGTAGCCCTTGACGCGCAGGATGAATTCGGTTTCCGCCAGTTCAAGGGAACGCCCGCCTGCTTCGCCGTTGCTCCGCCGGATGGCCCGGCTGAGGTCCTCCAGGGAAAGATTGTAGGCGCGTAATTTGACCGGATCCACTGTCACCTGATATTGCTTGACGAATCCGCCCACTGACGCGACTTCCGACACACCCGGCACCGCGGCGAGTTGATATTTCAGATACCAATCCTGATACGAACGCAGTTGCGCGAGGTCACGGTTCGTCGAATTGATGGAATACATGAACGCCCAGCCGACGCCGGTGGCGTCCGGGCCGAGTGTGGGCGTGACGCCCGGCGGCAATTCGCTGCGGAGGCTGCTGAGATATTCCAGCACCCGGCTGCGCGCCCAATAAGGGTCCGTGCCGTCCCGAAAAATCACGTAAACGAACGAAAATCCGTAGAACGAGTAACCGCGCACCACCTTGGCCTTGGGCACCGAAAGCATTTTGGTCGTGATGGGATACGTGACCTGATCCTGGATGATTTGCGGCGCCTGGCCCTCCCAGGGCGTGTAAACGATGACCTGGGTGTCCGAGAGGTCGGGAATGGCGTCGAGTGGAATGTTCTTGATGGCGTAAATGCCGCCGGACACCAACCCAATCGTTCCCAACAGAACGATGAACTTGTTCTTGAGTGAAAAATCTATGATGCGTTGGAGCATGGGATTTCCTCGTTATTTCGCGGCCTCCGGCAATGCTGAATTCGTGGCCGCGTTCGGCGCTGCCATCACGGGAATGAGCGTCATGCCGCAGATCGGACATTTGCCGGGTTTGTCTTCGTGGATGTAACTGTGTTCCGGCATCGGGCAGGTGTAGTAAAGCACCTTGCCGCCGGGCTGAAGTTGTTTGAGTTCGGCGGGGGTCACCGGCACCAGCGTCATGCCGCAAATCGGGCATTTGCCCGGATGATCGTAAGTAATCGAAACATGCTCCGGCATCGGGCAGACATACACCACTCCCTCATCTACCGCGTTGGTGGATGCCGCTGGCTCCGTTGCATTCGTATCGGTGGCGGCCGGCATTTCCATGGCAGCCCCGGCCGGCTCCTGCATTTTTACAATCGCCTCGCGCAACTGGCTTTCCGAATCGAGCATGAACTGCCCGGACGTGACCACGTGTTCGCCAGCCTGCAATCCGCTGACGACCTGATACATGTCGTGTTCGGCTTCCGGGCCGAGCACGACCGTGCGTGGGTCGAATTTCCCGCCGGGCAGGGCGACGAACACCGTGTTTTTCTCGCCGCTGCGCAGCACTGCCGAATCCGGCACGAGCAGGGCGGAGGAATCCAGTTCGGACGTGATTTGCACGGAAACAAACATGCCGGGCTTCAGGAAATAACCGGGGTTCTCGAACTCCAGCCGCACCCGCGCCGTGCGCGTCTTCTCATCCACGTTCGGGTAAACATAGGTGACGCGCCCGCGAAACTCGCGGTCGGGCATGGAAAAAAGCCGGACGACGGCTTCCTGGCCGAGCCGGAGGTAGGGCAGGTCCTGCTCGTAGATTTGAGCATAGACCCAGACGATGCCGAGGTCGGCCAGTTGATAGAGCGTCATGCCCGCGTCCACCATCTGTCCCTGAACCACATTTTTTTTGATCACGAACCCATCAATCGGCGCAAGCATCTGGAGGGTCTTGCTGGGCTCGCCCGTCTTTTTCAACTCGGCGATCTGTCCGTCGGAAATGTCATAAAACTTCAACTTGGTTGCCGCCGTCTCGCGAAGCACGACAGCGCCGGGATCGTTGGTGGCGCCCTGGTTCAATGTGAGCAGGTATTCAACTTCCGCGCTGTAAAGCTCCGGCGAATAGATGGAAAACAGCGGTTCGCCGTGATGCACCAACTGGCCCGTCGCGTCCACGTTCAGTTGCTCAATCCAGCCCTTGAATTTCGTGGTCACGTCCGCCAGCGCCGTCTCGTTGTAATCAATCGTGCCAACCGTGCGAATAATCCGGCGTAGCGGCCCGCGCTCCACCGTGGTCGTCTGAAGGTTCATGCTCTGGATTGTCACCGGGTCAACGGCGATCCCGGAAGCATCCGCGGCAGCCGTCCCATACACCGGTACCATGTCCATCCCCATGCTGTCCTTGGTTGGGTTGGAACTGGTCTCGCCCGCCATCATTGTGGATTTGTAATACAAAATCTTGCGTTCGTTGGTGCCGGCCGGGTTGCTGCCGGCAACCTCCTTGTGGACCGGTTCGAGTTTCATGCCGCAAATCGGGCAATTGCCCGGATGATCCTGGATGATCCACGGATGCATGCCGCAGGTGTAGAGTGTCCTGGTCTGCGATGTGGCGCTGGTGTCGTCGGCGTGCTGGGAACTGTTGGCGGCGAATAGTCCGGCGGCAACGACGGCCGCCAGGAGGACGATGTATAAAGTGATTTTTAGTTTTGTGTTCATGGCATTTCTTATTTTGAAATTTTGGTTGTTGCGGGCTGGTTGATGGTCGCCTCGGAAATCAACGTTATTCCCGCAGGCGGCTCGCCCGCGATCAGCAGCGACAATCTTGAAAGGACAATCTCGCGCTGGGTACGGGCTTCGACTTCCGAAAGTTCGAAGTTCAACAGCGTTCGTTCCGTGTCCATCAGATTGAAGAAATCAATCGTGCCCGCCAGATAACCGGCGCGCGCGATTTCGAGCGACTGACGCGCCTTGGGAACAAGCTGGTTTTCAAGCAGATCCAGATTACGGTCGATCTCGCGACCGGCAAAAGCCTGTTCCGCAAAATCCACCGTCAGCGCAATCTGCGCCGCGCTTAACCGCGCCCTGGCGGCCAGCTCATTTGCCTTCGCTTGCGCAATTTCCGCGGCGATTTTGTCACGCCAAATCGGGAGGGTCGTACCTCCCAACGGACGGAACAAAGTCGGCGACGCCTTGACATCGGCCATCAGGCCAAGGCTGAAATCGGGCACTCGTTCCTTATAAGCCACGGCAATACCGGCCTCCGCCGCACGCACTTCAGCCTCCATCCCCTTGAGTTGCGGGTTTCGGGCAAATGCGATGCGCAGCAGTTCGTTGAAATCAGGAATGGCCGCAGTCGTTTCCAGTTGCGCGGGCACTGGCGGATCGGGTTGGCCGGGTGTCAGGCCGAGCGCGGCCTTGAACGACGCCAGCATGGGCCGGCGCGAATCTTCGAGGTTGGCAATGTCGGTCCGGACGCGGTCGCGCTCGATCTGGGCGCGCAGCACGTCCTGCAAGGTTCCTTTGCCGACTTCATTCTGCGTCCGGGCAATGCGTTCCAGGTCGTTGAGCAGCGACAGGGTTTCGCGGTTGATCCGCAATTGGTCGTTGAGAAAGTAAAGTTCGTAACAAGCTTGTTTCAGATCGAACGCGGTTTGCAGCGCAGCGCTTTCAAATGCAAAGAATTTGGCCCGGCTCTCGGCGCTGGCGACGGCGGCGCGCTCCGACAACTTGCCGGGACCGGGAAATTCCTGCAGAAACCCAGGCATTACTGTCTTCACAATATCCGCGATGTCCGATTGAAACGTAATCTGCGGGTCCGGCAGCGAACGTTCCAAAGTGATGCGTTCGACTGACGCCGCCCAATCATCGTAGGCGGCTTCCACGCTTGGCGAATTCAGCAGCGCGTAAGCGAGAAAATTGCTTAAGCTCGAATCCGGTGTCAGTTTGGGCAAAGCCGGTCGTTGGTCGCCGGGCCGGTACTGGCCGGCAACTGCGCCGAGATCATGGCGCGCCTGCCGTTCACCCGAAGTTGACAGGCCACGGCAACCGGCCAGGGCCAGCACGCCAACAGCGGCCAGCAGGGCGAGCAAGGTTTTAATCGCATTCATAAATTCAAATTCGGCTACGGCTTCAAACACATTTCACAAACACAAGGACACAAAAATTCACGGGCAAAACGAAACGGACGAGAACGCAGTACGCCAGCGAAAGGCACACTACGGGCGTGGAGCGGAAGTGATTAGATCAGAAAAGCGCAATTCCGCGCATAGAGCGGAATGCGATTCGCCGTGGATGGCGGGAAATCGGAAACGGACAACTCGGTCGCCGATCTGTTTGGCAATATCCAAACCAACGAAGCGGGAGCGAGTGTCAAAAGCTGATTTTGCGGCGAAGGAGGAACCGGAGCCGCAGGGACAGGCTGCGACTCCGGGGAAGTTGGCGCGGCGCAACACGCCTTGCCGCAATGGCAGGTGGTGTGGACGACACGCCCGACGCCGGCCGCCGATGGCTGGACCAGGACGGGCGTCCCAGCCAGCATCAGGCTGCAAACAATGGCCAGCATCGTTTTCACGTTTTGAATATCATCTGGTTCACCGAAAGAAGCTCAACAGCTTTTGGCTTCTTCTCGTCAATTTTTGGCGTCTGGCCTGGCCGGAACGGCTTTGTCGGCCGCGCGGATTTTCTTGAGATACTTGGCCGGGTCCTTGTCGAAGTCCTTCTTGCAGTTGGGGCAGCAAAGCTTGACCTCCTGACCCTTATAAACAAAAACATAAGGCTTGTCCATTTCGCCAAGCTTGTCACCGGAAACCGGACAAGTTGTCAGCAAATCAGGCTTGGGCTTGGTGGAAGTTGCCGGGTTTAGGTCGTCCGCCAGACTGGTGAACGGTGAAGCAAGGAATGGGACCGCCAGCGCGATGGCGGCCAGCGTTTTCAGTTTTTTCATAATCAATGTCAATGTTGGGTACAACCACGGCTATTATACACCCGGCGGCAAAAAAACCGCAAAAACTTTCTGCGGGATTTTCGGCCCGCCGTGACACGTTGTTTCGTCGCGCCGACAGTTGTTTACGCGAACGTTTGAAGTCGTGATTGCAGGCTGATTTGGCAACAAACCCCGCGTCTTACAACTTCATTTTGCGCAGCCGCAGGGCGTTGCTGACCACCGAGAGTGAACTGAAGCTCATCGCTGCGCCGGCAATCATCGGATTGAGCAGGAGGCCCAGCACCGGATACAAAATCCCCGCCGCAATCGGCACACCCAGGGCGTTATAGACAAAGGCGAAAAACAAATTTTGCCGGATGTTCTTCATCACCCGCCGGCTCAAAGCCAGCGCCTTGACGATTCCCTGCAGGTCGCCCTTCACCAGCGTGATCCCGGCGCTTTGGATGGCCACGTCCGTTCCGGTTCCCATCGCAATGCCCACGTGCGCCTCGGCCAAAGCTGGCGCGTCGTTGATGCCGTCTCCGGCCATCGCCACAATCTTGCCTTCCGCCTTTAGTTTCCTGACCAGCTCAAGTTTGTCCCGGGGCGTCAACCCTGCTCTGACCTCGTCAATGCCCAATTCCTTTGCCACCGCCTCGGCCGTCTTGCGATTGTCACCGGTGCACATGATGACCTTCAATCCCATCTCATGCAGCGCCTGGATGGCGGCAGGCGTGGTTTCCTTGATGGGATCGGCAATGCCAATGATGCCCACCGACTTGCCATTCACGGCAACCCAAACCACCGTCTGCGCCTTTTCCTGAAGTTGCTCCGACGACTGCTTCAAATCATCGGGAATCGCCACGCCGGAATCGCTTATAAATTTCTCCTTGCCCACGCGGACCGTTTGGCCGCCGATTTTGCCCGACACACCGCCGCCGGTCGTGGATTCAAAATCCTTCGCCGAAGACAGGGCGATTTTCTTTTCCTTTGCCTCGTCCACAATTGCCCGGGCCAATGGATGTTCGCTCAGTTGCTCCACCGACGCGGCCAAGCCGAGGAATTGCGTGTCTTCCCCTAAATCTGCAGCAGCCGATGTACGTCGGCCTTGACTGATTTCTGATTTCTGATTGCCGACTGCCGGTTTTTCAGTTTGAGCCTCGTGACCTCGGCTGATACGAGAAGAAATAACACTCACCACCTTTGGTTTTCCGGCGGTCAACGTCCCGGTCTTGTCGGTCAGCAGGTGCGTGACCCTTTCCGTTGTCTCAATCGCCTCCGCGTTTCGGATGAGGATGCCCGACTGCGCGCCGCGGCCCACGCCGACCATGATGGACATCGGCGTCGCCAGACCCAGCGCGCACGGGCAGGCGATAATCAGCACCGACACCGCGTTGACCAGCCCGTAAGCCATCGCCGGGACCGGCCCCCAAACGGCCCAGACCACAAAGGTGATGACCGCGATGCCGATGACGGTCGGCACGAAATAGCCCGCCACGTTGTCAGCCAGTTTTTGGATGGGTGCGCGGCTGCGCTGGGCTTCCGCCACCATCTGCACAATCTGCGCGAGCAGCGTTTCGGAGCCGACCTTTTCCACCCGCATCAAAAAAGTCCCCGTCTGGTTCACGGTCGCGCCGACGACGGAGTCATGCTCGCCTTTGGCGGCCGGCATCGGTTCGCCGGTAATCATGGATTCGTCCACGTTGCTCCGGCCTTCGACAATCACGCCGTCGATGGGAATTTTCTCGCCCGGCCGGACGCGCAGTACGTCACCTTTCCGCACTTCGCCCACCAGCACGTCCTGTTCATGGCCGTCCCGGACGCGGTGCGCGGTTTTGGCCGCCAGTCCGAGCAGCGCCTGGATGGCCTGCCCGGTGCGGCGGCGTGCCCCGGCTTCCAGCATCTGTCCCAGCAACACCAGCACGGTGATGACCGCCGCCGCCTCAAAATAAAGCCCCACTTCGCCGTGCTGCCGGAACGACGGCGGGAAAATACCGGGGGCGACGACGGCGACGACGCTATAGACATACGCCGCGCCAACACCGGTGGCGATGAGCGTGAACATGTTCAACTGGCGGGTTTTCAGCGAACGCCACGCCCGTCCAAAAAATATTCCGCCCGCCCACAGCACCACCGGCGTGCTCAACAGAAATTCCAGCCATTTGGAAACCGGCTTGGAAATCCATTGCTCAATCCGCAAACCGGGAATCCATTGGCCCATTGCCAGAAACAGAACGGGAATTGTCAGGCCCAGACCGATCCAGAATTTGCGGACGAGCGCGCGGGTCTCGCCGTCGTCCTCCGGTGCGGCAGAAACGGTTTTGGGTTCCAGCGGCATCCCGCACTTTGGGCAATCGCCCGGATGGTCCTGCTCGATTTCCGGGTGCATCGGGCAGGTGTAAATGGTTTTGGCCGCCGGTGCGACCCAGGCCGGGTTCCGCTCCAGCGCCATGCCGCACTTGGGACAATCACCGGGCCGGTCCGATTCCACGCCGGGACACATCGGGCAAAAATGCTTCGCCGCCGCCGGCGGTTTTGCCGCGGTCTCGCCATGAGGCCCGTGCATTCCGGGCTCGTCAGCACAGCCATCAGCCATTTTCCCCATGATTGCCAGGGCAACTTGATTTTGGGACGCGCTTTGGGTGCGAAATTTCTGCCGGCAATGTTCGCTGCAAAAATAATACGTCTGTCCGTCGCGTTCAGCGCGCAATGCCGACGCCTCATCCACTGTCATGCCGCAAATGGGATCGGTCGCCATGTCATTTAAAATTGTGCCATATCCGTCAAATATCCAGCGTGTAATTTGCCAACCTGAAATAATAGCGTTTTACGTCTTCGGGCACACATTGCCCGGTTGGAACATTTATCACCATCGGGGGATGGCTGTGACGATGCATTCCAGTCCGCCCGCGCCGGCCTTCGGATGGGGTGGAATGTGGAGAACCAAGATGATTGACAAGCGTGCGGTTGCACTCCACCGACGCCGCCGTGAAATGAGGGGCGTGGGGATAAAACCATCCGGCTGCGGAATTCATGTTCTGATAAGCCAATGAAACGATGTTAAAATCACCATCGGTTTTTCCATGGCGTCCGTCCTCGTTGGAAAATCCTGCCCATGGTTCGAATAACCTTTGCCGAGCTCAATAAATGATTCGGATTGGTTGCTTCCCGTTGCCATCAATGCGTCAGGCGCGTGGCCATCGCGTAAATGATCAGAATCAGCAGAATGACTCCGAGGCCGAAGAAGAAGTAGCCGAACGAGCGGGCGATGTTCTTCCAGCCTTCCCAACCGTCCTTGACGCGGTGGTCGTCCAGTTTGCCTTCCGCCACCAGCCGGTCATACCAGCGTTTGCGCTCGTGCAACATCTCATTCTTGGAAACGCGGCCGGAAAAGATGACCGTGTCCATCGGGAATTTCTCGATGCGGAAATGGGTGTTGAAGAAATGGATGGCGAAGATGAAGCCCGCCGCCAGCAGCGCCTCGTCCGAATGAACGAGCAGCGCGATGTTGATGACCCAGCCGGGCAGGAAGCGCGTGAAAAAGGTCGGGAACCACATGATCAGCCCCGAGGCGCCGATGATGGCCACGCCCCAGAACACGGCGGAGTAATCGAATTTTTCCCAATACGTCCAGCGGCCGAACTGCGGCTTGGGGCCTTTGCCGAAAAACCATTTGTTGTGCGCCACGAAATCGCGCCAGTCCTGAAGCGTGGGCAACATGGAATCGGGGCCGAACAGCGCGTGCCACAACCGCTTCCACTTGAATCCGCCCGTGGCCGGGTCCCGCAGGGTTTTCCGGCCGCGCCACGCCTTTTTGGCCAGCGACACCAGGTGCAGGCCAAAGTAAAGAAACGTGATCAGGGCGCCAAAGCGATGCAACGTGCGCGCGGTTTCCGGGCCGCCGAGAATGTCGAAAATCACCTTCGCCCAGTGCGTGTAGGAGAATTTCAGCGGCATGCCGGTGATGACCAGCAACAGAAAACTCGACACCACCAGCAGGTGCAAAAAGCGTTCAAAGGGCAGGAAGCGCGTGAACCATTCGTCGCCCTCCTGCGTTTTGATTTTCGCCTCGCGGAAGGTTTTCGAGTCGTGCAGATAGAGCCAGACCGCGCGCACCAGCCAGCCGATGGTGTGCAGGCCGAAGAACGCGAACGTGCCGATGAGCAGGCCGGTCATGCCCAAAAACACCGCATGGAGGAGCGGATAGTGTTTGGCGTCCTGCGGGTTGGCGTGCGGATCGTATTGCGTAAAACCGGCGTTGGCGTTGGGATGACATTGCTGGCAGGTGGCCAAAATGTTGGTTTTGGACAGATGCGAGCCGGGATCGGACGGCGGCAGGATGTCGTGATAGCCGTGGCAGTCGTAACAGGCGGCAACTTTCGGGGCGACATTGGGCCGGCCCAGCGCCATGGCCTGGCCGTGGTAGGTGTCCCGGTAATACTTGTAGTGGCTGGGATGACAATTGCCGCACCGCTCGTCCATGACCTCTTTGAAATTGTTGATGGCCGGGTTGACGATTTGATGGGCGGTATGGCAATCGGTGCAGACCGGCACGGGCTTGCCGTTGACCTGTTGAATGCCCTTGGCGAGCAACTGTCCGTGAATGCTCCGGTCGTAGGTTTGCTCAATGCCCACATGACATTTGCCGCAGGTCTTGGCGATATTGGCGTGGTTGATGGGCGAATCGCGGTCCACAGCGCGTTTGATGTCATGCACCCCGTGGCAATCGTCGCAGGAAGGCGCCACGATCAGTCCCATTTTGATCAATGCCTGTCCGTGAATGCTGTCTATGTATTCGCTGGCCGCGTTGGGATATTGGATTTGGTATTCCTTGGTCAGTCCCGGATTGCTGTGGCACTTGGCACAGGTTAAGGGCAGGTTCATTTTGAACACCGGCGACGCTGGATTATTGACCGGAATAATGCCATGCGAGCCGTGGCAATCCCAGCATTCGGCCGCGCCCGACGAGCCGAGCATGTGGCTCACGCCGTGGATGCTTGTGGCGTAAGCTTTGGCTTCGTCCTGGTGGCAGGCGCCGCAATCGGGCGGCGGCAGGTGGTCGGCGTGTGGAATATCTTTGATTCCCGAATGACAGTCCACGCACGCGAGCAGGGCATGAACCGAGTGGGCCAATTGATTCGTGTTAAAGTCCGTGTGGCACGCCAGACAATCGCCATTGGCGAATTGTTCCGGCGCGTTGGTCGAGGCCGTTCCCTGGGCGGCCCCAATGGCCCCCGCCAGCCAAAAATAGGCCAGCAGGCAAAGCAACGCCGTCCCTGCAATCCGGAACCGGCGCGCGCCCGCGCTTCGGCGGGAAACGAATGTTGGACGATCACCGGTTGTTGTCATGACAGTTGTTTCAGTTGCAACCATCGTCAATTTTCGCGCCCGGCTGGACAAAAAACACCCTTTCGCGGTTTTCATCCGCGTGCCGCATGGCGCAAACAATAATTTCCCGACCGCGTTACTTCTTCAGCGTCCGCATGTAAGCCACCAGATCCTTGATGTCGGCATCCGACAGGTTTTCTGACGGTCTCATCACGGTTTTGCCGTCTTTGTCCTTAAACCCTTCTTTGATGGCTTTGACCGCGGCGTCATCCGTCAGCGCGGCCTGAACCTTCGCATCGGTGTAGTCCTTGACGCCCAGCCGCTTGCCCATGTTGGTCTGGCCGTTGCCATCCACGCCGTGGCACATGGCGCAGTGATGTTCCCAAAGGGCTTTGCCGTCTGCGGCGCAGGCCGTCATGGCGGCGGCGAAGCTTATGAAGGTTGCGAGTATGATGGTTTTTTTCATCGTCGTTGTTCCACGTGGTTGGTGTATTGTCGGCGCGACCGTTCGCGCCCATTTCCAAAGACAACGTCGGTGAAAAGACTGGAATTCACTACCCATGTTTTGTCCAACGCAGCGCATTTTTTGCGTTGCAACGGAATAGATGTTCCTTCGGTTTATTTCACCAGGTTTGAACCGGGCAGATAAATCGTAAAGGTGGTGCCTTCGCCGGGCTGCGTGTGAACGTGCAATGCGCCGTTGGCTTCCTTGATGAGCCGATGAACGATGCTTAGCCCAAGCCCGGTTCCCTGGCGCGCGCCCTTGGTGGTGAAGTAGGGTTGAAAAATTTTTGGCAGCACTTCCGGCGGAATGCCCAAACCATCGTCACGCACCCAAAGTTTGACCAGCGGCGGGGTGTTGTTCGCGCTTTCCACGTTGAGCAACCGGTCATTCGGACTGTCCTTGAACTTTGAGAGGTCCAGCGGCGTGCGCAGCATTTCGCCGCCAACCTCCACGCGATGCTTGTGCGGCACACATTGAAAGGCGTTGACGGCGAGATTGAGCAAAATCTGGATGAGGTCGGTGCCGTTGATTTTGACGCCCATGTCCTCGGCCAGCGGGGTGATGCTGAATTCGTTTTCATGCACGCTGGGATGCACGCGCATGAGTTGCTCCAGGTCCTTGAGCAACTGGTTGACGCTCACGCGCGGGGCGTGTTCGTCCGATTGGCGGCGGAGAAAACCGAGGTATCGCCGGGAAATTTCAATGCAATTGCCCGTCTGCCGCGCGATGATGCGCAGACGGTCCTTGATGAATTCCAGGTCTTCCAGTTCCAGATGCGCATTGCGGTTAAGCCGCTGGTTCAGCACTTGCACAAAACCGGAAATGACCGTCAGCGGGCCGTTGATGTCATGGATGATGCTGGCGTAAATGTCGCCGCGCGTTTTGGCGATCTGCTCTTCAATCCGCTGGTTCTGCAATTCCGTCAGCAACTCCTGGACTTTTTCCGCGCTGCTGTGAATTTCGCTTTCCAGCATCCGGCGTTGCATGGCCTGGGCGACGGCGGAGCGGATTGTCGCGATGTCGAACGGCTTGTTGATGTAATCGCACGCGCGCAGGCGCAATGCCTGCCGGATGGTGTCCGTCGTCTCGAAGGCCGTCATCATGATCACCTCGATTTCCGGGTTCACGAATTTGAGGCGTTCCAAAACTTCGATGCCCGACATGCCCGCCATGCGAATATCCAGCACCGCCACGTCCACCGGATGCTTTTGCGCCAGCTCAATCGCCGTCGGCCCGTCCTCGGCCATCAGCAGATCATATTCATCCTTGAAAATGACGCGCAACGATTGCCGCGGCCCGTCCTCGTCGTCCACAATCAACAACAGGCCGCGCCGTTTGGTTGGCGCTGGTTCGACAATTTCGGCGACAGCCGTGCCCGCCTCCTCCAATGAGTCAATGGTCAAGGTCATATTCAAAACTGAGTTGCTCGGTTCGATTTCACTGAAAAACGTCTAATAACACCACTTTACCTAAAAGGCCTTTACCCTCAAGCGCAAAGCGTGCCAGATTTCAGGAGTTGCGAATGCAGCCGGGCGAGCGCCTGCCGTACCGTAATTTCCTTGAATCTCCGGCGCTCATAAGAATTCAATCTGCGTTCAACAATCGTTCCGAACGCCCCGGCCAGGGCCATAAAAACCGTTCCGACCGGTTTGTGTTTCGTTCCGCCGGTTGGCCCGGCAATGCCGGTGACCGCCAGCGCGAAGTCCGCGCCGAATTTTTTCCGCGCACCCTCGGCCATTTCGCGCGCGACCGCTTCGCTCACCGCGCCGTGCGCCGCGAGCGTTTCCGGCCGGACACCAAGGAATTTCTGTTTGACCGCGTTGTTGTAGGCCACCACTCCGCCCAGGAATACCGCCGAAGCGCCCGGCACATTCGTGAGTAGGTGAGCCAGGCAACCGCCGGTGCAGGATTCGGCCAGCGCGAGCGTTTGCCTGCGTTGGGCGAGCAGCCGGAGGACATCCCTTGCCAGTCCAAGTCCCGTGGGGGCGCTGATTTTCTTTCCGGCAACCGATTTGGACGGGTCAGGGCGGCGATGCTTCACGGCTAACGGCGCGGCCGGAAATTCCGGATTTCCGCGGTAAATGTCCCCGCGACACAGCTCTTTGCTTCATCCGGCAGACACAGATAAATCCTTCCTGGCAACTCATTGCTCGAAAACCGCTCCGAATTCCAGCTTCATCGCCACGCCGTTGGTGAACCTTTCCATGACTTCCAAGTCGCCATCATGCCATGACAACCAGGCGCCGGGCACAAAACCAGCCTGATTCGTGCCGAACTCGAAGCTCTTGCCGCTCAGGATTTCGGCGGCGTTTCTGGAAAAGACGTTTGTGGCAATAAAGACGTTCGCCGTCATCTCTGATTCCCGGTTTGTACTGGAACGCAGCATCAACAAGCCGTTTTGCAAAACTGCCCGCCGGCAGACAAAATCCCTGCCGTGAATCTCACCCGCTGCGGCCTGGTCGGGGAAAGCTGCCTTCGTCAAATCCAACGTCCACAGCGGGCTGACGGCCAGCGGGACCGCGTTGGTTAAACTGGCCTTCGCCTCTTCCTCCTGTGGCCTGACAATTTTTTCCCGGAGGACCAGCGCCGTGATGACGGCGCACGCCAGAATCAGCGCAAAAATCAGCACCGCATATTTGTTTTGCGGCGCGACGGGCGACGCCGGTTTCGGGGGCGGCGGGAGGAAGACCGGCTTGAGGTATTGCGTCGCGGACAATTGATATTTCGAACCCTCCACCGGCGCCTTGGGCACGATGATGATCTGGAAACAGGTGGGGCATTCGACCTGCGCGCCGCTCGCACTGGAATCCACCGCCATGCGTTGGCCGCAAACCGGGCAGGCAAATTTGAACTCGCTCATGGCTGTTGTGGAAAACATTTCACATTCACGCCGCAGGAGCAATGAGCTTTTTGAGCAATTTTAATCCGTCTTTGAGATTGAATTTTGCCGCCGCATCTCAAAATCTGTGTTCATCCGCGTTCCGCGGGTGTTTAATCAAAACGCATGAAGAAAATTTCTCCCGTTTCCCGCAGTGGACGTTTCGCGCGCGGCCCCGGCGCGGACGTGGCCCAATTCACCGAATCCATCTCGTTCGACCGGCGGCTCTGGCGGCACGACATCCTCGGTTCGCTCGTCCACGCCGACATGCTCCAGAAAATCGGCGTGCTTTCGCGCGTCGAACGCAATGCCATCGTGCATGGCCTCAAAATCATCGCCCGCGAAATCGAACTGGGCAAATTCCGCTGGAAGCCCGAACTCGAAGACGTCCACATGAACATCGAGGCCGAACTCACGCGGCGCGTGCCCGCCGGCGCGAAACTCCACACCGCCCGCTCGCGCAACGACCAGGTCGCCCTCGACGTGCGCCTCTGGCTGCGCGACGAAATCGTCCTGCTGCTCGGCGAAATCGCTGATTTGCAACGCGCGCTCGTCGGCCTCGGCGAAAAAAATGCCGACGTGCTGATTCCCGGCTACACGCATCTGCAACGCGCGCAACCGGTTTATCTCGCGCACCATCTGCTCGCCTACGTCGAAATGCTGGAACGCGATTGCGAACGGCTTTGGGACTGTTACTCGCGCGTGAACGTCTGCCCGCTCGGCAGCGGCGCCGATTGCCGGCTCCACGCTGCCGCTTGACCGCGAGTTCGTCGCCAAACTGCTCGGCTTCGTGGATGCCGGCGGCAAGCCGCAACTCACGCAAAATTCCATGGACGCCGTCAGCGACCGCGATTTCGCCGTCGAATTTTGCGCCGCCGCCGCGTTGCTCGCCGTGCATCTTTCGCGGCTGGCGGAGGATTTGATTCTTTGGACCAGCGCGGAATTTAATTTCATCAAGATCGCCGACGCCTACACCACCGGCTCATCGCTGATGCCGCAAAAGAAAAATCCCGACATCGCCGAACTCGCGCGCGGCAAATCCGGCCGCGTCATCGGCAACCTCGTGTCGCTGCTCACGCTGCTCAAGGGCCTGCCGATGACCTACAACCGCGATTTGCAGGAGGACAAGGAACGGCTGTTCGACACCGCCGACACCGTGCGCGCCACCACGCGGCTCATGGCCGCGATGCTGCGCAACACCAAAGTGAATCGCGCCGCCTGCGCCGCCGCCGCGAGCGACCCGGCGTTGCTGGCGACCGATCTCGCGGATTATCTCGTGCGGAAAGGGAATGCCGTTCCGGCAGGCGCATCACGTCGTCGGCGCGGTGGTGGCGCTGGCGGAAAAAACTGGCAAGCCGCTGAACCAACTGACGCTCGCGGAATTGCAATCCGTGGACAAAACCTTTGGCCGCGACGCGCTTGGCGTGTTCGATTTGAAACGCGCGATGGCGAAACGAAATCTGACCGGCGCGCCGGGGACAAAAGAAGTCGCGAAGCAACTGGCAAGGTGGCGGGAACAACTTTCGTGAATGAAGAATGTCGAAGATATCTGACGTTGCGCGTGCTGCCGGCCACCGTGCGCCTGCAACTCGGCCTCGCGCCCCGCTCGTGCCGAAGGCACAACCGGAAATTAGCCAGACACGAAGTGTCTGGCAGCTTGGCAAGAGAAAACCCGTCCTGAAAGGACGGTGGAAACATTTGAATGATGATCACATATCGGAAATTTCATCGTCCTTTCAGGACGAATAAGTTTACGCGTCAAATCCAGACACTGCGTGTCTGGCTAATATCCGATGTCCCTGCGGGACAATAAAATGCAAATGCCAAAACCATTGACCGATTTGCTCAAGGCGACGTCACGCTCGTTTTATCTGACGTTGCGCGTGCTGCCGGGGCGGGTGCGCCCGCAAATCGGCCTCGCTTACCTGCTCGCGCGCACCACCGATACCATCGCTGACACCGAAATCGTCCCGCTGACGCAACGGCTCGACGCGCTCAAAAAATTGCGCGAACGCATTTTGGGCAAATCCACCGCGCCGCTGAATTTCGGCGACCTTGCCAAAGAGCAGGCCTCGCCTGCCGAGCGCCTGTTGCTGGAAAAGGCCGAAGACAGCCTCGCGCTGCTGCAAACCTTTTCCCCCGCCGACCAGCTACGGGTCCGCGGCGTGCTTGACATCATTATCAGCGGCCAGCTGCTGGACCTGGACCGGTTCGCCGGCGCGTCCGCCGAAAATATCATTACGCTCAAATCCGCCGTCGAACTCGATGATTACGCTTTTCGCGTCGCCGGCTGTGTCGGCGAGTTCTGGACCCAGGTGTGCCGCGCGCATCTGTTTCCGCGCGCGGAACTGGAGGACGCGCAACTGTTCAGCGACAGCATTCGTTTTGGCAAGGGCCTGCAACTGGTCAACATCCTGCGCGATTTGCCGGCGGATTTGCGCAAGGGCCGCTGTTATTTGCCGTCCCTGGACCTGGACCAGGTCGGATTGATGCCGTCGGTCTTGTTGTCGCCCGTGAACGAATCCCGGTTCCGCCCGCTTTACCACCGTTACCTCGACGTGGCGGAATCGCATTTGCAAGCCGGTTGGGATTATACGAATGCGTTGCCGGGTGGGCAGGTGCGCTTGCGGCTGGCGTGCGCGTGGCCGATTTTAATCGGCGCCAGGACGATTAAACGATTGCGCGCCGCCAACGTTCTGGAACTGCGGCAAGGTGTCAAAATTTCCCGGGGCGAAGTTTATAGGATAATACTGCGTTCGGTCCTGTCTTATCCGCTGCCCGGCGCGTGGCGGAGGCTCTTTGTCGCGGGCAGGAAAGCTATTGCATCGGGGGCAAAATTAGGTTAAGAAAAGGTCATGCGAATTTCCAAGTTGTACCTTGTGGTTTGCGCGGCGGCCATTTGCGCGAGCTTCACAACCGTTCGCGCGGATGACAACCCGGATCAAGCTGCCGCCCGCGCTGCACTGGAAGCAAAACTGCGCGAGTTGAGCGTGCAACCGGCGGCGACCAACGCGCAAACGTCCGCCCCCGCGACGCCGGCACAGCCAACGCAACCCGCCGCACCCGCACCCGCATCCGCAACTCCTCCACCGCCGGTGGCGGTTACTCCTTCCGGCGCGTCCAGTGTTGCTCCGGCCCAAACAATGGCGCCTGCGCCAATGGCCCCAAGTTCGGATCACGGTTTGTTCGCGCCGGTGCCGCCACCCTCGGGCAGCATCCCGGCAGCGATGGCACCGGAGGAGAACATGCCGCCATCAACGACATCCGCCGTGCCCACCGCCGTCCAAACCCCGGCGCCAGCCGCCGCCCAAGCCATCCCCATGGAGTCGCCGCAAACTGCCAATGCAATTTATCCCGGAAAGGAACTGGGTTTGAAACCAATCACAGCGCCGCCGCTGCCGATTTCCCCCATGCAACAGGCACAACTCCAGGCTTTGCTCGACAAATACGACGCCAACATTATCACGCCGGAACAATACCAGGCCGCGCGCACAAAAATTTTGGCCGAACCTCAATAGCTGGGCGTTCGCGCTTTGCCCGCCGTTTCCATCGGCGGGCTTTTTCTTTGCCAGCATCAACTGTCAACTTTAGACTGGGCGCGCACATGCATGATTTTCGTTACCTCGGCAAAAAGTTGTTTTGCGAAGGCGTCGCGGTGGAGACGCTCGCGCGCAAATTCGGCACGCCGCTTTATGTCTATTCACAGCGCACGCTGACGCGGCATTTTCAAAAACTCGACCGCGCCTTGGCGCCAGTGGAACATCTCGTTTGCTTTTCGGTCAAATCCAATTCCAACCTGTCCGTCCTGCGCACACTCGCCCGCCTGGGCAGTGGTTTCGACATGGTCAGCGGCGGCGAATTGCAGCGCGTCATCGCGGCGGGCGGCGACCCGCGCCAATGCGTATTCGCCGGCGTCGGCAAAACGGAGGCGGAAATTGAATTTGCGCTGCGGCAGAACATTTATTCGTTCAACGCCGAGAGCGAGGCGGAGTTGCATCGCATTAATCATGTCGCCGCGCGGCTGAAGAAAATCGCACCCGTCGCCGTGCGCGTGAACCCGGGTGTGGATGCCTACACCCACGCCAAAATCACGACCGGCACCTACGCGAACAAGTTCGGCATCGCGTTTGAGCAGATCGAGGGCGTTTATGCCCGCGCGGCCCGGTTGCAGAATCTGCGCCTGCGCGGACTGCAAATGCACATCGGTTCGCAAATCACGAACGCCGCGCCGTTCGAGCAGGCCGTAAAAAAAGTTTTGCCGCTCGCGCGGCGGCTGACCGAACAATACAGAATCGAATTTTTCAGCATCGGCGGCGGGCTGGGGATTGTTTATCAGCCCGCGCTGGCCAGCGGCCAGCCGCGATGGTGGAAGTCGCCTGCGGCGAAGAATATCTTGACGCCGGCGAGTTATGCCGCGCGCCTGGTGCCGCTGCTCCGGCCGCTCGACTTGAAAATTCTCATTGAACCCGGTCGTTTTATCGTCGGCAACGCGGGCATTCTGGTCACGCGCGTTGAATACGTGAAACGCACGGGCAAAAAGAATTTTGTCATTGTGGACGCCGCGATGAACGATTTGATCCGCCCGGCGTTTTACGACGCCTATCACGAAATCGTGCCGCTGGCGCGCAAAGGCGGCGCGAGAATCTCATCCGACGTTGTCGGCGGGATTTGCGAATCCGGTGATTATTTTTGCAAGGACCGCCCTTTGCCCAAAGCCGGCGAGGGCGACTATCTCGCGTTGTTGAGCGCGGGCGCGTATGGTTTTGTTCAGGCGTCAAATTACAACACGCGCCCGCTCGCCGCCGAGGTTCTGGTGAACGGCAAACGCGCCGCCATCGCCCGCGAACGCCAGCCGGTCAAAGAGATTTGGTCGGGTGAGAAAGTTGTGGCATGGTTGGGGTAGCATTATGAATACCGAATTTTCCGTCGCCGCGCATTGGCCGGACGGTTTCGATGAAACCAGGCTCCGGCAATGGGCGGAGAATTTGCGCTTGCAACTGCTTTCGCCGCAGGTTTCGCTCGGCCTCGTTTTCATGTCGCCAAAATTTTCCCCGCACGCGCGGCAGACGCTGGAAATTTTGCGCGTGCATGCCCGGATTCCGCTGCTGGCGGGCTGTTCGAGCAACGGATTGATCGCCGGTTCGAATGAAATTGAAGGCGCATCCGGCTTTGTGCTCGCGCTGTATTCCCTGCCGGGGGCGGAGTTGAAAGGGTTTCGGTTCACGCAGAAACAGGTGGAAGAGGCCAGCGGCGCGGCCTACTGGCATTTGGAAACCGGCATCAAACCAAAGCGCACGAACGGCTGGCTTGTGTTCATAGATCCGTTTCATCTCGACGCGGAAAGCTGGCTCCGTTCTTGGAACGAGGCCTACGCGCCGCTGCCGGCGCTCGGCGGCCTGGCCAGCGGAGTTTTCTCCGACCAGACCACGCAGATCTATTTGAACGGCGACGTGTTTGAAGACGGCGGTGTGGCCATTTCCTTTGGCGGCGACGTAAAACTGGCGAGCGTGATTTCCCAGGGTTGCACGCCGATCGGTGAAACGTGGACGCTCACGCGCGTTGAACACAATATCATCCGCCAGATTGCCAATCGCCCCGCCTACTCCGTGCTCGCGGAGACGTTTCAAAAACTGCCGCCCGCCGAACAGCAAAAGGCCCGCGGCAACCTGTTCATCGGCCTGGTCGTCAACGAATACCTGGAGGATTTCCACCGCGGCGATTTCCTCGTGCGTAATCTCATCGGCGGTGATCCGAACTCCGGCGTGCTGTCCGTCGGCGCGATGCCGCGCGCGGGCCAGACCATGCAGTTTCAGCGGCGCGACGCGGCGGCGGCCACCGAGGACATGAAGGAGCTGCTGTCCCGCGCAAAGAAACAACTCGCCGGCTCGGCGATTTACGGCGGCTGCCTTTGCTCCTGCAACGGCCGCGGCCAAAATCTCTTTGGCGTGCCGAATCACGACGCCGAAATGGTGCAGGAACGGCTCGGCCCCTTCGGTCTCACCGGATTTTTCTGCAATGGCGAAATCGGGCCCGTCGGGGAAAAGAATTTCCTGCACGGCTACACCGCCTCGCTGGCGTTGTTTGTGAAAAAGTAGTCGCACTTCGCGATTGCATTTGCCTGCCGGCACGCCATGCTCGCGGAAGAAATGGTTTCACCCGAAGAACAACCAACGGAATCGAATCAACCCGCGCCACCGCGCAGTCCGGGCGGTGGCCGGCGGCGGGGTCGGCGCGGCGGGCGCGGGCGCGGGCGTGGCCCACACCCCTCCATGCCAGCCGGGCAGACGAACCCACCGGCGGGCGCGCCCGCCGAAGAAATGGCCGCCCCCCCATCAGAGATCCCAGCCGCCACTCACGGAAGGAGGGATGCTTCCGCCATGAGCCGGGCCAGTGACGAAGTGCGGCAGATTGTCGAATCACTCGAACAGGTTTTGGAGCAAATGGAAGAAGTGCGTGAACTCATCGAGTCGGCGGAGCGGCAGAAATCCGCTGATGAAAAAGAAATCGAATCGCTGCGCCGGGCGTTGCGAAGGATTCAGGCGCCGCACGGTCACAGGGACGCGCCGCACGAACCCGGCGGCGACTAGAAGCCCTCCACCACCCGGGTCAGGCGATGGTTCACATAGAGAACGTTGCGGGAGCCGAACAATGGTTTGCGCCGCTTCTCAATCCGCACCGGCCATCGCTCGGCGTTGCCGACCGTAAAGTTGAAAGTTTCATGAACCGGCTCGTTTAAAAGCCGGGTGGCCTGGTAAACGGGCTTGCGGTCCACGCGGATAAGCAGGGTGCCGCAAAGCTGGTTGAAATTAAATTCGACATGGTGTTTTTCCAATTCGCCGACCTCAAAACTGAACTTCATAAATTTACGTCTTGTAACGCCGCCTTCTGCGCAAATTCCATGCCGTCCCGCGGGAGGGAATTGCGAATGAAGCTTTCCATGAGAATTTGTGGATTAATTGAAAATCCAAACCCGACGGGGAGGTCACGGTCCGAAAAAATGTCCTGAAACAGTCCGGTCACAATCCAATTCCGGAGGTCAGCGAAGAAGACGACGCAGTTCCTCCGGCTGGTTCGTGGGTGGTTGACACGCGTTGCCGGTGCAAAGATAAGCGACCGCACCGTCCGTGGCGGGGAGGGTCCGCGCAAATTCCTCAACCGCGCCTGAATTTCCCGAAAGAATTTCATTTGGCTGATAAATCGAGTGCGCGGCGCGCAACAATTCCCGAACATGCGCTGAAGCCGCATCTCCCGCAATGACCACGCGGCGCGGCTCTTCGAGTTGGAAATCCACCGCGTGCAGCATGAATGGCAGGGCTTGCGGGAAATTTTGCAGCCGGGGCGCGAACAGCCGCAACGTGGTCTCGGCGGGTTTCCGCAAATCTTCGCGGCCCGTAATGGCGGCAAGTTTCAACAACGCCAGGGTGGCGACGGAATTGCCGGACGGTTCCGCGCCGTCATAATCGTCCTTCACGCGCATAATCAAATCCCGCGCGTCGGCAATACTTTGCCAGAAACCGCCGTTTTCCGGATCGTAAAATCTCGCAATCATTGCCTCGGCGAGCGCGCTGGCGAAGTCGAGGTGCCTCGGCGCGAGCGTGGCTTCGTAAAGCTCAATGACGCCGGAGAGCAAGAACGCGTAGCCTTCGAGCAACTGAACGTTATCGTGTTCGCCGTCGCGCCAGCGGTGAAACAGCGTTCCCGATTTTTCGTCCCATAATTTTTCCCGGATAAACGCCAGATTTTTCTCCGCGGCGGAACGATATTTTCCTTCGCCGAGCACGGCACCCGCGCGCGCCATCGCGCCCAGCATCAGGCCGTTCCAGGAGGCGAGGATTTTGTCGTCGAGATGCGGGCGGACGCGCCGGCTGCGCGCTTCGAACATTTTCCTTTTGGCGGAAGCAAGCAATTCTGAATCGTCCGGGAGGGACGCCGTTTCGGCTTCCGTGACTTTTTCCAAACGCGAAGTTGGGGACGGCGGCACGCCGTCCCTTCCCAATGGGTTTGCCACGCTCAATACATTTTGTCCGGACAATGGCTGCGGATGGCTGTGGTCAACGAAATTTCCGTTTTCCGTGACGCCGAAACAACGGACGGCTGCTTTGAATTCTTCGACGGTCAGCAGTTTTGAGAGTTCATTTTTGGTCCAGCAGTAGAATTTTCCCTCGTGGCCTTCGCTGTCGGCGTCTTCGGCCGAGTGGAAACCGCCATCGGGATGGGTCATGTCCCGCAGAACATAATCAAGAATGTCGCGGGCAACCTCCGCATGACGGGCATCGCCGCTGACGAGAAAGGCATCGAGGTAAAGCTGGGCAAGTTGCGCGTTGTCGTAGAGCATTTTCTCGAAATGCGGCACAAGCCATTGGGCGTCCACCGCATAGCGCGCGAATCCGCCGCCAAGCTGGTCGTGAATGCCGCCGGCGGCCATGCTTTCGCAGGTGCGCAAAACCATCTGCCTGGCTTCGTCATCGTGAAAACGTTTGGCGCAACGAAGCAAAAGCAGCGGAACGCTCGGTTGCGGAAACTTCGGCGCGCCGCCAAAACCGCCGTGGCGCGGATCGTAAACCGACTTGAAAGCCGCCGCCGCGTGGCGCAGCACGTCCGCCGTCAGCACCAGATTCGACGCCATGGCGCCGGCGGTCGCCGCGGCGAGCCGCGCATGGATCTCGCCGGCGGAATTTGTGAGTTCGTCGCGGCGTTCCCGCCAGAGTCCGGCAATTTGCCGGAGCAACGGCAAAAAGCCCGGACGGCCCTGCCGGTTATCCGGCGGGAAATAGGTGCCCCCAAAAAACGGCTTCAACTCCGGCGTGAGAAAGACGCTCATCGGCCAGCCGCCGCCGCCGGTGGTGGCCTGGACGAAGGTCATGTAAATTTTGTCCACATCGGGGCGTTCCTCGCGGTCCACCTTGATGCTGACAAAATGTTCGTTGAGAAAGGCGCCGACCTTTTCATCCTCGAACGATTCGCGTTCCATCACGTGGCACCAGTGGCAGGTGGAGTAGCCGATGCTGAGGAAGACCGGTTTGTTTTCCTGGCGCGCCCTGGCAAACGCCCCGGCACCCCACGCGAACCAGTCCACCGGATTGTGGGCGTGCTGGAGCAGGTAGGGCGATTTCTCGCGAGCCAGATGGTTGGTATGCTGATGGCCGGCCGAATTCATCCAAGCCGGGATGATAATCGCGCCCGGAAAAAGATAAACATCGAACATGGAACGCCGGACACCGAATTTCCCATGAGATGGTGATTCATTGGTTCAATGGTCCGATGCCGGCTCATTGGCGTTCAAGGTTTCCGATCTTCAATTTTGCGTCGTCAGTCACGCGCGGCTGGGCTAGGTTGTCGGCATGTTATCCGCCAAACCGTGGCGACGGGAAATGGTAATCTGGTTTTGCGCGGCGCAACTGGCCAGTCTTGGTCTGGGGCTGGCCATGATCGGCCTGCTGCAAAAGGCCGGGTTCACCGCGTTTCAACCGCCGGCCGGTTCCGGCGCGGTGCTGGTCGGCACGCTGGCGTTTCAAGGCGCGACGTGGGTGTTGATTCCGTTTTTTTTGCGGCAACACCAGGTCAACTGGCGCGACGCCTTTGGTTTGCGCCAAGCGGAATTGACCCGCGCCTGGTTTCCCGCCGTGGGGGCCGTGTGTCTTTTTCTGCCGGTGGCGTGGCTGTTGCAATACGTGTCCATTGATACGCTCACAAGAATCGGCTGGCCGCCGGAAAATGAAGCCGCCGTGATGGTGCTGACCGGCGCCCGGACGTGGTGGCTGCGTGGTTATCTTTGTCTATTTACCGTGGCCATTGGGCCGGTGGCCGAGGAATTTATTTTTCGCGGCATGTTGTATCCGTTCGTCAAACAATGCGGCTGGCCGCGGCTGGCGTGGTTCGGCGTGAGCTTCGTGTTCGCCCTGATTCATTGGGACGCGGCGGCGTTTGTGCCGCTGTTCCTGCTGGCGCTCGTGCTGACGTGGCTGTACGAAAGGACCGGCAGTTTGCTGGCGCCCATCCTGGCGCACGCGCTGTTTAACGCAGTGAACCTCGTCCTGTTGTGTTGGTTTCAACACGAACTTAAACCGGGCCCATCGTGAATGAATTTGAACTCATCGCCAGATTGACCCGCGCGCTGCCGGCCAATGAAACCGTCGTGGCCGGCGCGGGCGACGATTGCGCCGTGCTGGATTTTGGCCTGCCGGACAAATTGGTCCTGTTCAAAACCGATGCCGTCGTGCAAGGCGTCCATTTCGAAAATGGCGCGCCGCCGGAAAAAATCGGGCGCAAGGCGCTGGCGCGCTGCCTCAGCGACGTCGCGGCCATGGCCGGAACGCCAGCCGCCGCCGTGGTGACCCTTGGGCTGCCGGAAAACTTCAAGCCGGAGATGGTCGAAAAAGTTTACGATGGCCTGGGCGCCCTCGCCCAAAAACATGGCGTGGCCATTGTTGGCGGCGAAACGACGGCGAATCCCGAGCGCCTTTTCATTTCCGTCGCCCTACTGGGGACCGTGAGCCGGGGAAAACAAACCCTCCGTTCGACGGCCCGGGCCGGCGACGCGATTTTTGTGACCGGCGAACTCGGCGGCTCGTCCGCCGGCAAACATTTTGATTTTGAACCGCGACTGGCCGAGGCGCGCTGGCTGGCGGAGCATTTTCCCGTCCACGCAATGATTGATTTGAGTGATGGGCTGGCCGGCGACTTGCGTCACGTTTTGAAAGCCAGCGGCGCCGGCGCGGAGCTTTTGAAACCGGCCATTCCCCTCAGCCGCGCCGCGAAGGGAATCGTGCGCCAAAATCCCTTCACGAAAACGCCGCTGACCGCCGCGCTCACCGACGGTGAGGATTTTGAATTGTTGTTCACGGTGGCGGCCGGCGACGCGGTGACCTTGCTGGACGCCTGGAAAAAACAATTCCCGAAACTGAAATTGAGCTGCATCGGGAAAATTGTCGCGGGCGAAGGCGTGACCATCCGGGACAAAGGCGGTTCGCACAAACTTGACGCCCATGGCTACGTTCATTTCGCATAGTCCGGCGGAGACCGAATCGCTCGGCGAAAAGTTTGGCCGCGCGGCGGAACGCGGCCAGGTGATCGCGTTGTCCGGCGAACTTGGCGCGGGCAAGACGCAACTCGTCAGGGGTCTCGCGCGCGGACTGGGCATCGCGGCGCGTGTGCATTCGCCGACGTTCACGCTGGTGAACGAATATGGCGGCGGGCGGTTGCGGTTGTTTCATCTGGACTTGTACCGGCTGGAAACGCGCGGGCAAATGCTTGGCGGCGGGCCTGGAGGAATTTTTGCAACCGGACGGCGTGACGGTCATTGAATGGGCCGAACGATGGATTTACGATTTGCGGTTTGCGAATTGCGAAATTGGCAGAAGGTGCGAATTGAGATTGTGAGCGAGGCCGAAACGAAAAATTATTTATGACGATCCTGGCGCTTGAATTTTCCTCGGCGCGGCGCAGCGTGGCTGTTTGGCACGCGGCGCGGTGTGGCGGAAGCCCTTGAGACCGGTGGGCCGGCGGCATGAACGCGTTCAGCCTCATCAAAAAAGTCCTGGCCGAATCCGGCAGCACGCGCGAACAAATTGAGGTGATCGCCGTCGGATTGGGCCCGGGTTCTTACACGGGCATTCGGGTTGCGCTTTCGATTGCGCAGGGCTGGCAACTGGCGCGCGGCGTGAAATTGCTGGGCATCAGCAGCGCCGAATGTCTGGCGGCCCAGGCCCAGGCGGAGAAAATTTCCGGCCGCGTGAACGTAGTGATTGATGCGCAGCGGAACGAATTCTATCTGGCATCGTATGAAGTTTCCCCGGGCGGTTGCAAGGAGATCGGAGTCATTGCGGATTGTGCCCTTGAGCGAGATTCAATCACGCGCCCATGGGGGTGAAATTTGGATCGGTCCGGAGGTAACCCGTTGGCTGCCGAAGGGGAAAATCCTGTTTCCGCCGGCGGCCGCCTTGGGACGGCTTGCCGCGGGACGAAATGATTTCGTGAACGGCGGCAAATTGACGCCAATTTACCTGCGGGAAGCCAATTTCGTCAAAGCGCCGGCACGGGACCCAATTGCGTATTGAGCTGGCAAATTGCGGTGTTTTGTCCGCACAACCCCGGCAGGACAGATTTGTCAAATTACGGGACAACTTTGCCGGCCAATGGCTTCACCTTCCAGCCGTTCCGTTGCCCGTATAACGCCAATAGTGGTACATCCTTTGCTACAGTCAACTGTCAGCGGGCGAAACGCCTCGTTACGACAAAATTTTGTATGATGGCTCCTATCTGTCAGACCGGCAAGCGGAAGACAAACACAGCATTCACCCTGGTGGAAGTGGTGATGTCCCTCGCCATTCTGGCCCTGGCGATGGCTGGAATGGTTTACGGCTACGTTCAAACCAACTACCGGGCCGAATGGAGTTCCATGTCGCTGGCGGTTCAAGCCTTGACCGTTCAATCCATCGAGCAGGCCCGGGCCGCGAGATGGGATGTTTATTCTGCCGTCAACCCCGGAATAAATCCCGATGAACTGGGAAATGGAACGAACACGGTTGTCATCACCACCATATTTACCAACGCGGTGCTTGTTCCCTCGAGCGGCAAAACCATGAGTGTCACGAATATTCTACAAATGAGCACCATCTCCGCCCAGCCGAAGCCGTCGGTCCGGCAGCTTCGTTCCGATAGCGCGTGGTACTTTCAGCGCACCGGAAAATGGTTCACCAACACTGTAATCACTTATCGCGCGGGAAACTGATGAAACTACTTTCAGACAATTTGTCACCGAGGGCACGGGTCCGGGCAAGATGCGTGCGGGCTTTTACCCTGACGGAAATGATGGTCACCCTGACGATTTTTTTGCTGGTGGTCACGGCCATGGTCTCGCTGCAAATTTTCGGGTTCAGGATCAACTCACTCACGACAAACAAGTCGAGGTTCATTGCGTCCAGTCTCTACGCCTTGGATCAAATCCAATGCCAGGTCCGCAACGCAAACGTGGTGGTGGCCGGAAATGGAACCAACCTGTTGTCATTCCAAAGCACCGCCACCAATGGCAATGCTTTGATGATCTATCCTCCAACGGGCGCGGCCAATCTCCTCTATCTGGCCACCAACAACGGCACGCTTTATGAAATTTACGGCACCAACAACCGGCCGGTGGCCGTTGCCCACCAAATCACCAACCAGGTGGTGTTCCAAACGGTGGATTGTAATGGTAATAATATTTCATCCACCAGCGTGGAACACTATGCCATCAGAATGACCTTGAATTTTTTCTATATGAACTACCGGATTCCAACCAACATCGCCGATTATTACACCTTCCAAACGGAGATGACCCCCCGCTTGCAGGATTGAAACATCCACAACCCAAATAAACAACGGAGACAGCCATGAAAATTGCCCGCAAAAGGTTTCAGCAAAGCGCCCGGGGCTATGCGTTGTTGATAACGGTGGTATTCATCGGCATTGCGCTGTTGCTGCTGGGCAGCGTGATGAACTGGAGCAACAGCACCGCCAAACAAACCGAACGGAACAATTTGTTCAGCATGAGCACGGGCGCAGCCGAAGCCGCGACCGAAAAAATCGTCGCCCAGATGACCTGTGATTTTTTTGCCATGAATTTTGCCTCCAGTGCCAACTATTACATGATCAACAGCAAAAGCCAGCTTCCCGTGACCACGGGTTGGCCGGTGCAGTTCTCGTTCAGCAACGCATTGAACAGCAGTTACCCAACCTATGTGAGCATAAATCCCGTCAACTGGACCACCAACTGGAGCAACTTGTTCAGCTCCAACTATGCGAATCTCCATGCCTACGTGGCATACTGCACGGTTGCCTCCACCGCCACCACCAGCAATCAACCCTACAACGTTTCAGCGACGGTCCAGCAAACATTCCAACTGGCGTCCATTCCCCTCTTCCAGTATGCGGCCTTTTACAATATGAACATGGAGATTGATCCTGGCGCCACCATGACCCTCAGCGGCCCGGTATTCTCCGATGCCGGCCTTTGGACGCGAGGGCCGATCACCTATGGGTCGTCAGTTTCCGCTGTCGGGTTTGTTAGCTCAAACACTGCCGATCCCTGGCTTACCTCCAAAACTGATACCAATACGCCCAGTTTTAACAGCACCATCAATTCCAACCAAGACACGATGGCCATGCCCATCGGCACCACGAACAATCCTGCCGCCATCCAGGCCTTGCTGGGCCTTTCGCCGTCCGGCACAGCCCCCTATTCATCCACCGGCCAGCTTTATTTTGTCAACGAAGCCGCTTTGGTTATCTCCAATTCATCCAGTGGCACCATTTCCGCCTTTCTGCAGGATTCGAATAATACCCCGAGTCTCAAATATATTCAGGGCGATGTGGTGACGTCTTATTTGGTAACCAACGGCTACACAACAAACAAAACCACGCACGTAGTTACCCCCATCACGAGCACGCTGTACAATACCAATTATTCATTCGCGACCAACACCACCTTCTACGATTACCGCGAGAAAAAAACTGTCCAAGCCGTCCAGC
This sequence comes from uncultured Verrucomicrobiae bacterium, assembly GCA_963786375.1. Classification (GTDB taxonomy): domain Bacteria; phylum Verrucomicrobiota; class Verrucomicrobiia; order Limisphaerales; family UBA11358; genus UBA11358. The sequence continues at coordinate 211,779 of CAWAYP010000001.1, forward strand.
TCAATGTGGGCGCGTTGAATACCTGGATTACCAGCACCAATGGCAGCACGCTCAACACTCAATTATACAGCGACACCGGGAGTTATATTGATTCCGTCTATGTCTATAACAACGCCCCATCAAGCAGCTCTGTCCTTCCGTCCGTGCGGGTGGCCAATGGCGCCGTCCTGCCATCCAACGGGCTTACGGTCGTCACGCCCGACCCGCTCTATGTGCTGGGCAGTTACAACGCCAGCGGCGTGTCACTCAACAATGGCACCAACGTGTCCAATACCCTGCCCGCCGCTCTGATGGGCGACTCCATTACCGCCCTCTCCCCCAATTGGCATGACAACTATACTGCAAGTACCAACATCAGTTCGCGCACGGCCACTGCCGACACCATCAACGCCGCAACGTTTGAAGGCATCGTCCCCACCGCTGGCAGCAATTACAGCGGCGGCCTGGAAAATTTCATTCGATTGCTGGAAAACTGGAGCAGTGTCAATTTGACTTACAACGGCTCCATTGTCGTCATGTTCCCGAGCCAATACGCGACAAATGCGTGGCCCGGAACCGGCACCATTTACAATGCTCCGGTCCGCAAATGGGCCTTTGACCTCAATTTCATGCAACAAAATGGACTTCCGCCACTCACCCCGAGGATCACTGCAATATGCCGTACCTCTTGGAGTGTTTATTGATCCGGACTGTGGGGATGCCAAAACCTTCTTCCGCCGGATCCTTCACCGTCATACACTGCGTCCGTGAAAGCCGCCATTCTCCACGGCCGGGAGCACATTCAAATTGAAGACCTCGCGCCGCCGCCGCTGAAACCCGGCGAAGTCCGCGTCCGCATCGAGGCCGCGCTCACCTGCGGCACCGACCTGAAGGTTTTCAAACGCGGCTATCACGCCAGAATGATTACGCCGCCCGCGGTTTTCGGCCATGAACTCGCCGGCATCATCGAGGAAGTCGCGCCCCTCGCCCCGTCCCTCTCCCCGCCCAAGCGGGGAGAGGGTGGCCGAAGGACGGGTGAGGGACTTTTAGATTGGCAAATCGGCGACCGTGTCGCGCCGGCCAATTCCGCGCCGTGCGGCGATTGTTTTTTTTGCAGGAATCACCAGGAAAATCTGTGCGAAGATTTGCTGTTCCTGAACGGCGCTTACGCCGAATCCATCGTCGTCCCCGCGCGGCTCGTCCAAAAAAATCTGCTGCGCCTCAAACCGGAAACCGATTTCCGCGACGCCGCGCTCGTCGAGCCGCTTGCCTGCGTCGTCCAGGGCGTGGAAGACACCAAACTGCGCGCCGGACAAAACGTGCTGGTCATCGGCGCGGGGCCGATTGGTTTGATGTTCGTCGCGCTGGCGAAAAGCTTGGGCGGCAACGTGACCGTGGCCGGACGCGGGAAAAGGCGGTTGCAAATGGCACAACGGCTGGGTGCGGGAAAAGTGTTTGAGGTTGGGGAAAAGGGCAATGTCGTTGAAGCGATCCGAGGCGGTGCAAAATCGGAAATCGGAAATCGGAAACCGGGAATTACATTTGACGCGGTGATTGAAGCCGTGGGCAAACCGGAAACGTGGGAGGCCGCCGTGCCACTCGCGCGCAAGGGCGGCACGGTGAATTTTTTCGGCGGCTGCCCGGCCGGCGCCCGGGTGTCATTCGACACGGAACGGATTCATTATTCCAGCCTGACCTTGCTGGCGAGTTTCCACCACACGCCGCGCGCCATCCGCCGCGCGCTGGAATGCATCGAAGCGGGCGTGATTCGCGCGCGGGATTTTGTGGACGGCGAATGTCCGTTAAGCCGGCTGCCGGAATTGTTCAAGACGATGGCCGCGGGCAACCACGCCATCAAGACGCTGATCAAGGTGCATGAATGAATGGGAGCGAGCGGCTTGCCGCTGTCCCAGAACCAGCGTCACCGTCAAGGCAACCTTCCCGGACTATTTCAAAAAATTTTCCAGCACCCCGTGCATCTTCTTCAAGTCCGGCAGGTTCACGTACATCATGTGCCCGGCCTGGAAGGTGGCGTAGGTGATGTTTGTGCGGTAGGCCGGGTCCAGTTGCATGTGGTCGAGCGCGTAACGCATCGTGTCCGGCGGACAAACGAGGTCGCGCATCCCGCCCAGCACGAGCACGCGCATGTAAGGATTCTGGTTCATCACGGACGCAAGCTGGTCGCTCACGCTGGGATAATCGTTGTGCGAGCCGTAGTTCCACGGCTGCACGCCGGCGATGATTTCGTAGGGCAAATCATCCTCGAACTTTAATTCCTGGCGCGCGTAGGCGTTCATCGCCGCCGCGAACGGCCCGTAGGTCGCCGCGTAGGACGGATCGAAATCGGGGTACGGCGAGGCCGGGTCGTCGTCGCGGCCGGTGATGCGCGCGTCGTAGGCGCCCAGAATCAAGCCCTGGTCGTGCAGCAACTGCTTGCGAAAGACGCCGCTGTCAATCCGAAGATTATTGTCCTCGATGACCTGCGGTTTCAAACCGGTGAGCCGTGCGAGTTCGGCGACGATTTTTTTCCGTTCATCGGCGGGCAATGCCGCGCCCTGGTGCAAGGCGGAGGCGTATTCGCCTTTCGCAAATTCGCGCGCCTCGGCCAGCGCCTGGGGCAAATCAGTTTGCAGGTCCGGCGGCAGTTTTTTGAAATAGAACGCGGTTGCCGTGAAATTGGGCAGGAAAAGTTCATACGGCAAATCGTTGCCCGAACCGTCGTCAATCGCGGCGAAATCCAAAACGCCCGACACGAGCATCAGGCCGTTGAGATACATGCCGTAGCGCGAGCGCAGGCGCTCCGCCAGCCCCGCCGCCCGGAAGACGCCGTAACTTTCACCGCAGAGAAATTTCGGCGAGAGCCAGCGCTCGTGCCGCGTCGTCCACAGCCGGATGAATTCGCCGACGGAATCCAGGTCGGCGGACTGGCTGAAAAACTGGTCGGCCTTTTCATCCTTCGCCGCGCGGCTGAACCCGGTCGCGACCGGGTCAATAAACACCAGATCGCTGCCGTCCAAAATCGAATACGGATTGTCCATGAGGCCGAATGGCGGTTTGGGCAGCGTGCCGTCGTCGTTCAGCTTCACGCGGCGCGGCCCCAGCGCGCCGAGATGCAGCCACACGGACGAGGAACCAGGACCGCCGTTGAAACAAAATGTCACGGGCCGCGTGGCGGCGTTGGTTTCATCGAGGCGCGTGTAGGCGACGTAAAAAACCGAGGCGCGCGATGTGCCGTCGGGTTTGAGGATCGGCAACATGCCGGTTTCCGCCTGATACGTCACGCGCTTCCCGGCGATCTCCACCGTGTTGGTGATGAAGACCGGCTGGTGCGACGCGTCGGGAATGGCGGCCAGCTCCGATTTCTTCGCGGCGGGCGCGTTGGTTTCCGCGGCGGGAGAATTGGTTTTGGCCGGGTCCGCCGCGCGCAGCCACACCGCAGACGCCATCAGGAGAATCAGGACAGATTTCATCATATTGGCTTTGGTCATATTGCGCGGTAAAACCGTTCAATCGCAATTGAATTATTCGCCGATGATTTTCACCAGTGCGCGCTTGCGGCGGCGGCCGTCGAATTCACCGTAAAAAATCTGCTCCCACGGGCCGAAATCGAGCCTGCCGTTTGTGATGGCGACGACCACCTCGCGGCCCATGATTTGCCGTTTGAGGTGGGCATCGGCATTGTCCTCGCCGGTGCGGTTGTGCTGGTATTGCCCGGTCGGTTCGTGCGGCGCGAGTTTCTCCAGCCAGACCTCGTAATCGTGCAAGAGTCCGGACTCGGCGTCATTGATGAACACCGACGCGGTGATGTGCATGGCGTTGACGAGACAGATGCCTTCCTGGACGCCGCTTTTTTTGACCAGTTCCTCGACGGCGCCGGTGATGTTGACGAAACCCCGGCGATTGGGAACTTCAAACCACAGATGCTCGGTCAAACTTTTCATGCGAATTGCCGGACCGCGACGCACGCATCCCTCAAACCGCCGCCGCAATAAGATCGCCCACTTCCCGCGTGCCATGGCCCATCTTGCCGGCGGCCAGCGATTTGATTTTCGTATTGATGACCTGAATCACCGCGTTTTCGATGGCGGTCCCGGCTTTGGGCTCGCCGAGAAAATCGAGCATCAAACCGGCGGCATTGATGGCCGCGATGGGATTGATGACGTTCTGGCCGGTGTATTTGGGCGCGCTGCCACCCATCGGCTCGAACATGCTCGTGCCTTCCGGGTTGATGTTGCCGCCGGCGGCGACGCCGAGGCCGCCTTGAATCATCGCCGCGAGGTCGGTAATGATGTCGCCAAACATGTTGTCGGTCACAATCACATCGAACCACTCCGGGTTTTTAATGAACCACATGCAGGTGGCATCCACGTGCGCGTAATCGCGTTTCACCGACGGATATTTGGCTCCGAGTTCGTGAAAGGCGCGTTCCCACAGATCGAAGGCGAACGTCAGCACGTTGGTTTTGCCGCAAAGTGTCAGTTGCGCGGTTTTGCCGGCGGATGTGTCCTCCGGCTTGAGACCTTTCCACGGTTGGCCGGCGCGCCGCTGTTTGGCCAGTTCGAAGGCGTACTTCAAACAGCGGTCCACGCCGCGGCGCGTGTTCACCGATTCCTGGATCGCCACTTCATGCGGCGTGCCTTTGAAGACAAACCCGCCGGAGCCGGTGTAAATGCCCTCGTTATTTTCACGAATCACGACGAAATCAACGTGCTCCGGCCCCTTGTCCTTGAGCGGGCAGTCAACCGCGCGATAAAGTTTCACGGGGCGCAGGTTGATGTATTGTTCCAGTTCAAAACGCAAACGGAGCAGGATCCCTTTCTCCAGGATGCCCGGCTTGACCTGCGGATGGCCGACCGCGCCGAGGTAAATCGCCTTGAACTTGCGGAGTTCATCCACCGCGCCGTCGGGCAACACCTCGCCCGTTTTGAGGTAACGGTCGCCCCCGAAATCGTAATGATGCCAGTTGAGTTTGAATCCGAATTTTTTGGCGGCGGCTTCGGAAACCTTGAGGGCTTCGCGGGTGACTTCCGGGCCGGTTCCGTCGCCGCCAATGACAGCAATGTCATAAGTTTTCATGCGTGATTTTCTTTTGCCTGCCATCGAAACAAGAGCCGCCATACTAACAGTTTGCCCGGTGTGGCAATGAAATTTTACACGCTCGACATTTGCCGGTTGGAATCCAAAATCCGCGCCATGGTTTTGCCTTACAAAGTAGCCACGCTGCTTGTATTGCTTCAATGAGCGCGACAATGTGCTGCTGCTCGAACGCGCACAGGAGCCAAATCGCGGCTTCTGGAGTCCCTGCGGCGGCAAGTTGAAGATGGACATCGGCGAATCGCCTTACACCTGCGCTTGCCGCGAGGCCGGAGAGGAACTGGGCATCAAGGTTCGGACGGCGGATTTGCATCTGACCGGCCTCGTCAGCGAGCATGGTTATCAGGGCCAGACGCATTGGCTGATGTTTTTGTTTGAAATCACAGTCAGGTTGAAGGCGCTGCCCCCGGCACATGCCGAAGGGCGGTTTCAATTTTTTCCGCGCGCGGCGATGGCCACGCTGAAAATTCCCCAGACCGACCGCGAGCAAATCTGGCCGTGGTTTTGGCGGAATCGCGGCGGTTTTTTCGCGGCGCATTGCCATTGCCATCCCGACGGCCACAACGATTGGACGCTGGAAGAATCGCGTTGAATTTACGATTGATGATTTACGATTTAAGATTTTTCCGTAAGCTCCGCGGCGCGAACACAATCATCAATCAGAAATCGTAAATCATAAATGTCCGACGAACCCATCATTGATTTGCAGAGCGACGAGCACTTCATGGGCGAAGCGTTGCGCCAGGCAGCCAAGGCTGGCGAAGCGGGCGAGGTGCCCGGTCGGCGCGGTCATCGTGCGCAGGGCCGAATCATCGCGCGGGCGTTTAATCAGGTGGAACTGCTCAAGGACGCGACCGCGCACGCGGAAATGCTGGCGCTTACCCAGGCGGAGGAGGTCTCGGGCGACTGGCGGTTGACCGATTGCACGCTTTACGTGACCAAGGAGCCGTGCCCGATGTGCGCCGGCGCCATGGTGCATACGCGGCTGGCGCGCGTGGTGTTTGGCGCGGGCGACCCGAAGGCCGGCGCGGCGGGCAGCGCGATGAATCTGCTGCAGTTCCCCACGTTGAATCATCATTGCGAAATCACCCGCGGCGTGCGCGAGCCGGAATGCCGCGCGTTGTTGCAGAATTTTTTCGCGGAGCAACGGCTTGCGGAAAAGCGGACCAGGAAGAACGGCGGCAATATTCCTGAAAATTTCTAGGGAGCGTTCCGGCTCATCGTGGGCGTCCCGCAGATCCCTGGTTGCAAAAAAACGAGGCACCCTGCATGGGTGCCTCGTGCCGCGATAGTTAAAATCGCGATGCGATGTTATGGAAAATTGTAATACGGATTATATGAGACGTTATTGGTGGCGTTCATCAAGTCGTTTTGCAAATCGGAAACGCCCGTCTGTTGGGCGCTGCCATCACCCAGCAAAAGGTTGCCAACGCCCAGGTGAACATCATTGGCTGACCACGCCCAAGTCGCCCAACCTACATTCACCAAAGTGTACGTGCCCCCACCAACACCATTGCCACCCGGGCCATTGCAGGCAGTGAATTCACCAGACATCCCCGGAGCGGGGGCTCCGGCACCAGTGGTGCTGCTGTTACCAATATTGCGGTCCCCGGACAGGATGGACTGGGGCTGAATATCATTCGCGTCACCGCCGACAAAATAGCTTACAATATTTTCCGGGTCGTTAGTCGGCGTAGTGGTCAGCAAAGTGCCAGGCAGATTGTAATTTTGAGGTGGAGCACTACCATTAACAAATTGGTTCCAAGTTAGAGCTGCCGTGTGTCCATTGGCAGTGTCTGAAGGGCAGTTTAACAGCGCCGGGTTGTCCAATACATTGGACATCACTACGAAGGGCGCCGATTCGCAATAACCACCAGCTACTGTAATAGTGGTATTCGCCGAGCTATAGACATACTCCTTGGCTCCGCCTTGGGTATAGGAGACAGTCGCGGGATACTGATCGTTATTGTTATCCCCCCACATCCGGAAGGAGATGCCGATTTGTCTGAGGTTGCTGACGCAATTGATGCGTTGCGCCTTGCGCCTGGCGGCGGCGAGCGCCGGCAGCAACATGGCCGCCAGAATGGCAATGATGGCGATAACCACGAGCAGTTCAATCAGCGTGAAAGCCTTTTTTTGTTTCAGAATTCTTTTCATACGTTCAATGACATTTTGGTTTTTGTTAGGTTCGGTGACGATTGGCAGACCTTATCGTAATCACGCGGACTGTCAACATATTTTCTGGAAATTCTCCTAGCACTGGCGATGCCAAGCAAAATTTTTTGAAAAATCGCCGGAATATCAAATTTCTCTGAAATCAAAACGCCGCTTGCGCGTAAAATTTTCACGCACCGCGCGTGAAACCCACGCGCCGCGCCGCGATTAACCCGGTTAAAATCTCATTTACACCCGCGCGCGCATCGCAAACACTGGCCAGCCCAATGGCTGAACCAAAAGAAAATGTCCTGATGGAGAAAATCGTGTCGCTGTGCAAGCGGCGCGGGTTCATTTTTCAATCCTCCGAGATTTACGGCGGCATCAACGGTTTTTGGGATTACGGCCCGCTGGGCGCGGAACTCAAACGCAACGTCAAGGAACTCTGGTGGAACACCATGACCCGCCAGCGCGACGACGTCGTCGGCCTCGAAGCCACCATCATCATGTCGCCGCAAATCTGGAAGGCCAGCGGCCACGTGGACACGTTCAGCGACCCGATGATCGACTGCAAAACCTGCAAAGGCCGTTTTCGGGCCGATCAGACCGGACGAAATCCCCTGTCCGCAAAAGCCGAGCAAAATGGTTTCCGAATGTCACGGCGAGAAAACCGCGCCGCGGGCATTCAATTTGATGTTTCAGACCTACGTCGGCCCGGTGCAGGACGAATCGGCCATCGCCTATCTCCGCCCGGAAACCGCGCAGGCGATTTTCGCGCAGTTCAAAAATGTGCTGGAAACCTCGCGGCAAAAGGTGCCGTTCGGCATCGCGCAGGTCGGCAAGGCGTTCCGCAACGAGGTCACGCCGCGCAATTACACCTTCCGCTCGCGCGAGTTTGAGCAGATGGAACTGGAATTTTTCATCAAGCCGGACGAAGTCGTTGAAGCGATCCAGTGTTCCGTTTCAAGGGTTCAGCCGGGATCTTCGGAACTGAAAACTGAAACCTTGAAACTTGAAACTTCCGCCGCCTGGGGCTGGGAAGCGAATGGCACAAATATTGGGTCGAGGAGCGGATCAAATTTTACGAGGGCATCGGCCTGCCGCGGAACACGCTGGTGGAGTATTGGCAAAAGCCGGAGGAACTGGCGCATTACGCCCGCGCCTGCGTGGACATTCTCTTCAAGTTCCCGTTCAGCAAGCGCGATGAAAGGGCGAGTTGAAGGGCGAGGAACTGGAAGGCATCGCCGCGCGCAGCGATTTTGACTTGAGCCAGCACGCGCGTTTTTCCGGCAAGCCAATGGGCGTGTTCGACGAGGAACTCCGCGCCGCGTGGGGCAAATTGCCGAAGGAAAAACAGGACGAACTTTGGCGTCACTGTTACGAAAACCGGAAAAAATACCTCGCGAAGACGGCAAAACCAGACGAGACGCCGGAGCAGATTGAAAAATCGGCGCGCGAAGACGCCGACGGCCTGGCCAAGGGCCAGTACATTCCGCACGTCATCGAGCCGTCCGCCGGCGTGGACCGGCTCATTCTGGCGCTGATTTGCAATGCGTACCACGAAGACACAATGCCGGATGAAAAGGGCAAAATGGAAACGCGCGTGGTGTTGAAGTTCCATCCGCGGGTCGCGCCCATCAAGGTGGCCGTGCTGCCGTTGCTCAAGAACAAGCCTGAGCTGGTGAAAAAAGCGCGGGAGGTGCGGGACCTTTTGCGTCCGCACATGAATGTTTTCTACGACGACGCAGGCGCGATTGGCCGCCGTTACCGCCGCCAGGACGAAGCGGGCACGCCGTTCTGCGTGACGATTGATTTTGACACGCTGGGCGAGAAGCCGGAATTGAAAGACACCGTAACCATCCGTTACCGCGATGACGGCAGACAGGAGCGCCTGGCAATTGGCGAATTATTGAATTGGTTGCTGCCGAAAATCCGTTGATGACTGAAAAAGCAAAATCGTCCGCTTCGAAGAAGCCCGCACCGACGCTTTATTTCATTATCGCGGTCAAGCTGATCAAGGGCGCGGTGCTTATTCTGCTGGCGCTGGGCGTCTTTTCGCTGGCGAACCGGGATTTGTCGGACGTGTTCGACCAGTTTTTGCGGTGGGTGCATCTCGACCCGGAACGGGCCTTTTTTGCCAACATCGGCGACTGGCTGGACACCGTCACGCCGACCAACGTGCGCGTGGCGGCGTCGGGCACGTTTCTCTGCGGATTGTTTCTGCTCGTGGAGGGCCTGGGGCTGGCGTTCCGCGCGAAATGGGCCATCTGGCTGGCGATTGGCGAATCGGCTTTTTTCATCCCGATTGAAGTTTTTGAACTGTTGCGCCGTCGCAACCCCGGTCTGCCGGATCATCCCCGAACGGCGTTGTTCAGCCACCCCAAGTTTGGACTGCTGATCGTGCTGGCGTTGAATGTGCTCATCATCTGGTATCTGCTTAAAAACCGGCAGCGGCTCTTCCGGCATCACCGCTGATTTTGTCTGAAATTTCCAGTTTTCAATTTCGCCACGGAACAGCCATCCTCTCCTTGTGACCATTGCTGAAGCCGTAAAACTTTTGGCAGCGTTCCGTTCCGGAAAAATTTCATCCGGACGGGTTTTGCGCGCCTTTCAATCCGCGCCAGTGGCCGACCTCGGTTTTGCGCAGGTGGACACGCATCGCGCGTTGCGCCGGGGCTTTCCCGAGGTGATTTTCGGTTCCGGCAAAACGCCGGAGCAGGTGGTCAAAATTGCCGCCAAAATCCTCGCGCGCGAACGGCGCGTGCTGGCCACCCGCATCGCGCCCGAACACGCCCGCGCCTTGCGTAAAAAATTCAAGCACGCCGTTCATCATGCCCTGGCGCGTTGCGTGACCATCGAAGAAAAACCATTGCCGAAGCGCCCCGGTTTCATCGCCGTCGTTTGCGCCGGCACGAGCGACCTGCCGGTGGCCGAGGAAGCCTCGGTCACCGCGGAAATCATGGGCAACCGGGTTGAACGCATCCACGATGCCGGGGTTTCGGGTTTGCACCGGCTGTTCCCGCATCTCGAAACAATTCAAAGCGCCAACGTGTTGATTGTCGTTGCCGGCATGGAAGGCGCGTTGCCCAGCGTCGTCGCCGGCCTGGTTTCCCGGCCGGTGATTGCCGTGCCGACCAGCATCGGTTACGGCGCCAGTTTCGGCGGGCTGGCCGCGTTGCTCGGCATGTTGAACAGTTGCGGCAGCGGCGTGACGGTGGTGAACATTGACAACGGTTTCGGCGCCGGATACGCCGCGAGCCAGATCAATGCTTTATGTAGCGGCGGTCTGTGACCGCCGCAAATATCTTTATGGAACGCCTGCATCGCCTGGAGCAGCTGCATGTCGAAAATCCCGTGTATTTCGTAACCTTTTGCACGAAGGATCGGAAGGCAGTTCTCGCCCAACGGTCAGTCCATCAGGCTTTTGTTCAGTTTTGCGGCGAAGCCCTGAAGAGAAATATTTTTGTCGGTCGATATATTTTAATGCCTGACCATATTCATTTGTTTGTCAAATTGCCACCGCCATCCAAAAATCTTTCCACCTGGATCAAAAGCCTGAAAAACTTTTTGTCGAAAGCACTGAGATCTTCCAAGACTGCGGCGCCACATTGGCAGAAAGGTTTTTTCGACCATATCCTTCGCTCAACGGAATCCTATTCAAACAATTGGCTTTACATGGTTGAAAATTCGGTTCGTGCTGGTCTGGTCACTGACTGGTCACAATGGCCATATCAGGGAGAAATACAGCCCTTGCGTCTGGACGAAATATTGCGACGGTCACAGACCGCCGCTACATGACAATGAAAACGCTTTATCTCGATCTTTTCAGCGGCATCAGCGGTGACATGTTCGCCGGCGCGCTGATTGATTTGGGCGTGGACGCCCGCAACCTGGAGCGCGAGCTGAAGAAATTAAAACTCGGCGGCTATCACCTCCACGTCACCCGCCGGCAAAAATCCGGGATTGCCGGCGTGAAACTGGATGTCCACCTGACCGACGCCCACGACCATGAACATCACCACGAACACGGGCATCATCACCAGCATCATGGCGAAAACCGGACGTTCACCCAGCTTAAAAAGCTCATCGCGCAAAGCAAATTGTCGCCGTGGGTGAAGCAAAAGGCCGTCGCCGTTTTTCAGCGAATTGCCGAAGCCGAAGGGAAAATTCACGGCCTGCCTCCGGAACTCGTGCATTTCCACGAAGTCGGCGCGGTGGATTCCATTGTGGATATTGTGGGCGTGTGCCTTGCGCTGGAAATGCTGGGCAAACCGCGCGTGCTCGCCTCGCCGGTGATTGAAGGCGTGGGCTGGGTGGATTGCGCGCACGGACGATTTCCCGTTCCCGCCCCGGCGACATTGGCCATTCTGGGCGCACGCGGCGTCGGCCTCACGCAATGCGATGAACCGCATGAACTGGTCACGCCCACGGGCGCGGCGTTGCTGGCCGAATTTGCCGAGGGTTTCGGGCCGATGCAAAATCTGGTTGCCGAAAAGACCGGTTTTGGCCTCGGCACGCGTGAAAACAAAACGCGACCGAACGTTTTGCGTGCGGTGCTGGGCCAGGCGGCCAAAGTCCAAAGTCCAAAACCTAAAGTTGGAACCGCGGGTTCATCCGGGCCGGATTGGGAAACGGACACGATTGCGGTTCTCGAAACCAATCTTGACAACCTGAATCCCGAAATCCTCGGTCATTTTGTCGAAACGGCGCTGGCGGCGGGCGCGCTGGATGTTTTTTACACCCCGGTTCAGATGAAGAAAAACCGGCCCGGCGTGTTGCTCACGGTATTGTGCGCGGAAGCGGACGCGGACCGATTCAGCGAAATAATTTTGCGCGAGACGAGCGCGTTTGGCGTGCGGCGCACCTGGGCGGAACGGCGCAAACTGCGGCGCGAATTCACGGAAGTCAAAACCCCCTTTGGCAAAATCACGGTAAAATTGGGCAGGTTAAACGGAAAAGTGGTTCAAGCTACCCCGGAATTTGAATCGTGCAAAAAGCTGGCGGCCCGGGCAAAAGTTCCATTAAAACAGGTCTATTCAGCGGCAAATCGGGCCATTTTGGCAGGGGGATAATTATGTTTATTTTCCTTGCGTAAAGGCCCATGAATTGCTTAATTATGAACCGTAATCTGATTTGGCAGTTGCCGGTTTTTTTGATGCAGAACTATCCAGTACAGTCACAACCGACGAGGGTGTCTTGAGCCGCCCTTTTGTTCCACGCAACTTTTCCCCCGCCTCGTTCGTCCGGGTCAACGGCAAAATCCGTGCCCGCGAAGTGCGGGTCATTGATGCGCATGACAAAAACCTCGGCGTCATCTCGCTAAATGAAGCGCTCATGCTGGCGCGGCAGCAGGGTGTGGACCTGGTGGAAATATCCCCCACGGCAACGCCGCCCGTTTGCCGGATTGTGGACTTTGGCAAGTTTCGTTATGAGCAGGCCAAAAAGGACAAGGACTCGAAGAAGCACCAGCACGCCTCGACTGTCAAGGAGGTCCAACTCAGCCCGCGCATTGACCCGCACGACCTCGGCATCAAGGTCATGCACGCGATTGACTTTCTGTGCGAGGACATGAAGGTGAAAGTCGCGCTGAAATTCCGCGGGCGCGAAATGGCGCACACGGAATTCGGGTTCCAGGTCATCCGCAAGTTTCTCACCGAACTGGCGCCCTATGGGCATCCCGACTTCGAACCGAAGCTCATCGGGCGCGGCATCAACGTGATGGTCAGCCCGCTGCCGCGCGCCAAACGCGCAAAAAATCCACGCGCGATCGAAGGCGGTTCCACTCCCGCAGCGGCAAACAATTTGCCGCCGCCAGAACCGTCCGGGCCCAAATCTGAAGATTTCAAGAACAATCCTTTTGAAAAGATTGAGATGACGTAACCGTCTGCGTGCGCCAGCCGCACGCCAGTTCCGGGAATTGGCAATCCTCACACCCGGCGTTTGAATGTCCGCAGAAGTCACTCGCGATTTGCATCAAACCTTGTTGGACCGCGGCACTCCGGCATGAGCGGCTTCGGCCAGGCCCCAGCAAACGTTGTCGCGCCAGCCGCAGAACGGAATTGTCCTGGGCGGACGGCCACGCAAAATAACGCCGCTCAATGACCCGCTGAAATTTCGCATTTTTGCCTTCCACCGCCCGGGTCCAGAGCCACGGCAAAATTACGTTGACGGCCAAATCCGTCACGCGCGCGTTGCCCAGCAGCGGCTGCGTTTGCTGCAAACGCGCCGAGCGAAACGTCCAGTGCCACGACCAAAATTCGTCGTGTTCCACTTCCAGAATTTCCCGCAGCGAATCCACCAATGCCCGGGAGGGACGGCGTGCCGCCGTCCCCAAAATTTCAGGGTTGCCGGCGCGGCGACCCTCCCCCATTGAAGCGGCACACCAACGTTCGAGTTTTGAAACCAGTTTTCCCGACGCCAGCCAGTGTGCGGCGAGCGCCAGCCGGCGTTGCGGATGATTCGCCGGGCGCAAGCCGTGAAATTTCCACGCCGCGCGCGGCAAAATGCAATCGTCAAACGCATCGCGCTCGCGCCACCAGCAGTCCCAGACACGCCGCAGATAGTCGTTGCCGCCCGCGGACGCGCGGGGCAATTCCGGCGGCAGCAAACCACTGATGCCGAGCAGTCGCGCCTGCAGACCCAACGCCAAATCCCCGCCGCGCGCCCAACGTGGGCGGGATTCGGCCAGATGCTGCATCGGCCAGGCGTTGTGTTTGTAGCCGAGCGCGCGGAACAGTCCTTCCCAAAGCGATTGTTCCCAGCCGGCGTGTTGCGCGCGGGCGCGAAAATGCGCCGCCTTGGCTTGAAAACGCGCGCCCGCGGCTTCGCGCAAGAGACCGGTCAATTGCGCCTCATCCAGCTCACGCAACGGCCCGCAGCATTGGCCTCGCAAATTTTCCGGAAACAAACGCGGCGATTCGCTTTCGAGCCACAAGCCAAGCTCGCTCAACGGCGCATCGAGCGAGTCGCTCAATGACAACCTTGGCGGCAACGGTTGGAGTCCGGATTTCAGCGGGTTGGGTGACTCCCGGTTCTGACACGCTGAAGCGCGAATTCCCACGTCGTCCCAGACGACGTGCAAGATGACATTTTGGAAATTCGGATTGCGGTCGTGCCCGTGCGCGCGCCAGCCGCCGGCGCGCAAGTCTATTTCCACATCGCCCGAGCGCGGCGCGGCGTCGCCAATTTGTATCACGGCGCCGCGGAAATCCGGGCCGCCTTCGGCGCTGGCGAAACCAGGGTGAAAAATGCGAACGGGCTTTCCCTCCGCGGTTTTGAGCCGGTCGCGGCGCAGGCGCTGATGCAGCCAGACGGCCTGTAGCAGGCGTTCGGCGGGCAGATCGTTTTCATCGCGCAGGACATTGGCCGCGCCCAGCCGCGCGCGCCACGCGGCGTAACAGTTTTCCGACAACGGGAACATCTTGAAATTGCTTTTGCGCCGACAACCGGGCAAAGTCAAGTCGGCGTGTAAAAATTTAAACGCATCTTATGGCCGATTTGCCTGTTTAATGTATTGATATGGAATACACATTGTGTCGCGGGGTGGAGTTTTTGTTGGCCGAAATCCGGTTTTTCCAGTTAAACTTCAAGGCGTCGCAATGAATGGCCATGCCATGATTGAAGTAACGAATTTGACGAAGCGCTACGCCGGACGCACCGCGGTGGCGGGCATTTCATTCACGGTCGCGCGGGGCGAAATCGTCGGGCTGCTCGGTCCGAACGGCGCGGGCAAAAGCACGACCATGCGGATTCTGGCGTGTTATCTGCCGGCCACCTCCGGCACGGTGCGGGTGGCGGGCTTTGATGTGTTTCACCAGTCGGATGAGGTGCGCCGCCGGATTGGCTACATGCCGGAAAACAACCCGCTTTATTCCGAAATGCGCGTGCGCGAGTACTTGAAATTCCGCGCGCGGCTGAAGGGCCTGGGCTGGCGGCGCTCCCGCCAGCGTGTGAACACAGTGTTGGAGCAATGCGGATTGACCGACGTGAGCCGCCGCATTATCGGCCAATTGTCAAAAGGCTACCGGCAGCGGGTGGGCATGGCGGACGCGCTGGTGCATGATCCGGAATTAATCATTCTCGACGAACCGACCATCGGCCTCGATCCGCATCAGATTCGCGCCGTCCGGCAATTGATCAAAAATCTTGCCGGGGCGCACACGGTGCTCATTTCGACGCACATCCTGCCCGAGGCGGAAATGACGTGCAACCGGATGCTGATCATGTATGACGGAAAAATCCTTGCCGCTGACACGCCGGAAAATCTGCAACGGCTGGTGGCGGGGAACAGTCAAATCATTGTCGAACTGGCCGCGCCGGCCGACGCGTTGCGCGAGTGCTGGGCGCGGGTCCCGGAGATTGAACATTTCGACGTGTCGGCGAGCGACGGCGAATATCAACGCTGCGCGCTGACGCCGCGCGACGGCCTGGATTTGCGTCCGGTGATTTTTGCCCTGGCGCTGCAAAACGGCTGGGTGTTGCGCGAATTGACGCGCAACCGCCATTCGCTGGAGGACATTTACGTGCATGTGACCCGGCCGGGCGAAGAGGAAGAGGGGGAGGATTGATGCGCATTTTTCTGACGCTCACCCGGCGGGAACTGGCGGCCTTTTTTGTTTCCGTCACGGGATATGTCATCATCGCGGCGGTAACGCTGTTGATCGGGTGGAGCTTCGTGGTGTTGATGACCAACCTGGGCAGCGATCCCTCGCCGATGCCGGTCACGGAGTTGTTTTACCGGACCTATTTTTTCTGGCTCATCGTGCTGCTGGCCACGCCGGTGATTACGATGCGGTTGTTCGCCCTGGAAAAATTCTCCGGCACGTTCGAAACGCTGATGACCACGCCGGTGGGTGATTTGCAGGTGGTCGCGGCAAAATTCACGGCGGCGGCCATTTTTTACATCATCATGTGGCTGCCGATGCTGCCGTGCCTCTACGTGGTGCGGCATTTCACCGACCAACCGGGCACGCTGGATGCGGGCACCATCGGCGGTATGTATCTGGGCGTGTTTCTGGTCGGTTGTCTTTTTTTATCGCTGGGCTGTTTTGCCTCGTCGCTTACCCGCAGTCAAATGGCGGCGGCCATGATCAGTTTCGTGCTCGGCGTCAGCCTGTTTTCGCTCGGGTTTCTGGCGCAGGCGATCACCACGGCCGGGCAATGGAAGACACAACTGCTCTCCTATTTCGGATTGTTCGATCAGATGAACAATTTCGCGCGCGGCATGGTGGACACGCGCACGGTGATTTTTTACGTGAGCCTCACGCTGTTGTTTCTGTTTTTGACCCTGCGTGTGGTGGAAAGCCGGCGTTGGAAATAAGATGACTGCCAACCCCAAACCCCAACAGAGCTTCTCGCCCGGCCGCCGGTGGAAAATCGGATTCAACGTGGTGGTGCGAACGGTGCTGGTGCTGGCCGTCGTGGCGATGGTGAACTATCTGGGCGGTCTTTTCCCCGAACGGTTTTATCTCAGTTCGCAGACGCGCATCAAAATATCTCCCCGCACGGTGGACGTGCTGCGGTCCATGACCAATCACGTTACCGTGACGCTGTATTACGACACCCAGGATGATTTTTATCCCACGATTGTTTCCTTGTTGAACGAATATCGCGCGGTGAACCCGAACCTTTCAATCCAGACCGTGGATTACATCCGCAACGCCGGGGAAGCCGAGAAAATCAAGTCCGAATACGACCTCAATCTGCCGACGGACAAGAACCTCATCATTTTTGCCTGCGACGGGCGGCACAAGGCCTTTTCTGGCGATGCGCTGACCAAGTACACGTTGGAGCAGGTTCCCAACGCCAAAGAGCGGGAGTTCCGCCGCAAGCCCGTTGCGTTTTACGGCGAAGAGGCGTTCACTTCGATGTTGCTCGCCGTCATCAACCCAAAGCCATTCGAAGCTTATTTCTTGCAGGGCGATGGTGAACCATCGCTGACTGACGGCGGCAGCGCCGGTTATCTGAAATTTGCCGCCATCCTGGCGCAAAATTACATCCAAGTGCGGCCGCTGGAGTTGTCGGGCGATAATCCGGTGCCGTCGGACTGCAATCTGCTCATTATGGCCGGGCCAAGAACCATGTTTTCAAACCTCGAACTGCAAAAGATTGACCAATACCTTTCGCGGGGCGGGCGGCTGTTTTTATTGCTGGATTACTCTTCCATCCAGCATCCCACCGGGCTTAATGACATGCTCCGGCAGTGGGGTGTGAATGTGGGTGAGGATGTGGTGCAAGATCCGCAAAACACTTCTTCCTCCGCCGAACAGGACGTGATTGTTTACAATTTCGCCGACCATCCGGTGGTCAACCCATTGACGGGACTTTTATTGCAACTCATCCTGCCGCGTCCAGTGGGCCGTATTGACTGGCAAAACCCGCCGGCCGATGCGCCCAAGGTGGAGGAGTTGGCCTTTTCCGGTCCCGATTCGGTGCTCATGGGCGAGCGTGGCCTGCCTCCCCGCCGCTATTCATTAATGGTTGCCGTCGAACAAAGCGGGGTCAAAGGCGTGGCATCTGCAAGCAGTGGCACCCGGATGGTGGTGGTGGGCGATTCGCTCTTTCTCGACAACCAACTCATCGAATATGGCGCCAACCGTGATTTCGTCGGTTATGCGGTCAATTGGCTGCTGGCCCGGCCCACCTTGCTGAAAGGCGTTGGTCCCCGGCCCGTCGTCGAGTTTCGTCTATTGATGACGCAGGTGCAGCAGCGCAACGTCCGCTGGCTGTTGCTGGGGGCGTTGCCCGGCGGAGTCCTGTTGTTGGGCGGATTGGTCTGGCTGCGCCGGAGAAAATAATGAACTCGAAAAATACTTTGACTTGGTTTGTCGTCGCCGCGGCCTTGTTCGCGTTCATTTTTATTTTTGGCCATTTCCTGCGGCCGGCCGCCGTGGAACCCTCCGCCATCCTGTCGGGGTTGAATCCGTCAACGGTTGCCAGCGTCCAGGTGATTCCGACCGATGCGCTCGAAATTCAAGCCGATCGCACGAATCGCACGTGGCTGTTGACCAAGCCGGTGGTTTATCCCGCGCAATCCGCCGCCATTGAGACCTTGCTGGGCGTGTTGCAAAAACTCACGCCCGCCATCCGCATCAGCGCCGGCGAACTGCGCAAAGAGCCCAACGCTGACGCGGAATACGGCTTTGAGCCGCCGCACATCTCCCTTGTGATTGAAGGCGCCGACGGCCAAAGCTGGCAACTTCAAGTGGGCAACAAAACCGCGCCCGGCGACCAGGTTTTTCTCCGGGTCGTTGGCACCGATGGCGCGTTTGTGGCCGACGCTGACTGGCTCAAATACATTCCGCACTCGGCCAATGATTGGCGCGACACGGCACTCGTGGATTTCAATGGCTACACGCCCGACTGGCTGGTTTTGACCAATGGCACAAAAGTCATCGAACTCCACCTGGACGCCACCAACCATCTCTGGCGCCTGATCCGGCCGCTCGAGGCGCGCGCCGACAGCGACCGGATCACCAAAGCGCTCCAACGCCTGCAAACCGCCCGCGTTGAGCAATTCCTCGCTGACAACACCAACGCGGATCTGAGCACGTACGGTTTGCAACCCGCCAATCTCGATTTATGGCTGGGGCATGGGACGGATTTTGTCTCGGCCGTTCACATTGGGAACAGCCCCACAAATGATTCGTCGCTGGTCTATGCCCGGCGGCATGATTGGAGCGCCATTTTGACCACCGCCAAGGAACCGTTGTCAACGTGGTTCAACCCGGTGAATGATTTTCGCGACCCGTATCTGCTCGAATTGTCCGCCCCCGTTGCTGAAATCGAAGTGCGTGGCACAAACGATTTCACCCTGCAACGGCAGGGCACGAACGACTGGCATGTCGTCGGGGAAAATTTCCCGGTGGACGCCGAAAGCGTGCAACAGTTCATCAAACTGCTCGCCAGCCTGCGCGTTGCGGAATTTGTCAAGGACGTCGTCACCGCGCCGGATTTGCCGGCCTACGGGCTGGCCTCACCCGCGCGGCGGATTACCTTGTTTTCGGCGGCGGGCGACACCAATGCCGTCATCGCGCAATTGCTGTTCGGCCCCACGCAGACCAATGAGATTTTCGTGCGGCGCGCGGACGAGGATTCCGTTTACGCCGTCGCCTTGGAGGATTTCAACCAGTTGCCGGAAGCCGGCTGGGAATTTCGTGACCGGCGGATTTGGGATTTCTCAGAGGCCGACGTGGCGAAAATCATCATTCACCAAAATGGCCGGACGCGGCAAATTATTCATGACGGGCCCGATAAATGGTCACTCGCGCCCGGCTCGCAGGGCATCATTGTGCCGGCGGCCATCGAAGAAACCGCGCATCGGTTTGGCGAACTCACGGCCGTGGCCTGGCTCGCCCGCAACGTGACCGATCCCGGAAAATTTGGGCTTAAACCGGAGAACCTTTCCATCACCTTTGAACTTAAAAACGGGGTGAAATCCACGGTGGATTTCGGCCTGTCCGGCTCGCAAACCGCGCTGGCCGCCGTGACGCTGGACGGCGAGCGGTGGGCCTTTGTGTTTCCGCCGGTGCTTTATCAGTTCGTCCTGAGTTATCTCACCATTCCGGTCCCGCCCGGCGGGGTTCCCTGATATGCGCGTTCCATCTGGCTTCTGGCGGAAGGGCCGAAGGTTGTTCCGCCACTTGCGCCGCATCCTGATTTTCGCGACCCTCATTCTGGTTTGCGCCATTGCCTGGCTCAACCGCGTCGGCCTGCCGGATTTTTTAAAACAACCGCTCATCGAAACGTTGCACGCGCGCGGCGTTGAATTGGAATTTGCCCGCTTGCGCCTGAGTCTCCGGTACGGACTGGTCGCCGACAACGTTCATGTTCACATTGGCCGCGGGGAAAAGACCAACGGCCCCGCGCTTTCACTCCGGCAGGTCCAATTGCGGCTGGGCTACGCCGCGCTGCTGCATCGCCGGCTGGAAATTGACGGACTCGTTTTGCGTCAGGGCCAATTCATCTGGCCGTTTTCACCGACCAACGCGCTGACCCTCGACCACATCCAGACGGAGTTGCGGTTTCAAGCCAATGACACCTGGTCGCTGGACAATTTTCGAGCCGACTTTGCGGGCGCGAAACTCATGCTGTCCGGCGACATCGCCCATGCCCCGGCCCTGCGCAACTGGGAAATTTTCCGCGGCCCGACGACCAACACCGCTGCGCAACGGGTCCGCTGGCGGGAAGTGGCCGACACACTGCGTCAAATTCATTTCGCCGGCACGCCACAATTGAGCCTCGTCGTCAACGGCGATGCACGCGATCCCCGCTCGTTCAGGGTTCGGCTTTTGGCCACCGTTCCCGCCGCTGCCACCCCTTGGGGCCGTGCGCGCGCCATTCAACTGGCCGCCCGTTTGACGGCGCTGGCGGGGGCGCCGGCGCATGCCGACCCAGCTTGGGGCTGGTGGACCAACGTTCAGCCGTATCGGATTGAATGGAACGCGCGGCTGGCGCATTTGGAATCGGAAAAACTCAAGGCACAGTTGGTCCAATGCGGCGGTTTTTGGCGTGCGCCGGAACTGGCCGTGACTAATTTGTACGCCGAGCTGGGCGATGGACGGCTGGCCGCCCGCGCACGATTGGACGTGGCCACGCGCGAGTTCACCTTCACCAATTCTTCCTGTTTTGACCCGCGCGCGATTGCGGCATTGTTGACCGAGAAAACCCAAAACTGGCTGGCGCAATTTTCCTGGACGCAGCCGCCGGCGTTGCGGGCCGGGGGTTCGCTGGTCCTGCCCGCGTGGACCAACCGCCAGCCGGATTGGCGCGGCGCAGTGCGACCAACGGTGCGGCTTGCCGGTGAATTTGCCGACACCAATGGCACGTTCCGTGGCATAGCCGTTGATTCGGCGCAGGGAAGTTTTTCCTACTCCAACCTCGTCTGGCGGCTCCCCCGCCTTATGGTGAAGCGCTCCGAAGGTGAACTCACGCTCGCCGATGTCGAGGATGACAGCACCAGGAATTACCATTGGCACGTGCAAGGCGCAGTGACTCCGGATGCCATCCAGCCGCTCCTGGCCTCAAGCCATGCCGAACGAGCCTTGGAACCTTTCACGTTCACGCAACCGCTGTTTTTGAACGCGGACGTGTGGGGCCGTTTGTACGATGACGACAGCATCGGCGCCGCCGGACAGCTGGCGCTGACGAACTTTACCATCCACGGCGAGGGTGTCAGCAGTGTCGAAAGCGCCTTCGGTTACACCAACCGGTCGCTCGAATTTTTCCAGCCGCGTTTGCAGGCCGGCGCGCAGAGAATGGCGGCCGACGGCATCACTGCGGACTTCAACTCCTGGCGGATTTACTTCACCAACGGGTTTAGCACCGCCGACCCGCGCGCCGTGGCGCGCGCCATCGGGCCAAAGGCCGGCACGGTGATGGCGCCGTATCGCTTCGGGCTCCCGTGCCCGGCGCATGTGAGCGGTTATGCACCGTTGCGCGGCAAGGAAGATGCGAATTTGTGGTTTGAAGCGGATGGCGCGCCGTTCGCATGGCTGAAAATCAAAACCTCACGCATCGCCGGAAAAATTCATTGGCTGGGGGACACGTTGATTCTGACCAATCTGACGGGGACGTTTTACGGCGGGGACGCGGCAGGTTTTGCCCATTTTGATTTTCATCCCCAGGAAGGCGCGGATTTTGAATTTAGCGCCAACGTCAAAAACGCGGACGTGCATTTGCTGGCCATGGATGTTTCGTCACCCGCCAATCATCTGGAAGGCGTGTTGAGCGGACGATTCGTGATGACGAGCGCCAGCTCGGAGAATTGGCGCACCTGGAACGGCTATGGCCAGGCCGATTTGCGCAACGGATTGCTTTGGGATGTTCCCATTTTTGGCATTTTGTCGCCGGTGTTGAATGTCATCATGCCTGGCTTGGGTAGCAGCCGCGCGACGGACGCCGCGGCGAACTTTGGCATGACCAACGGCGTCGTGTTTTCGGACGATTTGGAAATCCGCTCGACGATGATGCGGTTGCAATATGCCGGCACCGTGGATCTGACAGGCCGTGTGAATGCCCACGTCACCGCTCAATTGTTGCGCGACACGTGGGTGGTTGGCCCGCTGCTCAGCACCGCTTTGTGGCCGGTCAGCAAGTTGTTCGAATTCCAAATCACCGGCACGCTCCAGCACCCGCAAAGTCAGCCGGTTTACCTCCCCAAACTCCTGCTCATGCCGCTGCATCCGATCCGCAGTCTGGAGGGAATGCTTTCCACCGGCGCTGACACCAACTCGCCGCCAAGGTAAAATCGAAAAAGTGTGGCCTACTGGTTTGGATAAGTCGTCGCGTTGGTTTCGAAGGAGCTTTCGGGTGCCACCGGCTGGAATAAATTGTTTCCGGATGAAGCGCGCGAGGGTGGGGGTGGGTTTTGCACCGGTTCCGTTTGATCCGGTGGCAACGTATTTTCCGTGGCCGCCCCCGATTCGGGAGTCGCAACCGTGTTGGTGCCGGTAAAATCATTTTGCGCCGCGCGTTGGAGCGCCGCCTTCCGCAGCTCTATGCGTTCCCGTTTTTGCTCCTCCAGTTCGGCCTTGTGTTCAGCTGCCGCATCCTCTGCTATCGCCGACGAAATGCCGGGTAAGCGTCGTTCTTCCGCCGTTGTCTGTGCGGCGGCGAGTTCCGGGGTTCGCAACACCGTGGGGCGCATCAGCACCAGCAGCTCGCTGCGGGTCTTGTTGCTGGTTCGGCTGCTGAACAGATTGCCCAGTATGGGAATGTCTTCCAGCAAAGGAACCCCGCTTTTGTTCTTGTCCTTTTCGGTGCGGATGAAGCCGCCGAGGATGATGGTATCGCGATCTTTGACGGCGACCTCGGATGAAAGCGTGCGCTTGTCGGTGTTGGGAACATTGCCCACGCCGGAGATTTGGGTGTAGCCGTTGATATCGTCAATTTCCTGTTGGATATCCATCACCACCAAGCCGTTGGGATTGATAAACGGCGTGACATCCAGCGAAATGCCGACCTGCAATTGGTTGTAGGAGGAACTGGCCCCGGTGCCGATGCCGCTGTTGTAATAAACACTGCTGACATAGGGCACCGTGTTGCCGACAAAAAATTGCGCTTCCTTGGCCTGTGAAGTCTGAATGCGCGGGCGCTGGATGATGGTGGCCGTGCTGTCCGCTGCCGCCGCCTGCAACGCCACGTCCCAGGTTGGTCCGAGGTTCCCGAAATAGCTCAAGCCGCTGCCGCTTGACAGATTGTTGGCAAAAAATGCGCTCGCATTGGTGCCAAGGGCGTTGCCCACAAAATCAAAGAATGACTGGCCGTTATTGTAACCGCCGGCGCCGGAATACGAGCTGGGTGGCGTGCCGCCGCTGAAGTTTTTTGGATTTTGCACCGCCGACACGCCTAAGTTCCACGAGTTGCCCAGCGACACATCCATGATGACCGATTCGATCAGCACCTGCGGCAGCAATACGTCAAGCTTCGACACAATGTCCTTGATCGTTTTCATGTCCTGTTGCGACGCATAGACGAGCAAGGAATTGCTCCGCTCATCGGCGATGATTTTGGTTGGTCCTAAAAGTTGAATTTCGCCCTGGCCTCCCGATGAGGCGCGGTTGATGATGGCGCGCAGCCGATCACTGAACGACCCGCCCGAACCTCCGGCAGCAGTTGTGCCAAATGGCCGCGTTTGACCCGGCTGATTGACGCCGCCCGGTTGAGACAGGTTTCCGTTTCCGCCAGTTCCGCCCCGTGACATGCTCGGAGTGGTGGCGTTGCCAATGGCCGAACTGGAACCGCCGAGGCTGTTCAACGCGTTGGCAATGTCGTCCACCAGGGCGTATTTGATCGGGATGACCTCCGAAACGAATTCTTCCGGCTCAACAACATCCACCTCCTTGATAAACTGTAGCATCCGCTTCACGTTTTCGGCGTAGTCGCGGATAATGAGAATTCCGTTGCTGTCAATCGGGAAAACCGCGTTCGGAATCTTGGCGAACTGCTGCAAGACGGGGGCCAATTCGCTCGGCTTGGTGTATTTCAACTGGACGATGTGTGTGACGTATTGGCCGACGTCGGGCAATTCGGCGGCGGTTTGGGTGCTGAACGCCGCGCCTTCCTGGCTGGCCTGTCCCACCGGCACGGCTTTTACAAACTTGTCGCCGATGTTGATGAGGGCGATGCCGTTGAGCGCGAGCACGCCCTGCAACGCCTGGATCACTTCACCTCTAGTCAAGGGCGTCTCCGTGCGGAGTACAATCTTCGCCGAGGGCAAGCCTGCCCGCAAAAGGGTGCGCCCCACATACTGCGCGTAAACCTCAAGAACCTGGTCCACGTCCACCCCTTGAAAATTGATATCGCCGGCGGGAACCATTTGCTCCGACGCGGCGGCGGGGGCCAGCGGGGACGGAAGCGCCGGCAGCGCGGCGGGCGGGTTGGCGGCGGGATTGGCTGGCGCCGCAACGGAACGTTGTGGCACGAAATGCCGGGCGGGTGGCATTTGCGCCCGGAGGCCAAGGCCGGTTAAAAGCACGAGCAGGATCAGCGTGGTCGTTTTCACAGTCATTTCGATTTTGCGGTTGTATGGTTCAAAGGGTCTTTCGTCATGGCTTTCTGGTAGCTGGCAATGAGCCGGACGTTGGCGTTGAGATGCTGGTGCGCCGGGTCGGCCTGCAATTCCAGGTCGCGCACGCGAATCATGGAGGCGTCGGAGCCGAGTTTGTAAAGGAAATCCACCAGTTGCTGGTCGTCGCCGATGACGTTGACGTTTTGCTCCAGTTCGACGAAAAATTCATTCGTGCGGGTCATCTGCCGCGACATGCTGACAATGCCGACGCCGCTCCGCGCGGATTGCGACTGGATCGTGCGGAGAAAATTAATGGCCTGGTCCTCGGGCGCCACCGTCCCGCCTTCGCCCTCCATTTTTTTGACCTGCGCCTCGTAGTTGGTGGCCTGCGTGATGGTTGTCCGGTAAAGCACCAGCTTGCGCCGGGCGTCATCCAGGCGATACCGCAACCGGCCCCAGTCGGAAAAATGCGGCCAGACGAAAACGTAGTTCAGCACGAGAAACAGGGCCACCAGGACCGCGACCGCCAGCCGGCGTTCCAAGGGGCGTAATTGGGCGAAATACTTTTTCAAGGCGGGTTTCCCTCCTGGTTCCTGAGCGCGAGCGAGAACCGCCAGCTCACCGTGTTGCCCCGCTGTTGATAAGTCAGGTCGTCGCCGCCCGAAGGGTCAAACATGGGCTGGCCGTCCAGCTTCGCCTTCCGCACCGCGTCATAAAAATGATCGGTGATTTGGTCAATTTGGTCCGAGGGGACGGTTCCATTCAGGGACAGTTTCTGGCCGTCGGCAAAACTCAGCCGTTGCAGCGAAATCCCGGCGGGCAGTTGTTCGGCCACAATTTTCCAGCAATCCAGCGCCGCGTATTTCAAAGCCTGCCGCTCGTTGAGCACATCGTAACGCGCCTTGAGTTGCAGCGCGTTGGTGTAACTGCCGTTCAACGCGGCGACCTGTTGCTCCACCTGGCCTGTGCGATACCCCAGCACCATCGTCGCGCAAAAATAAATCACCACGCCGATGACGTACAAAATTCCCGTTGCCGCCAGGCCGTGCAGCCACAATCGGTCCACAAACTGCTGGTGGTAGCGCGTTGAAAAGTCCTGGGGCAGCAACGTGGCGCTCACCTGGGCTTGCGCCAAACGCCGCGCGGTGCGCGCGGCCAGTTCGGCCACCGGCAGCGGCGGTGTCGCCCGCACCGGTTCACCCAGGCCCGCGAGCAGGACGTTTTCCCATTCCGTGGCGGCGTCGCCGGCGGCGACCAAATGCCAGGTGGGCGGCGCGGTCAGCCAGCCCTCCAATTCGCCGGCCCAGGTCAATTGCGCCAGTTGGTCCTTCAGGCTTTTTGCGCGGTCTCCGTCCGGTGGCAAAACGACGAAGCTTAGATTTCGCAACGCGCCGCCGCACCGCCACGCCACCAGCGCGACGTTTTGGCCGGCGAGCGCGGCGGGATAAATCCACGCGCCATCTTCCGTCGCAGGGGTGGCTTCCAATTCATCCAGCATCGGCGCTTCGAGCCGGTCGGCCAGATAACCCTGGCCTTCCAGTTTGCCGAGAAATTCCCCGACGGCCTGGCGGGCGGCGATGACGACAATGACCGTTTGCAAATCACCCTCCATTTGCGGCAGCACATGGATCATCCACACGATTTGCGCCACCGGCAAGGGCGACAGCTTCTCCAATTGCAACTCAACCATCGCCAGCGTTTCCTCGAAATTGCTCTTCGGCAATTCGATGACGCGAAGAAAAACATTTTCCGGCGGCAGCCACGCGACGTTCAGCCTGGGTTGCCACAACGAGTGCCACGACTTGGCCGCCAGTTTGGGCGGCAACGGTTCGCCGGGCGCGCCGCCATGCTCGCGTTTGAGCGCAAAGGCGCCGCCCCGGGCGTCGAATTGCCAGAGGTGCTGCGCTTTGGCGCCGACGTGGAGGATGTTGCAGGATTGCCAGCGGGCCATAAATCAATTTTTGATTTCAGAAATGCGAACTGCCCGCCAACGGCGGGCGGCAATCGTCAATCGGCAATTGGCCATTGGCAATTTCATCACGTTTTGACCCACATTTCGGTTTTGGTGTCGCCGATGAGTGCTTCCATGTGCTCCTCGATCTGGGTGACGCGCAGAACCTCTTCGATGGTGGTTTCCCCGCCCCTCACTTTGTTCCAGCCGTCCGTGCGCAGTGTGCGCATTCCCTGTTCGATGGCCTTGGCCGAGATGGTTGAGGCGGGAGCGCGGTTCAAAATCAACGGTCGCATGTTCTCGTTTAAAATGAGCAGTTCATAAATGCCTTTGCGTCCTTGATAGCCCAGTTGCCGGCAATCCTCACAACCCGCGCCGCGCCAGAATTTAGCCGTGTCAATTTCTTTTGCGGGAAAACCGATTTTTTGCAGGTAATCGCGCTCGACCTTCTGCTCGGTCTTGCAATGCGGACAGATGGTGCGGACCAGGCGTTGCGCCATCACCGCCTCGACTGACGACGCCACCAGAAACGGCTCGATGCCCATGTCAATCAACCGCGTAAACGCGCTCGGCGCATCATTCGTGTGCAGCGTGCTGAACACCAAGTGGCCGGTCAACGACGCGCGAATCGCGATTTCCGCCGTCTCCAGGTCGCGGATTTCGCCGACCATGATGACGTTCGGGTCCTGACGCAAAATGTGGCGCAAGCCCATCGCAAACGTCAGGCCGATGTCCGGCCGCACGGCAATCTGATTGATGCCTTTGAGTTCGTATTCCACCGGTTCCTCAATCGTAATGATGCGTTTGTGAACGGAATTGATGGCGCTCAAAAACGCGTAGAGCGACGTTGATTTGCCCGAACCGGTCGGGCCGGTAACAAGGAAGATTCCGTGCGGCTTGACGATGATTTCGCGGATCATCGCCTCGTCCTGCGGCGCAAAACCCAGCTTGTCGAGGCTCAGGAAAATTTTCCCGCGCGTGAGCAGGCGGAGGGAAACACTTTCGCCATAGACCGTTGGCACGGTGGAGACGCGGATGTCAATTTCCTCGCCCTTGATGCGGACATTGATGCGGCCGTCCTGCGGCAGGCGCTTTTCGGAGATGTTCATGCCGCTCATCACCTTGATGCGCGAAATGAGCGCGGCTTGAAATCGCTTGAGCTGCGGCGGCATCGGCGTCTGGTGCAAAATGCCGTCAATGCGGTAACGAATCCGCAGTTCATCCTCCGCCGGCTCGAAGTGAATGTCCGTCGCACGGTCCTTGTGGGCCTCCCAAATGATCTGGTTGACGAACTTGATGACGCTGGCCTCCTGATCGTCCTCGGTAATTTCCTTGTCGGTGGCGATATCCAGTTCCATCGCTTCGCCCTCGCCGAGTTCGTCCAGCGTTTCGGCGCCGACGCCGTAGTATTTTTTGAGCGACTTTTCGATTTCCGTTTTGGGCGCGAGCGCAAATTGCACCGGACAATGCGCATCGAACCGCACCGCGTTCATCATGGCCGCGTCGAACGGATCACTGACCACGACCTGCAACGTGTCATGGTTCACCGCCGAGGGCAGCACGAAATATTGGAAGGCAACCTTGGTCGAAAGTTTGTTCCGCGTCTCCGGCGGGATGGTGTATTTGTGCAGGTCCAAATACGGCCAGCCGAGCGCCTCCGCCAGTCGTTGCAAAAAAACGTCCTCCGCCACCCCGCGTTCGCGCGCAATAAACGACAGCAACGACTCCGCCGAGCCGTTGTCCGCCGCCGCGCGCCACGCCTTCCGCCAGTCGTCAAACTGGCCGGGGGTCGCTTCCGCAACCGACGCGACGAGATTTTTTACCGAGTTAAAGCCCATTGAGTTGTTCAGATTTTACCTGTTTATATCAACAATCACCGTGAAAAAAAGTTGCGTTTGGGCGCGAAAAACCTGCAAAGTTTGCCACGGCCCAAAATGAGACAATTTGCCACCATCACTGTCATCGGGCGTGACAAGACCGGTGTCATCGCGCGCGTCACCGCCTTTCTGTTCGAGCAAAAAGCCAACATCGAGGCGCTCGAAGAACAAGTCACCCGCGGTCAGTTCAGCATGACGCTGCAAGCCTCATGGCCCACAAGCGATTGCCATGCCGCCAGCTTGCACGCCGGTTTGGGCCGGCTTGCGCGCGAACTCGGCATGGAAATCAAAATCCGGTTCGCCGAGCCAAACCGCCGGCAGCGTTTCGCCATCATGGTGACGAAGGAACCCCATTGCTTCGACGCGCTCATGATGGCGCACCGCCGGCATGAGATCAAGGCCGAGCCGGCGCTCGTTTTGGGCAACCGTTCCGACCTTGCGCCACTCGCCAGGAAATTCAAACTGCCGTTTGCCCGCATCCCGTGGAACAACCGCGCCCACGCCGAAACCCGCGCGTTGCGTCTGCTCGAAGAGCACGGGATAGATTTTGTGGTGCTGGCGCGGTTCATGAAAATCCTCTCGCCGAACTTTGTGTGGCGGTTCAAAAATAAAATCATCAACATTCATCCATCACTGCTGCCGAGTTTTCCCGGCCCGCAGGCCTACCGGCAGGCGTATGAAAGCGGCGTCAAGATCGCGGGCGTGACCGCCCACTTCGTTTCCATGCGGCTGGACGAAGGGCCCATTATTGCGCAAGGCTCGTTCCCCATTCGTCCCGGCATGACGCTCAAGGACATCGTTTCGCGCGGCCGGCAACTTGAAGGCGGCGTGCTCGTCCAGGCCGTAAAACTTTATCTGGGCAAACACCTCGATGTTTATTGGGGCGTGGTGAAAGAGGTTTAGCAAGCCACCGCGTGAAGCTCGCTTAAATGACAAGGGAAGCATTGGCCTTCCTTTGCTTCGCGTTTGCCGCGCGAAATGTTTGCCGCGCGAAATAGATCCCCCGGTCTTAATCCGGCGTTCAAAAAACTTTCCCGGAAAATTATTCACATGGTTGAACCGATTCGGCACCGGCGGTGTCGGAAATAGAAAAAACAAAAGGCGGATTTATATGAGTGCCATTGCGATGCATAACGAAAGGCTTTTCAATCCGGTCTTGAAGGCCGTGATCATTTACGATGACTTTGATTCCGCCGCGCGCGCCACCGCGCTGCTGAAACGCGTGGCCGCGCGCACGGACGAAGCCATGAAGTGGGACATCAAGCCGTGGAGATTTGATGTCCTGAAACAACCAACGCTGGCCGCCCTGACCGTGGCCGTCGCCGCCAACGCGGATTTGATCGTGCTCGCCTTGAGACAAACCCATTCGACCCCGGCTGAGTTGCTGGACTGGCTGAAAAACTGGGCGGAACACCGGCGAATCGAGGACGCCGCCGTGATGGCTTTGTATTCCGGCGAACCCCAAACACTGTCAGTGCCTTGGAACCAGCTTAAAGTGTTCGCGGAGGATCATGGTCTGACCCTTTTGGACAGCCATGACGTCTGGAATGGTGGAGATTCGGCTTCTTTTGGTCTTCGCTGGCAACAACGAAGGCAATCCGTACCGCCGGGGCCGGCGCGGGTGTTTGCCGAACAACTGCCGGTGCCACACCATTGGGGCATCAACGAATAAATTCGCCTTGATGTTTGCTTTGCCAGTGCTACAGATTCAAGGTGTGAGTGGCAAAGGCTGATTTGCGAAGAGGCGGAATTTCTCGCGACGGGAATTTCCCGTCGCAGGGGTGCGGGGTGGACGAAATACCCGCAAAACGGTTGAGTTCACTCCGTGTCATCGTTTGAAAAGGGAGTTATTGGTTGTACCGGGAAGATTTTGCATCGCAAAAAAGCAACAAAACACCAAGGCGCCGCGGCAATGGGCGCATAGAAAGGAAAAAAATATGAAAAAAAAAACATACCCCAAAAGCAGCAGCAATGGCCGGCAGCAAATTTTTGCGTTCTCCGCGCCGGACGCGGTGAGCGTGCAGTTGGTGGGCGACTTCACCCAATGGCAGGAGCGCCCCATCAACTTGCAGAAGGGCGTGGATGGAGTGTGGCGGACCACGTTGGAATTGTCACGGGGCACGCATCACTACCGTTTCCTCGTGGACGGCCAGTGGCGCGACGATCCCGAATGCATTCTCCGGGCGCCGAATCCCTTCGGCGGCGAAAACATGATGCGGCAGGTGGCCTGAGTGTGGTGATGCCGGTTGCCCCGCAAAAGCGGGAAATGGAGTCGCCCAAACGGTGTTGAAAATACGCCGAAGAGGTGGGTTGTTGTCTTCACGATTGCGCGCTTGAAAAGTTTGGTTTGGATCTTTAAGCCTTGGAACGGCAGGCACAACTGCGATTGCGGTTTGGGTTGGCAATCCATCCTGAAGTTACTGGCGCCGAAGCTTTCCGGCTTGCCGGCGACGTTAAGTTGGAGGTATCTTCATAGCATGGCCACAATCAATCGAGCCGCGAAGGTGAAATTCACATTGCTCCTTATGTTCGCGGCCCTGGCCGCCGCCGCGCAGACCAATCTGGTCAATGACACCAATGTCGCGAATGCGATGCCGCCGGCAGCGACTCAATCTGTCCAGTCTCAGACCAATGCCATTCCGTCCTTTGCGGAGCATCTCCAGCAAATCCGGATGGCCTGCATTCAGAGCCGCCGTTGCATTTGTGGCAAAATCGTGAAGGTCTTTCCCGACGGGCTGGTCGTTGACAGCGGCTACACAAACCTTTTGCGCGCTCCCCTCAACCGTTCCTGGCTTGTGCCCGGCACGGTCGCGGCAAACCGTGTCACCGGCCTGGTTGAAGGCCATGAGCCGGGTTCGGTTTGTGTCGGACCGGTGTTTGTCACGGATCTTCCCAGATCACGGCGGCTCAAACCCAAGCTTTATGATTATGTCATCATCGAAGGTTACCCCGCCGGCCGTTACATCTACACTTCCGTGGGTGACGTTCGCAGAACGGTCCGCCGGTTTTCCGCCGTTCTTGAAAAGGCGGTGGAGTGGAACCTGCAAAACGGGGATAAAACACAAACTCCCGCCCCGGATGTTAAATGACGTTTGCCTTGCGATGTTCAATTTTCACCCTGCGGGCCGTTGCAGCGGCCGGGCTGCTCGTTTTTGTCGCGCAGGAATTTTCTCCACTCTCCGCCGGTGAAATTTCCAAGGCCTATGGACTCGGTTCCCGTCCCGAAACCAACGGTTGCCCGCAAATGCCCGGGAACACGGACGGTCCGTTTCCGCGATTGCTTTCCCAGACCGGCGCGTTCAAGGACACGGCCCGGCTCGTGCCCAACGACGCGCTGATTCCCTACGATGTCATCGTTCCATTCTGGTCGGACGGCGCGCAAAAGCTGCGCTGGATTTTCGTGCCGGACCATCAAACCATAAAATTCACGCCGTCCGGCGAATGGGCTTTTCCCGCCGGGACGGTCTTCGTGAAAACGTTCGAACTGGCCACCAATGAATCGAACCCCGATTCCCTGCGCCGCCTCGAAACGCGGCTGCTCGTGCGGGACAAGACCGGCGGCGTTTATGGCGTCGTCTATAAATGGCGGGCCGACGACAGCGATGCCGATCTGCTCGATACAAATTTGACTGAAACGATTGCCATCCAGACGCCGGCCGGCGTGCGCACGCAGCAATGGTATTATCCGAGCCGGCAGGATTGCCTCACCTGCCACACGGCCAACGCCGGTTTCGTGCTCGGCGTGAAGACGCGGCAGTTGAACCGCGATTTCACCTATCCGTCCGGTGTCACGGACAACGAATTGCGCGCGTGGAACCACATCAAATTGTTCGACACCCATCTCGATGACGCCGATTTGAAAGCTTTTCCCGCCCTCGCGCGCCTCGACGACCCGTCGCGCAGCCTGGAAGACCGCGCGCGCTCGTATCTCGACGCTAACTGCGCGAATTGCCATCGGCCTGGCGGCACCGTCGCCTATTTTGATGCGCGGTATGACACGCCGCTGGCGAAACAGGAATTGATTGACGGGCCGGTGCTGATTGATGAACGGCATTGACGGTCCGCACGTCATCGCGCCCAACGACATCTGGCGTTCCATTCTCTACCTGCGGGCGGACACGACCGAGGCTTTCAAGATGCCGCCGCTGGCGCGCAACACCATTGATGAACAGGGAATGAAATTGCTGCGGCAATGGATTGAAAGTCTGCCCGGCCCGCCGGTGCTGCCGCCGCCGGAAATTTCGCCGGGCGGCGGAAACTTCGCCAAGCCGGTCGAGGTGGTTTTGAAAAGCGAACCGGGCGCGACCATCCGCTACACCCTGGACGGCACGGTGCCGACCACTTCCGATCTGCTTTACGAAAAACCTGTCCAGTTGACCGGGCCGACGATTCTGCGCGCGAAGGCGTTCAAGCCGGGCTTCACCAAAAGCATCACCTCCCAGGAGATTTTCATCATTGGTGGTTGAGCCGCTTAATTTTGTAATATGCCCCGCCGAAAAATAATGTTTTTATTGGCCGGCCAGTTGCTTGCGGCAGGCATTTTAATGTCGGCGGAGTTGCCGGCCACCAACGCACCGACGGTGCTGCCGGCCATTACCGTCCTCGGCCGCGCGATCCCAACGTCATTGACTTCTCCTTCCGCCGATCAGGCCGCCGCGCAAAAAACGGAGATTCCCGGAGGTTTCACGCTCAAGACGGCGCAAGAAATGAACAAAGGCCGCGCGTCCAATTTTCAAGATTTGCTACAGGGCGTGCCCGGTTTGTTCATGCAAAGCGAAAATGGCATGGAAATTTCAAAGGTTTCGATTCGCGGCTCGGGCATTGAATCGGACGACGAACCGCTCGGCGTGGAATTTTTGCTGGACGGCATGAGTTTCGACCAAGGCGACGGCGAGACGATTGTCGAAGACTTTGACGTGGACACATTGAAATACGCGGAAGTGTATCGCGGGGCCGACGGGTTCAAATACGGCGCGCTGACAATGGGCGGCGCGATCAATCTCGTTCCGTTGACCGGTTATGATGCCGGCCCGTTGCAAACCCGTTTGGAAGCGGGCAGCTTTGGTTTTCTGCGCGGCCAGATCAGTTCCGGCGGCGTGGACGGGCCGTTGGATTATTACGCCTCGGTGTCGGGACGTTACCGCGACGGCTACCGCGAGCACAGCCGGGAGAACACCGAATTGTTGTTCGCGGATTTGGGATGCAAATTCAGCGATCAGCTTGAAAATCGTTTTTATCTGACGGTGGATCAGACGGACCGCCAACTGCCCGGCGGGTTGACGCAATCACAAACGCAGACCGATCCGCAATCGGCCGATCCGAACGCCATTCCCCTGGATTACAACAAGCAATGGTACTACGCGCGGCTCGCCGACAAAATCAGTTACAAAAATGACGGCCATGAACTGGATGCCAGCGTGTATTGGTGGCATCGCGAGCTGGAGGAGAAAGGCTATTATTCGCCGACCAATTATGAACAAGGCATCCAGGTTTATCACGCGAACGATGCCGGCATCAGCTTGAATTCCGTCACCCGCGGCGAACTGTTCGGGCAGCGGAACATGCTCACGGTGGGATTGAGTCCGGCGTTTGAAACCGAGCAGGATCACAATTACGCCAATGACGCCGGGGCGGAGGGAGCGACCATCGCGCAAGACCTTGAACTGTCGGTCAATGTGCCGTTGTATCTGGAAAACCAGCATTATCTCACGGAGAAACTTTCGTTGCTGACAGGCGTTCAGGCCATTTATGTGCTGCGCCATTTTTATGACGACTTCAACGACACCGCCGACGGCAACCAATCTGCCGAACAAAACTTTTTCGGTCTGAACCCAAAAATCGGGCTGCTCTACGAATTGAACGATGACAGCCAGGCGTTTCTCAATTTCAGCCGGAGCTGGCAGCCGCCTTCCTTCGACAACATGGTCACGTTTGACGATGGCACCAACGTCAGCCTCACCTACACGCCGTTGCAGCCGCAACATGCCTGGACCCTTGAACTGGGCACGCGCGGCCAACACGGCCGTTTCGACTGGGATTTGGCACTCTACCATTCCTGGGTTCGGAATGAACTGCAGGACCTTTATGATGCGAACGGCGTTGACCGTGGCGATGTCAATGTCGCCCGCACTTGCCACCAGGGCATCGAAGCCGGGCTCGGCATCGAACTGTGGCATTCAAAAGCGACACAGGACGAGGGTGGACAATCGTTAAAATTAAATCAGACCTACACGCTCAACGATTTTCATTTCGATGGCGATCCCGTTTATGGCAACAACCGTCTGGCGGCGATTCCCGTCCACGTTTACGAAGCCGAGTTGATGTATGAAGCGCCTTGCGGTTTCTACGCCGGGCCGAATGTGCAATGCAATCTCTCCAGTTATCCGGTTGACCAGCAAAACACGCTTTACGCTGGCACTTACGCGATTTTGGGATTCAAAACCGGTTTTGCCTTTAATTGGGGGAAATCAAAAGTTTCGGTTTTTGTGGAGGCGAAAAATTTGACGGATGAGCGTTACGCCGCTTCGGTTGACCCGATTCCCAACGGACAAAGCCCGGCCGATCCGCAGGTTTTTCATCCGGGCGATGGCCGCTCGTTTTACGGCGGCGTGACGTGCAGTTGGTGACGTCACGGGTTAAACCCGGGTTTTGCGAATACCACCCATTTCAGGAA
The DNA here is from genome assembly GCA_963786375.1 of uncultured Verrucomicrobiae bacterium. Taxonomy (GTDB): domain Bacteria; phylum Verrucomicrobiota; class Verrucomicrobiia; order Limisphaerales; family UBA11358; genus UBA11358. Next base: position 247,016 of record CAWAYP010000001.1, read on the forward strand.
ACTTGCAACGATGATTGGGCGTTTCGGTAAATCATTTTCCCATTCGTGCCGGCTCCAGTTTCGGCCAGCGCCTCGGTGATCAAATGGTGTTGGGGCGCCAGCGAACAGACCGGATCGGTGACGCCGGCATCACCGGCCAGCAGGAATGCCTGGCAACGGCAGCCGCCAAAATCCGTTTCCTTGCGCGGGCAGCTTTGACACGGCTCCGGCAGCCAGTCCGTCCCGCGAAATTTGCAGAAGGTCTCCGACCCGAACCAGATTTTATCCAGGGAATGCCCGCGCACATTGTCGAATTTCAATCCGCGAATCTCGCGCGCAGTCTGGCACGGCAGCACCGCCCCGTCCGCGGCCACGGTCAAAAAGACGCGTCCCCAGCCGTAGAGACAAGGTTTGGGAAACGGCTCGAAATAATCGGGCAGCACATAAAGAATTTCCATGCGGCCCTTGAGCCGCTCGCGTGCCTGTCGTGCCGCGTCCGCCGCCAGCTCCACCTGCGCGCGCGCCGGCAGCAACGCCGCGCGATTTTTCAAGGCCCAGCCGTTGAACTGCGTGTTGGCCAGTTCCAGCCGGTCCGCGCCGAGTTCTTCCGCCAGCGCGATGATGGCTGCGATGCGTCCGATGTTCCGGCGTTGCAACACCACGTTCACCGTCAGGGAAAATCCGGTTTTTTTGACCAGTCGCGCCGCGCGGATTTTCTTTTCAAACGAAGGCGCGCCGCCGGCCATGCGGTCGGAATTTTCCGCGTCGGCGTCCTGCAGGCTGACTTGCAGGCTGTCCAGTCCCGCTTCGCGCAATTGTCCGGCCAGTTTTTCCGTCAACAAAGTGCCGCCGGTGCTCAAGTTGGTGTAAAGTCCCAGCCCGCGCGCGTGCCGGATGATTTGCGGCGCGTCGGCGCGCAGCAGCGGTTCGCCGCCGGAAAAATTCGCCTGCACCACGCCCAAAGCCGCTGCTTCGGTCAAAACGCGCCGCCATTCCCCGGTTTCCAATTCGTCTTTGTGGCGCGCAAAATCAAGCGGGTTGCTGCAATACGGACATTGCAGCGGGCAGCGATACGTCAGCTCGCAAAGCAGGGAGAAGGGACGCGGCGTTTCCATGTCATCACTCGTTCAAGGTGACAAAACTTTTTTCCGCCAACCGCTGCAAAATTTCCTTCACGTCCCCGGCAATCGCGTTCGCGTCGGCTGCATATTGCGTGGCGAGCGCTTTGACAATTTCAGCGACGGGACACTGGCCGTCGCAAAGCGCGAGCACGTCGTGCGCGGTTTTGTTCAACACCAGCACGCCTTCGGGATAGAGCAGCAGATGTTTTTCGCGCACGGCATCCCATTTCAAACGCGCCTTGCCGGCGAGGCGCGGCCTGGAATTGTCGGCGACGGGAGTCATTTTATTTTGCGGTTCACAACATACGCGAAGTGCATGGCATCGAGCACGGCCCAGAGCAGTTCGCATTTGAATTTCAAAGCCGCCACGGCTTGTTCCTGCAACTCGCGGGTGCGGCAGCGTTCGACGACCAGGCGCAGGGCGAAGTCCGCGTCGCGCGGCGCCTGCGTCAAGCGCCCGCGAAAATACCGCAGCCCTTCCTCCTTTACCCACGGATAGTGCCGTTCAAACGCGGCAATGCGTTTGGACATCAGTGCCGGGGCAAACAATTCCGTCAGCGACGATGCCATCGCGATGATCCACGGCCGGGTGCGACAGAACGTGACATAAGCATCCACGGCGTAGCGGACGCCCGGCAGCAGATGCGATTGCGCGAGCAATTCTTCACGCTTCAACCCGACGGCTTCGCCCAGTCGCAACCACTTTTCGATGCCGCCCATGTCGGCGTCCGTGCCGTCATGGTCCAGGATGCGCTGAATCCAGCCGCGCCGCAGTTCGCGCTCCGGGCAGTTCGAGAGGATCGCTGCGTCCTTGATGGGAATCTGCGTTTGATAATAAAACCGGTTGGCCACCCAGCCTTGCAGTTGCCGGCGGGTGAGCTTGCCCTGGTTCATCAACACATGAAACGGATGCCGGTCATGGTACGTCGTGCCCACGCGACGAAGTCGGACGACAAATTCATCTGCCGGCCACGATGAATTGCGGGAAGCGCGCCGGTTTGTTTTCATAGACGAATGTCCATTCCGTCATGGGAAATTTCCACGCCGGCCCGTTGGACCGTCCGCCGTTCGCGCGATTTTTTTTGCAAGATGGGATTGGTATTGTTGATGTGAGTGTAAATTTTACGCGGAACCTTCAGGGCGCGCAACCATTCCAGACTGCCGCCAGTGCCGCCCATCGGCACATGACCCATGTCGCGCGCGGTGCGCTTGGACAAACCGAGCGCGGGCATTTCGTGTTCCGACCAAAAGGTGCCGTCCACCAGCAGACAGTCGCAGCCCGTGACAAATTCATTCACCGCCCGGTTGATCGCGGGCAGACCGGGAAGATAAACAAAACTCCGACCATTCGCTTTCAGCCGGAGCCCAACGACCTCGCCGCGTCGCGCCGGGCGGCGGGCGTAGGGCGGCGCTTTGTCCGTTTCCAATTCCAAGGCTGAAACCTGAATGCCGGCGATGCGCACGGGGAAAGTGGAATGATGAATTTGGCAATACTTTTCCAAAGTCGGCAGCAGCGGAAACTGGCGGGTCAGTAAGTTTTTGACCGCACGCGTGCAAACCAGCCGGAGGGATTTTTGCTCGCGCAACGAAAGCAGCCCAACGGCATGATCCATTTCTCCGTCGGTCAAAATCACCGCCTGGACCGCACTGCCGCGAAAATTTTTTTCTCGGGGGGAAAGTGGCGGAAAAGAGGCGAACTGGAAAACCAAGTCCGGGGAGGCGTTCAGCAGCAGCCATTTTTTGCCGTCGGCGGAAACCGCCGCTGAAGATTGACTTAGAAAACTCCCGTTTCGGCGGGCTTGGCGGCAATTGGAGCAATTGCAGTTCCACTGCGGGACGCCTCCGCCCGCCACGGAACCAAGGACTCGGATTTGCACGGCTGTTGACGCGCGCCGCGATTTTCAGCGGCTGCGGTCCTTATTTGCCGGCGTTCACGTAGGCCGTGACTTCCATGCTCAAGCTGATCTCTTCGTACTCCGGTTTGATCCAGTTCATAACTTTAATTTGTTTGATACTTTATCAAACCATATCAGGTCTGCGCCGCTTTTCAAGGAAAGTTTTAAGTTTCGGCTTCCGGCGCCCGTTGCTAGGCTGCGTTCATGCGTGAGCAATCACTGGATTTTCTGCGAATTTTGGTCAACACCCCCAGCCCGACCGGATTCGAAACCCGCGGCCAGCGGGTCTGGCTCGATTACGCCAAAGCGTTCGCCGACGAAACGTTTTCCGATGCCTACGGCAATTGCGTCGCCGTGCTGAACAAGGGCGGTTCGCCGCGACTGATGATCGCGGCGCACGCCGACGAAATCGCCATGTCGGTCAGTTATATCTCCGATGAAGGTTTCATTTACGTCCGCAAAATGGGCGGCGTGGACGCGGCCATCACCAAGGCGCAGCGGGTGGTCATTCATTCGTCCCGCCGGGGCGTGGGCGCGGTGAAAGGCGTCGTCGGCAACGTCGCGCCGCATTTGACGCGGCAGGACGACGACAAGCCCAAGCCGCCGAAGATGCACGATCTGTTCATAGACATCGGCGCGCGCAACCGCAAGGAGGCCGAAAAGCTCGTGCGAATTGGCGACCCGATCACGCTGGCCGACGAATTTGATTTGCTGCGAAACGATCTGGCGGTGGCGCGGGCGTTCGACAATCGCATCGGCACCTTCGCCGTGGCCGAGGCGTTGCGGCTGCTCAAGGAATCAGGCAAAAAATTGCGCGCGGAAATTTGCGCCGTCTCCAATGTGCAGGAGGAAGTCGGCCTGCTCGGCGCGCGGCAGATCGCTTATTCGCTCAAGCCCGGACATCGCGCTGGTCGTGGACGTGACGCATGCGACGGATTATCCGACGGTCAGCAAATCGCAGCACGGCGACGTGAAAATCGGCGGCGGCCCGGCCATCACCCACGGCGGCTGCAACCATCCGGAAGTCGTGGCGCGCATCGAAGCCGTCGCGAAGGCCAAAAAAATTCCGCTCCAGCATGAGGCGTCCGGCGGCCCGGGCGGCACGGACACGGACGCGATTTTTTGGACGCGCGGCGGCATTGCCAGCGCGCTGATCAGCCTGCCGAACCGTTACATGCACTCGCCGGTGGAAGTCGTGAGCCTGAAAGATTTGGAGAAAATCCCCGAACTGCTGGCGGGCTTTGCACAATCGCTCAAGACGGGCGAGGAGTTCAAGGTGAAAATTTAATTAGCGTCCGGCACAACCACCACGCCCCACGGACTGCCGGGCGATTTGACGCGCGCGATTTCCTTGTCGGTTGCGAGGTCCACCACCGAAACATCATCCGACGGGCCGTTGGCGGAGAAGAGATATTTTCCGTCCGGCGAAAGTGCGATGCCCCACGGACGTTTGCCGACCTTGATGGTGTTCAGCACTTCGTAGGTATTCGCGTCCACCACGCACACCGTTCCGCCGCGTCCGGTGCTGGCATAGACCTTCTTTCCGTCCGGCGAGACTATCACGCATTGCGGGCGCGAGTGTGGCGGCAGCGTGATGACCTTCAACAGTTTCTGGTTTGCCGTGTCAATCACGTTCAATTCGCCGACGGATTCGGACGGCACGAACGCGCGCGAACCATCCGGCAGAAACGCCACGCTGCGCGGGCGCGGATGCACCCGGATGTGGCCGATGATTTTGTAGGTTTTTGCGTCAATGGCAAATACGTCGCCGGCGGTTTCGCAGGTGATGTAGAAAAATTTTCCGTCGGGACTGACCCCCGCGCCTTCGGGTTCGCGGCTGACGGGAATGAACGTCACGATTTTCCCGGTCGTGGCGTCCAGAACGGTCGCCGTGCCGGTGTCTTCATTGGAGATGTAAAGCAGCCGGCCATCGGCGATCAGACAAAACTGTTCCGGATCGGAGCCGGCGGGGATTTTGCGCAGGAATTTTTTTTGCGCGACATCCACGACGCCGATGCCGTCGGCGGCCTTGTCCGCCTTGGCGTTGTCATCGTCGTCATCGTGGCCCTTTTGAAAAATCGGATTGCCGTTGGCGTCGAGATTGCGGCGGCGGTTCAATCGGCGTGCCGCTCAACGCGACATAGACGGTCTTGCCATCGGGGCTGGCGTGAATGCCGCGCGGCCGTTTGCCGACGGGAATGGTGGCCTCGACTTTGAAATCCGCGCCGTTGATGACGGTGAGGGTGCCGGCATTTTCGTTGGAGACAAAAATTTCATAATTTCCCGCCGGCCGGCCTTGGGCCGGCGCCGCGCACAAACCAAGCGCGCCACCAAAGACGACGGCGGAAGCGAACCGAAGAATTTTCTGTGTCATGCCGGGAATTTATCCGGTTTGGCGCGGAACAAAAGAAGCTTTTTTAACGGTTTGAATTAATTATTTAAAAAATCAGCTTTACGCCAGCTACTAAAGCTGTTAAGCTATACAAACAGCGGTCGGCCATCCTAAAACCAAAACAATTTTTAAAACAAGCATTGCCGTTTATGCACATCATCGAGGTTTCTGGAGAATTGCGCTCTGCTTCAGAGGGAAATTCAAAGGACTCCGCCGACCAATTCGGGCATTGTTTCGCCGTCATTCTCCGGCCGGCCCGCAGAAGCTTGAGGTTTCTGGTGGCGATGACGGCGGTCCTGGCTGTGGCCCTGTCTGCCCGCGCCCAAACTCCCGCGACGCTCACCGATTTGGGCGCCACCGCCCCCACTCCGGGGTCGGTTGATATTTACCAGTTGAGCACTTCCGGGGAGGCGGACATGCCTGACGGCTTGAATTACTACGACGACAATCAGTCAAATCATGGCGCCGGCGAGCCTGGCCAGACGTTTACCACACCCAACACCTCGTCCGGTTATCTGCTTGATTCCCTCGCCATCAAGACCGGCGGAGGCACAACTTCGGGAACTGAAACGCCCCAAGGTTACCTGCTGCATATTTATTCCGTGTCCGGCGGCACGGCGACGCTGCTGGCGACTTACAGCGCGACCAATTTCACTTTTGCGGATGGCGATTGGTTGCAATGGAGTGGTTTCAGCCTGTCGCTGTCGCCCAATACTGTTTACGCGTATTCATTCGGGAAAGCTTCCAGCGCAGTGACCGGATGGGAGGAGCTGGCCGATGCCAGTGGCAACCTTTATACCGGAGGCGAGATTGGCCTGATGCCGGTGGCAGGAGGAACCATCACGTTCGGTGGCAGTCATGCCTACGATGGGGTCTTTGACGCGGGGTTGATCCTGGCGAGCGGTCTGGCGGTCGCCCAGCCGACGGCCTCGCCTTCCAACACGGTCTATGCCGGAACCACGGTAACCTTCAATGTTTCCGTTATCGGGGCCACACCCTTTTATTATCAATGGCGCACCAACCACGTGAATATTTCCGGGGCCACGAACAGTTCACTGGTATTGGCGAACGTGGCGGTCACGGCTTCGGGCAACTACGACGTGGTGGTCCACAACAATACAACTTCGACCAACAGTCCCGCGCTAACCCTGACCGTCAACCCGGTTGTTCAGCCGGTGGTAACGAACACACCGGCGACGGGGGTTCAAGGAACTCAGGCGACGCTTAATGGACAGATACTCGTAACGGGAGGGAGTCCGCCTCAGGTGACCGTTTATTACGGAATGAGTGATGGCGGGACGAACGCCGCGGGTTGGTCGCATGCGATTGGCTTGGGCCAGCAATCCGGGGCATTTGCGGCGACGGTTTCGGGGTTGTCCACCAACGCGGTCTATTTTTTCACCGCTTCCGCTTCGAATAATCTCAGCACCGTTTGGGCCATCCCCTCCCAAACCTTCACCACCCTGGCCGCCAATCCGCCGCTGGTGGCCATGTTGACCTACCACTATGACAACACGCGCGATGGGGCGAACACGAATGAAACCTTGCTGACGCCCGCCAACGTCAATGTGAACAGTTTCGGCAAGTTGTTTACCTACACCGTGGATGGCCAGGTTTACGCGGAACCGCTGGTCATGACCAATGTCACTATTCCCGGCAAGGGAGTGCACAACGTGGTCTATGTGGCCACGGAACATGACAGCGTTTATGCGTTTGACGCCGACAGCAACGCAGGCACAAACGGCGGACTGCTGTGGAGCACCAACCTGGGAATTTCCGCCGTGACGCCGAATAACGATTTTGGCAATCGTTACGGAGCTTATCACGATTTGGACCCCGAAATGGGCATCACCGGCACGCCGGTCATTGATCCGGTAACCGGCACCATTTATCTGGATGTGTTTACCCACGAGGGCAACAACATTTATTATCACCGCATTCATGCCCTGGACATCACCACCGGCAATGAGCGGCCTTACAGTCCGGTTCTGGTTGCGGCTTCCTTTCCGGGCGTTGGAGTGGATAGTTCACACGGCGTGGTGACGTTTAACCCTGAGCAGCAGCTTCAACGGCCCGCGATGACCCTCGCGGGCGGAAGATTATACGTCTGCTACGGCAGTTACGCGGACACCGACCCTTATCATGGCTGGGTATTGGGATATAATGCCACGAATCTGCAGTTGGCGACCAATTACATTTTTAACACCACCCCCAATGCCACCACCGCCGAATTTGGCGCCTATGCCGCCGAAGGCGCGCTCTGGATGGGTGGAAACGGATTGTGCGTTGATGCCAACACCAATTTGTATTTTGAAACGGCCAACGGCTCCTTTAGCGCCAATACCAACGGCGGTGATTACGGTGACAGCTTTATGAAGCTTTCCACCACCAACGGACTGCAGGTGGCCGATTATTTCACTCCCTACAATCAGGCCGGTTTGCAGTCTGCCGACGAAGACCTTGGCTCGGGTGGACCGGTCCTATTGCCGGATGCGGTGGGCAGTGTGACCCATTCAAACCTGATTGTGGGCGCCGGCAAGGAAGGGAAAATTCACCTGGTGGACCGGAACAACATGGGTCATTTTTACTACGCCAACGACAATCAGGTCGTGCAAGAGGTGCCTTCGGCAATTGGCAGCGCGTTTAGCACTCCGGCCTATTTCAATCACCTGATTTTTTATCAGGGTGACTACGACGTGATGAAGGCATTTGCCATCACCAATGCAGTCATCACGGCCACGCCCGTTTCCCAATCCGGCGATTCCTTCGGTTATCACGGTTCCACTCCGGTCATTTCCGCCAATGGCACTAACAATGCGATTGCCTGGGTCATCGAGGCGGACTCCTCTCCGGAAGTCCTGCGCGCCTATAACGCCTACAACCTTTCGCAGGAACTTTACAACACCAGCCAGAATCTTTCCCGGGACAACCCCGGTGGCGGCCCCTGCAAATTTGTCGTTCCGACGGTGGTCAATGGTAAAGTCTATGTAGGTGCGCAATACGAATTGTCAGTTTTTGGGACCAGCGCCTTCCTGGCGACGCCAACCATTTCACCCAACGGCGGCATTTTCACCAATTCGGTGACCGTGACCCTCTCGGATGTCACACCGGGTGTCAGTCTCTATTACACGCTCAACGGCACCACCCCGACCACCAATTCGATTCTTTACAGCGGCCCGTTTCTATTGACGAACAGCGTGTCACTCCAGGTTGTGGCCGCGCAGGCCGGCGCGGTGAACAGCGGCGCAGCCATCGCCAGTTTTGTCAACAGTTCAGCCATTGGCAATGGAACCGGGCTGACGGGGCAATATTGGACCAACACCACCAGTACGGCCTTTACCAATGTAACGTTTAATACGTTGCCAACCCTGACGCGCACCGATGCGGTCGTTAATTTTAATTGGAACACCACCGGACCGGATCCGAGCATCGGGCAAACCAATTTTACGGCGCGGTGGACCGGCTCGGTCCAGCCACAGTTCAACGAAACCTATACGTTCTACGCCACCTCCGATGACGGAGTGCGACTGTGGGTGAACGGCCAGCTTTTGGTGAATGCTTGGATTCCCCAAGTGGCGACGACCTATCAGGGTTCCATCACCCTCAACGCCCAGCAACTTTACAACATCCGGATGGATTACTTCCAAGCCGGGGGCGGCGCCGAAGCCATGCTGGCTTGGAGCAGTCCTTCCACGCCGCAAGCCATCATCCCGCAAACGCAATTATATCCGTACACCAATCCGCCGCCGACGGTTGTGCTGTCGAGTCCGACCAACGGCGCTACTTACAGCGGCACGGCCAGCGTGACGCTTGGCGCCATGGCCGACGCGCCCTACAATCCGATCAGCCAGGTGGCTTTTTACGCCAACGGCAGTTTGCTGGGCACAATCACCAACAGCCCGGACGCGCCGCTTTACACGCTCACGACGACCGGCTTGACCGCCGGCGGTTATACGCTGATGGCCGTCGCCACCGACGGCAGCGGCTTGAGCAGCACATCCGCGCCGGTCAACATCACCGTCACCACCGGCAGCGGACAGCCATACGGGTTGACCACGCGCGGAACAGTTTCACCGTTCTTCAACATGCCGACGACCTTCAACGGCTCGTTGCCGCTGCTGCTTTCACAAACCGGCGTGTTCAGCAACACCCCCAGTATGACACCCGTCGGTGGCCTGATCCCCTACCAGCCGAACGTGATCCTCTGGTCGGATGGCGCGCCAGAAAATCCGGTACCTGGCCGTGCCGTATTATGGCGGCGCCATCACACCGGATCAGCAAATCGCTTTTGCCCCAACCGGCACGTGGACGTTTCCGGCCGGGACCGTGTTCGTCAAAACCTTTGAATTGCAAACCAATCAAAGTGATCCGAATTCACTTCGCCGGCTGGAAACACGGCTGCTGGTGCGCGACATCAATGGGGCGGTCTATGGCGTCACCTATAAATGGCGCTCGGACTACAGCGACGCCGACCTTCTCAACCACGTCCAGCAACGAAAATATCGCCATCACCACGCCCAGCGGGGTGGTGACCCAGACGTGGTATTATCCGAGCCCGGCGGATTGTTTGTCGTGTCACACGCCGGTGGCCAATTACGTATTGGGCGTCAATTCCCGCCAATTGAATGGGAACTTTACCTATCCATCAACGGGGAACACGGATAACCAACTGCGGACGCTGAATCGCCTCGGGTTGTTTAACCCTGCCTTCGACGAGGCCGCCATCACCAATTTCGAAAAGCTCTCGGCGCTCACCAACCTGACCGCCTCGCTCCAGGATCGTGCCCGGTCCTACCTGGACGCCAACTGCGCCCAGTGTCATCAGCCCGGTGGCACCGGTCCCACATTCGACGGTCGTTACGATACGCCCCTCGCCAGCCAGAACATCCTCAATGTGCCGGTGTCTTCCAGCCTGGGTTATGACAACACCCATGTCGTCACGCCAAGGATATCTGGCGCTCCGAACTTTATGCCCGGATGAACACCACTGCGTCCACCAAGATGCCCCCCCTGGCGCGCAACCTGATTGACACCAACGCGGTGGCGGTCATGGCTGACTGGATCAACAGCCTGCCCGGCACACCGGCTTTGGCGCCGCCGACCATCGTTCCGAATGGGGGCATCTTTGCGCCATCGGTTGCCGTCACCTTGCAGCCACCCGATACAAACGCCACGCTTTACTACACACTCGACGGCTCGTTGCCGACGACCAATTCATTCCTCTATTCCGCCCCGTTCGCGCTCACCAGCAATGCGACCGTCACGGCCAATGCGTTTGAAACCGGCTTCAACAACAGCGTGGCCGCCCGGGCCCTGTTCATCGTGCAGCCGCCATTCTTTTTCACCTCCGCGGGGTTCCTGGGGAATGGTCAATTTCAACTCGGAATGTCCGGCATGACGAGCAACAGTTATGTCCTGGAGGCGACGACCAACTTTGTGAATTGGACTCCGTTGAGCACGAACCTGACGCCCACCAACCTGTTCAATCTGTACGATCCCAACGCAACGAATTTCCCGTATCGCTTCTACCGGGTTCTCCAGCAGTGACCGGCCGCGGTCCGGTTGACATCGGAACCGTTCCGGCCTGGGAGCGCGGCTGTAAAAAAATGTTCAAGTTGGGGCAGCCGGCCCGCTCGAACCCAGGTGGGCCGCCCGCGCGCCCATTTGCGGGCGTGTTCCAAGGAATTGAGCGTTTCAAAATACCGATTACCCTGGTACCAGGTCGTAAATAACAATTTTTATTGACGGTTTAAAGTTTTTGTAGTAGCTATTGCACTATTCTTAGTAAGCAGCCCTAAAACTTGAGTGGAAAGCAGCGGTGAAAACGGGTGAAAATGGCGATTTCAAGTGCGGGGTGTACCCAGACAACCCAAGCGTTCCAGGAGCGCGGGGGCTTTGTCAGTGAAAACTTGCGCCCGTTTCGTTTTCCTTTGGTTGTTCTCTCACGAAAACATCGAAATTTCCTTCAGGCGACCGGCTTGGTTCATTTTGGCAGCGGGCTGGTGTTGACGCGGTCATTATTGCGCATCTGGTCGCGATTACCGACCGGGCGAACGCGGACACGGTGAATAAAGTGCGAACGGATGGTGAACAATTCAAAGTTGAAAGAAGTTATGACCGAATGAATGCTTGTAATTGGAGGTCAAAATATGAGCGCGACAGCGATTCGAGGCGGACCTGCTTTTGAGGCGATTATGAATGTGGTGATTATCTACGATGACTTCGCTTGCGCGACGAAGGCCAAAGCGAACCTGGAGCGCGCCGCGCAACTTGCGGGCGAGACGACACACGGCAACGTGGAGTTGTGCCGGCTGGATTTGCTTGAGCAATCGTCGTTCGCAGTCAAGGTGCTGGGAGAATCGGCCAACGCGCATCTTATCGTGGTGGCGCTGTCCCAAACCGAATCCCTGCCCGCCTGGCTGCTGGACTGGCTGGAATCCTGGGCGACGCGCCGAAGGGTTCGGGACGCGGCGCTGGCTGTGTTTGGCGGTGGAAACAACGATATGCCATCCGTGCCAACGGTGCGCGAGTTGTCGCGCTTTGCCGGGCGGCACGGGTTGAGTTTTATTTTTGACGATGGCGGGCCGGCCAAGGACGAATCCGCCTTTTTTGCGCGCAACTTGCCCCGGCGCGCGGCGGGTCGGACGCCGACGTTGCGGGACCGGCTGGATGAGCCGGCCCCTGAACCGCACCCGGGCTGGGGCATCAACGAGTAAGGCGCGCCACAGTTGTGGCCGCGTCGGATTTTTGAACGAAGCCTGAGCAACACACGAAGGGCGGAAATTGGCGTTGGCCGGCCGCCGGATTCGCGCGTGAAAACACACGGGGCGTCTCTTGAATGAAGAGGGAAGGGTGAAACCCATGAACTTGGACAGAAACGACAGCCGGAAGTTGATCGGGGTGCTGATTCAATCGCCTATTTTCCGGGATTTCGAACGGTCTTTCAGCGAGGCGACCGGGTTGCCCGTTGCGTTCGTTCCATTGGAATCATGGCACCTGACTTTCCGTGGCCATCGCCGGGAAAACCGCTTCTGTGCGCTGCTGTCGTCATGCGGCCGTGCCTGCGCGGCATGCTTGGAAACCCAGGAAAAACTCACCGCCGGCGCCACGCAGGCGGCGCAAACCATCACCTGTTCTGCGGGGCTGTGGGAAACCGCCGTGCCGGTCCAGGTGGGGGGACAATTGATTGGCTTTCTGCGCACCGGCCAGATTTTTCCAACCGCCCCCTCAACGAAACGGTTTCATGACTTGAAGCGTCTGGCTGAAAGTTGGGGGTTGCCAGTGGACGGAAACGCGTTGCGCGCGGCTTATCTCACCACGCCGGTTCTCGCGCGGAAGCAATACCGCGCCATGGTGCGCCTGCTGGACCTCTTCGCGCAACATCTTGGTATTCTGAGCAACCAGCTTTTGCTCCGGCAAGCCAATGCCGGCACCGAGCCGCCAATCATTGCGCGCGCCCGCGCTTTTATCGAGGAACACTTCACCGAGCGCCTGTCATTGGCGCGGGTCGCCACTGCGTCAAACATGAGCCAGTTTCACTTTTGCAAAGTATTCAAGCGGGCGACGGGCTTGACCTTTACCGCGTTTGTCGGCCGTCGCCGCATCGAAAAAGCCAAAAACCTGCTGTTGAACCCGAACTATCGGGTCAGTGAAATCGGCTACGCGGTGGGCTTTCAGAGCCTGACACATTTCAACCGCAAGTTCAGCCAATACGTGGGTGAATCGCCAACCAATTATCGCCTGCACATTCAAGGCAGCCTTGCGGCTGGCCATGAAACCGGGGCGCGAACTGGAACGTCACGCGCCAGCGTCTCCGACAGCGCGTCGAAAGCCGCGCGCCCGACGCGGGTTGGGTGTGGCATCCACAACGGTAAATTAAATGAGACCGTCCGGAGCGAGTTCCAAATCCTCCATCCGCCCGACCGGGTCTAATCTGGAGTTGGCAAAAGGGCTGCGTGACGGTTTTGCCCGCACCGCTTAAGACCGCGGTGCGAACCAGGCGCACTAAATTCCTGCCAAGCCTCAAAAGGGACCGTTGCATCAGCCGGTCGTATTATTCAACATCCTAACGGCTTTTACTGTCCAACCACCATTGTGATATGAGCGCAACCACAACCACCCAACCGGCGGAAAAAACAAATGAGGAACCCGCGAAGTTTGATCTGACCGCGCTCTTCCGCGAACTCTCCAGCAGTCCTGACGGGTTAAACGGTGCGGAAGCAAAAAAACGGCTGGGAAAATACGGTCGCAATGCGCTGGAGGAAAAACGGAAAGTGCGTTGCTCAAGTTCCTGGGCTATTTCTAGGGGCCGATTCCCTGGATGATCGAGGCGGCGCCCATTCTTTCCGGCATTTTGCAGCACTGGGCCGATCTGATCATCATTTCAGCGTTGCTGGTCTTCAACGCCATCGTGGGTTTCTGGCAGGAGCATCAGGCGGCCAACGCTGTGGCCGCGCTCAGGAGACAACGGTGCTCAAGGCGCGGGTTACCCCGGCCCTCTACTCGTTTGTCCTGCCGGTGTCTGATTTCGGCGCGACGAGCGAGGCGAGGGAAAAAATTGGGTAGTGGGGTCTTTTGAAATCTGCCTCTGACGATTTAGCTTTCATTTCCCCTCCCGTTTCTGTTTATCAGCCATGATTGAAGCGCGCACCGCAGTAATCGGCGATACTACAGGAGGCACTTCCAAAACAGTCACGAATCGCTCACCTAGGTCGTCTTTACCTTCCCGGTGGCTCCATGCGTAAGCGCGTTTGGCTTTGGGGTGTCCTTGCAGATCGAAAACCTCAACCTCGCCTTGCCATACGGTTTGGCCTCGAAAGACTTCATTCACAGGCACGGTTTCGCGCCAAACCGCTCCACAGTTATGCAACTGCGAAACCGCAACCTGAACCCGTGCCAGATAGTCCTGTTTATTCTCCACAACGTTTAACAAGTTCCTCGACTGTCCAATGAGTGCTTTCAATGCCAGCGGCCATCGCCGGAGTCATCCGCAAAGCATTGTGTGTTTTGCAGAAATTATAATACGCGAAATTCAGCGCGACCGCAGATTGGAAATTCTCAAACTTTTTGCTGAAAGCGTTCGTGAGGCGAGTCAGGCGGCGGCAGTGCATCCTCAGCGTGTGATTTTGCTTTTCAACATGGCTTGTGGAAATCCGGTTCACGTCCGGCATTCCCGAAACAATGGTTTTCTCCACTTGCACCACTTCCGCCGGACTATACCGAACGGCGGCGGCTTTACCGACTGGCGTGAGGCTGTAGGTTTTTACCACTTGGCCATAGTCCACTTCCGAACCAAAACCGCGTTCAATCGCATCCTCATAAGCCGCCAGCGAGTCTGACGAGATTTGCACCCGGTTCTTCAAACGGCTCGCCAAATCGCTCATAAACGCTTTGGCGTTGTACGCATCACGCTTTCCGACCACGAACGAGGGAATCAGCTTGGTATCGGCATCCAAGGCGATGAACGTCCAGACATCTCCATAGGCACCAGCGCGAGAGGCGTTCTTTTGCTTGGCTCCGATGAATCCCCAAATCTCGTCCACTTCAATTTGCTTGCAGGTCAGATTGCGCATTTTCTCGTCCATGATTTTGGCACAGGCTTCGCCGACCCGCACGGCCAGACGGCCAATCGTTTTCTTTTGGATTCCGGTGATTCGCTCAATTGCCCGGATGCTGGCACCTTCGCAGAGCATGGAAATCACGGCCACTTTCTTTTCGGTTTTAAGGATGTTTGCCATATCGTTTTTAATTGTTGACTAATTGTATAACCGAATGTATCCTTTGTCAACAGTTATTTCGGTTATACGCAAAGTATTTTATGAAACCAAAAATGGGCAGACCGGCGGTAAAAAAGGCCAAAAAACGCGATATTTTTATGATTACACGGGTTTCGCCAGAGGAAAACCGGGTGATTATTGAGGCAATCAAGCGCGGAAAAGAGGCTAAATCCGTGTGGATACGGAAGGCATTGCTTTCCACTGCGGTGAGTGATAAACCAGCTTCATAATCATGTGGATGCGGCGAGCCTCGGACTCGCAATCTGCGATTGTAAGGAACGCCAGGTTTGCCAATTAACCTATGCGAAGGAAATCAGACATATGCTTAATGAAGCTGGATACGGAACAAATGATGACGTGTATGAAGAACCAACCCAGCCGAGAGAATTGGCGAACTCTCCATATCCATTTAGTGAGTTTGACATCGGGGCTTATATTTATGGAACAAACAATACAGTATCGGTTATTCCTACTCCCGGCCTTTTTCGGGAAGTAAACGGAAATCCACTTTTGATTGGAACAAATTCCGTATCCATCTTTCGATGTGCAATGTGGGCATTTGAACAAATTCAAATACGACCAATGCCAGGAGAAGATAACCATTATTTGAAACCTGGAGAATTTGGCATTTTCGTTCCATCGAAAACACACTGATTTTTTATACCCGGATTTCTCAATCTCATGCCAAATCCGGCGAAGTAAAGAGGCTGGACGGGGGAAAAGGCAAATGACCCCACTACCAAAAATTGCGGGTGGGGGACGATTTTGAGATGTTCGAGGCAGTTGGGTAATTGAACCGGGCGGCATGATGTTGAGTCGAATACAGCATTGAAGAAGATTATGAAAATCGAATCCAAAAAATTCCGCGTGCGCGAGGGCGAAAAGGTCAAACTCAAAAAATGGCCGACGAAGGTCAAACCCTTTTACAAATCGAAGGAGGATTACAAGACCGTCCTTGAAACGCACATCAAGGAGTTGAGCGCACGGCAAAGCCTGCTCTACGCCCACGACCGCTATGCGTTGCTTTTGATTTTTCAGGCGATGGACGCCGCCGGCAAGGACGGCGCCATCAAGCACGTCATGTCCGGCATTAATCCGCAGGGCTGCGAGGTCTTTAGCTTCAAGCAGCCCAGCGCCGGGGATTTGGCGCACGATTTTCTCTGGCGCACCACCTGCCGTCTGCCGGAGCGCGGGCGCATCGGCATTTTCAACCGCTCCTATTACGAGGAGGTGCTCATCCTGCGCGTGCATCCGGAGATTCTCCGCGCCCGGCTGATTCCTAAAGAATTGCTCGACGACAAAGGCATTTGGGAGAAACGGTTTCGCTCCATCGTGGATTTGGAAAAGCATCTCCATCGCAATGGCACGCGGGTCGTGAAATTTTTCTTGCACCTGTCCAAGGACGAGCAGCGCCGCCGGTTTCTCGAACGCATTGACGACCCGGACAAGAACTGGAAGTTCAGCCAGGCCGACCTCGCGGAGCGGAAATTCTGGAAGGACTACATGCAGGCTTACGAAGATTGTCTCGGCGCCACCAGCACGGAGCACGCGCCGTGGTATGTTGTCCCCGCCGACGACAAGGAAAACGCCCGGCTCATCATTTCGCAGGTGATTCTCGACACGTTGGATTCGTTGAAGATGAGCTATCCCGAACCCGGCAAGGCGCATCGCAAGGAATTGCAGTCCATCCGCAAACTGCTTGCGAAACAGGAGCGAAGCTAGCGTGATGGCAAACGAAAACTTCGAGACAAGATAATGATTGATGAACCGGCCAAAACTGCCCAACCACAGGGCATGGATGCAATCGCCAAATCCGTGCTGACCATTAATGGCGGCTCATCGAGCATTGAGTTCACGATGGTCCGGCATTTTGCTCACCGCCCGACAGCATGGCTGGCCATGATTCGAGAAATGGAACTGGCGGATGAACACTAAAACCGAAGGCCGCACGACGCGAATCCGGAAACGGCTCGCGGGGCTTTGGCCGCAATTCCCGCTGGCCGTCGTCCTGGCGTTCACCGGCTTCCTCAACATTCTGGACGGATTGAGGGTTCCGATAACGGCTTTCGAGCAGGTCCGGGCGCTCACCGGGCTGGCGGATTCGTTGTCGGCCCTGGGCCACTCGGCCCAAATCATCCTGGGTCTGATGCTCGTGCTGGCGGGTATCGGATTGTTGTGGCGGCTGGTTTCCGCCTGGACGCTGTCGGTTTTGCTGCTGGTCATCACGGTGGGCGTCAATGTGGCCCAGAAAAATTGGGGCATGAGCCTCGTCCTCCAGGCCTTGCTGTTGGGCGCGTTGTTGTGGACAAAACGTCACTTTACGCATCGGACCATCCTGGCCAGTTTCCTGTTCTCCGTGAGCGGCATTTTGGCGGTGCTGGTTTACGGCACGATTGGCAGCTTTCTCCTCGGCAACGATTTTCATCCGCCGATCCACGATTTAACCACGGCCTTTTATTACACGGTCATTACCCTTTCCACGGTGGGTTATGGCGACATCGTCCCCGTCACAGCGGACGCGCGTTGGTTTGCGATGTCGCTGCTGGTGATCGGCTTGGGCGTATTTGCCAGCGCCATCGCCTCGGCCCTCGGCCCGAAAATTTTTGGTGAACTGCAACGCGTATTTAATCCAAAGGATAAAGCCATGGAACACAAAGATCATGTCATTTTGGTGGGCGAGGGCGCCATCGCCCGCAACACGGCCAAGGAACTCAAACGCCGCGGCGTGCCCTTCGTGCAAATCGTCGCCTCGGATGCGGATCTGGCGGGCGGCGCGGAACAGCAGGTCATCGAAGGCGACGCGACTGATGACGCCGTGCTGCGCCAGGCGAACATCCAGCATGCGCGGATGGTGATTGCCGCGCGCGAGGACGACGGCGAAAACGCCTTCATCGCGCTCGTGGCCAAGGACCTGAATCCCAACGTCCGGCTGCTGGCCGTGGCGAGTTCGGCCCTGGCCATCCGCAGACTGAAGCTGGCCCGGGCCGATCTGGTGTTCTCGCCTGCGGCGGTTGGCAGCCGGTTGCTGGCAGATTTGGTGGAAGGCAACCAGATTTCGCCGGCCTTTCAGGATTTGCTTGAAGGCGGCCTGCAAAAAACCTGAAGGCCGCGCGCCAATGTATATTTGCCCATGATGCCCATGACCGCCTTGCTCGCAGTGGCCCCCGCTGAACCTCATGAGCAGCCGGTCATCCTGACGATTTTTGCAATTACCTATCTTGGAATTGCGATGGGGCACGTGCCCGGCTTGAAACTCAATCGCGTGGGCATCGCCTTGCTCGGCGCCATCGCCATGATGATTTTCGGCGGTATTGGCACCAGCGACGTCGTTTCCTTCATCAACTGGCCGACGATTTTTTTGCTCTTCGGGTTCTTTGTCATCTCGGCGCAACTTCGTCTGTCTGGCTTCTACGACATAGTGGCCAGCGGCATCTCCGCGCGGCTCGGACATCCCGCGCGGTTCCTGCTCGTGTTGATGGTGGTGACCGGCGGGCTCTCCGCGTTCTTGAATCACGACATTGTCTGCTACGTTTTCGCGCCGATTGTCGGGACCGCGCTGCTCCGCAAACGGCTCAATCCCATTCCGTTTCTGATTGCGCTGGCCGTCGCCAGCAACATCGGCGCGGCGGCCACGCTCATCGGCAATCCCCAGGACATGATGATTGGCCAGGTCGCGCGCCTGAGTTTTGGCCATTATCTGCTTTGGAGCGCGGTTCCGGTCATTTTGGCGATGGCCGCCGCTTACGGAATCATCTGGATGCTGTCACAGAAAAAACTCCAGCCCGCTTTTTCCGTGCCCGAGGAATCAAATCCCCAATCCTATCCGTTCAACCGGCCGCACACGATCAAAGGTTTGATTATTCTGGTCGTGGTCATTGGCCTGTTTTTCTCGCCGCTGCCCAAGGAGATTGTTGCCCTGGCCGCCGCCGGCCTCCACTTGGCCAGCACCAAATTTCGCACTGATGATTTGCTGCGATTGGTGGAGTGGCCGATTCTCATTTTGTTCATGGGACTGTTCGTCGTCACCGGCGCATTTCAATCCACCGGCTGCGGCGATCAGGCCGTGCAATGGCTGGCGCACGGCGGTTTTAACCTGAACGCACCGGCCACCCTGGCCCTGACGACCGCGGGGCTGTCCAACTTGATCAACAACTCGGCGGCGGTGATGTTGCTGCTCAAGGTCATCAATCTCTCCCAGCCGACCGCGGCTTACATCCTGGCCCTGGCCAACAGCTTTGGCGGGAGTCTCATCATCATCGGCAGCGTTTCCAACATCATCGTGGTCCAGCAGGCCCGCGCGCTGGGCGTCAAAATTTCCTTCTGGGATTTTGCCCGATTGGGCATACCGGTGACGCTGGCCGCCCTGGCCGGGCTGCTGGTTTGGATTGCGCTGGTTGCGTGACCGGGCAAACTCACGTGGGGACCGAAGCCGGGTTCGTTAATCCGGTCGCAGTCCCGCTTCGATTGGTCCGCCGGTTTTCGTTTCGAGCACGAATGTTCCGGAGCGCAAATGCAAATCGCGCTGCGGAAAGGGAACTTCGATGTTGTTTTCGCGCAGCTTGCGCTCGATGGCAAAATACAAATCGCTCCGAAAACGAGTCGGGCTGCGCGCCATGTCAATCGTCCACACGGCCAGCTCGAAGTTCAGCGAACTGTCGCCGAATTCCAGGAAACGCACCATGGGCGCCGGCTCCTTGAGCACGGCTGGATTCTCCGCCGCAATCTCCAGCAACACCCGCCGCAGCTTCTCGACATCACTGCCGTAGGCGACGCCGATCGGCAGGCGCAACCGCACCTTGGGATCGCCATGGCTCCAGTTGGTCACCGGGTTGGTGATGAAATTCGAGTTGGGCACGATGATGGTGATGTTGTCGTTGGTCACGACGACCGTGCTGCGCAGGCTGATTTTGGTGATCTGGCCGGCGACCCCGCCGACTTCGACACGGTGGCCGATGGCGATGGGCCGTTCCGCCAGGATGATCAGCCCGCTGACAAAGTTGCTGACGATGTTCTGCAGGCCGAAACCGATGCCGATGCCGAGGCCGCCAACAATGACTGCCAGCGAACTCAAATCGAGGTGAATCACCCTGAATGCGAAGAAGAAACCCACCGCGATGAAGCAGTAACCCACAAAGCGGCTGATGGCGTATTGCAGGTCGGGTTCGAGATGTGTATGGGCGAGCACGCGGCGCCGAATGATTCTCCGCAAATACCGCTCCGCCATCACCACCAGCGTCATGACCAGCAGCAGCTTGACGATGCCGTTCAACGTCAGGTGACTGTCGCCCATGTCAATGAGCGGATAGTTGATGATCCCTTGAACTTCCGCCCACCATCGGTTCAATGTCTCGTTCATATTGGTTTCCGCGCCTTCTGCCTGCCGGCGGCCAGGTTGTTATTCGTATGTGCCAGCCTGCATATCATTTCGCCGCCGTTAACGAAAGCCTGTTCTCAATCCGCGCTCCCGCGTTTTGGGGTTGTGGAAAAGTGATTGGCAATTGACCTCAAGCAGGGCTGGCTACGTCCAGAACTCGCCACTAGACTCTTTCCATGCAGGCCGTCAATTTCGATTACCTGGCCATGGGCGCGATTTTGGCCGTCGCGCTCTTCTTTTTCTGGACGCAAAAATTGCGGACGGATGTCACGGCATTGCTCGTCATGCTGGCGTTAATCATTCCCTGGCCGCACCCGGACGGGACCTGGCATGGCGTCCTTACGTATCAAGAAGGATTCTCCGGCTTCGGCAGCGTCGCCGTCATCATGGTCACGGCCATGTTTGTGCTGGGCGCGGCGATGGTGCGGACGGGCGCGGCGGAACGGCTCGGGGGCAAATTGTTCCGCGCCTGTGCCCGCAGCGAGGCGTTGCTGCAAATCGCCATTCTGGGCCTGTCCACGATCTTCTCCATGTTCATGAACGACACGACCGTGGTGCTCGTGTTCATGCCGCTCATCCTGGCGGTTTGCAAGGAGCGGAATCTTTCGCCCTCGCGGTATTTGCTGTGTACCGCCTACGGCTCGCTGCTCGGCGGGCAATGGACTCTCGTCGGAACCCGCAGCAACATCATCATCAGCGATTTCCTGCTCCAGCGCACGGGCGCGGGCCTCGGCTTTTTCGATTTCACGCCCATCGCCGCGGTCATTTTTGCGGCGGCGGCGGCGTATTTTCTCCTCTATGGCCGGAAGCTGTTGCCCAAGGCGGGAGAGACGAAGTCGGCAGAGGATTCGCTGGCCCGCGAATATTTGACGGAAGTCCTGGTCACGCCGCAGTCAGCGACCGTCGGCAAGGCCCTCAACCAATTGAGCTGGTGGAAACGAAATGATTTCACGGTCATCGAACTGATCCGCGGCACCGAGCGCATTCCGGCCTCGGGCTGGATCAAGCTGCAGGCGGGAGACGTTCTGATTGTGCAGGGGCCGGTGCCGACGATTGGTGATTTGCTCAAATCACCTGATTTCCAACTCCAGGAGGAATTGAAGATCAATCATCAGACACTCCACAGCGTGGACTTGGTGACGGCGGAAGCGTTGCTCGCGCCGAACTCCGATTACCTCGGCGCCACGCTCGAACAGATGGATTTCAGCCGCGACTACGGGTTCACCGTCATGGGCATTTCCCGGCACGGAAAAACCATCCGCGAACGGCCCATGTCCACGCCGCTGGAATTTGGCGATTCGTTGCTGCTGCTGGGGCACGTTTCGGGAGTGGACCGGCTGGCGCGCAATCCGAATCTCATTTTGGTGGGCCACGCTCAATTCACCACGCTGGGTCGGCGCAAGGCGGCCATCACGATAACCTTGCTGGCGAGTGTGACGGTTCTGGCCGTGACGGGACTGCTGAACCCGGCGATCTCAATTCCGCTGGCGGCGGTGCTGGCCATTCTCCTCGGTTGTGTGAAAATCAAGGATGCGTACGAATCGGTGAACTGGCAGGCGGTCGTGACGGTGGCCGCCATGATTCCTTTTGGCCTGGCGCTGGAAAAAACGGGGGCGGCCGAGGGATTGGCCCATGCCGTGGTCGGCGTCCTGCAAGGCTACGGTCCCTGGGTCGTCATGGGGGCGCTATTTTTGTTCGCCGCCATCCTGACGCAATTCATTGAGAACGCAGCGGTGGCCATCATTCTCGCGCCGCTGGCGTTTCAAATGGCCAAGGACACCGGCGTGGACCCCAAACCGTTCCTGGTCGGGCTGGCCATTTGTGTGTCATCGGCCTTTTGCACGCCGGTGGCGCATGAAAGCACCATTCTGGTCATGGGACCGGGCCGATACGAATTCAGGCATTACCTCCGCATCGGCGGGGTAATGGCGCTGCTGACCTGGCTGATCGCCACCTGGCTTACGCCGCTGGTCTGGCCGTTCAACCACTGATCCTGAAAAAGCAGTTGAAACCACGAAACACACCAAAGACACAAAAGGACAAGGCCTTCGTTTTCCGCTCTCAACACTCAACTTTCAACCAACAATATTTCATCGGGTGCGACAAACGTTACCCAAACTAAATCATTACGCAAATCCTCGTTCTGTCCAAAAGGAACCAAATTTATCAAGATGACCTTTCGGAGGAGCCAACACGAGCAGATGTTTTGCTCGTGTTGCTGCGACATAACAAAGCCGGCGATCTTCGGTGTCATTCCCCGCGATTACATCATTAGCCACGCTATCAAAAAACCCCTTTGAACCTATAACAAGGACACCTTCAATGCTTTCTCCCTTCACTTTGTGAATTGTCTCGATTCTGATCTTCGGAAACAGGGCTTGCTCCTCTAAAAGTGGCAATTCCTCCAGGCCGTTATCTATACCCGTTTTTTTAAATTGGAGTCCAAGTTTGGGTGGATTCTGAATACAAATTCTATCCAGCAGTTTAGCAATTCCACTTTTAAGCCCATTCACCCAATTGATTGCACTCATTGAAATCGGCGGCAAACCATCTTTTGATCGAACAAACTGCCAGATGGCAAGGCGGATTTTTAGTCCCTCCTTTGATTCGGGATATTCATCGAGCGCATTATTTCCCGCTCCGCGATTTTAAAACAATGGAGGCATGTCCTTGTTTCACTTTTCACTTTAACTTTTTCCTTACGCCTCGACTCGCAGTACCGACCGGCTTACGTTGGCGGAATGAACGGACTTTTCATCGGCCTGCTGGGCGCGTTATTGGCGACGAACCAGCCGCAGGCGGTCAGCAATTTGCTCCAAAAGGACGCCGGCGTCTCGGTCGCCATTCCGAATCCGAATGACCCGGCGGACAAGGAACTGGACCGGTTGATGGCCGGCGATGACGCGGCCATGGCCGAGGTGGACAAATGGATCCGCGACAACAATGCCTTCGCCGCCCAGGGCGCGGGAGAATCGAAGGCGGAATTAAACGCGCGCATCCTGGCCAGGCTGAATTTGGTCCGCAAGAGTTACGAGGATTTTCTACAGCGTCATCCGGATTCGGCGCGCGGGCATCTGGCCTATGCCAGTTTTTTGGATAACCTTGGCGACGAGGAAGCCGCGATGCTCCAAAGCAAAACGGCCCTGGAACTCGATCCGAAAAATCCGGCGGCCTGGAACAACCTGGCCAACTATTACGGCGAAAACGGCGGGCTGACCAACGCCTTTGCGTACTATGCCAAAGCCATTGAATTGAATCCCAACGAGCCGGTTTATTATCAAAACCTCGCCATCGTCGTTTACCTCTACCGCACGGACGCGAAGGCCTTTTACCACCTCAACGAGCAGCAGGTCTTTGACAAATCGCTCGCGCTTTACCGCAAGGCCCTGCAGCTCGACCCGGATAATTTCCCCCTCGCAACCGATTACGCGGAGAGTTACTACGGCATCCGTCCGCTCCGCACCAACGACGCGCTGGTGGCGTGGACCAACACGCTGCAAATCGCCCATGACGATGTCGAGCGCGAGGGCGTTTACATTCATCTTGCCCGGATCAAAATGCTGGCCGGACGTTATGCCGAAGCCCGCGCGCAATTGGAGGCCGTGACCAATGCGACGTATGCCAGCCTCAAACATACCCTCGAAAACTCCATCACCTGGCGGGAAAATCAGGCCACGAACATCAACACCATTACCCATGCCGCGCCACCTGCCACGAATGCGCCGATGCCTGCCCCTTGAATTATTCGGGGTTGGTATGGCTCGAAAATTCTGCTACGTTAAACAATATCTTTGCGCAAACCATGAGCTTTTACGACCAGTTGAAATTTGACGCCCACGGCCTGATTCCCGCCATCATTCAGGAAGAGAAAACCGGGCGTGTGTTGATGATGGCGTGGATGAACCGTGCCTCGTTGGAAAAGACCGTCGAAACCGGCAGGACCCATTTCTGGAGCCGCTCGCGCCAGAAATTCTGGATGAAGGGCGAAACCAGCGGCCACGTGCAACAAGTGAAGAACATTGCTTTCGATTGTGACGGCGACACGCTGTTGATCCGGGTCGAACAAACCGGCGCGGCGTGTCACGAAGGCTATCAATCCTGTTTCTTCCGCTCGGTTGAAAACGGCGGGAAATCGTTTAAGGTGACAGAAGCCCGGCTCGAAACGCCGGAGCAGATTTACGGAAGGAAATAATGGAAAATCCCGTTTCATTTGGCAGTCACGAGTATTTTTTGATGCTCGCGCTGCTGGTATTCGGGCGGGGAATGGATTTTCTCAGCACCTGGATCGCCACGCCGAACCTCACGCTGGAAGGCAATCCCCTCGCCAAAAAACTCGGCTGGAAATGGGGTTTGTGGTTGAACGTGGTGCTGGTTGTCGCCTTGGCCATGTGGCCGTTGTCGGCGATCGTCGTGGCCACCGCCAGCGTGCTCGTCGCGGCCCGCAATTTCCAATCCGCCTGGCTCATGCGCTCGCTGGGGGAGGACGCCTACCGCGAGTGGCACGTGCAACGCATCCGGGAGACCCGCGTCACCCTTCACCTTTTCTGCCTCGCCGGCAACACCCTGTTGACGGCCATCGTCGGCGCGGTGCTGATTGGCTTCAGCGGGATGCACCTTGTGCCGTTTGCCATCGGCATGGGCATGGTCGCTTATGCCATCGCCGTGGCCTTTTATTCCCTGCTGGCCATCTGGCGCATCCACCGCGCCATCAAACACGAAGCGCACCAGTTGCAAGCCATGCAAAATCAGCCGCCGGAAACCCGGACTTTTGTGGTCGAAACATACTCGCGCCCGACCGACCAGATCGGTTAAGCTGCCGGCGATATGCATTCGCCAACGCTGGACGAATTCCTGAAACTGGCCGGGCGGGGAAACCTCATTCCCGTCACGCGCCGCATTCTTGCCGACATTGAAACGCCGCTGTCGGCGTACCGGAAAATCCGCGGGCAGGGCGAATCGTTTTTGTTCGAGTCCGTTGAAGGGGGCGAGCACCTGGGCCGTTATTCGTTTGTCGGTTGCAATCCGCGCGCCGTCATCCGGCAGACCGGCGACCGCGTCAAAGTCGTCGAAAATGGGAAGATCGTTGAAAGCTTTTGGGTCGCTGAAAATCCCCTCACCCGTCCTTCGGACACCCTCTCCCCGCAACGCGGGGAGAGGGACGGGGCGAGGGGCACGACCGTCCGTGATGGCTTGGTCGTCGTCGAACGCGTGATGAAAAAATACCGGCCGGTGGCCGTGCCGGATCTGCCACGGTTCACCGGCGGCGCGGTCGGCTTTATCGGGTATGAATTTATTCACGACGTCGAGCCGGTGGTGCCGCGTCCGCCCGTGGATGAGCTGGGCACGCCCGCGATGGTTTTTCTCATTGCCGATCAATTGCTGATTTTTGACCGCGTGGCCCAAACCATCACGATTTTGGTCAATGCGATTCTCGATGGCGCGGAAAGTCCGGCAGACGCCTATGAAAACGCGACGAGCGAAATTGAGCGCATTGTTTCGCTGCTCGAACAGCCGAGCGAACACCGTCCGGCCACGGTGACGAACGACGTGCCGCCGGTGCCGTTTGAATCCAATCAGACGAAAGAGAAGTTTTTCGCGAACGTCGAAGCCGCCAAAAAATACATCACCGCCGGGGACATCATCCAGGTGGTCGGTTCACAGCGATTTTCCGCGCCGGTCAAGGCCTCGCCGCTGGACATTTACCGCGCCGTGCGTTCCATCAATCCGTCGCCCTACATGTTTTTGCTCGAACTGGACGGTTTCTCATTGGTTGGCGCGTCGCCGGAAATCCACGTGCGTTGCGAGGAAGGAAAAGTTGAAATCCGTCCCATCGCCGGCACCCGCCGACGCGGGAAAACTGCCGAGGAGGATTTGGCCCTGGAAAAGGAACTGCTGGCCGACCCGAAGGAACGCGCCGAGCACGTGATGCTCGTGGATTTGGCGCGCAACGACATCGGGCGCGTGTGCGATTTCGGCAGCGTGGAGGTGAAGGAACTGATGACCATCGAGCGTTACAGCCACGTCATGCACATCGTGACGCAGGTGGAAGGCAAACTTTCGGCGGACAAGACGCCCTATGATTTGATGCGCGCGACCTTCCCGGCGGGCACCGTCAGCGGCGCGCCGAAAATCCGCGCCATGCAGATCATTGCCGAACTCGAACAGACCGCGCGCGGGCCGTACGCGGGCTGCGTCGGCTATTTTTCCTTCAACGGCAATCTCGACACGTGCATCACCCTGCGCACCGCGCTGATCAAGGACGGCCGGGCTTTCGTCCAGGCCGGCGGCGGCTGGGTGAACGATTCCACACCCGAAGGCGAATTTCAGGAGACGGTGAACAAATCCATGGCCATGCGCAAAGCCGTGGCGATGGCGGAAGGTTTTGCGAAGAGTTGATTTGATCCGCGAATTTCGCGAATTGACGCTAATTTTTGGTAGGGACATCCCGCCGGGATGTCCGCTGGTGGGGCGAGCGTCCTCGCGAGCCGAAATCGAAAGGCATTTCTGGTTTTATTCTGACTCTTGGCCGTACTCCCTTTCTATTTTGGGATGGACGATTGAGGCAAATGGGGTTTGAATTCCATCTACTTGAAGGTGAAACTGTGAAAACAAAAATCATCATCGCACTTACCGGATGAACGACAAGGCACTCGAAATAGCCTTTAACCGAGATTGGAATTACACACCCGTCCGCAAAGGAAACACGCTTGCCAAGCGTGCCCACACTATCGGACTAATTTCCGCACTGAAGCGCGGTCGCAGATCAACTTCCCTTCCGCCGGAATAAATTCGGACAATGTAGCCGACGCGGCTTCCGAATTTGGACTTCCAGATAACCGTTGCATTAGAGCATTTTCTATTTAGATAGACGCATATCGGGCATGACGAAAGAAGCCCCGGCAATGTTGAGCTGAGAAGGAGTCCAGGGCCGTGGCCAAGGCTGAATGAAGCTCACCCAAGGTCCGCGCCGCTGCGTGGCGCAGGTGTGCCTTGAGTTTGGCGAAAGCTAGTTCAATGGGATTGAGATCAGGGCTGTAAGGCGGCAGGTAGCGAATGCCAACTCCGCGAGCCGAGAGCAACGGGCCGATCTTTTGGATTTTGTGAGTGGAAAGGTTGTCGAGGATGAGCGTGTCGCCTGCACGCAGTTGCGGACCAAGCACCTGCTCAAGATAAACCGTGAACACCTCGGCATCGACGGGGCCTTCGACCAAAAAGGGGGCTTCAACGCTTTCCTGGCGCAAAGCGGCAATGAAGGTGGAGCTTTGCCAGTGACCGTGCGGGATGGTGCTGAGGCAACGTTGGCCAATCGGACAGCGCCCGTAACCGCGGGCCAGCTTGGTGTTCAGGCCGGTCTCATCGATAAACACCAGTTGGCGAACATCCCAGTCGGGCTGTTGTCTGCGCCAAAGTCTCCGAGCGGCTTTAACGTCCGGCCGATCTTGCTCGGCGGCGCGCGTCGTTTTTTTTATAGCTCAAGCCCAGTTGCTCTAGCCGATGCCACAAAGCGGTGATGCCAATGGAAACATGCAACTGCTCCAGACACCGCTTTTGGAGTTCGTTGAGCGTCAGATCGGCCTGGGCTGCAATCCAGCGGCGCAGCGTTCGGTCATGCTTTTCCAAGCGGGAGCGCCGGTAACCGCCGATCTTTTGGGGTCGGCACTGGCCCGTTAGATGGTGCTGCTTCCAAAAACGCTCCACGCTTTTGCGGCTGACGCCAAAACGCTGGCAAACGTCGCCGGTGCCCTCCCCGCGCTCTCGCGCGGCGATGATCCGCTGTCGTAAGTCCTGGCTCAAAGGCCGCATAGTTCCCTTTTCATGAAAAGAGAATAGCACCAATGGCCAAATGCGTCTATCTAAATAGAAAATACTCTAGTGTGCTCATGTGAAGCACGACGCACAACTTGAATTCCCGCTGCCTGACACGAGAGAGACGAATGTTCCTAAACGTGAGCGTTCACGCAAGAATAAGAAATCAAGCGGAATGCGCCAATGGATTCTAGTCTCGATAGTTTTCATTTCATTTGGTGTCGAACTAATTCGGTTAATTGAAGAATTGGTAAATTTGTTCACACGGTAATTGCACTTGGCAAAGTTTTGATTCGGTTTTCGACGCTACAACTTGGAGTGCGGCGACATGTCGCCGCTTTGAAAGCGCGGACATGTTCGTGCAGTCCAAGATTTTGTTTCTGTGTCTTCTGTGCTTTTTTGCGGCTCAATGCTTTTGTTCGTTAGCTTCAACTTTTGTTCTTCCGTTCGTAAGCCATGAAGTAAAGCAGCGGCACCGTCACGGGCGCCAGCAGCATGGAGACGAGGCCGCCGGCCATGAGCGAGATGGCCATGCCCTGGAAAATCGGGTCGAACAGAATCACCGCCGCGCCCACCACCACCGCCAGCGCCGTGAGCATGATGGGCCGGAACCGGATCATGCCCGCCTCGATCACCGCCTCTTTCAGCGGCCGGCCTTCCGCCAGCCGCATTTCAACGAAGTCCACCAGGATGATTGAATTGCGCACCACGATGCCCGCGCCGGCCATGCAACCAATCATCGAAGTCGCGGTGAAAAACGCCCCCAGCAACCCGTGCACCGGCAGGATGCCGATGAGCGAAAACGGAATCACCACCATCACGATCAGCGGCGTCAGGAAGGAGCGGAACCAGCCCACCATCAGAATGTAAATGAGCACCAGGACCGCCGCGAACGCCATGCCGAGGTCGCGGAACACTTCGATCGTGATGTGCCATTCGCCATCCCATTTGAGCACCGGCTGGTTTTCGGTGAACGGCATGTCGTAGTTCAAAATTTTCAGCGGTGAACCGTTGCCGCCAAACTCGCGGGCATCGAGCGCGCGCAACGCCTTGTTCATTTTCAAAATGGCATAAACCGGGCTTTCGATGGAGCCGGCCACGTCGCCAATGACGTAGGTTACCGGCATCAGGTTTTTGTGGTAGATGCTTTTGTCCACAAAGGTGTGCTCGGCGTGGACCAGTTCGCTCAACGGCACCAGCGGCGCGGAGGGATTGGCGGAGGAGCGCACGCGCAACGCGAGCAATTGTTCCGGCGTGGCCTTCTCATCACGCGGCAGTTGCAGAACGATGTCCACGTCTTCCTTGTCGCGCGGCACATGGAGCAGTCCCACCGGGTCGCCGCCCACGGCAATCTGCAGGGTCCCGGCAATCGTTTGCGCGCTGATGCCGGCCAGCGCCGCCTTTTCCTTGTCCACGACGAACCGCGTTTCCGGCTGGTCGGCCTCGATATACCAGTCGGTGTCCACGACCCCCTTGGTTTGGTGGAAAATATCAATGACCTTTTGCGCCAGCGCCAGCCGGCCTGGTTCGGTCGGCCCGTAGATTTCCGCCACCAGCGTCTGCAGCACCGGCGGACCCGGCGGCACCTCGGCCACGGCCACGCGCGCGCCGTATTTCGCCGCAATGGCGGCGACGCGCGGCCGGACGCGTTTGGCAATGTCGTGGCTTTGCGCCTTGCGCCCGCCTTTGGGCAGCAGGTTGATTTGCACGTCCGCGACATTCGCGCCGCGGCGCAGGAAATAATGCCGCACCAGCCCGTTGAAGTTGAACGGCGCCGCGACGCCGACGTAAATCTGATAATTGGTCACCTCCGGCTCGGTTCGCACGGCGTGGGCGATTTCGCGCGCGCACTGCGCGGTGCGCTCCAGCGAACTGCCTTCGGGCATGTTGAGGATGATCTGGACTTCGCTCTTGTTGTCGAACGGCAGCATTTTCACCTTCACCCAGCCGAGGCCGACCAAAGCCATCGAGAGCAGCAACAGCGCGGCGAGGCTGCCGAGAAAAAGGAAGCGCCAGCGCCGCACCGTCACCAACGGCACCATCAGGCGGCAATAAACCCGCGTGAAAAGATTTTCCACCGGCGCGGAATGCAGCGGCGGTTTTTCACCTTCGGTCACGCAGGCCACGCCTTCAGTGAGGCAGGAGTATTTTCTGCCCCAGCGCAAAATCCGGATGCTCGCCCACGGCGTCACGATAAACGCGATGGCCAGCGAAAAGAACATCGCGGCGCTGGAGCCGATGGGGATGGGCCGCATGTACGGTCCCATCAAGCCGCCCACGAACGCCATCGGCAGCACGGCGGCAATTACCGCGAACGTGGCCAAAATGGTCGGGTTGCCGACTTCATTGACCGCTTCCACGGCGATGGCGGACCAGCTCCGGCCCTTGTTTTGCGGCAGATGAAAATGGCGGACCAAGTTCTCGACCACCACAATGGCGTCGTCCACGAGAATGCCGATGGAGAAAATCAGCGCAAACAGCGTGATGCGGTTCAGCGTGTAGCCGTAGAGGTAAAACACGAGCAAGGTCAGCCCGAGGGTGCAGGGAATCGCAATGGCCACGATGCCCGCCTCCCGCCAGCCCAACGTCAGCAGAACCAGCAGCGAAACCCCGATGACGGCCAGGCCCATGTGGAACAACAGTTCGTTGGATTTTTCCTCCGCCGTCGCGCCGTAATTCCGGGTGACGGTCACCTGCACGTCGTTTGGAATGATGCGGCCTTTGAGCGTGTCCACCTTTTTCAACACTTCGTTCACGACGGAAATCGCATTCGCGCCGGGCCGCTTGGCGACGGTCAGGGTCACGGCGGGCTGATCCACGTAGCGCAGGCTTTCAGCCTGCGGGTTCACGGAGCTTCCCGGTTCCGTACTCCGACTGGCAGCAGGGATGCCGTCAGAACTCGCAGGCTGGAAGCCTGCGCTGCCAGCCGCCACACCATTGCCATAAAACACATACTGACTTGGCTCCGCCGGGCCGTCCTTGATTTGCGCCACGTCGCGCAGATAAACAGGCTGGTCGTCAAATACGCCCACCACCACGTCGCCCACCTCCCGCGCATTGGCCAAAAATCCGCCCGTCTCAACGATGATGTCCTGGTTCTGGCTGGTCAAACCGCCGGCAATGACCTGCCGGTTGGCCTGGGTGATCATCGGCACAATCTGTGCCGCACTGAGGTTATATGAAGCCAGCCTGGCCGGGTCCAGCAGCACGCGGACTTCCCGACGGTCGCCGCCGATGATCATCGTCTGGGCCACCTCCGGCACCTGCTTCACGGCGTCATCCACCTGCGCCACCAGCCGCCGCAACATGAAATGATCGTAATGATTGCTGTGAAACGTCAGCGTCAGAATGGGTACGTCGTCAATGGACCACGCTTTGATCAGCGGCGTGGAAACGCCATGCGGGATGCGGTCAAAATTTGATTGCAGCTTCTGCGTCAGGCGCACCAGCGCCTTTTCAACATCTTCGCCCACTTTGAAGCGGACGATGACCAGGCCCTGGCCGGGTTTGGAGGTGGAGTAGATGTATTCGACGCCGGGGATTTCCCAGAGAAGTTTTTCCATCGGCATGGTGACCCGTTGTTCGACCTCCTTGGCGCCGGCCCCGGGCATGGACACCATCACGTCAATCATCGGCACCTTGATCTGCGGCTCCTCCTCGCGCGGCAGCATCAACACCGCGAACACGCCGAGCAACAGGGACGCGATGACAACCAGCGGCGTCAGCTTCGAGTCAATGAAGGCGCGGGCAATCCGGCCCGCAATGCCGAATGGATTCCCTTCGGACTTTGAACTTTGGACGGGAGACTTCACCGCGCCTCCACCGGCTGGCCATCGGTCAACTGCGACGCGCCGTGAATCACCACGATGTCACCGGCGTCGAGGCCGGAAAGAATTTCCATCTGATCGCCAGCGTGCCGGCCGGTTTTCACCAGACACAATTGGGCATGACCGCTGACGACGACGAAAAGAATTTCCAATTCGCCGCGCTCCACCACCGCCGAGTCCGGCACCAGCAGCGCCTGACTCTTGCCGATCGGAACCTCCAGCCGGGCGAACTGGCCGGACATCAGGCCGGGCGTCGCCGGCAAATCCACTTTGACACGAAATGTGTGGGTGATTGGATCGCCCGCGGGTGAAATTTCGGCAATGGTGCCGGTGAGTTCTTCATTGAGCGCGTCCACATGAACCGCCAGATCTTCACCGTCGCGTACGTGCGAGGCAATGACATCGGGTACGTCGGCCTGGACCTGAAGTTTGGACGGGTCTTCAATATCCAACAGCGGCTTGCCCGGGGCCGCAAAATCGCCCACGTCGGTCCATTTCCTGGTCACCACACCATCGAACGGCGCAACGATTTTCGCGTAAGCCAGCATGGCCTTGGCTTCGGCGACCGCAGCATCGGCCACGCGCTTTTGCGCTTGCGCGTCGTCAAACTCAGCGTGCGTGGCGGCCTGCTGATGGAACAGCGCCGAGATCCGGTCCCAATTGCGTTCGGCTTGTTCCCGTGAAGCCTCGGCCTGGTCCAGGCGGGCCTGGAGGTCGCTGCTGTTCAAGAGGGCGACCAATTCACCGGCCTTGACCGGTTGCCCCAAACGAACCGGCATTTGCTCGATGTGACCGCTCACTTTTGCCTCCAAGGTCGCGTGCAGTTTGGCCTGCACCGTGCCGACAATCGCCTCGGTGCTGGTGTACGGTTGATTTTCAATCGTTAGAACTTGAACCGATGCGGTCGGCAAGCCGGATGCCTCGCCCTGCGTGCTCTCAGGTTTCGCGCCACAGCCGGCAAGCAGAATTGAAACAGGCAGCAAAACGAACAGCCATGTCCGCGAACCGAAAGGCGCTTGCACCGGCGCGCCAGCGTCCTGGAGTGCGGTGGCCATGACACCGCTTTTGCAAACGATAAGACGCGCGCCGGCCGATGAATTATAGCCGTTCAAAAGCGGCGGCACGTTCCGCTTGTCGCCGCAGTCCAAAACCCGGCGGGCATTCGGACCGCTCAGGAAGCAAGTTGAGAAGATTTTTGGGAATATTCGCTTCATAAAATCATTTGCCGGCATCCAGTTGCGGCATTCCCAGCGCCTTGCGCAACGCGGCGATGGCAATGCCTTGATCAGCTTCAGCTTCGGCGCGGCGCACGCGGGCGGCCACGAGCGCGGTTTCGGAATCAATCAACTGCGTCGAAAGCGCCAGCCCCTGTTCAAATCGGCCGCGGGTGAGTTGCGCGCTTTCAGCCGCCTGATCCACCACCTTGCCGGTCACCGCCAGGCGCTCGTTGGCGGTCTGCAGGTCCAGCCGCGCCTGTTCGACTTCGAGGTCGAGCGCCAGACTCAACTTGCGTTCCTCTTCGCGGGCGGATTCGAGATTTGCCCTGGCTTCGCGGACTTTGGCGCGGGTCGCATCACCGTCCCAAAGGTTCCACTGGGCCATCACGCCGGCCGTGTAATTTTGGTCGCCATGATCGAACTTGGTGCCGTAATCGTAGCCCACGCTGCCGAAGGCGCTGAGGCTCGGCTGATAACCGCCTTTGGCGCCGCGAACCCCGGCCTGCGCGGCGTGTTCGCGGGCGCGGGCGGCGGCCAGTTCCGGGCGTTGCGAAAAATCATTTGAATCCGGGGCGCTGACAGCAGGCGCGGCGTCGGCGATGGTGAAATCCCCATCGTCAATGCCCAGGAGATTGCGCAGTGCGCGTTCCGCGAGCGTGTTTGCATTGCGGGCGCTGATTAAATCCTCGCGCGCCCGCGCCAGACGGACTTCAAAATCCAATTCGTCGGATTTCAGCAACGTGCCGGCGTTGAATCGCTTTTTAGCCGTGGCGAGATCATTCTCAAACGCATTGACCTCGGCACTTGCGGCGCGGACAAATTGCCGCGTTTTCAACACGGTATAAAACGTCTGCGTCACCTCGAAGCCCAGCGCATTGCGGACGGCGGCGCTGTCCTGCTGGGCGGCCTGGGTGCCGGCCTTCGCGGCGGCGCGATTGGCGGCGTTGCGACCGCCGGCGTAGAGCGGCACGGTGACGAGGCCCTGCACATTGGCGTCATCCACGTTGGGCAGGTTGTTGAAATCCGGCGGCGCGGCGTAGTTGTAGGCATGCTGGGCCAGGATGTCGCCAAAGACCATCATCGGGTTGTCCGTGCGGGTGTAGCTGGACTGGACCTGCAACTGCGGCCAGAAAGCGGCGTCGGCCTGTTCCAGACCGGCCTGGGCCGCGTTGATTCGTTGTTGCGCAAGCTGCGCGTCCGGGTTGTGCGCGAGGGCGTAGTCCAGCGCGCGTTCCAGCGTCCAGGGTTCCGCCGCGGACGCCAGCGAACACGCGAACCACATCCCAAACAAGCCCGGTCGCAGTTTCATTTGGCACAACAGGAACCGCCCGTTTTGTCACCTGGATCGGGCGAACCGCCCACGCCGAGTTTCCGGAGGATGATTTCCAGCGGGCAAAAGTGGGTGAACGAGGATTGAAAGAGATTGAGGCCGACGAAGGCCGTGACCCAAAGCCAGTAGCGGCTGTGGAAGTGTGCCAGCAACAGGCTGACCAGAATGAACGTGCCGGCGAACCGGCGGATGATGAGTTCCATTTTCATAACGGGTGTTTTGGTTGGTTCCGGTCTAATGAAAACTGGTTGCGATCAGCCCACCCACGACCATGCCGTAGAGTGTGCTGATGAACGGGTTGCTTGTCAACGGACACGCGCCGGTGGAACAGCCAACGAGCCTGTGCCAGCCAAAGCCGAGACCGGCCCCGATGGCCGCGCCGATGAGAATTCGTAAAATCATTTTAGCTCCTCGGTTGGATAATCAGGCGATGACGGTTTCGTTGGCGGCCTTTTCCAGCCACATTTTCAACAAGTGCGCTGACGCCTGTCCCACCATCTGGTCAATCGCCTTGCCGCCGCGGAACAGCATCAGGGTCGGCACGCCGGTGATGTCGTAATGGCCGGCCAGTTCCGGGGCGTTGTCCACGTTCAGTTTGGCGAACTTCAGTTTACCGGCGAATTCGATGGCCAGTTGTTCGAGGAAGGGCGCGAGCATTTTGCACGGCCCGCACCACGGCGCGTAAAAATCCACCAGCACCGGGCCGGCGGCCTTCAGCACTTCCGCCTCGAAGTTCGTTTCATTCAGTTCAATGATGCTTTTCATGGTTTCATGATTGTTTGTTGTTTCTGCTGGTTACTGAGTCGGACGAAGCGGAAAAGTTACAACCGGCCATCCACTGGTGCCGACGGCGGACGGCTTCAGGCATGAAACGGCAACCTCGCTGAGAGTGCGTGGGATTAGCGGGAATCGTCTGCGGAAGAGTTTGTTCCTGTCAAGGATTCCAAGCGTGTCCTCAAAGCATCGGATGGAAGCAATCCGACAATGCTGTCCACGACCTTGCCATCCTTGAAAAACAACAGCGCGGGAATGGCCTGAATGTTGAATCGTTGTGCCAAGGCGGGTGCTTCGTCCACGTTGATTTTGACGAATTTGATTTCGTTGGTGAACGAGCCGGCCAGCGTGTCGAGCCGGGGCGACAAAATTTTGCAGGGTCCGCACCACGTCGCGTAAAAATCCGCCACCACCGGTTTGGCGGAATGAATCACCTCGGCTTCAAATTCCGCCCCGGTAATATGCGTTACGTTCGATGTGGATTGGTTCATGGCGGCGGAACCACCGCCAACGCCAGTGACGAAACAAAACACGACGCCAGCCATCGCGCCATAAAGCGCGCCGCGCCGCCAGTTTACAATCCAGGGGCACGCGCCGGTGGAACACTTGCCGAACCAGCCAAGCGCCGCCCCGATGCCGCTGCCGATCAACGCGCAAAGTATCAATGCCGACACGGTTGGGCTCCCTTCTCAATACGTGTTTTCATATTTTTCAAGGCCATCATTCAACTTTTACCGAGCCGCGAACGGGAAGAAAGTTACAAATTCAAACGGTCATCGCCGCAGTCAGAACCATGTGTGGGAAAGGCGTCGCGCCTGTCTCCATTTTTGAATTTCCAGCTTTCCCAAACATGTTTCACGAGACGGTGTTCGGCGATCCAAATTTTCCGCACTTCCGCAAGGTTGTTTCCCGGGCGTCCGGGCGGTAAAATCATCACCGGACATGGTGGAACCCGTCGCCGCAAAATTTGATTCTCCGCTGCTCGTGCTGGACGACATTGCCGTCCGCTGGAACGGGCGGACCGTTTTCCCGCGCACCCGCTGGACGTGGCGGCGCGGCGAACAATGGGCCATCCTCGGCCCCAACGGTTCGGGCAAATCGCTGCTCGCGCTCGCGCTGTGCGGCCAGGCGCCGTTGCATCGCGGGGAAATTCACTGCCATTTCGACGGCCTCGATGCCGATGCGGTTCCCGAACCATCCATCGCCTTGCTTTCGCCGCAGACCCAGCGCAATCTGACTGCCGCCGAAAGTTCGTTCTACCAATCCCGCTGGCACAGCGGCATCAGTGAAGGCCGCCGCACCGTGGCCCAATTCCTTTCCCAAGACAGTGTTGAGGACCGCAACCCGTTTGAAGTCGGCGGATACCGGGGTGATCCCCGCCGGTTCCGGGAAAACCGCCGGCGCTTCAGCCGCTGGCTCGGCATCGGGGACTTGTTCCGTCGGCGGCTGGCCGTCCTGTCCAACGGCGAGCAGCGCAAGGTAATGCTCGTTCACACCCTGCTGCGCGCGCCGCGGCTGCTGATTCTCGACGACCCGTTCGGCGGCCTCGACCGCGCCACCCGCGCCTGCCTGCAACGGGTCATTCAACGGCTGATGCGCGCCTGCCTGCCCGTCCTGCTCGTCACCAACCGTCCCGACGAACTGCCGCCCGGCACCACTCATCTGCTGCTCGTCCGCAATCAACGGGTCATCGCGCAAGGAACCCGGCGCGCCGTTTTGAAACATCCGCTGGCCCGCGAACTTGAATCCTCCGCGCCTTCACCCTCCTCGTGCTCGTGCTCGAAACATCGGCCGATGAAAGGCCGCGCCACGCCATTGATCGAGTTGACCCACATTACCGTCCGGCACGGAAGCAAACGCATCCTCGATGACGTCACCTGGACGATGCGCCGGGGAGAGAACTGGGCGTTGCTCGGCCCGAACGGTTCCGGCAAAACGACCCTGTTGAGTTTGATACAGGGCGACAACCCGCAGACTTACGCGCTGGACCTCCGGCTGTTTGGCGTGCGGCCCGAAACCACGGCGACACTCTGGCATTTGCGGCGGAAAATGGGCTGGCTCTCACCGGAATTGCACCTGCATTACCCGGCGGGCTGGTCCTGTCTGGAGGTCATCTGCTCCGGTTTTTTCAACCAGATCGGACTTTACGAGCCTTGCACGTCCCGTCAACGCGCGGCGGCGCGTGGCTGGTTGCGCCGGCTGGGTCTGGCCCATCGGGCGCAGCAATCATTCGGGGAATTGTCGCTCGGCGACCAGCGCCTGGTCCTGCTGGCCCGGGCCGTGGTCAAGAAACCGAAGCTGCTGGTCCTGGACGAACCCTGCCAGGGACTGGACCTCGCGCATCGGCGTTCACTGCTCGCCGCCGTGGACCGGGTCATCGGGCAAACCCGCGCCGGCCTCATCTTTGTCACGCACCATGCGCGGGAAATGCCCGGGTGCATCAGCCACGTTCTGGAATTGAAATCCGGCCACATTCATCGCTGGCGGGCCAAAACTTGCACGACGGCGGCCCGGCCGGTGTGACCGGCGCCCTCGGTCACGTCGCGTTCCAATTCGCGGGCGATGAGAAAGTCGAGGCCGGACAATTCTTCGCGCAAGTCGGCCAGCGTCATCAGAAGCTCGGGCGATTTCGGGCCGCCGGTGCCAAACGCCAGTTGCGCCGGCGTGTAGGCTTCAAGAACGAACACGCCGCCGGGCTGAAGCCCCGCCACCACGTCGCGGTGGACCCGCCGTCGCAGGGCCGGCGGCAGATGCGCGAACGTTGCGACGATTCCCGCCCACGCGCCGGGGGTGATGGAATAATTTGCCAGGTTGGCGGGCACGGTTTCGATTTCCACGCCGCGCGCAGCGGCCAGACGGCGGGCCTTGGCCAGGCCGACCTCCGATTGATCCACGGCGGTGACGTGGTGGCCGAGCGTGGCGAGATGAACGGCATTGCGTCCTTCGCCTTCGGCCAAACACAACACCGGCCCGGCGGGAATTTGCGGCGCAACTTCCGCCACGAATGCATTGGGCGCCTCGCCATAGACATGGCCGGCGGCGGCGTAGCGGTCGTTCCAAAAAGCGGTGTCCATGGTCAACTCCGGTTCACGCGGCGCCACCGGTGACCCGCGCGGCCTTTCCTTTCAGAGAGTTGCTCATGGACTTGAAGATATTAAAAAATTCCGGCGCCGGCGAC
Organism: uncultured Verrucomicrobiae bacterium; assembly: GCA_963786375.1. GTDB lineage: Bacteria > Verrucomicrobiota > Verrucomicrobiia > Limisphaerales > UBA11358 > UBA11358. The sequence continues at coordinate 285,685 of CAWAYP010000001.1, forward strand.
GAAATCAATGTCACCCAGTTCGGCCGACGATGTTCCGGGCGCGGGCGAGCGAGCCGAGGTTGAAGACGTTGGTGTAGCCCAGGCTTTCCAATTTGTTTTTCGCCAGGCCGCTGCGCATGCCGCTCTGGCAGTGCAACAGCAGGACCTGGTTCTTGTCCTTCACCTGGCGCGGCAGGGCGGTTTCGATCTCAGCCAATGGGAGGTTGATCGCCGCCGGCAGATGGCCGGAGTTGAATTCACCGGCGCGGCGCACATCAATCACCAGCGCGCCGTTTTTCAAATGCGCCAGCGCGTCCCCGGGAGAAATCTGACCGGCTCGCTTCATCGCAAAAACAACCGCGACGACGACCGCGACGATCAAAAGGGCTGTCCAATTCATTATTTGCCGGTTTCAGAATTTTTCCAATTCGGCAGGTCAATCTTTGGGAGCGCGCGCTCATGCGCCTTGCGTCCATGAACCCGTTCATAAGCTTGGCAAAACGGACACCCCCTGCTCTCAACGCGTTTCACCAGTCGGAATGCGAATCCACGCTGCCGCTTTCGGGCGTGCCGGCAGACCGGACAGTTCGCGCAAACCCTGGCCAGGGTCTTGTCGAATGACGATGCCTTCCAGCCATGCACGCAGATTAACTTTTCGGCGCCAACGCTTCGAGCGCCTCCATCACGACCGGGATATGCGTGTAGGCCGGACCGCCCTGCATCATCACGGCCACGCCGGCGGCCTCGAGAATTTCGGCGGGCGTATTGCCGGCGTCGAGGCATTTCTGGACATGCAGGTTGATGCACGGCTCACAGCGTTGGGCGACCGCGATGCCGAGCGCCACCAATTCCTTTTGTTTGGTCTTGAGCGCACCGTCCTTCATGATGTTCAAGAACAAAGCGCCAAAGCCTTTCACCAGGTCGGGCGCGGATTGCTTCATCTTCTCGGAGGCGGCTTTGAACTTTTCCAAAAAGGCGATGGTGTCGGACATATTTTTGTTCCTTTCCTGGTTGATTGTTTATGGCTTGGACAATTCGCGCGGCAAATCATTCATGGCCGTCGTGGCATCCGTCGTGGTGATGATGGTGTCCGCCCGCGTCATCCTGGTGATGCGAGCAGCTTTCGGGTGCGTTGACCAGCCGGCCGTTGAGCCAGGCGTTGGCCAGTTCTTCGACGGTGGCCCCGGATTGTCCGGCACGGACGGTGATTCCCTGTTCCGCAAAGAGGGCCAGCGCGCGCCGTCCGATGCCGCCCGCGATCACAACGTTCGCGCCCTGCTCGCGCAGCCAGCGCGGAAACCGACCCGGCGCGTGCGGTGGGGCGGCCAGCGTCCGGATGCCGAGAATCTTGCGTTGTGCGGGGTCGGTTTGCGCGAGCGCGAACTGGGTGCTGCCGCCAAAATGCTCATGCAGGCGGCCTTCGGTTGTGGGAATGGCAATGGTCATAATCTATGATTTCCAAATTTGCGGAAGAAACAAACGATTCAAGATGGTTAAAACCCGGACGCACGGCAGTTTCGGGTCCGCGCAGCTAAATGATGCTTTTGGTTTTCGCCGCAGGCCGGATGATTCATTAAATCCGCTTGTTTTTCAATCGTAAAATGCGTCATATTTTTAATGTCACCGAAATTAACGCATAACGATTTGTCCTCCACCCAATGACCACGTCCGATTCAACCGCCTTGAAACAAACCCGGTTCAAAGCCCTCCGGGCCGAGGCCCATCCCTTTTGCCTGGTGTGCGGCCAGTCAAATCCATTCGGCTTGGGTGTGAAATTTGCCTGTGAGGAGGACGGTTCGGTCAGTGCCACGTTTCTTGGCCACCCGGCGCTGGAAGGATTTCAGGGATTCTTGCATGGGGGAGTGATTGCCTCGTTGTTGGATGGCGCCATGACGAATTGCCTGTTCGCCCACGGCTGCGCGGCGATGACCGGAGAATTAAACGTGCGTTACCGCGAACCGGTGGTGATTGGCGAGGAGATGCGCATTCGCGCGTGGATCGAACGCTCCTTGCCGCCGCTGCACTCCCTCGTGGCGGAATTGAAACAGGGCGATTGTGTCAAAGCCGCCGCCACGGCCAAATTCGTGGAGCGGTGGTCCGGTTAATTTAGCCGCAATAGGCGCATGCGCAATCCCATCAATGAATGGGTTTCCACAAAACCGATGCGCGCAGGGTGGGCATTGACTGATTTCCGCAAGTCATGGGAAACATCTTTATGAAGAGGGTGTTGACCATGAGCGGAAGATGCCGCTCCTGAGTTGCGTTTCATCCGATTTGCTCAAGCGCCTTTTCAATCCGTTGCATCACCTTTTCCTTTCCCAACACTTCAAGCAGATGATACAGACTCGGACCGGCGGGTTTGCCGGTGACGGCCAGGCGGCAGGGATGAACCAGCACGCCGGCTTTCACGCCCAGTGCCTTGGCGGTTTCCTTGAGCGCGGGTTCGAGCGTCGCGGCGTCAAACTTCGACACCGCGGCAAAGGCGTCACGCAGCTTTTCCAGTCGCGGTTTGTTTTCGGGCACGAAATCCTTCTTCGCAGCCTCAGCGTCGTATACAATCTTGTCTGTGAAGTAAAAACCGGCGTATCCGGGCAGCTCACTGAAGAGTTTGAATTTGCCTTTGCAGGTGTCGAGCGCGGCTTTGACGTAACTCAACGGAAATTTGTTTGTGTCCATGCCCGCCTTGGCGAAGGCGTGGACGGCCAGTTCGTAAAAACGGTCATCGTCCAGTTCGCGCGCGTATTCGCCTTGCAACCAGAGGAGCTTTTCGTGGTCGAACCGCGCGTTGTGCCGGAGGATGTGCGGCAGATCAAACGCCTCGATGATTTCGGCCAGGGACATTTTTTCGCGGTTGTTCTTCGGCGACCAGCCGAGCAGGCAGAGATAATTCACGACGGCTTCCGGCAAAAATCCTTCTTCCAGATAGTTCGTGAGCGACGCGCCCGTGTCGCGCTTGCTCATCTTGGTGCCGTCGGCGTTCAGAATCAGCGGAATATGTGCATAGTGCGGCGGATGGACATCGAAGGCGCGGAACAGCGCAATGTGCCGGGCGGTGTTGCTTAAATGATCTTCGCCGCGGATGACGTGGGTGATGCCCATGTCCAAATCGTCCACGACGTTCGTCAGGTGAAACACCGGCTGGCCGTCGGAGCGCAGAATCACAAAGTCCGGGTCCGATTCCTCGCGGTCGGTCAGTTTGCGGACGACCTCGCCGACGACGAGGTCATGGATGGTGACGGGTTCGCGGGTCATTTTGAACTTTACCGCGCCTTCGTGTTCGTAAGCCAGGCCGCGCGACAGCAACGCCTCGACGCGGCGCTGGTAGTTTTCCTTTCGTTGACTTTGAAAATACGGGCCGCGGTCGCCCTTGCCGGGGCCGGTGGCGTCGCCGGTGAGCGGGCCTTCGTCCCAATCGAGGCCGAGCCAGCGCAGGCCGTTGAGGATGACGTCCACGGCTTCCTGCGAATTGCGCGCGGCGTCGGTGTCCTCGACGCGGAGGATGAACGTGCCGCCGGTGTGGCGGGCGTAAAGCCAGTTGAACAAAGCCGTGCGCGCGCCGCCGATGTGCAGGTAGCCCGTTGGCGAAGGCGCGAATCGGAGGCGAGGTTTCATGGGTTTAATTTAACCACAGAGGGGCACGGTCTGCAAACCCATTCCAGATGCCCCTAAAATAGCAAAATCCCTTGTAAAAACAAGGTAAATTCGCCATTCCTCGTCACTATTTTTCACTACTTTTCAGCCCTTGCACTGGCATTTTCACTGACAGTTCCACTGACAGTTCCACTGACACCGGATTTAATTTTCAGACGGCTTTTAGGGTGTGAATCAACGATGCGCGAAACGCGCGATCAAATTTTAGACGGTGCATCTGTCGCTCTCTGCCGCCGCGACTGGCGGCAATTTCCAAACAAACACTTTCCTTTCCGTCCTGCGGAAAGGGCGCGATAGCGTATAAGCCAGCGCAGCGTGCGGACGTGTCCAGAGGCCATGCCTCTGGCGGGTTAGGTTTGGGAAGGAGGTCGCCTTCCCAAAAAGGAAAACCGGCTGAACCGTTTCCAGTCCAGCCGTGTGATTTGTGCGGTGCGTCAATCCTCGTCCGGCAACATGACGGTGATGGCGGGCTGCGAGTCGTCCATGTCGAATGCGCCACAAGTGGCGATGAGTTTGACAAGGCGCGGGGCGCGGTTGTCGTTGCGAACATAGAGCGCAAACGGCAAGCGGCTGTGTCCCTGCGCTGCTTTGCGGATGGCAAAGCGGAGCATCCAGACAACATCCCAAAGGCGTCCGGCTTCATCCTGCCCGCTGACGTTCGGCGGCACGGTCACATAAGCGTCAAAGACGCTGCGCGTGAGAAAGACCGGAAAACGGATGCCCGCTTCGGCGGCAACGGTTGAAACATCAACCTGCACGCCGTCGGTGATGGCCTGTTTGCGGGTGTAGCTGAAAATGATTTCGCCAAAAGGCGATTCGTTCTGGTTCGTTTTCATGGTGGGTTAGGCGTAGAAATAACCAAGAGCGCGGAGTGATGAAAAATTGCCGTTGCCGATTACAACGTGGTCGAGCAATTCCATTTTCAAAAGCTGTCCTGCGCGGATTAAATCGCGGGTCACTTTGATGTCGGCTTCTGACGGGGTGCTTTCACCGCTTGGGTGATTGTGCATCACAATCATCCGGTGACTTTCATGGCGCAAGTCCGCGAGCGGGCGATGCGCGCCGCGCAAGAAGTTTGGCACAAGCTGCTCGGCTCTCGTGCGCGTCACCATGAAAAAGATGGGCCGGGAATGGAACGCTAAAAAAGGAAAACTTTATGTCTGATCCATTGGCAAATTTTCGGAGACGGAATTCGGATTTTCCGCCGTCGGACCCCGGCGATGGCTATGTCGCGTTCGCGGCGAAAGACCGCGTGGAGCGTTTGAAGATCAAACGCGCCAACAAGCCGACACACGCGCCGGGCTACGGCTACCTGCTGGACATCATCTATGATGGCAACCACGGCACAAATTTTGTGCTGGTCTATACGATTCTCGGCGTGAAGGTGTCGGGGAAAAATTTGCAGCCGGTCATCATGGCGTTGCTGGCAGGGACGGCAGACTTCATTCAGGAATACGACCGCGCCCTGTGGCCGAAACCGACGGACGCTCAAGCACCGCTCATCGAGTCCATCGAGGTCGTCGTCCAGGACAACGCGCAACCGGCGGCACATACGGGCGCGGTAAACCTGTGAGCGTGGCTTGCCAGCGGCCTAAATTTTCGTTTCTGGATGGGTTCAAGCCGGTGGCCGCTAAGGCAGACGAAGCAAAGACCACCCATGATTTGTTCCGCCGGGAACAGACGGGCCAGTTGTTCCTCATTGCCCAAGCCGTTTTGCAGCGTGACGACGGCCGTACGCCGGCCAACGAGCGGCGGGAGCAATTTGGGGAATTGATCGTCGGCGGTGGTTTTCAGCCCGATCAAGACCAGGTCGCACGCGCCGATTTCGTCCGGTGTCCGGGCACATTTGGGTTGGAGGTGAAAATCACCATCAATGCTGCGGATGGCCACGCCATTCTGCCGCACGGCGTCGTAATCGGAGCGAAGCAGGAAATAAACATCCTGCCCCAGCCGGCAGAGTTTGGCGCCATAGAAGCTTCCCAGCGCACCGCAGCCGACGACGGCAATTTTCATCTGATTCACGAATTTAATTTACGTTTCACGCGCCGCGCGGCAACGAGCCGTTTCGTCCGGCAATCCGCGCCAGTTCGTATCAATCGTAAATCGTCAATCGCAAATCATAAACAAGAAAGGCGCTCTGAATAATTCAGAGCGCCTGTTGAAATCCAATGATTACTTGGCGCCGAGGATGGCGTCCTTCGCGGCCTTGGCGACGCGGAATTTCACGACGCGCTTGGCGGGAATCTGGATGGTCTCGCCGGTTTTGGGGTTGCGGCCAAGACGCGCGGCGCGGTTGCGCAGCACCAGCTTGCCGATGCCCGGCAGCGTGAAGGTGTCCTTCGCGTTCTTATAGGCGAGTTCGGCGATGTGATCGAGAATTTCCACCGCTTGTTTCTTGGAAAGCGCGGCCTTTTCGGCAATAGCGGCGGCGAGTTGGGATTTGGAGAGGGCTTTTGACATATCGTCGGTGTCCTTCGGTTGTTGTTTTAATTTTTCTGGTTTCGTTAAAAAGTCATTTGACTTGCGCCGAATTAAAATCCTTCACTCGCGGCAAGCAAGCAAAAAACGTAAAAAAATCACGGTCTTTTATCGCGCACCGGGCTTGACTTCGCCAAAGGTTTTCCCACCATTTGCAGCGTGGCGCTCTTCACGATTCAAAGCGACTTCAGCTACGATGTGGTCCGCAAAATTTTTGAAGGCGGCATGGGCGTGGTCTATGAAGCCGAACAGCATGGCTCGCGAAATTTTGTCAAGCGCGTGGCCATCAAGATCATCCGGCCCAATTTCGCCAGCCAGAAGATGTTCATCGAGAACTTCATCGGCGAGGCCAAACTGGTCGCCGACTTGATCCATACGAACATCGTCCAGACCTACCATCTGGGCGAGGCCAATGGCGCCTGTTTCATCTGCATGGAATTGATCCGCGGCGTGAATCTGGAGCAATTCACCCGTCAACTGGCCGAAAAAAAGCAAACCGCTGCCCAAGGAACTGGCCGTGTTCATCACCAGCCGCGTTGCGCGCGGACTGGCTTACGCCCACGCCAAAACCGACAAGGACGGCAAACCGCTCGGCATTGTTCACCGCGACGTGAGCTTCAAAAACATCATGATTGCGTTTGAGGGCGACGTGAAGCTGACCGATTTCGGCATTGCCAAGGCGCGCGGCTTTTTGACCGACCAGGAAGGCGAGGTGGTGGCGGGCAAGGCCGATTACATGAGCCCCGAGCAGGCCAATTTTCAAGTCACTGACAAGCGCTCCGACCTGTTTTCCGCGGGCGTCGTGCTTTCGCACCTGCTGCTGGGGCGGAACATCTTCAAGGGGCCGAACGCGCGAGGAATCCCGCCAGCGCATCATCAACCAGCCGATTCCCGATTTCCGCACGCTCGATCCGCGCATTGACGACGACCTTGATGACATCCTGCACCACTGCCTCGCGCGCGACCTGAAGCACCGTTACGCGACCGCCGACGAATTGATGTATGACCTTGAGTATTACATCTACCACGGCGGCTACGGCCCCACGAACGAGACGCTTGGCAAATTCATCCGCGAACTTTTTGACCAAACCGTTCCCCGCAGTGTCGCCGGGAACAAACACGGCAAGACCGCCCTGCTCGAAGAATCCGCCCGGCTCAAACAACGCGCCAAATGAATGAAACGGGCTTGCGCCAGTGTCGTAACCATCGGGCTGATTCAAACCGCCTGTGCCGCGAATCCCGACGCGAACCTCCGGCAAACCCTTGCGCTGGCTGAACGCGCGGCGCGGCGCGGCGCGCAAATCATCTGCACCCAGGAATTGTTCCGCTCGCAGTATTTTTGCCAGAGCGAAGACCATAAGAATTTCAAGCTGGCCGAACCCATCCCCGGGCCAAGCACCGACGCCTTGGGCAAACTCGCAAAAAAGCACGGAGCCGTTATCATTGCCTCGCTTTTTGAGAAACGCGCGGCCGGCGTTTATCACAACACCGCCGCCATCATGGACGCCGATGGTTCGCTGCTGGGCAGCTATCGCAAGATGCACATCCCGGACGACCCGCTGTACTATGAAAAATTTTATTTCACGCCCGGCGACCTTGGCTTCCGCGCCTGGCAGACGCGTTACGGCAAAATCGGCGTGTTGATTTGCTGGGACCAATGGTATCCCGAGGCCGCGCGGCTGACGGCCTTGCAGGGCGCGCAAATCCTCTTTTACCCGACCGCCATCGGCTGGCATCCGGGCGAGAAGAAGAAATACGGCCAAACCCAGCATGATGCCTGGGAAACCATCCAGCGCAGCCACGCCATCGCCAACGGCTGTTACGTCGCCGTGCCCAATCGCATTGGCCACGAAAAACTCGCGGGCCGGGGCATCGAATTCTGGGGGCAAAGTTTTGTGGCCGGCACGTCCGGCGAAATTCTCGCCCGGGCCGGCGCGCGCCAGGAGGAGATTTTGATCGTCCCGGTGGATCTGGCCAGGGTAGACGTGACGCGGACGCACTGGCCCTTCCTGCGTGATCGGCGGATTGACGCCTTTGGAAATCTGACGAAGCGGCTTGTGGATTGAATTATAAGCCGAGCGTGTGACGCAAGGCAGTGTCAACTCCCGCCAGGTTTTTCAAGTGTCCAAGTTTTCCAGCAATTGCCTTGTCCAGGATGGTCGCCAGATTGTCCGTCATCACGACCGAATCCGTGCGCAGTCCCGCCTCTCTTGCTTCAGAAGAGTTGAGCGGGATGAAAACGCGGCTCGGATGACCGCGTCGCACGAGATTGCTTGTGATCATTGAAACCAGAACTTGCGGAAGTCCAGTTTCCAAAAGGTCAGCTTCAACCACCAGCGCGGGGCGGCGTTTGAATGTAACGAGGTCGCTGTTCGGAAACCACACCAATACCACATCGCCGCGGTTAAGGTTGGTCATACGCTTCCATGCCTGGCGCGTTCCAATCTTCCTCCCATGCGCCCAGTTTGCCGCGCAATTCAGCAGATTCGCGGAGCGTTAGCGTCGCGGAAGATTCACGTGCTGGATAACGCGAAGCCAGTTGCTCAACCATTTCGAGCACCGCCGTCTGTGCGGACTCTGGAAGTGATAGCGCTTTCTGAAAGATTTTTTCCGCCGTGCTCACGGCCCAAACTTAAACCAAGACCATAATTTCAGCAAGAATTGACATTGCGCGAGCTTGGAAAAATGACCGCAAGCCACTATCACTTATTCGATGACTGAACGTAAAATCGAATCATTGGCCTGGATCACCGGCGCGAACGGACTCATCGGAAATTACCTGGTCCAAACCGCGCCGAAATTTGCTCCCGCCTGGCGGGTTCGGGCATTGACGCGCACCCAACTTGACTTGCTCGATTTCAGCGCCGTCCGCCGCGAATTCCGGAAAGACCGGCCGCGACTGGTCATCCACTGCGCCGCCATGTCCGGCATGGTCGAAGCCCAGGCCAATCCCACGCAGGCCCGACGGGTAAACGTCGAAGTCACCGAACGGCTCGCGAAACTGGCCGCGGCGATTCAATTCGTTTTCCTTTCCTCGGATTTGGTTTTTGACGGGCGCCGGGGAAATTACGTCGAGACCGACGCGGTGAATCCGATTCACGTTTACGGCGAAACCAAGGTGGCCGCCGAACAAATCGTTTTGAAAAATCCGCGCCATCTCGTCGTGCGCACATCCATCAACGGCGGCATTTCGCGCGGCGGCAGGCGCGGCTTCAACGAACAGTTGCGGTTTGCGTGGAAAACCGGACAAAAAATGAAGTTGTTCACGGACGAATTTCGCTGCCCGATTTTCGCCGGCGAAACGGCGCGCGCGGTTTGGGAACTGGCGACCCAAAACCGCGCCGGACGGTTTCACGTGGCCGGCGCGGAAAAATTGTCGCGCTGGCAAATCGGGCAGCTTCTGGTGAAGCGCTGGCCGGAACTAAAGGCAAACATCGAACCCGGCGCGGCCAGGGATTTTCCCGGCCCGCCGCGCGCGCCGGACACATCGTTGAACATCGCCAAAATCCAAAAGATATTGTCCGTTCCGCTGCCGGGCCTGGGCGAATGGCTGGCGGCAAATCCCCATGAGCCATTCTGAAAAAACGTATCGCGGCCGGCTCGCGCCGTCGCCGACGGGTTATCTGCATCTGGGCCATGCGCGGACGTTTTGGACGGCGCAACAACGTGCGCGGGCGAGCGGTGGGACGCTGATTTTGCGGAATGAAGATTTGGATTCCACGCGCTTCCGAATGGAATTCGTCCCGGCCATGATTGAGGACTTGCGATGGTTTGGTTTTGAATGGCAGGAGGGACCGGACTGCGGCGGACCGTTTGCGCCCTACAACCAAAGCGAGCGGATGAAACTCTATCGCGCCGCCTTGGAAAAACTCCGTGCCGGCAATTTGATTTATCCCTGCACTTGCTCGCGAAAGGACATTCAACAGGCTGCGGCCGCCCCGCACGCGGAAGGCGACGAGCCGATTTATCCCGGCACTTGCCGCGATAAAAAACTCTCAACTCCCAACCCTCAATCTTCAACCCGCTTCAATTGGCGTTTCCGGGTTCCCGACGGCAAAACCATTTCGTTCACCGACGGGAACCAGGGGCCGCAACAGTTCATCGCCGGCACGCATTTCGGCGATTTTGTCGTCTGGCGGCACGACGACGTGCCGGCGTATCAACTGGCCTGCGTGGTGGACGACGCGGCGATGCAAATCACCGAGGTGGTGCGCGGCGCGGATCTGCTGCTGAGCACGGCGCGGCAGATTTTGCTTTACCGCGCGCTCGGCCTCAAGCCACCGGCTTTTTTTCACTGTCCCCTGTTGTGCGACGAAACCGGTGAGCGGCTGGCCAAGCGCCACGATGCCTTGAGTCTGCGGACGTTGCGTGCAAACGGCGAAACCCCAGACTCCTGGCGGCGAAAATGGGCTTGAGCCGCGCTGACGAAACAAAGATGATTCACAATGCCGACCCATTGCCAAGAAATCCACAGGCAAATCTTCCAGCGGAGCCGCCTCCCGTCGAATGGAACGATTGCGGGTGCACGGGGTGTCGGCGGCCATGAAAATGACGTTGCGCCGGATTGGATCGCGTGACTCGAAGATGCGCAAGACACCGGCATTTGCCGTAGTCGTTGTCTGCGGTTGTGCAGTCCAACGGCAACTTGGAAGCTCCGCGGAGTTTTGAGGCGCCCGGGCGGCCGCGCGACAAAGGTGTTTTGATGATGGATTTAGGATTATTTCCAGGTCGGAGGATTGGATCGGATCCGTCAGGCAACCTCTCCGTCACCGGTAATTTTTGCTGGCATATCTTTTGCTACTCCCATTGATGTCCCATGCTGGATTCTCAGACAATTCAGATTACAGCCCTAGATCGCCGATGAAAAAGATGAATAACAAAGCGCCGGTGAACGAGACGCGAACCACCGCGCCGCCGGCTGCGCCGGTGGAATCGCCCGAGGCAGGGCCTCCCGGGCAACTGCCGAAAAAAATTCTTCTGGTGGATGATGACGCAGTGATCCGGGCCATTTATGGAAAAAGGCTCGCTCAATATGGTTTCAGCGTGGCCACCGCCACGGATGGCTTGAATGCGCTGGAACTGTTGCAGGCGGACAAGCCTGACCTCGTGGTGTTGGATTTGATGATGCCGAAACTTTCGGGAGTGGAAGTGTTGAAATTCCTCCGTTCACAAGCCCGTTTGCGCTCCATACCGGTCGCCATCTTCACCAATGCGTTCATGGATGAGCTGGCACAAGCCGCCATTGAGATCGGCGTCCAGCAAACCGTCATCAAGGCCGAGTGTAACCCCGCCAAATTGATTGCCGTCGCGAATGACCTGCTGATCAAGGATCCGACGGCCGCCAGAAAAATCGAGTCGCTCACGGCCCCCACCGGGTTGAAGCAGGCGGAGCACGATCTGGAAGCCGTGGAAATGAGTTCCAGCATCAAGAGCCGCCAGGATTTTCTCAGGGACGCGCCCTCCATCATTGTGGATTTGCGCGAGCTTTATCGGGCGTTCAGAAAGAGTCCGGACCTAAAGACGCGCGGGGAGCGGCTCGACGCTCTTTATCGCAAGGTGCACTTCGTCACCGCCATTACCGGCCTGGCCAGGTTCCATTACACCGCACTGCTCAGTGGTGTATTCGAAGCCCTGTTGTTCGAGCTGCAACGCACGCCGGACCTCATCACGCCGTCCAGCCTGCGCACAATCGCCATGACCCTGGATTTTATGGGAGTGCTTTTTGCCCTGGCGCGCGAGCCATCGGTCGAAGAGCCGTTGGTCAGCAAGGTCATGATTGTGGACGACGACGCGGTCACCAATCGCGTCGCCATCTTCGCGCTCCAGCGGGCACATCTCCAGGCCAACGGCGTGAAAGATCCGCTGGAGGCCTTGAAGCTGCTGAAAGAAACAAATTACGAGCTGATTCTGCTCGACATCGAAATGCCGCTGATGAACGGTTACGAGTTTTGCCGGAAATTGCGGGCCATTCCCGGCTATGAGAAAACCCCCGTGATCTACGTCACCGTCCACAGTGATTTTGAAAGCCGCGCCAAGGGGGTTTTGAGCGGCGGCGACGATCTCATTGCCAAGCCGTTCCTGCCGATTGAATTGGCCGTCAAGGCGGTAATGCACCTGATCAAAGGGCACCTGCCGCACCCGACGGGAACGGCAGAGTCACAACTTGCACCGGCGGAGCCGCAACATCCTGCACCCACGGTATGACGATCGGCATGAAAACGGGGGTGGCCTTTCTTCAATTTCGCGGCAGGGACTTTTGGGGTGGAAAGGCAGCATGGAAAATGGAGGCGAATTTATGGCCTCGCGAACGGGTATGGTGAAGCACATTCCGAATCTGGCGGCAATTTCGCCATTTGGGCAAAGCGACACTCACTACACTCACTGAGTCCCTGAACATTTGATTGCGGCTTTTGGGCTTAATTGGAGGGCGGGGATCGTGATTAATAATTAGGCCGGCAAGCGGCTGACAAAAGCTTGGCCACAAACTTCAATCCGGCAATACAATCGGGCAAACACCGCGACGCCTTGAGCCTGCGGACGCTGCGCGCCGGCGGGAGAACGCCCGAATCACTGCGCCAGGGCGGCTTTTAATACCCGGATCCCGCCAAAATGCTGTCGAAAAATGGCCAAAATTGGCTTGTGAATTTTTTCACGATAAGGCAGTTTTTCCCGTCTCGGGCCCCCCCGGTTTGTTTGACCGGGGGTTCGTGTTACCCGACTTGGTTTTGGACGTGAAACGATTCAGAAACATTATTCTGGCCGGTGTGTTTTTTGCCGCGATCTTGACGGCAAAGGCGGATATATCGTCGTCTTTGCCGGCTGCTGCGGGTGGCTCAACGGGAAATGCCGCCGCCAATCCAGCCGTGGCACAAACCCGGCCGGCGGTCAGTTCGCCGGCGGAAAATGACCTTCCACCTCAAACCCCGCCGGTGCTTTTCCACATTGGTCCGCTGCCCATCACCAATTCCATGGTTTGCACGTGGATTGTGGCGGTGATTATTTTGGTCGTTGTCCGCGTGACGACCTGGAAAAACAACAAGGAAATCCCGTCGGGCATGCAAAACGCCATGGAGGCGCTCGTGGAAGGCTGGGAAGGTTTGATGGGCGACATTCTGGATCCGCAGGTCACGCGCTGGGTTTTTCCGTTTGCCACGACCTTTTTCATTTTCATCGTCATGTCCAATTACGTGGATTTGATTCCGGGCGTCGGCAGCATCGGGTTCGGAACGCCCGGTCCAGCACAGTCTGCTGCCCTTTGCGGTCGAACACGTGGAACGGCCATTTTTCCGCCCGCCGACGACGGATGCGAACCTGACCGTGGCGATGGCGGGAATTTTTCTGGTGATGAGCCTTTTCTGGGCGGTGCGTTACAACGGCTTCTGGGGGCTCATCAAGCACATTTTCGGCGTGAAAATGGAAACGAACAAATGGGTTGTATCCGTTGTTTTTCCTGCTGTTTCTTTTCATCGGCGTGATGGAAGTGGTTTCGATTTTATTCGCGCGGCCGGTGGCGCTGGCGATGCGGCTTTACGGAAACATTTTTGCCGGGGAAACCATGCTGGACATGACGTTTCACAGTCAAATCGTTCCTGGGCGCAATTGTGCTTTCGACCGTGGCGTATTTTTACGAAACGTTCGTCTGCCTGGTGCAGGCGTTTGTGTTTGCGATGCTGGTCGTGGCGTTTGTCGGCACGATGTGCACGCACACGGACGAGGAACACGGCCATTGAATATTGAATTTGTTCCGGCAGCGAACGCCGGAACGACAACCAAAACAACCAGAAAGAGAAAAAGTATATGATGCTCGCAGAATTGACAGGGAACGTGACAGGCAACGTTCACATCGGCCTGGCCTTTGGCGGCGCGGCCATCGGCATCGGCATGCGCCACGGCGGGCGGCGTCATCGCCATGAGCCGCAACCCCGGAATGTTCGGCCAAATCCTGATGTTCATGTTCATCGGCATGGCGCTCGCCGAAGGCTGGGCGGTCATCGCGTGGTTCGTCGTCAAATAACCAGCCGCTTATGAGCCAACTAGGAATCGACTGGAGGATCCTGCTCACGCAGACGATCAGCTTTTCCGTCGTGTTTTTCGTGCTGTGGCGGTTTGCCTACGGGCCGATTTTCGCGATGCTGCAAGCGCGCCGGGAAAAAATCGCCGAAGGCCTGGCCAACGCCGAGAAAATCAAGGCGCAACTCGCCAAGACCGAGGCCGAACGCCAGGCGCATCCTGGCCCAGGCCGGCGACATGGCGAACAAGATGATTGAAGAGGCGCGCGGCCGCCGCCGCGCACGTGCGCGAAGTCGGAAACGCAAAAGGCCATTGCCGCCGCCGAACAAATCGTCGTCAAGGCGCGCGAAGCCGCCGCGCAGGACCACGCGCGGATGCTGGCCGAATTGAAACGCGAAGTCGGCCGGCTGGTCGTGCAGACCACCACGACCGTCACCGGCAAGATTCTCACGCCGGAAGACCAGCGACGGCTCGCGGAGGAAACCGAAAAACAACTGGCCGCGTAACTGGTAGGGTCGGCGCGCTGCGCGACCGGACGCCGCAGTCGCGGCGCCCTACCAAACAGGAATGAAAATCTCCAAACTGGCGCAGCGCGAAGCCCGGCAACTGTTCCGCAGTTGCCAGCGTCAACGGTTTGCTGGACGAAAACCGCGTCCGCCAGGCCGTGGCGTTGCTGCTGGCGAAAAAGCCGCGCGGTTACGTGGAAATTTTGTCGCGGCTGCACCGGCTGGTGAAACTGGACCTGGAGCAGCACGCCGCGCGCGTTGAAAGCGCCGTGCCGCTGCCCGCCGATTTGCAGAGCGGACGTGACGGACCAAATCAGAAAAATTTACGGCGCCGGCGTGGACATTTCGTTCGCCAGAATCCGGCGCTGATCGGCGGCCTGCGGATCCAGGTCGGCAGCGACCTTTATGACGGCAGCGTGAAAACGCGGTTGGAGAAATTGGAAGCAAAGTTTTTAACGAAATTTTATGAGCAACTTATTACAGGAAATTGAAGCGCAAATCGCGGGCGCGAAGACTCGCGACGGCCAAACAAAACGTCGGCATCGTCCGCGAAATCGGCGACGGCGTGGCCAAGATCGAAGGCCTGACCGACACGATGCTCAACGAGATGCTGGATTTCGGCAACGGCATCACCGGCATCGCGCTCAACCTGGAAGAAACCGAGGTCGGCGCGATTATTCTCGGCGATTACACCGAGATCAAGGAAGGCGACGAAGTCCGCACCACCGGCAAGCTGTTGCAGGTGCCGGTCGGCAAGGGATTGCTGGGCCGCGTCGTCAACGCGCTCGGCCAGCCGCTCGACGGCAAGGGCGCCGATCAAGGAAAGCGGCATTTTATCCGGTGGAAAAAATCGCGCCCGGCATCATCAAACGCAAATCCGTCAGCCAGCCGGTGCAGACCGGCATCATGGCGATTGACGCGATGATTCCCATCGGCCGCGGCCAGCGCGAATTGATCATCGGCGACCGTTCGACCGGCAAGACGACCATTTGCGTGGACACGATGATCAACCAGGCGCGCATCAACAAGGCCGCCGAAGCAGGCCGGTGACAAGAATTTCCGCCCGATTTACAACATTTACGTCGCCATCGGCCAGAAGCAGTCGAACATCGCGCGCGTCATCGGCGTTTTGGAAGAGGCGGGCGCGATGCCCTACACGATTGTCGTCGTGGCGGCGGCTTCCGATTCCGCCACCAACCAATATCTCGCGCCGTTCGCCGGCGCGGCGATGGGCGAATGGTTCATGGACAACGGCATGGACGCGCTCATCATTTACGACGATTTGTCCAAGCACGCCGTCGCCTATCGCCAGGTGTCGCTCGTGCTGAAGCGTCCGTCCGGCCGCGAGGCGTATCCGGGCGACGTGTTTTATCTGCACAGCCGCCTGCTGGAACGCAGCGCGCGCGTGTCGGAAAAATACGGCAACGGCTCGCTCACCGCGCTGCCCATCATTGAAACGCAGGCGGGCGACGTTTCGGCTTACATTCCGACGAACGTGATTTCCATCACCGACGGCCAGATTTATCTGGAAACGGATTTGTTTTATCAGGGCGTGCGTCCGGCGATTTCCGTCGGCTTGTCCGTGTCGCGCGTCGGTTCGGCGGCGCAGGTCAAGGCGATGAAACAGGTCGCCGGCCGCATCAAAGGCGATCTGGCGCAGTTCCGCGAACTGGCGGCGTTCGCGCAGTTCGGTTCCGACCTCGACGCGAAGACGCAGGCGCATGCTCGAACGCGGCAAGCGCATCGTGGAAGTTGTTCAAGCAGCAGCAATACAATCCGCTGCCGGTGGAAGTGCAGGTCGCGGTGCTGTGGGCGGTGCAGAATAATTTCTTCGACGACGTGCCGGTGGACAAGGTCAAGGATTTCCAGGCCAAACTCGCGGATTTCCTGACCACGCGCAAAGCGGATTTGCTGGCGAAAATCCGCAATGAAAAGGCCATCAGCGACGCCCTCGCGGCGGAGTTGAAGGCGGCGGTGACGGAATTCAAGCAGACGTATCACTAGAATTTCGATGGTCAGCTACAAAACCAAAATGGCTCCGGTGCGGCGAATCGAGGATATGATTCTATCTGATTCGCGGGCAGCGCGTCATGCTGGATTTTGATCTGGCGCAGATTTATGGCGTGACCACGAAACGGTTAAACGAACAATTCCGGCGAAATGCCGAAAGATTCCCCGATGACTTTGCGTTTCAGCTTGCGCATCAAGAGTTTGCAAACTTGAGGTCGCAAATTGCGACCTCAAGTTTGCACGGCGGGCTGCGGCATTTGCCGATTGTTTTCACCGAACATGGCGCGTTAATGCTGGCCAGCGTTTTGAACAGTCCGATTGCGGTTGAAGCCAGCGTCCGGGTCGTGCGCGCGTTTGTCTGGATGCGCGAACAATCTGGCCGCGCACAAGGAATTCGCACAGAAATTGAAGCGAACTGGAAAGCCGCGTCAGCGGCCATGACGAATCCATTCACGAATTTATTTGAAGCGATCCGGCAATTGGTTGAACCGCCGTTGCCGGAAGACCGGCAGCGAATCGGCTTTCACGTGCGGGAAACCGCGCCGCCGATATCGCGTCAGAAGCTGTCGAAAGAGATTTTAATTTTTCATGCCCAGCACGCGCGACATACGCCGGCGAATCAAGTCGGTCAAGAACACCGCCCAAATCACCAAGGCGATGCAGATGGTGGCGGCGGCCAAGATGCGCAAGGCGCAGCAGGCCGCGCTGGTCGGGCGGCCGTACGCGGAGTTGATGAACGACGATGCTGGCGCAGGCGGCGCCGCGCACGGCGGCCTTCAAACATCCGCTCATGGAAGCGCGCCCGGTCCGGAAACGCGCCGTCATCCTGGTCAGCACCGACCGCGGTTTGTGCGGCGCGCTGAACGGCAATTTGTTCCGCGAGGCGGCGAAGCTGGACAAAAACACCACGGTTTTCATCACCGCCGGACGCAAGGCGTCGCAATTCATCGCGCGCACGCAAGCGCTCGCTCGCGGCGGAATTCACCTACAAGGACACGCCGCAATTCGCCGAGGCGCGGGCGATTTCCAAATTCGCGCAGGATTTGTTTTTCAAGGGCGAAGTGGACGCCGTGGACATTTTGTTCACGAATTTCGTTTCGACCCTGGTGCAGCAGCCGAAGGTCGTTCCGTTTCTGCCCATTGGAAAAATCGAGGCCGTCCACGGCCGGGCGTGCAATGCGCCGGCGCAGGAATTGCCGGCCGGCGTGCCGACGGAACGTTTTTGAATTTGAACCGGACGAACAGACCGTGCTGGGCGCATTGCTGCCGCACAGCCTGAATTTCCAGATGCACCAGATTTTGCTGGAGGCCAAGGCCAGCGAACACAGCGCGCGCATGGTGGCGATGAAGAACGCCACCGACAACGCGCAGCAGCTCATCAAGGACCTGACGCTCGAATACAACAAATTGCGCCAGTCGAACATCACGAAGGAATTGCTGGAAATCGCCACCGCGCAAATGGCGGTGGGTTGAAATCAATATTCGTTTATGAACAAAGGCAAAATCGTTCAAATCATCGGCCCGGTCGTGGACGTGGAATTTCCCGGCCAGCTGCCCGCCATTTACAACGCGCTGACCGTCGAATACGACGTGCCCGGCGCCGGCCAAACCAAACAGACGCTCGAAGTGGAACAGCACCTCGGCGACAACTGGGTGCGCTGCGTTTGCATGGGCTCCACCGAGGGCATGAAGCGCGGTTACGAAGTCACGGACACCGGCAGCCGCCATTTCCATGCCCGTCGGCGAAGCCGTCATGGGCCGCGTGTTCAACGTCGTCGGCGAGCCGGTGGACGAACAAGGGCCGGTCAAGGCCGACAAGTTTTATCCGATCCACCGCGCCGCCCCGACGCTTGCTGGATCAATCCACCTCGCCGCAGATGCTCACGACCGGCATCAAGGTCATTGACCTGATTTGCCCGTTTTTGAAGGGCGGCAAGGTCGGCGCGTTCGGCGGCGCCGGCGTCGGCAAGACCGTCGTCATCATGGAATTGATCAACAACATCGCCAAGCTGCACGGCGGCATCTCCATGTTCGCGGGCGTCGGCGAACGCACCCGCGAAGGCAACGATCTTTACAACGAAATGATCGAGGCCGGCGTCATCAAGGTGGAAAAGGACGAAAAGGGCCATCCCAAAAAGGGCGCGAACGGCCTGCCCATCATCACGCCCGGCTCCAAAATCGGCCTGGTTTATGGCCAGATGAACGAGCCGCCCGGCGCGCGTCTGCGCGTGGCGCTGTCCGCGCTGGCCGTGACCGAATATTTCCGCGACGAAAAAAACCAGGACGTGCTGCTGTTCATTGACAACATCTTCCGTTTTTCGCAGGCCGGCTCGGAAGTGTCCGCGCTGCTCGGCCGCACGCCTAGCGCCGTCGGTTACCAGCCGACCCTCGCCGCCGAAATGGGCGACTTGCAGGAACGCATCACCTCGACCAAGAAAGGCTCCATCACGTCGTTCCAGGCCGTGTACGTGCCGGCGGACGACTTGACCGACCCGGCGCCGGCCACGACGTTCGCGCACCTGGACGCGACCATCGTGCTGGAACGCTCCATCGCCGAGCTGGGCATTTATCCCGCCGTGGACCCGCTGGCCTCGAACTCCCGCGCGCTCGCGCCGGAAATCGTCGGGCAGGAACATTACGAAGTCGCGCGCGGCGTGCAGAAGGTCTTGCAACGCTACAAGGATTTGCAGGACATCATCGCGATTCTCGGCATGGACGAGCTTTCGCCCGACGACAAGCTCACCGTTTATCGCGCGCGCAAAATCCAGCGCTTTCTGAGCCAGCCGTTCTCGGTGGCGGAAGTGTTCACCGGCCGGGCGGGCAAACAGGTGCCCGTGGCCGAAACCGTCCGCGGCTTCAAGGAAATTCTGGAAGGCAAACACGACGACGTGCCCGAACAGAATTTCTACATGAAGGGCGGCATTGAGGAAATCAAAGAGACGTAACCGGGAGGAACGGCGTGTCGCCGTCCCCGAACAGGGGTCGCCGACACGGCAACTCTCCCAATAAAAAATGGCTGCGACCATAAAACTCGAAATTGTCACGCCGGAGGCGAAAATTTTCTCCGACGACGTGGACATGGTCACGCTCACCGGCACCGAAGGCGAGATGGGCATCCTGCCGCAGCACATGCCGCTGATGACGCAACTGGTGGCGGGCGAAATCATCGCGCAGAAGGGCAAGGAAACCATTTTCTCTGCCGTCGGCGACGGGTTTGTGCAGGTCACCGGCGACCGCGTGGCCATTCTCACCGACATGGCCATCAACGCCGAGAACATTGACGAGGCCAAGGCCGAGGAGGCGTTGCAGCCGCGCCGAGGCGCGGCTGGCGCAAAAAATCACCGACGAAGAAGCTGCCCGGGTTCAGGCGGCGCTCGCTCACGCCACGACTCAACTCAGGGTTAAACGACGCCGGAATCAGTAAGCAGAAGAAAGCGGTCTTACCGTTCACTTGGGTGAAAGTTGTCTGACAGGTGCCAAGTTGCACTGGACAAGCTGCTTATGCTTTTTCAAACCAAGGAAGTGGGTCGGTCTGGAAGTTCTTTCCATAAATTTTTGAACGATTTAGCCGCATTCCAATCTGACAAAATAGAAAGTATCCAATAGAGTATGGCATCTGGGCGAGCTTTGCATTTGGCTGGTTTTTGGGTGTTTTAGCCATGCCCTGTGGTTGCCGTCAAAGCGGCCAAAACCGAAATCAAGTTTCAAACAACCCGTTACCCAAATAAAAATCCAATTGACTATCAAGTCATTTTATTGTACAGTGATGTCATAAAACTGGGCAGATATAGTTGTTAATGTAATGTCGTATTAGTAGTATTATTAGCCAATAAAGGGATTATGTACACCTCCTCGAAAAAATCATTCCACAGGTTATTCGTCAACCCCGCAGTCTTTTTTTGGCTGTTGCCAGTTTCCGCCATTTTTTTGGCTCAGTGTTGCAGAGCCGATCAGTCTTCGCTTTTGTCTTTAGCCTCCCACAGCCAGGTGCAGATGGAGTGGACTTCAGGGCCGGCCGATGCCAGCTTGGGTACGCTGGCTGATATTAAAATTCCGACGGGTTATCGTTTCACGGGCGCAACGGAGGCCGGTGCTTTGCTCACGAGGATGCACAATCCAATCCCCCAAGGCTTGGTGGGCATCCTGGCTCCGGAATCAGGTCAATGGTGGGCAGTTCTTACCTATAAAGATATTGGTTATGTGAAGGGTGTGGACAAAGGTGAGATTGATGCGGCGGCAATTTTGAAGGCCATCTCTGATCGCGCCCGGCAGGAAAATGAGGAGCGGACGATCCATGGCACGGATCCGATTACGTCAGTGGATTGGAAAGTTCCGCCGATGTTTGAAGCCAAAACACATACACTGGAATGGGCGGTTCTGGCCAAGACCAGCTCGGCTGAAGCGATCAATCACACCATGCGTTTACTGGGTCGTCAAGGCGTGTTGGACGCCACGGTTGTGGAACCTGATCAAGCCGGCTCCGATTTGGCCCCCTTGAAGGATCTGATGAAAAATATTTCCTTCAAACCAGGGCAGCGTTACGTGGATTTTCAGAAGGGTGACAAGGTATCCAACGTCAGTTTGGCGGGGCTTATCACTGGAGAAGATGATTCTCCGGCCGCGCAAAAAGCTGACGTTGCCGCTTCAAGTGAAACCAGCAAAGGCGCGGGTGCGTGGGGTTGGCGCATGTATGTTCTGGCTGGCGCTCTGGCAGGTGGGGTCGCCCTGCTATTCCGTGGTGTGTTACGACGGCAGCGTCATAAAGCGCGCCGCGTGCATTCAGCCAGTCCGGTGAGCAATGGAATGAGCAATGGAATGGGCAATGGCAGTGCGGCTGGCGACGGCGAAGGATTGGCACACGCGCACACCAGCGCAACTTCGCCGACGTCCGCCACGCTGGCCAACGGCTCGGAGCCGGATGACGTGAAGCCCGCTGACGTAATGCCAAAAGAGGCAATTGCCCGGAACGGGTCGAAGCACCGGCGTGGTGTCCGGCGCAAGCGGAATTTTGATTATCACCGGTTTTACACAGACACCGTTATGAAACTTTCTTCCGGCAGCTATGTGGAGTTTTCAAGACCCAATGGCCATGCCAACGGCAATGGCCATGTCAATGGCCAATCGGTTGACCGGGCCGTTGCCAGCCAACCACCAACGCAGGGGGACACGAATCAAGCCCTGGTTCAGGCACACCTGGACTTGATCGCCAATCAGAAGGAACTCATTGAGGAGCAGAAACGTTTGATGATCCAACAGGCCAAGCTCATTGATGAAAAAAGCAAGCTGATTTCGGAAAAAAGCCAGCTTTTGGACCGGCAGGCTGAATTGTTCGAACGCGACCTTTTGTAAAAATTGGCATCTGATTGTCAAAGAAAAGGCTTGACTCAAGCGTATAAAAATTATACAAATCTTCAGGATAGTTTAAAACAGTGGGAAATTAACGGGGCGTACCGGGGGTTTTTGCCTTTGGCAGGGGGCAAAAATGACGGTAGTTTTGTCAGTTTATGATTGGTGTGGCAGGTCAAGTCGGAAGCGAAGAAACCAGGTTGTGAGAGAGTTTATTTGTAAAACAATGCGGAAGCAACTGACCGGAGTGAATGGTCGGAAACATTTTTTCAATTTATCCCATACCACCATTGCAATCATGGTGAAAAGTTGAAATGAAAGGAACCATGAAAACCCTGAAAATCGTAGCTATAATCGGTGTATTATCACTGTGGGCGAACTTGCAATCCATGGCGGTGACGGATCTTATTTTATATGAAGGTTTGCCCGACTTGGCCGGTGGTACTCCTGGGATGGATGTGACCTACGATGCAGGCAGCGATACTTTTCTGGCGAGTGGATATACGTTTGATTACAATATTTCTGATGGTCATGGTGGGGCAACTGATATTGGGGTTTCAGTACCCGACACTTACATTTTGTCGGCGACCATCAACCATTCAGGGGTTTTGACGGGTGGGACGCTAGCGATTAATGGTGCAGTTGGCGACGGTGATACAAGTGTAACACTACTGACCGGTAATTTGGTCACGGGAGCGGCAGGGACGGCTTTTGGATATGGCGATAATGACAACGATCAGTTTCAGTTCCTGTTCACTGTTAACGGTGGCACCCTTGAGAGTGCTTTCGGCGGAAATGGCGCCGCCGGCGGGATTATTCTTGATTCCTTTTTCCATGGCAATCCCGGCACAACCCCTTTCACTGGTTCATGGACTAGTGACTTTAATAATATTGGCGATGCCGGTCCCGGCGGCGGGAACGGTCTGATCAACAGTTTTTCAATGGTTCCGGAGCCTTCTTCAATTTTGCTTGTGTTGGTTGGCAGCATCTTGTTTGCAGGGGGATATCGTTCTCGTCGTAACGCATTGCGTGTTTAACACGGCGCGGAGCATTGCTGTATTCAGAGCAAGTTTGATTTACCAGGATGTAAAGCCAGAAAAATCGAGTTATGTAATGAACTGGACGAATCAGTACTGAAAGGAACCATTATGAAGAACCGGATAAAGTCAGTAGTTTTGGTGTCAACGTTTATGGCACTGGCCATACCGTCGTTTGCCAGCCTTTTGAACGTCACATTGACCTTCCCGAAAATCAATTGCAATAACGCCAGCGCGTTTGCTCTTGTGTACTCACCCACGAATCAGCTTTTGACCATCAGCTCAACACCATCAACCGTGTCATTCTCCAGTGTGGGAGCGCCTAAAGTGATCAGCGGCACGAAGAATCTCCAAATCCAGGTCGTCGTGGACAACACCGGTGCTCTGGTGGGCAGCGCGCCCGGCGATGGGGGCCAGGATTTGGTTTTGTCCGGAACCGTAACGGCAGTTATCGGGGGCGTAACCAATACCTACTCTGGCACGTTGTTGACCGGCCAGGTGATCGGATTCGGTTACTTATACGGACCTTCGGCGAGTAGTTATGATTTTCGCTTTACGCCCAACGGCGGGCCGCTCGCCAGTTTGTTCTGTGGGAACATCAGCGTTCAAGTTGTGAGCGCAAATTCGACGTTCAATAATGTTTTCACGACCAATTTCAACGGCCAGGCCAAAGTTACCATCGGCTCCGAAGACACCACGCCGCCAATGATTGTTTGCCCGACGAACATCACCGCCCAATGCCATTATACCAATGGGTTGGCGGGGGCGTATGTCAGTTATCCCACGCCGGTGGTGACGGACAATTGCGATCCGAATCCGACGGTGGTTTGCACTCCGCCTTCGGGCAGCTTCTTTGCCCTGCCGCCGCCGCCGGCCAACTCCACCAATTACGTGGTGACCTGTGTGGCCTCGGATGCCTCCGGCAACACGAACGAGTGCAGTTTCACCATTACCGTGCAGGACACGATGCCGCCCGAATTTGCGGACACGAACAATCCGGTGGTTCAGTGCGGGGCAGGCGGCGGCCTGATAGTTTTGACCAACGATGCGGGCATGTGCTATGCGACGTTCACGTTCCCGATACCGACGGCAACGGATTGCTGCGGCGGCACGGACACGGTGAACGTGAGCGCCATTGACGAAAATGGCGCCAGCATTGTTTTCACCAATCTGGGCAATGGCATGTTGCAAGGGGAATTCCCGGTGGACGTGACGGGAACAAATCTTATCACTGTCACCGCTGATGACGGGCGGGGCAATTCGACGCAATGTCAAACGCCGGTGCTGGTGTTTGACACCGAGCCGCCCACCTTGTTCTGCAGTGACCAGACCGTCACCTTTAAGCCGATCCTCACCAATGCCCTGAGTTGCATCAGTGCGAATTTTAACAACCTATGCGTTGCTTCCAACAACTACATCTGGTTCAGCAGCGTGATCCAAAATCCTTCGTGTAATAGCAAAGGTTCATTCACGGTGCATGTCTTTGACCAGACCATCCAGCTTTCAGTGGACAACACCAATATCACCCTGAACGTGCCCGATGCGTATGTAACGTTCTCGAACGGAGTGGCCACCGCGACCACAACATGCACGAACGGGCAATGGATCACATGTACGAAACCCGGTCTCTCGGGGAATACGTTCTTGTCCGGGCTGGCATGGCAGGTTCCCTTCAATTTGAACAACAACATCAACAGCCGGCTTCAGGGCTATTGTTGGGGCAAGGACAATAACAATCCGTGTAAGAGCCGCTGCCAGGTCAACACGGCAACGTGGTGCGGCCGATTCGCGGTTGACACGCCCGGGGTTGTGATTCAGTGGCAGTGGGGCGCGGTTGTGGAGACGACCCTGAACACCAATTGCAATACGTTTGGGGTCAAGCCGGTGGATGACAATCGCAGCAGTTGCTGGAAAAATTCGGATCCGGCCGGCTCGTGTGAAAACTACAAGTCGTTCCTGACCTGCGGGGCCTGTGGTCAGGGCTGGTATTTGTGTGGGTGGACCTTGCAACCGGATTGCACCGGTGTCTTGAGCGCTTGCAAGCGCGCCAATCTGGGAATGGGAGCCGTTTGTTTGGGTGCGGTTGAGTTTACCCCGCCACTGGCAGTGGACAACTGCGGCAAACCTGTGACTGTGGTTTGCACGCCGCCGCCCGGTACCGTCTTGGGGCCGGGAGTGTACCCGGTGACGGCTGTGGCCACTGATTCGAGCGGCAACACCAACCAATGCACGTTCAATCTCACCGTGCTGGCGCCGTTGCAGGTGGTGTTTGACTGTCCCCAGGATGACAACCTGGATGACAATACCGCGGAACCGGATGCCGGTTTTACTGACATGAATTGTCCGGACGATCCTTCCACGACGGAGTACATTACTTCGTTCTGTGTTGGTAACAAGATTCTGCACGCCGTCCGGCTGCTGGATTGCAATGGCAATGATGTGACTTGCCAGGAGGGTCCGTATGTCACGGTGCATATTGACGTCACGGAACGTCAGGGTACTTACAGCAGCTCGGTCCTGGTCAATGACGTGACGCAGAACTACGTCTGCGTGGGCAGTCCGGGCGGGATCATGGTGCTGAACAACGGCGACTTCCAATACAACTTGGATACCAGCGGCTATCAAGCTGGCACGCTGGGCAGCAATCTGTTCTTCCGCTCCTGCGTCTGGGTTGAGTATAACAGCTCGCCGGGCGTGCCGGTGGGCATGGAAGATGTCATCTTGGAAAGCAAGTAATGACCGTAAGCGTTCCGAAGCCGAAAACAAACCTGTTATTGGGTGGAAAGCGAAGCCGTTTGCCGTTGATGGTGTGGAATGCGGTCAGGAAAACGAGCTGGTGCTGAAATGAGACGGCAAAGTGTGATCTTGTGGCTGGCCGTCGTGGTGGTGGCAGTGCTGGTGGTGTTTCTCATACATCTTCATGGCACTGCCACTGTTGTTTCCCAGTCCGGCGTTCACGCAAACGACAAAAATGCCGGCGGCAACATCGGTGCCGGGACAGCACCGGGCCAGGGTGAGACGCGGAAAACCGCCAAGGTCTATCTCGTGCGCCCGGATCAGGTGCTGGCCAAGGTCAATGGCATGCCCATCACCCTCTGGGACTTGATACCCCTCTCGTCAACCAATAATGCCGAACAGCAACTGGACCCGGTGACCTACAATTATTTCCTTCAACGCGCCATCAACCGCGAATTGATCATGCAGGCCGCCAAGGCGCGGGGAATTACCCTGTCGGACTCCCAGCAGCAACAGTTGGATAAATTTCAATCCGCGCGGGAAGAGCCTGAACCCGGCCTGGTCGGCAAATTCACCGTAAATTCGGCGGAGATTGAATTTGAGCTACGCGATGCGCAGGCGTTCATGCTGCAAACCTCGCTGATGGCGGCGGCGGGGGCCGCGCCGAATGTGACGCCGGAGCAAGTCGAACAATATTACCAGCAGCATATTGATGAGTTTGGCGCCTTGCCCGCCGATCCGCAGGCGAGCCAGCAGGCCTGGCAGGCAATTGATATTCAGATCCGCAATCAATTGGCGGAAGCGGTCCGGGCTGGCTATCAACAACAACTGGATGCCTACATGAACGGGTTGAAAGCCAAGGCGGACATCGTGGTAACGCCTTTGACAGAAACCTTGATGAACCCAGCCATTGGGGCATCGACAACCGCGTCCACCAGCCAATAGCCCGCGGTTCGTTGCGAATCACAGCGATTCCCCACCGGCCTCGAAAAGGCGGCGCGTCAAAGACCGTTAGCTTTCAATCACGCTGATTTCCACCGGCTCGACGTTCACGCCATTTTTCTCCAGCCATTTGATGGCGGCCTTCACTTCGTCGCGCGGGCCGTCCAATTCAAGGCACACGATGCCGATCTCGTCGGTCACACTCGCCTGACGGATGTTGGTAACGACCTTGAACTTATGGCCGACTTCCCAGATGAACGGCTGCTTGATGAGCCGGGGCGGATACATCAGCCACAATCTTTGCTGGGTGGGAGTTGTGGATTTGGTGACGGGGAGTTTTTTCTTGGTCCTGGCCATGGGAATTAAAAATGAAGAACTTAAAATTAAAAACTGTTTCTAGCCGCCGGCAATCGCCGGAATGATGCTGATTTCGTCGCCGTCTTTCAGCGGCGTCTGCTTGTTTTTCAGGAAACGGATGTCTTCCTCGTTTACATACACGTTCACAAAGCGGCGCACCTCGCCCTTTTCATCCACGAGCCGTTCCTGAATGCCGGGAAAGCGCGTTTGCAGTTCGACAATCGCCTCGCCGATGGTGGCCGCGTTGACTTCGACCAGCTCCTCGTTGTTGGTCAACTTGCGGAGCGGGGTTGGGATTC
Source organism: uncultured Verrucomicrobiae bacterium (assembly GCA_963786375.1). GTDB lineage: Bacteria > Verrucomicrobiota > Verrucomicrobiia > Limisphaerales > UBA11358 > UBA11358. The sequence goes on from CAWAYP010000001.1 coordinate 313,036, forward strand.
GGACTTTTTTTGGCATAAAATTACGCGTTCACTTTTCCTTCGCTCGCCAGCAGCGCCTCGAATTCGCGGAGGCTCGGCTTGATTTCGCGCGGCTTGCCCACGTGGCCATCCACTGCATCGAGCGTTTTTAAGCCGTTGCCGGTCACGCAAAGAACGGCTGAATCATCTCTGGGAATTTTGCCCGAGGCAATCAGTTTCTTGGCCACGCCCACTGTCACACCGCCGGCGGTCTCGGCAAAAATGCCTTCCGTTTCCGCGAGCAGTTTGATGGCATCGCGAATTTCATTGTCGGTCACGTCCTCGGCCGCGCCGCCGGTGTCGCGCATCACTTTCAGCGCGTAAAAGCCGTCCGCCGGCGTGCCGATGGCCAGCGACTTGGCGATCGTGTTCGGCTTGACCGGTTTGAAGAAATCGAGTCCGGCCTTTTGCGCGACGGAAATCGGCGAACAACCGGTCGCCTGCGCGCCGTGAACGGCATATTTCATCTCCGGCACGAGGCCGAGCTTGATGAATTCCTGGTAGCCCTTCTGGATTTTCGTCAGCAAAGAACCGGACGCCATGGGCACGACGGTGTGCCGCGGGATGCGCCAGCCGGATTGCTCGGCGATTTCGTACGCCATGCTTTTCGAGCCTTCGGCGTAATACGGCCTCATGTTCACATTTACGAACGCCCAGCCAAACTTGCCCGCGATCTCGGCGCACAGCCGGTTCACCTCGTCGTAATGGCCCTTGATGCCAATCACGTGCGCGCCGTAAACCAGCGAGTTCAGGATTTTGCCCTGCTCCAGATCCGACGGGATGAACACGTAGGATTTCAAACCGGCGGACGCGGCTTGGGCGGCGACGGAGTTCGCGAGATTGCCCGTTGAAGCGCACGCGACGGTGTCAAAACCGAGCTCGCGTGAGCGGCTCAACGCCACGCTCACCACGCGGTCTTTGAACGACAGGGTGGGGTAGTTCACCGTGTCGTTTTTGATCCAAAGTTCACGGATGCCGAGCTTCTTCGCTAGCCGCTCCGCTTTCACGAGCGGTGTGAAACCGGCTTGCAGCCCGACGGTTGGGTCGTTCGCCACCGGCAACAGCTCGCGGTAACGCCACATTGTCTTCGGGCGCGACTGAATGGCCGCGCGGGTCATGGATTTCTTGATGCGGTCGTAATCATAGGCGACTTCAAGCGGGCCGAAATCGAACTCGCAGACGTGATTGGCCGCGAGCGGATATTCCCGTCCGCACTCGCGGCACTTCAGCGCTTTCATGTAACCGTGATGTTCACTCATAAATTTTCTCTTTATCCCGTGGCCGCCGGCGTCAGTCGGCTCATTATTCTCCAAGTCAGAGCGGACTGACGTCCGCGGCCACGAACATTTTGAGGCAAACAAAAAGCCCCGGCTCATGGAGAGAAGGGGCTGACGAAATTCACGCGCACTTCTCATTTTTCCCGAATCCCATCTGCGGAACGTCGGGCTGGAATTGGCACCTGGCCACCCCGAACGCATTCGGAGCCGGTTGCCGTGGCTTCATCGGGCCAGTCCCTCAGCCACTCTGCATGAGACCGTTGTATCAACGGATGCGGATAAGTTGATTGAAAGATTGAATCCTGTCAACTGATTTTTTTGACCCCGGCCGGATCAATAGACAATGATGGAACGCACCGGATAGCCGTGCAATTTTTCCCGGCCGTTCAGGAATTTCAATTCGATGAGGAAGGCGGCTTCCAGGATTTGCGCGCCGAATTTGTTCACCAGGGCGACGGCGGCGGAAGCGGTGCCGCCGGTGGCCAGCAAATCATCAATCAGCAGCACGCGCATGCCTGGCTTGAGCGCGTCCACGTGCATGGCGATGGTCGCTGAACCGTATTCGAGCGCGTAATCCTGCTCATGGGTCTGGTAGGGCAGCTTGCCTTTTTTGCGAACGGGCACAAACCCGGCGCGCAGTTTCATGGCGGCGGCAGCGGCAAAAATGAATCCGCGGGCGTCAATGCCCACCACCGCGTCCACGGAACCGGGTTTGAATTTTTCCGTGAGCAGATCAATTGCGCCCGCAAACAATCGCGGATCGGCCAGCACGGGCGTGATGTCCTTGAATTGGATGCCCGGCTTCGGAAAGTCCGGGACGTTGCGGATGGCGGCGGCAATTTCCTTGGAGGTCGCTGGGGTGGCGGGCATGGCGTCAATTGTCGCTGTTGTCTTTGGAGGTTTCGAGTTTTTCAATCATGCGGCGAAGCTTTTTGAGCGCCAGGTTTTGAATCTGCCGGACGCGTTCGCGGGTCACGCCAAATTTTTCGCCGACCTCCTCCAGGGTTTTTTCCGAACCGCCGTCGAGGCCGAAACGATAGCGCAGAATCGTCGCTTCGCGCGCGTCGAGGTGCTTGACCATGTCCTGCAACATGCCGGTGACGGTCTTGTCTTCGAGGCCCTGGTAGGGCGTTATGGCGTTTTCGTCCTCCACCAGATCGGAAAAATTATTCGACTCGTCGTCGCCAATCGGCGCGTCGAGCGACGCCGGGCGGATGGCCGCCAGCCGCATCTGCCGCACCCGCGTGGCGGTCATGTCGAGTTCATCGGCCAGCTCCTCGTCGGTCGGTTCCCGGCCCAGTTCCTCCTGCAACTTCATCGCCACGCGGCGCATTTTGGAAATTTTATCCACCAGATGCACCGGGAGCCGGATGGTCTTCGACTGATTGGCCAGCGCGCGTTTGATGGATTGCTTGATCCACCACGAGCCGTAGGTCGAAAGTTTCCCACCCTTCCGCGGATCGAACCGCTCGACGGCCTTCATCAAACCGATGTTGCCTTCGCTGATCAAATCCAGCAGCGGCAGGCCAATGCCGTCATAATCGCGCGCGATTTTGACGACGAGCCGCAGGTTGGCTTTGATCATCTGTTCGCGCGCCTTTTTGTCGCCCTTTTTGATGCGCGCGGCCAGTTCGATTTCCTCCTGTGGCGTGAGCAATTTCACCTGGCCGATTTCACGCAGGTAAAGCTTGATGGCGGTGTCGGCGTCGTAACGCGACACTTCCCTTTGGATGAACTGGGTGGTGTCGCCGGGGCCGGTTGGCGGCGCATTGGGGGCCGGAATGGCGGGCACCACGGCCACAGTGGCCGCCTGCGGGGCAACCTTCTTGCGCCGTTTGATTTTGACCGCCTTGCGTTTTGGTTTCTTTACTGCCATAGAGCGCACAAAACCTTACGGCCAGAACGTCTGTCCGCAAGAAAATTAACCGGCAATTAATTCCGGCTGCCGCGCGCCAGCGTGATATAGTAAAGCAGATTCAATACCGCCGACACCAGCGCCGCCACATAAGTGAGCGCCGCCGCGTCCAAAACCTTGCTGATGCCCGCGCGTTCGTGCTCATGGACGAGGCCGAGCTGGAACAATTGTTCCTTCGCCCGGCGACTCGCATCATATTCCACCGGCAGCGTGACAAGTTGGAACAGGGTTATCACCGCGAACGTGACGATGATGATGGGCAGCACCACTTTCCACAGGCCAAGAAAGATGCCGACAAAGAAAATGCCCATGTAGGCCGTGCTCGCGAATTGGGTGATCGGCACAATGGCCATCCGGAAGTTGAACAATCCGTAAGCCGCCTGATGCTGGAGCGCATGGCCGGCCTCGTGCGCCGCCACGCCGACCGCCGCCAGCGTCCGGCCGTGAAAATTGTCGGACGAAAGGAACAGCGCGCGTTTGGTCGGGTCGTAATGGTCGCTCAACCGGCCGGGAATTTCCGCCACCGGCACGCTGGTCAGCCCGGCGCGATCCAGAATTTCACGCGCGGCCTCCGCGCCGGTCAGGCCGGAATCCACCGGCACCTGGCTGTATTTGGCGTAGGCATGATGCAGCTTCATCTGCGCCCAGATGCCGATGAGCAATCCGGGAATCGCGAACAACCAATAAACTGGATCGAGGAAATTAAACATAGAGCAATCAATTGACAGCCCGCCGGCTGTGCTCATTCAAATTCCAGCCGGTTCCGTGCCAATCAATACTCGTTAATTTTTGCAGGCTTTCGTGTCCGTTGAAAGAATTTTCCGCGTCAACGTGACGCAGGTGGGACAAGGCGCTTGGCACAAATGTAGCACAAAGCGCAACCACAACTGCTACAACGATGACGAATGGGCTGACTCAAGGGAAGCAAAAAACTTTTTCCGCCGAAGCAAAAACAAAATTGCTCCTAGTGGCAAAGAAATTGAAATTGTCCATGCGCCGTAAGGAGGGGCAAATGAACTGCTACCGAGAAGCTGAAAACTTAACAGAGCAAGATTCCACTGGCCAGTGGTCCAATTTATCGTGAACTTGCCTATTCCGATTAAAATAAAAATTATCCAAAGCCATTTTCTCTTCTGCATTTTGGTTTTGATACAAAGAAAAAGAACCGATAGGCTAAAAAGCGGAATTAAGATGGCGAACGCTAACGTTGCATATTGCAGAAAGTTTTTTCCTGCGAGCGTGAATCTGTTCAGATTTTCCAAAGAATCCGACTGCGGATAAACGTTAAATCCGATAATGGTGAAAACCCCGTCTTTCTTTTGTGTCGCGACATTGATCAACAACCATTTGGATGGGAATTGGTATTCAAATGAAAGATTGATTTTGTAGATATCTGGATCGCGAACTTGTTGTGCTCCGATAACTTTAACTGAAATTGGGTTTTGAGGCGGAATTGCCTTTGCCATTTTTGCCAGCGTGTCTTGGGTGAGAGCGTTTTTTAAGCTTGGATCTAAATCATTTTGAATCTGCTCAAATTTGTTTTGCCGAAGCAGGGCGATGTAATTTGTTGCGATCGCTTCATCTTCGGGTGGTGTGAATTTCTTTATCAAGCTGGCAGGGTCGGTTGGGGTGCAGCCGGAAACAACCACCAAGAAGAAAAGGCCAATTAGAACAATAAAACGCGCATTCAATTTTCGCTCGAAGGCTCTCATATTTCCAGCGCCGTTTCGAACCGCGTCAGGTTGTGTGTCCCGGTGCTTTGCCGGTGCGTCGGAGTTTTGAAAAATGCGCGGCCACTTTTCCCATCTCTTCGACCGCCTTGAGTTTTTCACGGAGCGTGAGTTTGCCCCAACGACGGAACTGCTCGCGCCGTGCGCCGCTCCAGGTGCAGGCATCCCATGAAATTTTATTTTTCCGGCGGGCCATATTCAGCGCTTTGCGGGTTTCAGTTTCAGAATCGCCTTCAAATTTTTGATGTCAACCTTGTCTTCCATCCGTCCGGCCTTGGTTTTGAGTTTGATCAGCGCCTTGATCGAAACGAATCTGACCGGAACTTTGGGCGATAAAGGCTCAATCAGCGCGGTTTTGTACTCGACATCAAAGTCAAACGGCTCGGTCACAAAAATATCCACGGGCGTTTCCCGGTGTTTATCACTCCACATCTGAAGCACGGTCATTTTTTTTGTTTTGGCCAGCCGCCGGCGGTTGATGGGATCGGCAAATTCCCTGGCGGTGACCGGCACCACCGGCCGGTAGCCGATTTTCTCCAATGCCTTGAAGGCGGCGAGAATATCGGTTTCCGTCGGACGGATCACCAAATCCACATCGTTGGTGAAGCGCGCGTAGCCGTGCGCATTGACCGCCAGTCCGCCCGCCACCAGATAGCGCGCCTCCGCCGCATTGAGCGCGCGAACAATGGCTTCAAAACTTGTCAGTTTCATGCAGGCGGCTCAAATCTCCAGCACCTTTTCAAACCGCGTCAGGTTTTTCGCGCCGTTGGCCGTGACGAACGCAACGTCTTCCAGCCGCACGCCGCCGCCCAGTTCGGGATAATACAGTCCCGGCTCAACCGTGACGACGTGGCCGGGCCTTAATTTTTCGCCGGTGGCCGCGCTCACGCGCGGGGCTTCGTGGATTTCCAGGCCGAGTCCGTGGCCCGTGCCGTGGAAGAAACCCTCCATGCGTCCATTGCGCCGTCCGGTCTTGTAACCTTGCTGAACAAAAAACTGTTGCACGGCTTGGTGAACGTCCGCCGCCTTGACTTTGGCGCGGATTTTTCCAAACGCGATTTTTTGGCCCTGCCAGACCGTGTCGTAAAGTTTTCGCACGCCCTCGCTGGCGTGCCCGCGGACGACGGTGCGGGTGATGTCGCCGAAATAGCCGGTCCTTTGCGAGCGCGGAAAAATATCAATGATGATGGGTTCGTGCGCGCGGAGCGGGCCATGGCCGCGTTCGTGCGGGTCGCAGCCCTGTTTGCCGCCGGCGACGATGGTGTTCGCCGCCAACCCGTTCGCCTGTAAAATCGCGCAGTCAATCACGGAGCGCAGCTTTTCCGACGTCAGCGGCACGCCGTGATAAATCAGCTTCCGGTCGCGGCTGATTTTGGCCCGGCGCAGAACCTCCATGCCTTCCGCCATGCCGACCTCGGCCATGGCCAGCGCGGCGGAGATTTTTTTGACTTCATCGGCGGACTTGATTTCGCGCCGGGGAAAAATGCCGGCGCAGGGTTTCAACTTGACTCCGAGTTTCTTCAAATCCTTCGCCAGGCCGAACGGAAAATCATCCGGCACCAGGGCGCGGCGGATTTTTTTCTCGCGCAAAATCTGGCGGATGACCTGGGGCAGGCTGGTTATTTTGGCTCCCGTGGCGTGCAATTTTCGCTGATACGCGCCCAGCGACAGGACGCGGCAATGCGGTGCCTGCCTGCGGGCGCGGTCAATTTCCAGATCGCTCATCACAATCCACGGGCGTCCGCCGGCGTTGAGATAGATGAACGGGTCGGGCACGAACAGGCCGACGGCGTAGAGCATGTTCGCGTCGCGCTCGCTGTCCGCGACGATGAGCAGGGGTTCGTTCAATCAATTAACGAAAGTGGGTGACAGAAAATAAAGCTCGCCCGCCTGGAGCTTGGGCAGGTCCATGCCCAGGTCTAATTTGATGTTGTGGGACAATTCGTTCTGGCCCAGCAAATGGAGAAAATTTCGAAAGGTCGTAGCGCTCGCGGTATTCAATCAAATTGGCGTTGTGAATGCCGGCAATTTGTTTCGCGCGCGCCACCGCGTCTTGAAAATCCCCGATTTGATCCACAAAACCGAGGTCATAAGCCTGCGTGCCTGACAGTACGCGGCCATCGGCGTAACTGGTCCAATCCAACGCCAGCGGGCGGCCTTCCTTTTTGTTTTTTTCGTGCGCGGCGGCGCGGCCGGCGGCGACAACGTCCTTGAATCTTTGATACGTATCGTCAATCAAACCCTGCACCATCTTGTATTCCTCGGCCGGAATTTGGTTGGTCTCGCGTTCGCCGCTCAGCATGTCCTTGAATTTGCCGCTCTTGAACGTTTCCGGCCAGATGCCGAGCTTGTCCATCAGCCCGCGATAATTCCACGTGTGCAAAATCACGCCGATGCTGCCGGTGATGGTCAGGTCGTTGGCCACAATCCAGCGGCAGGGCGACGAGATGTAATAGCCGCCCGATGCGGCCAGGCTGCCCATCGAACAAACCACCGGTTTGCCGGAGTCCTTTTGGAAATCTTTGATTGCGCGATAAATCTGATCCGAGGCGAGGACTTCACCGCCGGGGGAATCCACCTTCAAAATCACCGCCTTTACCCGCTTGTCATCCCTGGCGCGGTTCAGTTGTGCCCGAATCACGTCCACCAGGTTATAGCCGCCTTGATCCACCGTGCTGCCGCTGATAATGCCGTCCACCGTCATCACGGCGATTTTATTGTCCGCATCATTGTCCTTTAGAACGTATTCGTCCAGATAAGGGCCGGCTTCATGCGAGACCCCGCTGCCCAGGCCACCTTTGAAATTCAGCGTCTGTGAAGCCAATTGAGTGAAATTGCCCAACAGGCTGATGAGCAACAGGACGAGCAGGATAATGGCGAAAATCATCCATCCCCAGCTACGGCGCGGTCTGGGCGGCGACGCCGGCGTTATTACCGGCGGCGGTGGCGGTGGCGGTGGCGGCACCGTGCCGGAAGAAAAGGGCGCTGTATCCATATTGGGCGCAACCTAGCGCAGAAGGGGTTGCCAGGCAAGGTGGATTGAATGGGGCTCTGTCAGTTTATTTTTTAGATTTCCTACTTGCGGCCAGAGGATTACCGCGGCCCGTGGGTTGCCGCGCGCCCGTTCCAGCCAGCGTGTCAGGTAACTCGCGTTGAAGACGTCAATCCGGTTCAGGTTGAGATGTTTTTCCACATGTGCGTCGGTAAAAACGATGGCGGCATGAATCCACGGCTCAAACCCGGCGCGCGTTTTCAGGAATTTTTTCAGCCAGGAAACCTGGTCCAGCGTTTGTTTGACGAAATCCTTTTCGAGAGATTGGCCGTTTCGACGCAATTGCCCGTCCTGTTTGGTGATCCGGCCGGAATGCGATTTGGTCTCAATGAGAAACACAGCGCCGTCCCGGCGGAAAACCAGATGATCAATGTTGCCCCAGCCGGTGTTCACATCGTGCCGCACCGCGTAGTTTTTCGGCAGGCCATCGAGCATTGCGCCGACTTTTTCTTCCGCCCTGGCTCCCTGGTGTGCATTCGCCTCGCGCCGGAAAAGTTCATCCATTTTGGGCGCGACGATCCGGCCAAGCGCTATCACGAACAAAATGACGAGCAGAAGCAATTCGCCGGATTGAAAAACCGAGGGGTGATATCCCCACCAACAAGTCACAGAAGCAGCGCCAACGGCAAGAGACACGCCGATGGCCGATAATCCGATGATTTTTCTCAGCCTGCGACTTTGCCCGCCCAGTTCATGTGCGCCCTTGCCGGCCAAATTGTCTGCAACCGCTTGCCTGTTCACGCCCTGCTCCCAGCAGGACGTGTTCCAGATTTTGGCGTTCTACCAATAATGATGCACGAGCGGGCGCACCTGCCGGTCGTAGAGCGCCTGAATCTTCTTCATCGTGTCCTTGGATAACGGCGGCAGGGCCGTGGCGGCGATGTTTTCCTGGACCTGCGCCGGGCGTTTCGCGCCCGGAATCGCGCAGGTCACGGCCGGAAACATTAAAATCCAGCGCAACGCCAGTTGCGCTAGCGTCGCGCCTTTGGGCACGAACGCCTTCAATTCCTCCACCACGCGCAGGCCGGTTTCAAAATCCACGCCGGAAAAGGTTTCGCCGCGGTCGAACGCCTCGCCGTGGCGATTGAAATTCCGGTGGTCGTCCTTTTCGAATTTGCTGGCACGCGTGAATTTGCCCGACAACAGGCCCGAAGCCAGCGGCACGCGCGCCAGGATGCCGACCTTGCGCTTTTGCGCCTCCGCAAAAAACAATTCACTCGGGCGCTGGCGAAAGAGGTTGAAGATGAGCTGCACCGTCTGCACACCGGGGAATTCAATGGCCTTCAGCGCCTCCTCGACTTTTTCCACGCTCACGCCGTAATGGCGGATCTTGCCGGCCTTCACCAACTCGTCGAGCACCGCAAACACCTCCGGCAGGTAATAAACCGCAGTGGGCGCGCTGTGCAGTTGCAGCAGATCAATCGTGTCGGTTTTCAGGTTCCTCAAACTGCGTTCGACAAAGGCCGTGAGGTTCCGGTGGTTGTAATCTTCGGCCGTGTGGGGATTCAGCCGCCGGCCGGCCTTGGTGGCGATGTAAAATTTTTCCTTTCGCTCCTTCTTCAGCTTCGCCAGCAGCCGTTCGCTGTGGCCGTCGCCATAGACGTCCGCCGTGTCGAAGAAATTCACGCCCCCGTCGAGCGCGGCGTGCAGGGCGGCGAGCGATTCCCGGTCGTTCACCTGGCCCCACGTGCCGCCAATGGCCCACGCGCCAAAGCTGATTTCCGAAACCTTCCAGCCAGTCCGTCCGAGCTCGCGATATTTCATGCGCGAAAACTAATTGAAAAATTCCTTAACGCAAAGGCGCAAAGTTTTTTTGACGCGAATTTCACGAATTGACACGAATTCAAATACGCTGAAGGCGCTACGGAAATTAGCCCGGGATTGGCGCGCAGCGCCTACCCCGGGAAGTCATCCCCAAAAAATTCCTTCTCCCATCGGATGGGAGAAGGTGGCGCAGGCCGGATGAGGGCCGGGGTAAGGAGTGGGAATCTGTGCCAAAAGTTTGTGTTCATCCCGCCTTTGCGCCTAGGCGCCTTTGCGTTAAATTCGCGTCATGCAACTCGACAAGTTGACCCTCAAATCCCAGGAAGCCTTGCAGGAGGCGCAACGCATCGCGCGCGAATTGTCACACCAGGAAATGGACGGCGAACATCTCGCGCTCGCGCTCATCGGCCAGAGTGAAAGTCTCATTCCCGAACTGCTGGAACGCATCGGCGTGCCGGTCGCGAAACTGAAACCGGACCTGGAGGCTGAACTCGCCCGCCGGCACAAGGTCCAGGGCGGCGGCGATCCCTACGCCGGTCGCGATTTGCAAAAGGCGCTCGACGCCGCACAGTCCGAGGCGACCAAGCTCAAGGACGATTACGTCAGCACCGAACATCTGTTGCTCGGCCTGCTCGACCAGGCCAGCCCGTCGCTCAAGAAAATTTTCGCCGCGGCACGGCCTCAAGCGCGACGCCGTGCTCAAGGCGCTCGCCGAATTGCGCGGCAACCAGCGCGTGACCGACGAGAATCCCGAAGGCCAAATTCCAGGCGCTCGACAAATACGGCCGCGACCTCACCGCGCTCGCGCGGCAGGGCAAGATTGATCCGGTCATCGGCCGGGACGAGGAAATCCGCCGCGTGATGCAGGTGTTGACGCGCCGCACGAAAAACAATCCGGTGCTCATCGGCGAACCGGGCGTGGGCAAGACGGCGATTGCCGAAGGCCTGGCCCGGCGCATCGTGAGCGGCGACGTGCCCGAATCGCTCAAGAACAAGCGGCTCGTGGCGATGGATTTGAGCGCGATGATTGCCGGCGCGAAATATCGCGGCGAGTTTGAGGACCGGCTCAAGGCCTTTCTCAAGGAAATCGCCGCCAGCGAAGGCAAAATCATTTTGTTCATTGACGAATTGCACACGCTCGTCGGCGCGGGCGCGGCCGAAGGCGCGACGGACGCGGCCAACATCATGAAGCCGCAACTCGCGCGCGGCGAATTGCGCTGCGTGGGCGCAACGACGCTCGACGAATACCGCAAGCACATCGAGAAAGACCCGGCGCTCGAACGCCGCTTCCAGCCGGTGCAAGGTGGAAGAGCCGACGGTCGAGGCGACCATCGCGATTTTGCGCGGGTTGAAGGAGCGCTACGAAGTGCATCACGGCGTGCGCATCCAGGATTCGGCGCTGGTGGCGGCGGCGACGTTGTCGCATCGCTACATCACCGAACGGTTTCTGCCGGACAAGGCGATTGATCTCGTGGACGAGGCGGCGTCGCGCATCAAGATGGAACTGGATTCCAAGCCGACGGAACTGGACCAGCTTGACCGCCAGATTTTGCAACTGGAAATCGAGCGCACGTCGCTGGCGAAGGAAAAGGACGCGGCGAGCAAGGAGCGGCTCAAGTTGCTCGACAAGGCAGTTGGCGAACCTGAAGGAGAAATCCAAGGCGCTCACCGCGCAATGGCAGAACGAGAAGGCCGCCGTCAACGCTGTCAGCGTGGTGCAAGCGCAACTGGAGCAGGCGAAGATTGAACTGGAGCAGGCGCAACGGCGCGGGGATTTGACGAAGTCCGCCGAGGTCCAGTACGGCAAGATTCCGGATTTGGAGAAAAAGCTGGCGGCAATGGAACGTAGCGCAGGCGTCTCGCCTGCCAGCCGGGACGGCGCGCGGCTACCTTGCTGCGGCAGGAAGTCACCGACGAGGACATCGCCAAGGTTGTGGCGTCATGGACGCACATTCCCGTTTCACGAATGCTCGAAGGCGAACGGCAGAAATTGGTGAAGATGGAGGAACGCCTGGCGCTGCGCGTCATCGGACAGAAGGAAGCCATCAAGGCCGTGTCCGATGCCGTGCGCCGGGCGCGCAGCGGGTTGCAGGACCCGAACCGGCCCATCGGCTCGTTTATTTTCCTCGGCCCGACCGGCGTCGGCAAGACCGAGACGGCCCGCGCACTGGCGGAATTTTTGTTCGACGACGAGAACGCCATGATTCGCATAGACATGAGCGAATACATGGAGAAACACACGGTATCGCGGCTCATCGGCGCGCCGCCGGGTTACGTCGGCTACGAGGAAGGCGGGCAATTGAGCGAAGCCGTGCGGCGGCGGCCGTATTCAGTGGTGCTCTTTGACGAGATTGAGAAGGCGCATCACGACGTGTTCAACGTGCTGTTGCAGGTGCTCGACGATGGCCGGCTCACGGACGGGCAGGGGCGGACGGTGGATTTCAAGAACACCATCGTCATTATGACCAGCAACCTCGGCTCGCACATTATCCAGGACTATTTTGAAAAAGTAGGGTCGTCCCGCCGGGACGACCGGACGGCGGAGCGCGCCGTCCCTACCAGGGAAATGGAAGACAAGGTGAGGGCCGAATTAAAACAACATTTCCGGCCGGAATTTCTAAACCGCGTGGATGATGTGGTTATTTTCCAGAGCCTCGACGAGGAGGAACTGGCGAAGATTGTGGAAATCCAGATTGCGCGGCTGGAAAAACGGCTCGCGCAGCAAAATCTCACGCTGGACGTGGATGACCGTGCGAAGAAATTGCTGGCGAAGGAAGGCTACGACCCGCAATTCGGCGCGCGCCCGCTCAAACGCGCCGTGCAGGAGCATTTGCTGAATCCACTGTCCATGAAACTGCTCGAAGGGGACTTCAAGCCCGGTGACCGGATTAAGGTTTCAACCAGTGACGGTGAACTGGTTTTCCAGCGGAAATGAAATTCAACTAGAGCATTTTCTATTTAGATAGACGCATATCGGGCATGACGAAAGAAGCCCCGGCAATGTTGAGCTGAGAAGGAGTCCAGGGCCGTGGCCAAGGCTGAATGAAGCTCACCCAAGGTACGCGCCGCTGCGTGGCGCAGGTGTGCCTTGAGTTTGGCGAAAGCTAGTTCAATGGGATTGAGATCAGGGCTGTAAGGCGGCAGGTAGCGAATGCCAACTCCGCGAGCCGAGAGCAACGGGCCGATCTTTTGGATTTTGTGAGTGGAAAGGTTGTCGAGGATGAGCGTGTCGCCTGCACGCAGTTGCGGACCAAGCACCTGCTCAAGATAAACCGTGAACACCTCGGCATCGACGGGGCCTTCGACCAAAAAGGGGGCTTCAACGCTTTCCTGGCGCAAAGCGGCAATGAAGGTGGAGCTTTGCCAGTGACCGTGCGGGATGGTGCTGAGGCAACGTTGGCCAATCGGACAGCGCCCGTAACCGCGGGCCAGCTTGGTGTTCAGGCCGGTCTCATCGATAAACACCAGTTGGCGAACATCCCAGTCGGGCTGTTGTCTGCGCCAAAGTCTCCGAGCGGCTTTAACGTCCGGCCGATCTTGCTCGGCGGCGCGCGTCGTTTTTTTTATAGCTCAAGCCCAGTTGCTCTAGCCGATGCCACAAAGCGGTGATGCCAATGGAAACATGCAACTGCTCCAGACACCGCTTTTGGAGTTCGTTGAGCGTCAGATCGGCCTGGGCTGCAATCCAGCGGCGCAGCGTTCGGTCATGCTTTTCCAAGCGGGAGCGCCGGTAACCGCCGATCTTTTGGGGTCGGCACTGGCCCGTTAGATGGTGCTGCTTCCAAAAACGCTCCACGCTTTTGCGGCTGACGCCAAAACGCTGGCAAACGTCGCCGGTGCCCTCCCCGCGCTCTCGCGCGGCGATGATCCGCTGTCGTAAGTCCTGGCTCAAAGGCCGCATAGTTCCCTTTTCATGAAAAGAGAATAGCACCAATGGCCAAATGCGTCTATCTAAATAGAAAATACTCTAACCGCCCGGACCGGGATTGGGTTCGCGTCCGCCATCTGTGTAAATCTCAACGTGCGACATCGAATCGACTTCGCGTTCACGAATCATTTTGCAGCCTCAGCCTTTTTTGCAACATCTTGAAAACATTTCTCAAGTGCCGCTAAATTGAGATAACCCTTTGCGTTCAGGAGAAAGTGGCCGATTTGGTCAGGCGTAAGTTTTCCCTCACGAAATCTCACATAAAGTTCCGCAAGAACATAAATCGGGATCAATTTGAAATTGTGCTCTATCGCCTTGAAGGGGACGAGATACAAAGTTTTGCGGCCCTGCATCGCGTGTGCCACGGCTGCCATCTCACCGGCAAAACTTTTCCCCGAAGATGTTGGCGCGACGAGTAGCAGGGATTTCCCCTTTAGCAAACCCGCCCCGATAGCACGGTCTTGAATCGGCAGCGTTCCTCCAATGCCACTCTTTCGCCAAACGTTCAGAATTTCATTTGGAATGCCGTGCTTGTTCAGTTCTTCAATTTTCATAGTCACTTTTTTAGACCTAGTCCGGAGGCCAAAGTTTTTCCACGCGCAATCGTTTGGCAATCACTTCCGTCGAGACGCCGAACTTCGGCGCGATGCGGGTGGCGATATAATCCAATGCAGCTTCGTCGGCAGCCAGCCAGTCGGTATAACCGGCGGCTTGAGTGGTCTGGATGGCAGTTTGAAATTCTGCGCGCAAAGCGTCGGGCGGCGCAAGCAGGCGTCCGGCAAATTCATAAGCCTGCCATTCCACCCAGCCGTATTCGACATCGGGGCTGGCGGAGATGTAATCGAACCATTCGGCGGCGGTGGCGTGTTGCAGTCCGGCGTAGATGTCGCGGTGCAAAATAAGATGGCCGATTTCGTGCGCAACGGAGAAGCGCAGGCGATATTCAAGGCGAGGATTCATGAAGGCGCGTTTGTCCACGAGAATGGATTTCAAATCACCCATGAGCAGCGAGTCAATGTCCAGTTGCTCGCGCAGGCTGTCCGCAGGAATCAAATTGAGGCCGAGATCGAATTCGGCAAGATCGAGAACTTGAACGGGCAATTTGCATCCTGCCGGATATGTGGTGCGCAACCGGTCGGCTTCCTGCCAGATTCGTTCTTTGGGAATAAATGGCGCTTTGAATTTCTGCGGGTCGTTCAAGGTCGGCGTGTCCCTTTGATGATGGCCAGGAGTTTTTCCAGATCTTCGCGCGAAGGTTTTTGCCCGGACAAGGTGCGGAAGAAAACCGGCAGATGAGAGGCGAGTTCCTTGTCTTCGAGAATGTGGTCGGGGATGCGCCCGGCGTCCACGGCGGCGTACTCGAAGAATTTCAACCAATCATCCGAACCTTCCTTGAGGTTAAGTTCTTTTGCCCATCCGCGGAGCGTGGCTTCGTCGGACGGCGGAGAGAGCACTTCCCGTTCAATTTTGCTCCAATTGCTGGGGTCGTGGCCGTGTTTCAGGCAAAATTCGCGCAGGCCGAGCCGTTGTTTTGCTCGCAGTTCTTTGATAAATGTTCCAAACATAGTTTTTGTATGTGGTAAAACAATTACCACAGTAGGCGGCAGGTGTCCAGGGGAAAATTGTTTTATTTAGTTCGGTCCTTCGTCAGCCCTGATATTGCTCGTCACTGACCTTTTCCATCCAGTCAACCACTTTGCCGTCGAGATTTTCCTGAATGGCGATGTGGGTCATGGCCGTGGTTGGCGACGCGCCGTGCCAATGCTTCTCGCCAGGCGGAAACCAGACCACGTCGCCCGGACAAATTTCTTCAATTGGCCCGCCCCAGCGCTGCACGCGTCCGCAGCCAGCGGTCACGATTAACGTCTGTCCCAGCGGATGGGTGTGCCAGGCGGTTCGCGCGCCGGGTTCGAAGGTGACGATGGCGCCGGCCACCCGCGCGGGCTCGGTTCCCTTGAACGGCGAGTCAATGCGCACCGTGCCGGTGAACCAGTCGGCCGGTCCTTTGTTGGATGGCTGCGAGCCACTTCGTTTGATTTCCATATTTTTAATTCCTTTGCGTGGATTATTAGTGCGTGACCCGCCGCGGCATCCTGGCCATGAACTCACGGCGATTCGACTCCTCATCCGGCCTCCGGCCACCTTCTCCCCGGTCGAGGAGGAGAAGGGATTATTTTGTGGAACGCCGACCCAGGGCTCGTTTGCCCTGGGCTAATATCTTTCGCCCTTACAGGGCTTCGGTCAGGCTTCGCGAGAATTAGCGAAATAGACTCGCTCGTTCCCACTCGCCCGGCCCTCGCTGGCCTTCGTCCCGCAGCGCGGGACAAATTCCTTTCGCCGTTTCCCAAACGGCTCAGGTCGTGGCTGGCACCCTTTGCGGCGCGGGTTCCGCCAGCAATTTCTGGACGACGGTTTCGACGTATTGTGGTTGCAAGCCGATCGCGCGGACAATTCCTTTACGGTCAATGATGGCGTAGGTGGGATAATAGTGCACCGCCCAGGCTTTCTGAGACTTAAGCTCGGCGTCGCGGGCAGCCGGGTATTCAATGTTGTGTTCCTTGGCGTTGAAGGCAAAATTTTCCTGCCCGCGCTTGTTGGTGCAAACGCCGATGATGACCAGACCCTTGGACTGGTATTTTTTGAGCATCTCGTTGTTGTGGGGAATGGCCGCCATGCAGGGAGGACACCAGGTCGCATAAAAATCCACGACGACGACTTTGCCCTTCAGGTCGGCGGGCTTGACTTCGCCATTGATCCATCCGGTGACCTCCAGTGGCGGCATCGGCTTGCCTTCCAAGGCGGCGTGGCCGGCGCGTAGCTCCGGTTTGTTGTCCCAAGTACAATTGTCGGGAAATTCGCCGGCGGAGGCAGGCAGCAGGCTCCAAACGAGTGAACCAAAGGCGATGAGAAGTAATTTCTTGGTGCTCATGCTGGACGGATTATCACAACCAGCGTTGGTTGACAATAGGTCTTTTCAAATCACAAATGGCACGAGGGCTTTCACCAGTTTTTGATAAGCCGGATATTCATCCGGGAAATGTTGCAGCATGAGCGCTTCCTCCTGCTTGAGCTTGATCCAAAAGCCGACGCACAAGAGCAGAAACCCGAGCCAGGAATGGAATTGCCCGACCACCACGGCTGTTCCCAGGCACATCAGGAGCAGGCCGGTGTAGATGGGATGCCGCGCAAAGCGGTAAGGACCGGTCTTTACGAGTTTGTGCCCCTGCTTGAAAGCGACCTCGCTGCTCCAGTTGCCGCCCAGTGTCCAGCGCGACCATAGCGTCACCAACAATCCGAACACGCAAACAACGGCCCCCATGACCCGCGCCGGATCCGTATGCGGGGTCAGAGCCAGGTTCAGCGGGTAAGGAAATCTCGGATACCAGAGCAGCAATCCACCGAGGGTGAGCGGGAGACGATATGGCAGCGACGACAAAAAGCTCTTTTGCTCCGCCGTTGCCTTCTGCCCAAATGCGCTGATAAGCCAGTAGGCAATGAAGATTACCCAGCAACCGACGATGACAGGGCCAGAAATGGTTGCCATGATGAATTTACGCCGACGAAGCTTCGCTGCTCATGCTTTGCCGCGGAGATATTTTTTAACGAAGAGGATATAGCCCAGAATCGGCACCATGGAAAACGTCGTGAGCCAGGCCATGCGGTTCCCCGTCAGCAGACCGGTCTTTTGTATCTGGTCAATCTGCGCCTGGGGATAGCCCATCAGTTGATACATTTCGATGATGTCATGCCGCGCATACGTTATCACGGCGGACACCATGAACACCACCATCGCGATCAAGATGAGCCACCACCCGCGCACGTCCAGTTTGTACAGCAGCCAGGCGGCGTAAGCCCACAGCGCGGCAATGGCCAGGCACAGCAGCGAGCCTGGCAGGCCGGTGAGGAACGTGCCAAAGAACGGCACCACGCCATGGCCCACGATTGGCATGAGCAACAGCATCGGCACGGCAAGCAACAACCACAAGCAAAGGGCCAGCACCGGCAACGGACAGGCATCCGTCCAGCGTGTCACGGGATCACGCGCTTCACACGTGGCCTTTACGTGACGGCTGTGATAGAAAAAAATCCAGATGGCCGGCAAAATGACGAAGATGACGCCGAAAATAACAAACATGACGGCCATCACCCCGGCAATCGCCGCCGCGGACACCGCATGATTTTTGTCCGGCCCGCCGGCTGCGCCCGCCAGAATTTTTGGCATGATGAACGCCATGCCCATCACGGCACAGAGTCCCATGATGAGCCAGCCCCAGGAAAAGATGAGCAACAACGCCCTGGCCCAGCGGCGGGCCATGATGGAGCCAATTCCCAGCCACACGAGCGCCACCGCCAAAACACCGTAGATGAGGACGGCGGGCAGGATGGCCGAAAGGGTGGTGGGCGGCGCATTGGGGCTTCTGGCGGCAGCCGCCTGTCCAACCAGCATCAAGAGGATAAACAGCCCGGCCAAACAGCCGAGCAGTATCGTCAGAACGCCGAAAAAAGTCAGGCCGGTCGAACGGTCTTTATATGAGGACAACGCAGTTGCTTCACCGGGCGCGGTTTCTGGATTTGGTTCGTTCATAGGCGGGGCATTTGTTCGCTGCATACGCCCGCCGCCCAATTTTGTCCAGCGTTTTGATTGAAAAGCGGGCTTCGTTTCCGCGGGCCGCTTAAGTTTTTGGAAGGGTCATCGCGCCACGATGACCGGACGGCGCAGCGCGCCGTCCCTGCCGGAAATTGAATCGGTGTTCATCCATTTTCACAGTCGCGGTAATTGCCGCGAAGGACGGACTGCCATTGAAAAATTGGCCGGGGAATTGCTTCCCAAATTGGTCGGCGTTTTTCCCCAAGGCGACATTAATGGATGCGCAACGCGGCGTTCGGACGGCGCGGCGCGCTGACACCTTTGGGCTGCCGATTGTGAATTTTCGGGGCAATTTTTGTCGCCTCCTGATAATTTGTCATTGTGCAAAAGATGATTATAGTCGTCCGGGTCATTTGTTTTACGCTACTGCTGTCGTCGTTTTGCTTGCCGGTGGCGGCAGAGGATTTCACCAATGCCATCCGCGCGTTCCTGGAGCATCGGGTCGGGGTTGAAAAGCGGGACGCCAGCATGGTGATCGGCATTGTGGACGAGCACGGGAGCCGGGTTGTCAGTTGGGGAAAAATGGACAACGGCACCGGCCAGGAAGTGAATGGCGACACGCTGTTCGAGATCGGTTCCATTACGAAGACATTCACCGCGCTGCTGCTGCAAGACATGGTCGAGCGCGGGGAGATGAAGCTGGATGATCCCGTGGCCAGGTATTTGCCCAAGTCGGTCAGGGTGCCGGCCTATGACGGCAAGCAAATTACCTTGCTCCAACTGGCCACGCACACCTCCGGGCTGCCGCTCCTCGCCTACAACCTTGATCCCAAACGTGCGGACAATCCCTATGCCGATTACACCGTCGAGAAGTTGTATGCCTTCCTGTCCGGCTACCAACTGACTCGTGCCCCGGGAACACAGTATGAATATTCCGAAGTGGGAATGGAATTGCTCGGCCAGGCCATCGCCCTAAAAGCCGGGACGAACTACGAATCACTCGTGGTGGACCGGATTTGCCGGCCGTTGAAGATGGACAGCACGCGGGTCACGCTGACGCCCGAACTGAAACTCCGGCTTGCCACCGGACACGATGAACTCGGACACAAGTTCCCGGGTCTGAAATTTAAAACCCTGGTGGGCGGCAGCGGGCTGCGCTCGACGGCCAGTGACCTGCTGAAATATCTTTCGGCCAACCTTGGCCTGACGCCATCCAGCCTGACCCCGCTCATGAAGACTACGCATGAGGTTCACTTTGAATCCATGAGACAGAACGTGAAGGTCGGTTTGGGGTGGGGTATCGCCAGTTTTCCGCAGGGAACCGAATTCGTCATGCACGGCGGAGGCACGCCCGGTTACATCACGTTTATCGGTTTTGACCCGAACCGGCAGCGCGGCGTGGTGATTCTGACTTCTTCGGAAGACTTCCTGGACGTTGACTTTCTGGGCATGTTCTTACTCGACAGCGAATGGCAACCGGATCAGCGGCCAACCGCGGTAAAAATCGGCAACCTGGATTATGGTTCGTATGTGGGGGAATACCAGCTTTCACCGAATCTGGCGCTGGGAATCCTCGCGTTGCGGGAGGTGCTCGTCAACGTGACCAAAATGGCCGTTGGCATCGCGGCGGGCGTAAGTCTTGCCGGACTGTTGCTGGTTGTCCTCTTGGGGCGCATCGCCATTATCCGCCGGCTGCGGACGCGGCTTGTCCTCCGTTGGCGCGCGTTCAGGTTCCGTACCCGATGCAGCATCTGGGGCGGCGCGGTTCTGGCCGGCGTTCTTTCAGCGGTTATGATAGTGCTCGTGGCCGCTCACCTGGTTTGGGCGCAGGCCCATCCCGTTGTGGACATCCACCGGGAAGGTGACCGGCTCTTTGTCCAATGCACAGGTTCAACGCATTTCACCAGCAATTACGCATTGCCGCACATCACCGGTGAATTATTGCCGGAATCGGAAACGCGCTTTTTTGAAAGGTTGAGCGGCATCCCCGTCACCTTTTTCCGGGATGCCCGCGGCAAGGTGACCCGTCTGGCCGCGTCCCTCTTCGGGGTGAAGCTTTCGTCTGTGAAAATCTCCGATCAAGCTCCGGAACCACCCAAACCCCCGGTGGCCATCAAGCTGGACCCGAAAATTTGCGACGCCTGTGCCGGCCAATACGAATTTCCACCGGACTGCTTTTTTCACAATGGAATCAAACTGACAATCCGGCGGCAGGGAGACCGGCTGGTCGGGCAGGCCTCGGACCTGAACGGCGGCTTGGGCGCTTTCGATGTTTATCCCGAATCAGAAGCTAATTTTTTCTTCACGCTGACGATTGTTAGTGTGCAATTGGACCTCATTAAGAATGACAAAGGCGAAGTGACGTCCGTGGTTCGTCATGTCGCGTGGCTGCCGGACAGTGTGGGCAAAAAACTCAAAAACGTGTCCCCATGAGTTTCGTCCGCGCCGCAAGACGGCCAGCCGGCTTCGCAACTTGTCCTCGGCATAAATCAGCGCCGTCCGCGGTTTGATTCTCTGCGTTTGACTTTCGCGGCAATCTGTTCCTAATTCCGTCCGCGTGAGTTTGTCCGAATACATTCTGCTGGCGGCGGGTTCGTTGTTTGTGATTGTGGACCCGCTGGCCACCGTGCCGGCGTTTCTGGCCATGACGCCGAATGACACGCCGGAACAGCGCATCCGCACGGCGCGACTGGCCTGTTGTGTGACGGCGGGTGTCCTGCTGGTTTTTTCCGTGGCCGGCCAGTTGGTTTTCAAGGTCATGGGCATCACGATGCCGGCCTTCGAGATTGCCGCGAGCATCGTGCTGCTGCTGGTGGCGCTGGACATGTTGCGCGCCCAACGCTCCCGCGTCCAGGAAACCCGTGAAGAGACGAAGGCCGGCATAGAAAAGACGGACATCGCCGTGACGCCGCTGGCCATTCCCATGCTGGCCGGGCCGGGCGCAATTTCGACGACGATTCTCCTTCAAAATGAAGCCAAGGACCTTCCCCAACATATTGCGCTTTACGGCTGCATCCTGACGGTCTCGCTGGCGAGCTATCTGGTTTTACGCATCGCGGCCCGCGGCAGCCGGTGGTTGAACCCGATTGCGATGAGCATCGCCACGCGCATCATGGGCTTGTTGCTGGCGTCGGTCGCCATTCAATTCATGCTGAACGCCATCAAAACTTTTCACGCGGAGTTGATTTCACCATCAATCATGTGAACTCAAGCCCGGCGGCAAAATCAACGGTGGCGCGGAGGATGAGGGAGTTGTTTTTTAAAGGGAGATAACTCTTCTCTTCGCGCGGCTTGGGCATTTCCCATTTTGGGTCAACGGATTTTTTCCACCTGAATCCGGGCAAGGTCGTTCACGCCCAGTTGGAGCAGGGCGGCGTTGATGTATAATTGCGAGTTGGGTTTGAATTCCGGTGCTTCAATGAGCTGGCGCTCACGGTCGAGTTCCTGGATGGCCAGGGTATCGAGCGCGACGGGATCGTGGCTGAACCAAAGCTGATTCAGCACCGTCGAATACTGCAACAATCCCTTCGCTCCGCCCGCGTACTGGCCGATGAGCGCGTCGGTGATGTTGAGCACGACGCGGTCGCCGAGCGCGGGCAGCGCGTAAATTTCCGGCACGGCGACGGCCAGCCGTCCGGGGTCGCCCTCGAAACGCAGGGTGTTGTCCACGCTGCCCATCGCCAGGCCATATAGATGCCCGCACACGCCGGCGGCATCCTGGTTGAGCAGCGGGGCGATGCTGATGATTTTGGTGATTTCACGGCTGACCAGTTCGGAGACAAAAGATTTTTTGCCCACCTCCGGCCCCTTTTCTCCAAATTCAAGATCGCCCCAGACGAGCTGGCCGATGATGGGGGCGTCGGGCAGATAAAAGTTGGTGGGGTCGTAACCGGCGTCCTCGCTCCCGGCGGCGCGCACGCCGAGTTGGGCGGCCAGCTTGAAAAAACCGGCGGCGCGCAAATCATCGGCGTGCCGGTCCCAGATGATGATGTGTTCCGGCGGCAAACCGGCGTCGAGCAGCCCGTGGACCACCGCGGCGACGACGGCGGGGCGGGTGCCGTTGATCGGCCCGGCGGCGGAATAAACCTTGATGCCGACGATGTCCTGGGTCGAAACGAGACTGCGCCACGCCCCGGCAACGGTCGCCTGGCCGGTGAAATTTGTGAGGCCGCGATTGACCATGGCTTGGACTTTCGCGGCGTTCGGCTGGTACTGGTAGGTGGCGTCTTGGTCATCGACGATAAGCACGTGTGCGCGGTGATCGCCGGACTGCCGCAGCGAAAGATCGGCGGCCTGAGCCTGCCGGCTGGCAAGCCAAAGGGCGCCCGCCAGCGTCAGCCGGCAAAATACTTGAATGAATTGGGCCAGTGCGTTTCTTGACACGTCAAGGCATGAATGCTACCACCAGCGCCGATGCTGGCCACAAAAAACATAACCTGGCGCGGCGCCATTGTTTTTCTGGCGCTGGCCATTTTCCTGACCGGCTGCGGGCCGCCGGGGCCGCGCGCGTTGCTGAAAGGCCGGAAGCGCCTGGATCGCGGCGATTATTCCAGCGCGGTGGCGGAATTGAAAACCGCGACGTCGTTGATGGCCACCAACGCGCAGGCGTGGAATTATCTCGGCGTCGCGTATCAGCACGCCGGTCGTCCCGCCGACGCCGCGCTGGCGTATCAACATGCCCTGACGCTGGACCGCGATTTGGTGGAGGCGCACTACAATCTGGGCTGTTTGTGGCTGGACCAAAACAAGCCGGACGTGGCGCGGACCGAGTTCACCGCCTACGTGCTCCGCCGCAGCAAGGAGCCCGAAGGCTGGACTAAACTGGGCGTCGCCCAACTGCGCCTGCGCGATCTCGCGGCGGCGGAAAAAAGTTTCAGCACCGCGCTCTCAATTGACTCCGGCGATGCGGAAGCCCTGAACGGCCTCGGCCTTGCCCAAATTCAGCGGGGACGTCCGCGTGAAGCCGCGCAGTATTTCGCTGCCGCCACCCGGGCGCAGCCGGACTACGCGCCCGCGCTGTTGAACCTGGCGACGGTGGCGCGGCAGTATTTGCGCGATGATGCGCTGGCATTGCGCAATTACCGCGCCTATCTCGCGTTGACCCCGCGCCGGGCGGATTGGGACCAGGTGAACGCCATCGCCAATGATTTGGATCAGGAGGTAAATGGCGCGGCCAACCCGTCGCGGTCGAACCACCCGGCGGTTTCAGCCGGTTCGCAAATGGGCGAACGGAGAGCGCCGCCGGTGGCGCGAACTCAAACCTCGCCGCGCCCCTTTGCCAATTCGCCAGGGGAATCGCCGACGCCAGAAGATGCCGAAACGGAAAACCCGGCCACGCCGGAGGCAAATCCGTTCGTGGCCGCGGAAACGCCGCCCCGGCAAGCCAATGAAGGACCGGGTGTTTTGCACCAGTTCAATCCGTTGAACTGGTTTCGTTCCGCGTCGCCGGAGCCAAAAGTGACACAATTGGCCTCGGCGAATGCCAACGGCAATCGGGTGACGCCGGCATCGGAACCAGGCACCCGCCCGGCGGCAACCGTCACGCCCGTGTTTAACCGGGCAACAAAACCATTCCGCTTGGTTCAGCCCGCGCCGCCGCCGTTTCCGCGATATTTGTATCTTTCGCCGTCCTCACCCCAACCCGGCGACCGGCCGGCGGCGGGGCACGCATTCGCGCGGGCGCAGCAATTTGAACGGGATGAAAGGTACCAGGACGCCTTGGGTTCGTATCGCGCGGCGGCGCGGCTGGACCCCGGCTGGTTTGAGGCGCAATACAATTGCGGCGTGATGGCCTATCGTTTGAGGGATTTCGACCAGTCGTTGCGCGCTTATGAAATGGCGCTGGCGATCCGTCCGGATTCGTCGGACACGCGCTACAATTTCGCCCTGGCACTGAGGGCGGCCGGTTATGTGCCCGACGCTGTGAATGAGCTGAAGCAGATTCTCGCGTCGCATCCCGATGACGTCCGCGCGCATCTCGCGCTCGGCAATCTTTACGCGCAGCAATTGTATGATGTGCCGCGGGCGCGGGCGCAGTATTTGGAAGTGTTGCAACTGGATCCGCGCAATTCGCAGGCGGCTGACATTCAATTCTGGCTCTCGGCCAACCCGCCCTGAGCATGGAACGGATTTTGCTGGATGTGCCGCTAAAGACCTTAATTTCAATCTTATGTTTGCCAATGCAATGCAATCGCTGGTTTCAAACGGTTTGGCGGCGAACTGGTTTGACGCCGTGGTCGTGCTGATGCTGGGGTTCGGCATCTTTCGCGGCCGCAAAAACGGCATGTCCAAGGAAATCCTGCCGCTGTTCCAATGGCTCGCGGTGATTTTTGTCTGCGGACTGTTCTACTCCATGGTGGCCCAGTTGCTCGCCAAAACGGCGGGTCTGGACCAGATGACCAGTTGTCTCCTGGGCTACGGGATTCTGGCGCTGGCCGTGTTTTTAATTTTTTCGTTGCTCAAACGCATCGTGGGTCTGCGGCTGTTTGGCAGCAGCATTTTTGGCGGCGCCGAGTACTACCTCGGCATGCCTTCGGGCATGGTCCGGTTCGCCTGCATGCTGATCTTCGCACTGGCCTTTCTGAACGCGCGCCACTTTACGCCGGCGCAAATCGAGGCCAGCAACAGCTACCAGGAGCACTGGTATGGCGCGCACTTTTTCCCCGATTTATACACCGTGCAGGATGAGGTTTTTAAGCAATCCTTCACGGGTCCTTACATCAAAGACTACCTTGGCGTGCTCCTGATCACACCCGTCACTGCGAGTGGCAGCGGCAATCAACCCGTGCAGGATGAGCCGGCCGAGTAACCGGCCGCAGCGGGCGCGCGGGGCCGGACAGCAAACCCGCATGGCTGAACAGCCGCGAAATGGATTTGCCGTAATCGCGCCCGGATGCTAGACCGGGTGCATGGCCGGTTTTTCTTCCGCCACCCTCGAACGCATTCGCGCCGCCAGTGACATCGTGGATGTCATTGGCTCGTACCTGCCGCTCAAACGGGCGGGCGGGAATTTCGTGGCGCTCTGCCCGTTTCACAAGGAGAAGACGCCCAGCTTCAACGTCAATCCGCACCGCCAGATTTTTCACTGCTTCGGCTGCCACAAGGGCGGTGACGTGTTCACCTTCGTCCGGGAATATGAAAACATCGGTTTCGTGGACGCCGTGCGCCGTCTCGCCGACCGTGCGAAAATTCCCCTTGAATTCGACCAAAGCCCCGGCGAACAGCAATCCCGTCATCTCAAAGACCAATTGCTCCAGATTCACGAGCAAATTGCCCAACGCTGGCAAAATTGCCTGCTCAACGAAGCCGCCGGACAAACCGCCCGCGATTATCTGGCCAAGCGTGGTGTCCCGCCCGAAGCCGTAAAACTGTTTCGGCTGGGCGCCGCGCCGGATTTATGGGATGACACGGTCAATTGGGCCAAAAGCAAAAGCTACGAGTTGCCGCTGGTCGAAAAAGCCGGGTTGATTTTGCGAAAAGAAAACAGTGAACATTTTTACGATAGATTTCGCGGTCGCCTGATTTTCCCGATTTGCGACGAGCAGGGCCGGGTGGTTGGTTTCAGCGGCCGGGTTTTGGCCGGCGACGAAAAAGCCGCCAAGTACGTCAATTCACCGGAGACGCCGATTTTCACCAAGAGCAGGGTTTTCTTCGGCCTCGACAAATCCAAGCGCGCCATTTTGGACGCCGGCTTTGCGATTATCTGCGAGGGCCAGCTTGATTTGATTGCCTGCTTCATGGGCGGCGTGCAAAACGTTGTCGCGCCGCAGGGCACCGCCTTTACCGACCAGCACGCGCGCATTCTCAAGCGTTACGTGAACGAGGTCGTGCTCTGCTTCGATTCGGACGAGGCCGGCCAGAACGCCGCCGTGCGGTCGCTCGACCATTTGCTCGCGTCCGGCCTGGCCGTGCGCGTGGCCATCGTGCCGGCCCCGCACGACCCGGATAGTTTCATCAAGGCCATGGGCGGCGAGGCTTTCCGCAGGCTCATCGAAAATGCCGAGGGATATTTTGATTACCTTTTGAACCGGCTTTGCGCGCAGAATGACCCGAACAGTGACAAGGGCCGGAACGCTGTTTTGCGTGACATGGCCGGGGCTGTCCACAAAACCGGCAACACCGTGTTGATTGACAAATACGCGCAGAAAACCGCGCTGCGGCTCGGCGTTTCGCCGGAGGCCGTACGCGCTGAATTTGCAAAGGTCCGGAGTCCACAGTCCGGAGCCCGGAATCTGGATGACGAGGATTCAACGGCGAATGAACCAGAAACCGAGACTTCACGTCCGTCGCCGCATGAATTTCATCTGCTGAAACTGCTGTTGTTGCACGACGATTTGGTGGCCTGGGCGGCCTTGCATCTGGACATTAACTGGGTTTTGCATCTGGCCGCCCGGCAAATCCTCGCGCAACGGCTCGCCGCGCAGACGAATGAAACCTGGAAAAGCCCGGCCGCATTTCTGGATGAATGTGAAACGCCGGAGATGCGCAGCCTGGTTGCCGGGGCCGTGGCCGAAGACCGGAAAATTCCCAATCCCGAACAACAACTCGCCGATGTCGTGCTGAAATTGCGGAATCAATTTTTGGACCGGCAGATCGTTGCGCTCACGCAGACAGCCAGCCAGCCGGAAACTTCCGACGCGGCGAAAATTGAACTGCTGCGCGAGCAACAGAAACTGCGCGAACAAAAACGCGTGCCATTGTAATGTGGGAGGGACGGTGTGCCGTCGTCCCTGACGTGTTCGCCAAAAAAATGGGACGCCGACACGGCGTCCCTCCCGAATTAAAATTAAAACCAGAAATTACTTCGCGCCCTGATCAATCCACGCGCGCAGCAGGCCGATTTGTTCCGGCGTCAGCGGGCCGATTTTCGCCTTGTTATGCAGCGGCGGCATCCAATCCCGTTTGTCATCGCTCAGGTGTGCGACGTTCAGGATGAGCATGCTTTTGGCGCTGTCACCGGCAATGATGACTTTGCCGTCCATGCCGCCTTTGAGCGCGCCTTCCAGACTGTCGAGCTTCAAATGGCCCTTGGGCTTCTCACCGCTATGGCATTTGATGCAGGAATGGTCAAAAATCGGTTTGATGTCCGCCGCGTAGGTCACGCCTGGTTGAGTGGCGGCGGGCGGCAGCGTGCCCGGCGCGGCGTCATCGGCGAACGCAGCCAGCGACACTCCCAGCGGTACGGCCAGGGCAAAGGTGAGTTTGATCCAAGTCTTGGTTTTCATTGTTTTCTTATTTCCCGGACAATTTCAAATTAAGATGTTCAAAAGACTAAATGGTTTCAATCAAAAAGCGTTTTTTCAGAGGGCCAGCTTGCGGACGGCCTGGTCCTGGGCTAACCCTTTCGCATGAACGGCAATGAATTCAGCGATGCCGCGCTCGTGGTGCTGGGCCATGGCACGGAGCAAAACGCCGATTCCGCCGCGCCGGTCCGGCAGCACGCGGCGGAACTGCGCCGCCGGAAACTATTCGCCGACGTTCGCGAAGCGTTCTGGAAGCAGGAACCGCAGATCAAAAAGGTTTTGGCGGAACTTTCCGCGCCGCGCGTGTTCATCGCGCCCCTTTTCGTCAGCGAGGGCTATTTCGCCAGTGAAGTCATCCCCGGCGAGCTTGGCTTTGCCGGAAACTCAAAACTCAAAACTCAGAATTCAAATCTGTTTTATTGCCGTCCCGTCGGTTCGCACGACCGCATGACGAACGTGATTTTGTCGCGCGCCCGGGAAATTGTGGAAAAATTTCCATTCCCGCGCGCGCCCAAGCCGGGGGAGGTCACGCTGTTCATTGCCGGGCATGGCACGGAGAAGAATGAAAATTCACGCCAGCCGGTGGACCGGCAGGTGGCGTTGATCCGCGCGCTGAACCTTTATGGCGGCGTTCACGCGATTTTCCTTGAAGAAAACCCGCGCATTTCCGAATGCTACCGGCTCGCGCAGACGAAGCATCTGGTGGTGGTGCCGTTTTTCATCAGCGACGGCCTGCACACGCAGGAAGACATTCCGGTCTTGCTGGGCGAAGCGAAATCGGCCGTCCAGCAGCGGCTGGCCGCCGGCCAGCCGGCGTGGCGCAATCCGGCGGAAAAAAACGGCAAGCTGGTCTGGTATTCATCCGCCGTCGGCAGCGAGCCGCACCTGGCGGACGTGATTTTGGAACGGGTGCGGGAGGTGGCGGGAATGGAGGGCACGGCTTCGTCAGTGCCCTGAAATTGGGGCAGCGACAAAGCGCTGCCCTCCAGAAAATTTATGCAACAATTGCGGTTCGGAATTTTAAGCACGGCCCGGATTGGCCGCCAAAACTGGAAGGCCATATTTAATTCCGGCAACGCCATCGTTACTGCAGTTGCCAGCCGGGACGCGGGGCGCAGCCGCGAATTCATCCGTGAATGCCAGCGCGAGTTTCCGTTTGCCACCAAACCCGCCGCGCTCGGCAGTTATGAGGACCTGCTGGCATTGCCGAACGTGGACGCCGTTTACATCCCGCTGCCGACCGGATTGCGCAAGGAATGGGTTTTGCGCGCGGCGGCGGCGGGCAAACACGTTGTTTGTGAAAAGCCGTGCGGCGTGAGTTTTGCCGACGTGCGGGAGATGACGGACGCCTGTGCAAAAAACCGCGTGCAGTTCATGGATGGCGTCATGTTCATGCACAACCCGCGCCTGGTGCGGGTCCGGGAAGTGCTCGACGATGGCAAAAGCACCGGCCCGGTGCGGCGGATTTCGTCGGCGTTTTGTTTTCTCGGTACCGATGGATTTTCCGACAGCAACATTCGCGTGGATGGGCGGCTGGAGCCGACCGGCTGTCTTGGCGATCTGGGCTGGTATTGCATCCGGTTCACGCTTTGGGCGCTGAAATGGCAACTGCCGCACACCGTCGCAGGCCGGATTCTCTCACGATCCGAACCAACTGGCGGCCGTCCGCCCGTGCCCACCGACTTCTCCGCTGAACTTCTTTTCGACGGCGGCGTTTCAGCAGGATTTTACTGTTCGTTTCTCGCCGCCCAACAGCAATGGGTCTTCGTCGGCGGCCGGGACGGCTGGCTGCGGATGCCCGATTTCGTCCATCCGTTCAATGGCCGCGAACCGGCCTTTGAAGTCAACCGGACGGAGATCCGCGTTCCGACGGCCGCCGGCGCGCAAGCATCGGCGTCGGTTTCCGACCCGGCCGAGCTTGGCCACGCAACCGCGCAGAACACTGTCATGTTCCGCAACTTTGCCAACCAGGTGTTTTCCGGCAAATTGAATGAGGCATGGCCGATGTGGGCGCTGCAAACTCAACGGGTGATGGACGCCTGCTACCAATCCGCCCTTCACGGAACAAGCTTGAAACTTGGGACCTGAAGCTGGAAACTGCGGCGTGCGTCTTCGGAAAATCACCATCATCGGCGTTGGCCTGCTCGGCGGTTCCATTGGCCTGGCCGTTAAACGCCGGAAACTTGTTTTGCCCGGCGGGGTCGCCGGTTTCGTCCGGCGCGCCGCCAGCCTGAAGGACTGTGAAAAGGCGGGCGCCGTGGATTTTGCCACCACCGATTTGCTGGCCGCGGTCTGGGACGCCGACCTGGTGATTCTCTGCACGCCGCTGGCGCAAATGCGTTCGCGCGTCAAGGAAATGCTTCCGGCCTTGAAACGCGGCGCGATGGTCACCGACGTGGGCAGCGTGAAAGCCGGCGTGGTGCGCGAACTGGAATTGCTCGTTGCCAAAGCCGGCGCGCATTTTGTTGGCAGCCATCCCATGGCCGGCGCGGAAAAAACCGGCGTGGGCGCGGCCGGCGCGGAGTTGTTCGTGAACGCCATTTGCGTCGTCACCCCGACCGGAAAATCAAATCCGGCGGCGGTCCGCAAGGTGGAACAATTTTGGAAGTCGCTGGGTGCGCGGACGTTGCGGCTGGCGCCCGAACAGCACGATTTACTCGTCAGCCGGACGAGCCATCTGCCGCACGTCGTTGCGGCGGGTCTGGCCGGCCACATTTTGGATCCGGCGCGTCCCCGGCGCCAGGCCGCGCTTTGCGCCAACGGTTTTCGGGACACCACACGCATCGCCTCCGGTTCGCCTGAAATGTGGCGCGACATCGCGCTGGCCAACCGCAAAATTCTCGGGCGGGCGCTGGACGGATTTGTTTCCGATTTGAAGAAATTCCAGCGCGCGCTGGTCAAAGCCGATGCGAAAGCCATCACCCGTTTTTTTGAAACAGCCAAAAGCCGTCGCGACCATTGGTGCGCGCAGTGCGCCTCACCGTCACCGGAATGAAGCAGCCACAGATGAACACGGATAGACCGTATAGGCAAAGATTTGAAGGACGCCGATTTTTATCTTGCGCCCCTCGCCCCGTCGCTCACCCCGCAAGGCGGGGAGAGGGTGGCCGCAGGCTGGGTGAGGGGGGTGTTTTGAATCCGTGTTCATCCGTGTCTATCCGTGGTTAAAATGCCTCTACCCGACCTCATCGAAATCGTGCCGCTCGGCCAGTCCGTGCGCGCGGAAGTCACCGTGCCCGGCTCGAAGAGCATCACCAACCGCGCGCTCATCCTGGCCGCGTTGGCGGACGGCAAGGTCACGCTGGAGAGTGCGCTCTGGAGCGAAGACACGCAAATCATGGTGGAGTGCCTGCGGCAGCTTGGTTTCGTGGTGAACGTTGCGCCCGATCCGGAGGAGTTTTGCAACCGCACCATCACCGTCGGAGGCTGTGGCGGGAAGATTGCGAACGCCGGGACGGCGGAAAAGCCGCTGGAATTATTCGTGGGCAACGCGGGCACGGCGGCGCGGTTTCTGGCGGCCTTCGTTTGCCTGGGCAAGGGCGTTTATCGTTTGAGCGGTGTGCCCCGCATGCACGAGCGTCCGCAGGCGGCTTTGTTTCAGGCCTTGCGGCAACTGGGTTACCGTGTGGATTCGCCGAACGACCGGCTGCCCGCCGTCATTCATGGGACGGGTCCGCGCGCGGGCCAATGCCAGGTGAGTCTCGATGAAAGTTCGCAGTTTGCCAGCGCGTTGCTGATGTGCTCGCTGGTGGCCGGCTGGCAGGTCGAGATGGTTGGCGAAAACATGGAGGAATCTCCGTATGTTTATATGACCCGCGAGATGTGCTCGTATTTTTTCTGGAGCCGGAAGCACAGCCGGCATCCGGAACGCGGAATGAAGGGTGGCGTTTACCCCGTGGATCCCGATTCCTCCAGCGGCAGCTATTTCCTGGCCGCCGGATGGCTGGCTGCCGACCCCGCTCAAACTGAATTGTACCCCGTCACCGTCGCGCGCTGGCCGGTGCTCGGGGCGGGTTTTCAAATTGACACGAATTTTTCAAACTACCGGGTCCTGCCGGAAAGGGTTTCCCGGGAAGCCGACCTGGGCGACAGCATCATGACGCTGATGGTGACCGCGCCGTTGGCGGATCATCCGGTGAAATTCACCGACCTTGCCCACCTCCGCGTTCAGGAATGCGACCGGGTTACCGCCCTGTACACGGAATTGACCAGGTGCGGCGCGAAAGTCGTCGAGGACGGCGACCAATTGACGGTTTATCCGTCGCCCCTGCACGGTGCGGAGATTGAGACCTACAACGACCATCGCATGGCGATGTGTTTTGCGACCCTGGGATTGAAGGTGCCGGGCATCAAAATCAGGAACCCGGCCTGTGTAAAAAAGACGTTCCCGAATTTTTTTCAGAAACTCGCCGCGCCGCCGCCGCATGGTTTGGGGGTGGAGATTTTGGATGTGAAGACGGGACGGAAGCTGGAATTGAAGGAATTATTTGCCGACTGACGGTAGCTGTCCCGCTTCGCGGGATAAGATTGCGGTCGACTTGAACAAATTATTTTGTCCGCTGTTTCACAACGGCGGCCAAGAGGGAAAAACTTGAAACAACTGATGATCATCGCGATTGACGGCACGAGCGCCAGCGGCAAGAGCACGAACTCCAGGCTGGTCGCGAAGGCGCTCGATTGTGTTTATGTGGACACGGGCGCGATGTACCGCACGCTGGCGTGGTATTGCCTGAAGCACCGGATTGACGTGCAGGATGCCAAAGCCGTCGCCGCCGCGTGCCGCAAATGGAAGGCCGCCTTGCACTGTGTGGAAGCCGGCGGCTTGCGGACCGCGCGCCTGTTCGTGGACGGCTATTTTCCGGAGAAGGAAATCCGCACCGCCGAGGTCAGCGCCGCGGTGCCGCACGTGGCCGCCGTCCCGAAAGTGCGCGACTGGATGGTCAAACGCCAGCGCGAGTGCATGCAGTTCGGCAATCTCGTCATGGAAGGCCGCGACATCGGCACGAACGTTTTTCCGGAAACGGATTTCAAATTTTATCTCGATGCCAAACTGGAGGAACGGTCGCGCCGCCGCGCCGCCGACGGCGTCCGGGAAAACCTGGCCGCGCGCGACCAGCGCGACAGCCAGCGCGCCGTCGCGCCGCTGATGGTCCCGCTGGGGGCCAAGGTCATCAATAATTCCAACCTGACCTCCGAACAGACGAGCGGACTCATCATCTCGGAGGTGAGGAAACGGCTGGCTGAAAAATGAATCTTTCCTATCGCCTCGGCTGGCTGTTTTTTCGCGCGTGGTACGCGACATATTTTCGCTGCCGGGTCTTCAACCCGGAACGCGTGCCCGAAACCGGCGCGGTCATTCTCGCGTCCAATCACGCGAGCTTTCTCGATCCGCCGCTGGTGGGCGCGGGATTGAAACGCGGCATCAATTATCTCGCCCGCGAAAGCCTGTTCCGGTTTCCGGGCATCGGCGCGCTCCTGCGCTCGTGGAGTGCCGTGCCGGTGGACCGCGATGGTGGCGGCGCCGCGGGATTGAGGGCGATTCTCGACCGGCTGCTGGCCGGCGGCGGCATCATTTTGTTTCCGGAAGGCACGCGGACGCGCGATGGCAATCTCCAGCCGGCGCGTTCGGGCATCGGACTGGTCGTCATCAAATCCACCGCGCCGGTTGTGCCGGTGCGCGTATTTGGCACCTACGCGGCCTATGGCCGGCATGTAACATTTCCGCGCCCCAAACGGATTGCCGTGAAATACGGCCAGCCGATGCAGTTTGAGAAATTGCGCGCCGAAGCGAAGGATTGTTCCAAGGCGCGGCTCAAGGAAATTTACCAGGAAATTGCCGACGAAATCATGGCGGCGATTGCGAAGCTGGAAGCGCGGGAGGATTAAATTGTTTATGATTTGCGATTTATGATTGATGATTTTCAGGCGGACGGCAATGACCGGGAAAATCGTAAATCGTAAATCATCAATCGTAAATGCGGTCAAATCCCCAGGTTCGCGAGCGTGTTGCTGATGTTATTCACGATCTGGACGAGTTGGGGATGTGATTTCTCAATGCCCTCGACGGATGACCGCAGTCCCTCGATCGAATGATGAAGTGATTGCGGATTTTGCTGCGCGCGCGTGGCTTCATGGGTCGAAAGTTGTGCGAAGTTCGCGATGCTCTGTGCCTGCTCGTCGTGCGTCTTGGAAAGCTTGCCCACCTCGGCTTTCAACGTGCCGAGCAGTTGGAGCAATTCGCGCTTGCGCTCTTCGCTGATGGAACCCGCGCCGCGGATTTTCGCCTCAATTTCGTTCAGCGTGTTTTCAATCATATTCCAAAGGTATTCGATTCTGGAAACTCGGCAAGCGCGCTCACCATCTTCCGACGCGCGGCAGGATTGGTTGCACGAATTCCCAGATTTTCGCGCACACAACTTCGATTGGGCCGGTGCCGTCCACCACGCGCACACGATCGGGTTCGGCGGCGGCAATGGCCTCGAAACCCCGGGCCACGCGCGCGAAGAAATTTTTGTCCCCCTCCTCCATCCGGTCGCGGAGAAAGGGCAGGGTGGATTGCCGCGAAAGCAGCCGTTCCGCGCTGACTTCCGGCGGCACGTGCAACAGCAGGGTCAAATTGGGCCGCGTGTCGCCGACGGCAAAATCAATCACGCTTTTCACCAACGACAGATCGAGTCCGCGCCCATAACCTTGATAGGCCGTGGTCGAATCATAAAAACGGTCGCACAGGACGACTTCACCCACAGTCAGGGCAGGTCGGATGATTTCGCGGACGAGCTGTGCGCGGCTGGCGTTCATCAGCAGCAACTCGGCTTCCGGGGTCATCGCCACGTTGGCCTTGCTGTGCTTGAGCGTGTGGCGGATTTCCTCGCCGACGGGCGTGCCGCCCGGTTCGCGCAGGGTGTGGGCGCGGTAGCCGAGGGCGCGCAGCCGTTGGGCGAGCAGTTCAATCTGCGTGGATTTGCCGCAGCCTTCGGTGCCCTCGAAGGTGATGAACAAACTTTTCATTAATTTAAACCGCGAAACACGCGAAACACGCGAAAGAAAAGACTCTTACAAAATAGGATTTCATTTTTCGTGTATTTAGCGTGTTTGGCGGTTGTTTCATAGCTTTTTCAATTTTGGCCCTTTGGGCGTGTCCTCGATGACCCAGCCTTTGGCCTTCAGCTCGTCGCGGATGGCGTCCGACTTTTTGAAGTCTTTGGCTTTGCGGGCGGCCTGGCGGGCGTCGAGCAAGGCAACAATCTCCAGCGGCGCTTCAGTTTCCGCCGGTGCGCCGATGCCGAGCACGGAATCAATCTGGCGCCATGCCGCCAACGCCGCTCCCGCTTCCGGCGCTTTTAGCGAATTTTCGGCCATCCGGCGATTCATTTCGCGCACCCATTCAAACACCACCGCCCAGGCGGCGGAAATGTTCAAGTCATCATCCAGCGCGGCGGTGAAATCGGAAATTAATTTCGACAATCCCCTCGCCCCGTCCCTCTCCCCGCCGGGCGGGGAGAGGGTGTCCGGAGGACGGGTGAGGGGTTGGTTGGCAATCTCCCGCAATTTTCCAAGGCATTCGTCAATCCGGGCCAGCGCGGTGCGCGCGCCCTGTAATCCATCGAGCGTGAAATTGAAGGTTTCGCGGTAATGCGCCGTGAGCAGCAGATAGCGGATTTCGCGGCCAGTGAAACCCTTGGCCAGCAAATCGCGCAACGTGAAAAAGTTTCCCAGTGATTTGCTCATTTTTTTGCCTTCGACGAGCAAATGCGCGCCGTGGAGCCAGTGTTTGACGAATGGCCGGCCGGTCGCGCCTTCGCTCTGCGCGATTTCGTCCTCGTGATGCGGGAAAATCAAATCCTCGCCGCCGAGGTGCAAATCAAAGCTCGGCCCAAGAATTTTCATGCTCATCGCGCTGCACTCGATATGCCAGCCGGGCCGGCCTTCGCCCCACGGGCTGGGCCAGAAAATGTCTCCATCTTCCGGCACGCGCGCCTTCCAAAGCGCAAAGTCGGCGACGGATTCCTTGGTGTATTCGTCGCTGCGCACCCGCCCGCCCGCTCGCATTTCTTCAAAATTAAGCTTGAGCAACCGGCCATAAGTGCAGCCGCAGCCCTGGTATTTCTCGATGCTGAAATAGACCGAGCCGTCGGCGGCCTGGTAGGCAATGCCGCGGGCGACGAGCTTTTCGATGAGTGCAATGATTTCACCAATGTGTCCGGTGGCGCGCGGCGTATGATGCGGCAACACGCAATTCAATGTCTTCAAATCTTCGAGAAACGCGGTTTCGTATTTGCCCGTGAACTCGCGGAGCGAGGTTTTGTTCTTGTGGACGCGCTTGATGATTTTGTCCTCCACGTCGGTGACATTCATCACGTGCGTGACGGCGTAGCCCTTGAATTCGAGGTAACGGCGGACGAGGTCGCCAAAGACGAACGTGCGCCAGTTGCCGATGTGGGCGAAGTCATAGACGGTCGGCCCGCAGCAATACATGCCGATTTTCTTGCCAGCGGGATCGAGCGGTGTGAACTCCTGAATCGAGCGCGAGAGGGTGTTAAACAGTTTCAAGGGCATTTGCGTTCCGCCGCAAGTTAAAGCGCGGCGCGGGAAAGAAAAGGAATTTTGTCGCGCAAAGGGCGCGAAGAATGTGAAGGGAAATTTTTACCAAGCCTTCGGACAACCCGCCGGCCCTGCGACGATTCCTCAGGTTCACCGCCCCACCAGTTTCTGCAAATGTTCCGGGTAACGCGCGCCCTGCACCGGGATTTTGGCCGCCGCGCTTTGCAGCTCGCGCAATTCTTCCGGCGCAATTTGCACCGCCGCCGCCCCGCAATTTTCGTGCAAACGATGCGGCTTCGTTGTGCCGGGAATCGGCACGATCCACGGCTTTTGCGCCAGCAGCCACGCCAGCGCCACCTGCGCGGGCGTCACCTTCTTCTCCGCCGCAAACCGGCCGATCAAATCCACCAGCGCCTGGTTCGCCTTGCGATTTTCCTCGCTGAAGCGCGGGACATTGTTGCGGAAATCCGTGCTGTCGAACTTCGTGTCCGCCTTGATTTGGCCCGTGAGGAAACCTTTGCCCAACGGACTGAACGGCACGAAGCCGATGCCCAATTCCTCCAGCACCGACAAAATTTCCGCTTCCGGCTCGCGCCACCACAGCGAGTATTCACTTTGCAACGCCGTCACCGGCTGGACGGCGTGCGCGCGGCGGATGGTCTGCGCCCCGGCTTCCGACAACCCGAAATGCCGCACCTTGCCCGCACGGATCAACTCTTTCACCGTCCCCGCCACGTCTTCGATGGGCACGTTCGGGTCAACGCGATGCTGGTAAAGCAAATCAATCGTCTCGACCCGGAGCCGCTTGAGCGAACCTTCAACGGCCAGTTTGATGTGTTCCGGCTGGCTGTTCAGGGGCGCCGCGCCGGGCCGCTTGTCGCCGCCGCTCAATTCAAAGCCGAACTTGGTGGCGATCACCACCTGCCGGCGGAGCGGAGCCAGCGCCTCGCCCACGAGCTCCTCGTTGGTGAACGGGCCATAGACCTCGGCGGTGTCGAAGAACGTGACGCCCTGTTCGACCGCCGACCGGATCAGGGAAATCATCTCCTGCTTGTCACCCGCCGGGCCATAGGAAAAACTCATTCCCATGCAGCCCAGGCCGAGCACCGAGACTTCCAGATTGCCTAGTTTGCGCTTTTGCATAATTAAATCCTTTGATACCGCAGCTTGGCGTTAAGTCAAGGAAACGACAAAATTCAGACCTTTAGCGAGGCACGGAATCCCCGGCCGGAATAATAAGACTCCGCGCCGTTGTGCCCGATGAAGACGCGACCGTAACGACGATCACCATAAATCGCGCCGCCAAGTCCCCGAATATCCGCCGGCGTTTTC
This sequence comes from uncultured Verrucomicrobiae bacterium, assembly GCA_963786375.1. Taxonomy (GTDB): domain Bacteria; phylum Verrucomicrobiota; class Verrucomicrobiia; order Limisphaerales; family UBA11358; genus UBA11358. The sequence goes on from CAWAYP010000001.1 coordinate 350,423, forward strand.
AACCAGCTCGACGATTTCGTGTCGAACTCGCCGAGCTTCTGCAGCGCAAAATATTCTTCCTCCGTCAACAACTCAACGCCCATGGCCGTGGCCATGTCCACGACGCTGTTTTTCGGTTTGAATTCCTTGCGCGAATCCAGCGCTGCCCGGTCGTAGCAAAAACTGACGCGGCCCTTGGGACTTTGCGCGGAACAATCCATGAAGATGAACTCGCCGGATTTTTTATCGTCACCCACCACATCCGGTTCGCCGCCGGTGCGTTCCATTTCATTGAGCGACCACAGCTTGTCCGGCTTGGCCGCCAACCGCGCCTGCACCTTGGCCCACACCAAACCTTGGTGGCGGCCCAGGTTCTTTTCAAACCGGGCTTTCAACGCCGCGAAAAGTTCTTCGCGTTGTCTTGGGGACAACTCCTTTTTATTGTTGGTGTTCTTGCTCATATTTTTGGATGGTCGCCATTCTAAAGAGAATCCCAACGGGATTCAACCACTCAGCCCAGGGTTGGAGCGAAGCGACTACCTTGGGTTAACAATCAAATAGACCCGTTCAACCCTGAAAGGGTTGAATCAAATCAGAGTTGATGAAATTGGTGGAACGTTGACCCAGGGTAACTCACGCCTTCGCGCAAACCTCCGCGCCTTTTTCCACAAGATTCACTTTTCGGCCACGGATTTCAGACTGGCCAGCCCCTTTTCAAACTGGCAGCCGCACATCTTGTCGAAGTCCATGAACAGGCCGAACACTTTGCTCATGAAACAGCTTTTGCCGGCCATGCTCCACGTCACGACGGTTTGACCGGCTTCGGGCCGGAACGTGAATTCCGCCGTATTGGTGGCTTGCATCGGCTTTTGAAAATCGAGCCGGAAACGGATCAACCCGCTGGGCTGGCTTTCCGTGATGGTCATTTGGCCCGCGCCGACCTTTTTGCTGCCGTCCCAGGCCATCGCCGCGCCCGCGCCGGCATCCGCGCCGGAGAAGGTGTTTTTTGCGTTCGGGTCGAGCTTGGCCCACGGCGACCACGCCTCCCATTTGTGCAGGTCGTTGACGTGCGGAAAAATCTTTTCCGGAGGCGCAGCGATGCTGGCGGCACGCGTGACGATGAATTCATCCGGTCGTCCGGTGATGACGATGATGAAAATGAGGGCGATGAAGGCGAGCGCAAGGAGGATGGGCAGCATAAATTTCCTTTCGTGGAGTCAGTTGAGCAGGCCGGAGAATTTTTTCCGCGCATCCCACAGCAGATAGAGCGCGCAGACGATGATGATGTCGAGCATCGGGTTGAGAAGATGCTTCGGGTCGTCAATCAGGACGTGGAACGCGATGATGTTGACGATGACCGGGCCGAGCAGCAGCAGGCCAATGTTGCGCAGGCGCGGAATCATCACCACGATGCCGCCGGTGAACTCGAACATTTTCACAAACTTCACATAGCCCGTCGGGATGAACGCCGCCATGAAAGATGCGGCGGGCGTGCCATCCGGCATTTTTGGGAAGGTGATGAGGTTGAACAGGACCGGGATGCTCGCCGCCAGGAAGCAAAGGCCGAGCAGGACGCCCGCGATGCAGGGCGGATATTTTTTCATAGGCAGTGGGTTTGGCTTTTGTAAAACATTCGTAACCAGAGCATGAGAAATCGTCAATCCGGAATCTCCGCCTCGACCAGTTTCGCCAGTTGCGCGAGTGATTCCTGCCAGCCGAGATAACACGCTTCGGCTGGAATCACGTCCGGCACGCCTTCCTGGGCGACATTTAATTCAGTTCCGCATGAAACTTTCTTCAAAGTGATGGTCACCTGCAATTCACCGGGCAAATTTGGATCGTCAAACTTGTCCGTGTGACGAATGCGCTCGTGCGGGGTCAGCTCGACATATTTTCCGCCGAAGGAATGGCTCTTGCCGGTCGTGAAATTCGTGAACGACATTTTGTAAGCGCCGCCGACTTTGGCGTCCATGTGATGCACCTTGCCGGTGAATCCGTTCGGCGGAAGCCATTTGGCCTTGGCGTCGGCGTCCAGAAACGCGCGATAAACTTTTTCCGGAGACGCGCGAAGCACACGGTGAAGGCGAATGGTGTTTGGCATAATTTCGTTTCCTTTCAACCTGACGGGGCAGTTTCTTCAATTCATTCCGCGTTGGCAACCCGTATCGCCATCGTTTCCATGCAGCAAAAAAATAAGCTTGGATAGCCTTTGTCCTATCGTTTGTGAGAAACTGCTAATAAAAACACTGGACAAACTTATTCGGTAGCGATAATCAGTCAACAAATTGGGTCTGAGTTGGAAAATGAAACTCACACATCTTCGGATCAGTAGGTTGGGGCCTTTCTATTTCAATCACGAAATCGAAATTGACCCCAGAGTCACGATTCTAACTGGCAGCAACGACACGGGCAAAAGTTGCTCGTTGCGTCTTGTAAGACTTCTCTTAGAAAACCGGACAATAGAAGAAATGGATGTCAATCAGGATTACTTGCAGGAGTCTCAGGTCAAGTGGAAGGACGACCAATCATTAAGGGTTGAATTGCAGGTTCTCATTGAAAACCCAGCAGAGGCGGATAATGCATGGATGGCACACTATGGAAATGGAGATTCTGGAGTCGTCAGCAAGGCAATGGCTGTGGAGAATCTTCCGATGCAGTTTAGGGTGCTATCTAAAAAGCATGGTGAGCGTGGAAACCCGAGGCAATAAATGCGGAACCTTTACGAGAACTTTTAGCGGCGATCCGGAATCATCTGTCGGATACATCATTTTAATCTGTGACGATCCCTCAGCCATTCCAATACCAAGGCGGCAAGCGGGCGCTGGCCCCGTTGATTCTGCGGTATTTCCGAACGCGACTTTCCCTCCGTTACCTCCGTTTGCTTCTGTTCAACATCATGAAAGGGATCAATCTCGCATTTTGAACAATTTGATTGTCACAGTTGCATTTCGGAGTCAGTCTCCGGTGGCTGTGACTGAGCCTGGACGTCAGGCTGCAATTTTTGTCATGAGCAAACCAGCACCCGTTCCGCGTAGAGGCCAGATTTGGGAGGTCACTGACGGTTGCGACGCGCAGATTCAGTATCTTTTTACCGCGCCCATCACCTTCAGCGGTTCCGGCAGACTCGCCGCCGGCGAGCGGGTTTGTGTTATGACCGAGACCACCGATCCGCAGGCAGCGGTTGTGAGTTTTGTGCCGGTCCGCTATGATGAGTTGCATGACAGTCTCGTTCCCCCCGACATACGCGACACGCCACGCTACAAGAAATACTTGCTCTCGGTGACGACAGGATACTTTTATGAGCATTTCAGACTTATCGAGGATGTGGCCTGACACATCACTGGAGCCAGCATGAATGCAACGCTGCGGTGGTCGGCAAGGATACTGAGCATCCTCGTGGTGGGAATCCTGCTCGTGTTCGCCTGCGGAGAGGGATTGAACTTGCCGCATTTTACCGCGCGGGAGCTGCTTTTGTTTGTGTTCTTCCCGCTCGGCTTCTGCGTGGGAATGGTGGTGGCCTGGTGGCGGGAGGGGTTGGGCGGCGGCATCACGGTTGGGAGCCTGGCGGCCTTTTATCTGGCGGATTATCTCATGTCGTCGAGTTTTCCGAGGGGATGGGCTTTTGTGGCGCTGGCAGCGCCGGGCTTTTTGTTCCTGTTGAGCCAACTGTGGACACGCGTGAAGGCGTAAATGGGCCAGTCCCGCATTTTGAACCATCTTCGCTCTTGCCGGGCGGCGGCGGAAAAAAGGCTGAATTCTCCCGGCCTTCGCTAAAGCTGCGGCGCGGCAAGAAGGGCTGAAGTAAATTCTGAAATCCGGCTCGTGTCTTTTGCGGTTTGTAATCCGTGTTCACCCGCCGTGCTGAAGGTGGGGACGGCTGGCCCAGCCGTCCGCTCGGTCGTCCCGGCGAGACGCCCCTGCCACCGGACGCCGCGCCGCGGCGTCTGGTCATCCCGGCACAATGACCCTGCCACGAGAAATCAGAGCCGGAGCGAAGAGTTGCGTTCCGGCTGTTTGATTTTTGTCTTCTGCATTGCCGGGATGCCGCCGGCGCCGCGCCGGCAAAATCGGCGCGGGGAATTTTTCTCAAATTTTGTTTTCACGCCTTGCCATTTTTTGTTTTCCCGCGCAAAATAGGGGAAATTAGTGAAACTGGAATTAAGGAGCCCATGAGCAAAGAGGCAAAAATAGAATTGGATGGAAAGACACACATGCTGCCAGTCATCGAAGGCAGCGAGGGTGAAAAGGCGGTGGATATTTCGTCGCTCCGCGCGAACACGGGCTATATCACGCTGGACGAAGGCTATGGCAACACCGGTTCGTGCATCAGCAAGATCACCTTTATTGACGGCGAGAAGGGGATTTTGCGTTATCGCGGCATTCCGATTGAGGAACTGGCGGAGAAATCCACCTTCATCGAGGCGGCCTACCTGATCATTTACGGCGATCTGCCGAATCGCGCGCAACTGCGGAAGTTTTCTGATCTGTTCACGGAATATCAATTTCTCCATGAGGACATGAAATATCATTTCGAGAGTTTTCCCATGGGCGCGCACCCGATGGCGATTCTTTCGGCGATGATCAACGCGACGAGCTGTTTCGACGAGGAACTCATGAACTGGCACTGGGGCAAGTCGAACCAGTTTGATATTTACGCGGCAAAATTGATGTCCCAGGTGCGGACCATTGCGGCGTACGCGTACCGCAAATCGCGCGGCCTGCCGTTGATTTATCCCAAAAAGGCCTACAAATACACGGCCAATTTTTTGCACATGCTGTTTTCCACGCCGTATGAGGATTTTGAATTAAGGCCGGAGGTGGTGAAGGCGCTGGATTTGATTTTCCTGCTGCACGCCGACCACGAGCAAAATTGCTCGACTTCGACGGTGCGCATGGTGGCGTCGAGCCAGGCCAATATGTTTGCCAGCGCGGCGGCCGGAGTATGCGCGCTGTGGGGGCCGTTGCATGGCGGCGCGAACCAGGCGGTGATTGAAATGCTCGTGGAAATCCATCGGGACGGCGACGACGGCTCAAAGTTCATCACCGCCGCAAAGGACAAAAACAGCGGCCAGCGGCTCATGGGGTTTGGCCACCGCGTCTATAAAAATTACGATCCGCGCGCCAAAATCATCAAGAAGGCGTGCGACGAAGTCCTGTCCAAGCTTCACGTTTCCGACCCGTTGTTGGACATCGCCAAGCATTTGGAGGAAGCGGCGTTGAGCGATCCCTATTTTGTGGAGCGCAAATTGTATCCCAACGTGGATTTTTACAGCGGCATCATCATGCGCGCGCTGGGCATTCCCGTGGAGATGTTCCCGGTGATTTTTGCGATTGGCCGGATGCCCGGCTGGATTGCCAATTACAAGGAAATCATGGAAGATGCGAAGAGCCGCATCAGCCGGCCGCGGCAAATATACACCGGGCGCACCCTGAATCATTATGTGCCCATGGAAGAGCGCAAATAAAGCCGCCGGTTTCGTTTGCAAAACCGGGGAAATGTTTCACCGTTGAGGCGGGGCGGAAGGCATGATTCGTGCTGAACTGGAGCACACTTACCGTGAAAAAAATCCTGGTAATTGACGACGAAGAATGGCTGCGCGAGATGATACATCTGGCGTTGAAGCAGAAGGGGTTTGAGGTCATCGAAGCCCCCAATGGCGCCGACGGCATCGAAAGGGCGCGCAAGGAACTGCCCGACCTGATTCTTTGCGACATCAACATGGAGAAGGTGGACGGGTATTTGACCCTCGCTTCGCTGCGCAACGAGGCGCCCACCGCCGCCATCCCGTTCATTCTCATGACCGGTCTCGCCGACAACGCCGGCATGAGGCATGGCATGGAACTGGGCGCGGACGATTATCTGCCGAAACCTTTCACCACCGACGCGCTGTATGCCGCCGTGGACGCCCGCCTGAAAAAAGCCCAGACCGTGCGCGACGAAGCCGAGCGCAAACTGGCCAGCCTGCGCGACAACATCAGCCTGATGCTGCCGCACGAGTTGCGCACGCCGCTCAACGGCATTCTGGCTTACGGTGAAATGCTCTCCACGGATTCCGCCACGCTCAAGCCCGCGGAGGTCGCGGAAATGGGCCATGTCATTTACCAATCCGGCAAGCGGCTGGAACGGCTCATCGAAAACTTTTTGATTTACGCGCAACTCGAGCTGGTCGCCAGCGATCCCAAAAATGTCAACGCCCTCCGGATTGGCCAGATGGAGCATCCGGCTTCGCTGATTGAACAGCGCGCCACCACGCAGGCGGCGCAGGCCAGCCGCGCCAAGGATTTGACCCTTGAACTGTCGGACGTTGCCGTGCCGATGGCCGAGGAATATTTCGCCAAAATTGTGGATGAACTGGTCCAGAACGCGTTCAAATTTTCGGAAGCCGGCTCGCCCGTGCGCGTTAAATTGGATGAAGCCTTCAATGCCGTGGTGCTTTCCGTCAGTGACCAGGGTTGTGGATTTTCCACCGAACAAATCACGCGCATCGGCGCCTACATGCAGTTCGACCGCCGGATGCAGGAGCAGCAGGGGCTGGGACTGGGACTGACGATTGCCAAACGGCTGGTGGCGTTGCATGGCGGCACGCTTTCCATTGAAAGCACAAAGGGCGCCGGCGCCACCATCACCGCCAAATTGCCGAAAACAAGGGCGATGGACCAGAACGGTGGGACCTAAAGAGGAAGTTTCACATAGAGGGCGGCCAGGCCGCGTTCGGCGAGTTCCGCCATCAAAAACACCAGTGCGATTCCCACGACCGGCGTGAAGTCCGCCTTGCCGGCGCGGAGCGGCACGGCGCGCAGTGGCCGCAACAAGGTTTGCGCCCCGGCATTCACATAATTCCAGAACGGATGCCCGCCAAAATAGATGTAACTGTTCAACAAGTGCAGCACCAGCAAAGCCCCGGCGACATATTTCCAAGCCAGATAACTCGCCAGGCCGATGACCAACGATTCTTCGAGGCGATGCGCGCCGGAAACCGGCCAGGGAATGATGGCCAGCCACGCCAGCACCCAGCTCGCCAGCCACCACAACGAAGCCGCGAGCAGCAGCGGCAGAAGAAATTTCATGCCGCGCGGCCAGCGATCAATCGGGCCCAACTGCATCCGCACCAAACGATGAAACGGCTCCGGCCCGGCCAGGATGGAAAGCAGCAACAACCAGAGATAAAACACCCCCAGCGTCAGCCCGAAACTGAAAAGGGAAAACAACAGAATGCGCCCAAAGGAATCGCTGCGAAACGAGAGTTCAAGGATGCCCAGGTTCAGTTTTCCCGCCGCCCAGCCGGCTTCCGAACCGATTTGCCAGTAAAGCACTGCGCGCAGAAACAGCAACCCGCCCAGCGCGGCGGGCAAATGCCACCGCCGCAACCGCCGCGGCTCGGCGCGCCGCAACGTGCCAATCAGCGTTGCCGGCGTGCGTTTGCCAAGCGGATCGAAGCGAAGCGAACGCCAGTTCAGCCATAGCAACAGGCCGGCAAGATTCAAAATGAAGTCAATGATGCCCACAAGATCGTTGAACCGATTTAACGATTAAACCATCCACGATTCAACGCTTTCTTACATCATTTTCAGCAGCGTATCCGCCATTTCACTCGGCGTGGCGGCGACGCCGATGCCCGCGTCCTGAAATGCCGCAATCTTCGCGGCTGCCGTGCCTTTGCCGCCACTGATGATGGCGCCCGCGTGGCCCATGCGGCGTCCCGGCGGCGCGGTGGCGCCGGCAATAAACCCCGCCACCGGTTTCCGGCAATTCTGCTTGATCCACGCGGCGGCTTCTTCTTCAGCGCTGCCGCCGATTTCCCCAATCATGATGATGCCGTGAGTATCCGGGTCATCGTTGAAGAGTTTAATCACATCCAGGTGCGAGATGCCGGGCACCGGATCGCCGCCAATGCCGACGCAGGTGCTCTGGCCCGCGCCGCGGCAGGTCAATTGCCAGACGGCCTCGTAGGTGAGCGTGCCGCTGCGCGAAACGACGCCAATGTGGCCTTTTTTATGAATATAGCCGGGCGCAATCCCGATGCGGCAGCCGCCGTAAGAATCCTTGCCTTCTCCGGGCGTGACAACGCCGGGGCAATTCGGCCCGATGAGGCGTGTCTTGCCGTTGCCTTGCATCACGCGCTTCACGCGAATCATGTCGCGCGCCGGAATGCCTTCGGTAATACAAACCACGACTTCCAGCCCGGCGTCCATGCCTTCAAGAACGGCGTCCGCGGCAAAGGCCGCCGGAACAAAAATGGCGGAGGCGGTCGCGCCGGTTTGATTTACCGCGTCGGCGACGGTGTCAAAAATGGGGACTTTTTTGCCGCCATGCTCAAAAATCTGGCCGCCCTTGCCGGGCGTGACCCCCGCGACGACCTGCGTGCCGTAATCCATGGAGAGTTGGGCGTGCTTGGCGCCAAAACTGCCGGTGATGCCTTGGACCAAAACCTTGGTGCCGGGTTGGACGAGAATGGACATTTGAATTTTCGATTTGGAATTTGCGATTTACGATTTGGTCCGCTTGTGGATGCAAATCAAGCTCCCTTCGGTGTCGTAAATGAAGGCCATGCGGCAAACGGGGGTGGTCATTGGCTCCACTTGAAATTTCACGTTATTCGCGCGCAGATGCGCGATGGCCTCATCAAAGTTTTCGACTTCGAGCCCGACGGAGCAGCCGTCCGGGCGCGGCGTCCAATCCGGCGCGCCGCCGCCGAGGGCGAGCGTGCCGCCGGCGATGTCGTATTCCGTCCATTGCATTCCGCCGGGTTCGCCGAAGACCATGGTGGGTTTCAAGCCGAGCACGGCTTCGTAAAACTTGCGCGCCCGCGCCATGTCCTTGACCGGGTAACAACTGAAGGCCATTTCAATAACTTTGATCATAACCGGGTTGGCGGGAAGTTGGGTTTCGGAAAGGAAGGGTGCGAAAGGAAGAACCATTCGGTTGCGGGTGGCGTTCCGCGCGGAACTGCCAGCGGGCCGCGGCGCGCTTCAACAGGCCGGCCGCGGCGCGCCTGATTCCCCGGCGCAGACTCCGCCGCGGTCCGATCATTTCTTCCAACAATTGCGCGCGCAGGGCGGCGCATTCGCGCTTCGTATGTTCGTGTTGTTGAACGAGTCCAATCATTTGTTTCTGCAATTCAATCAGCCGCCGATAGGGTTCCCGATCATCGGCAACCGTTTTTGCGGTCGAAATTTCCTCTTGGTCTTGAAGCATTGTGCCTTAATTTCCCGGGTTATTTGTTGCCGGCCACCGCCCTGACCACCTTTTGCGCCGCGTCGGCCATGGAATCGCCGGCGATGAGTTTCAAGCCGGACTCCGCCAGCGTCTTTTTGCCGGCCACGACGTTGTTGCCTTCCAGCCGGACGACCAGCGGAATGTTCAAACGCGTTTCCTTCACCGCCGCGACGATGCCGGTGGCGATGACGTTGCAATCCATGATGCCGCCGAAAATGTTCACGAGAATGCCCTTCACGTTCGGGTCCTGCAGAATGATTTTGAACGCCGCCGTCACCTGTTCCTTGCTCGCGCCGCCGCCCACGTCGAGGAAGTTCGCCGGGCTGCCGCCGAAATGCTGGATGATGTCCATCGTCGCCATCGCCAGCCCCGCGCCATTGACGAGGCAGGCGATGCTGCCATCGAGTTTGATGTAATTGAGATTGAACTTGCTGGCCTCGATTTCCAGCGGCGCTTCCTCGTTCAAATCGCGCATTGCCTGAATGTCCTTGTGCCGGTAAAGCGCGTTGTCATCGAGCGAAATTTTGGCGTCGAGCGCCACGACTGCTCTCCTTGCCGTCCGGCAGTTCAACGACGCACAGCGGATTGATTTCCACCAGCGAGGCGTCGCATTCCCACCACGTTTTGAAAACCCCGGTGACGAATTTCACGCCGGCATTGAACAAATCGCCTTTCAGTCCCAGCGCGGCGGCGATTTTGCGCGCCTGAAAGGGCATGATGCCGACGGCGGGATCAATCCATTCCTTGAAGATTTTCTCCGGCGTTTTGGCGGCGACCTCCTCGATGTCCATGCCGCCCTCGGTGCTGGCCATGACGAGCGGACGCGCCCGCGGCGCGGTCGAGCAGCACGGCCAGGTAAAATTCCCTTTTGATTTTCGCGCCGCTGGCGACGAGCAGCGTCTGCACCCGCCGTCCGTCCGGACCGGTTTGTTTGGTGACGAGCACGTTGCCGAGCATTTTTCCGGCGAAGGAAACCGCTTCGTCCACCGATGCCGCGGCTTTGACGCCGCCTTGAAATCCGCTCTTGAACAGTGCCCTTGCCGCGTCCGCCCGCGTGAATTTGCGATTTGACGACCACCTTCGCGCTGCCGCTGGCGAGGATTTTCCCGGCGGCGGCGCGGACCTCGTCGAGCGACTGCGCGGGGATTTCCAGCGGGACGGCGACGCCATATTGGGCGAGCAATTGTTTGGCCTGATATTCGTGAATGTTCATGTCCTGACAAAACCCGCGCCATTCAAAAGTGATTGCCGCGGAAAATCAACTTTTAACCGCGGTGGCGAGCCATTTCCCTTGAATCAGCCGTTGTTCGCGGGCAAATATCCCGCATGAACAAAAAATTGGCTTTGTTTGCCCTGCTGTGCGCCGGGTTTTCTTTTGCTTCAGTCCGCGCGGCGGTGAGTTTCAACGGACAGGATTACACGCCGGTTGCCGACTGGGCGCGCGCCAACAAACTGGATTGTCACTGGCTTAAACGCGATGACCTCTTGGAAGCGACCAACCGGACAACCCGGCTCGTTTTTGACGTGGATTCGCATTACGTGGAGATCAATGGCGTTCAGGTCGCGCTGTCATTTCCGGTGGCGAATCAAAAGGGCGCGGCGCTGGTGGCGCAATTCGATCTCGACCACACGATTCGTCCGCTGCTGTCTCCGTCGCGCTATGTCAAACCGGCGGTCATCAAAACCATTTGCCTCGACCCCGGCCATGGCGGCAAGGACACCGGGAACCGCGTTGGCTGGCACGATGAAAAAACCTACACGCTGCGGCTGGCGCTGGAATTGAGCAAGCAGCTTGAGCAGGCCGGCTTCCGGGTTATGCTCACGCGCACCCGGGACACGACGGTCGAATTGCCCGATCGCCCCGCGCTGGCGAACAAGCGCCGGGCGGATTTGTTTGTGAGTCTGCACTTCAATGCCACGCAAGCGGGCCGCGACCAGGTGGAAGGTCCTGAAACCTATTGCATCACGCCGGTCGGCGCGAGTTCCACCAACGCGCGCGGTGAAGGGAGTGATCGTGGTCCCACTCCCGCCAATCGGGATGAAGACGCGAGCCTGCTGTTCGCCTATCAAATTGAAAAATCACTCGTGGAAAATCTGAAGGCGGAAGACCGCGGCGTGCGGCGCGCGCGCTTTGCCGTGCTGCGCGACGCGAAGATGCCGGCAATTTTGATCGAAGGCGGTTACATGACGCACCCGGTGGAGGGCAAAAAAATTTACAGTTCCGCCTATCGCCGCCAGATGGCGCAGGCAATTGTGAAAGGCATTCTGGCCTATCAGAAACTGACTTCGCCGCCGCCAGCCGCCACGCCGGCAACCGGTCATCACCCAGCAAAGCCGGCGGCGAATCTTCCGCAAAACATTCAACGGATGGAGGAAAATAGTCGCCCATGAATCCCGCCGCGAAGGCGGGTTTTGGAAAAAAAGAATCGTTCGGATGATCCGCGACCGCAATCAAGGGAACGGAAATTTTAGACGGGTTCTGCTTGGCAAACGGGCGTTTCGCGGATTAGCTGTAGCCGTGAGCATTGTGACCAGGACCGGTGACGACGGCACGACGGCGTTGATGTATGGCCGGCGCGTTCCGAAAAATCATCCACGAGTTGAAGCTTATGGCGCGGTGGACGAGTTGAACGCCGCGCTGGGTCTGGCGCGGGCAACGGCCAATGAAAATTTCATCAGCGAAAATTTGCTGGCAATTCAAAAAGACCTCGTTGGGTTGATGGGGGAACTGGCCGTGTTGCCGGAGGATTTGCCGCGTTATGTCAGGGACGGTTATCCGGTGGTGACGCCGCAGATGACGGCCAAACTCGACGCCTGCGTCCGCGAAATTGAGGCTCAAGGCGTCACGTTCAAGGGCTGGGCGACGCCGGGTGCGACCCTGCATTCCGCGGCATTGGACGTGGCGCGAACGGTTTGCCGCCGGGCGGAACGGCGCGTGTGTGGGTTGCGGGAAACGGGAGAATTGCCAAACGCCGGGATCATTATTTATCTCAATCGCCTGTCCGATTTGCTGTGGCTGATGGCGCGCCGGGTTGAATCCAAAGGCGACCCGGTGAAAAAATGAGGGTGTCAATGGCGGGCGAAGCTGGTGAATAACTCGCCGCCGACTTGCCGGATGGATTTGATTCGAAAATCGCTCCACGCCAGCCAGATGGCTGAACCCGCGGCCATCCGCTATCGTCGGCGCGTGGCGGCCGCCGAAAACTTTTGGGCAAATCGTGAGGTGAAGTTCATTCACCAAACCGGCCCGGAACAAGGCGTCGTTTAACTCGCCGCCCCCTTCGCAGAGCAGCCGTTTAACCCCCCATCTCTTTCGCAACCATAGGAGCGCGGCGCGGAAGTTGATTTCATCCCGGCCGCAAATCTTTACCGTGTCAGCCAGCGCACGGAGCTGTTTGAGCCGGTTCGCCCCGGCGCGGCGCGTGGTAAGGATGATAATGGGCGAAAAACGGTGCTGGAACACCTCCGCCCGGGGATTGACCGAACCGGAACGGCTGACAATCACCCGCAAATTATATTCCGCCAGGCCGCGTTTGAGCCGTTTCCGCCGGAACTTTGCCGGGCCGGGGCCCAAGTTGATGGGGGCGGAGTCCACGGTGCGGGCGCCGGCCATCACCGCGTCCGCCGTCGCGCGCAATCCGAGCAGGTGGTCGTGATCGCGCGCGCTGGTGAACGATGACACCGCGCGATTCGCCGTGGCAATTTTTCCGTCCGCCGTCATCGCCATGTTCACCAGCACAAACGGCAGCTTTGATTTTTTCGTTTTCACTTGCGCTTCCCGGACGTTTCAACTTAAGGCTAAAATTACCAAACTGAAACTTAAAGAATGAGCATGGCGTCGCCATAGCTGTAAAAACGGTAGCGGTCGCGAATCGCTTCCGCGTAAACGGACAAAATCTTCTCACGTCCCAGTCCCGCATCCGTGGGACCGGGCGCGGCAAAGGCGCTCACAAGCATCAACAGTGTCGAGCGCGGCAAATGAAAGTTTGTCAGCAATCCGTCCACAATCTGAAACTGAAAGGGCGGATATATGAAAATGCCGGTTTTTTCAGCGGTTTTTGCCAGTTTTCCGCCGTTTTGCGCCGCCACGCTTTCCAACACGCGCACAGTCGTCGTCCCGACGGCAATGACGCGGCGTCCGGCGACTTTCGCCTCATTGACCGTGTGCGCGGTTGCTTCATCCAGTTCAAAACGCTCCTCGTGCATTCGATGCGCGGCCAGGACCCCGGTCTTGACCGGCAGAAACGTGCCGGGGCCGACGTGCAACGTGACGAAGCAGATTTGCACGCCGCGGCTGCGGATTTGTTCCAGCAATTCCGGCGTGAAGTGAAGCCCGGCCGTTGGCGCGGCGACCGAGCCGTTGGTTTTGGCATAAACGGTCTGGTAACGCTCCCGGTCTTCGCGCCTTTCATTTGCATTCATCCGCGTGATGTAAGGCGGCAAGGGAACTTCACCGAGCCGGTCCAGTTCGCGGCTGAGGTCCGGCGTGCCGGAAAATTGCAGCCGCCAGCAGCCCTCTTCGTTTGTTTCAAGAACCGTTGCGCGGATGCCGGTGGCTTTGCCGCCGGCGTCATGGACGACGATTTGCGTGCCAACCCTGGCGCGTTTGGCGGGACGCAACATCGCCTGCCAATCATTGCGCGCGTTTTCCTCCAGCAACAAAATCTCAAACCGGCCGCCGGAACGCGCCTTTGCCCCTCGCAACCGGGCGGGGATCACGCGCGAATTGTTTAACACCAGAACGTCGCCCGCATGAAAAAGTTCCCGCACGTCGAAAAATTTCCGGTGTTCAATTCGCCCGTTCGCGCGGTGCAGCACCAGGAGCCGCGACCCATCGCGCCGGGTTGCGGGATGTTGCGCGATCAATTCGGTTGGCAGGACAAAATCAAAATCAGCGGTTCGCATCGCGGTTAAAGCGTAGCAGGACGGTGGTTGGGAAAACAGAAGCAGAATGACGTTTTTTGGCAATTTCCCTCAAAAAGGGCCTGTGAATAACTTCTGAATAACCCGCAAAATATTTGAAGAATTTGTATTGACTTGTGTGGGGCAAAGTGGTTAAAAATGGGTCGTTGTGGGTGAAAATGGATATTGCGTTTTCCCTGCGAATAAATGGGCAGCACAAAAAATAGAGAGCCGTCCTATTACAATTCGCGCTTTCGTCATGGCGTGGATGAGAAAAGACGTGTGCAAATCCCGGCCAAATGGCGGCCGCAAAAGGCGGCGGTGGAATTGACGCTCATCTTGTGGCCGCGGGAAGGGGTGGGCGCGTGCGTGCGGGTATTGCCGCCGGTGCAAATGTCGAAATTGATGCAGGCCATAGACGAAATGCCGAACAGCGATCCTAAAAAGGCCGTTTTGAAGCGCATCATTGGCAGCGATTCGGCGCAGGCAAGCGTGGACAAGGCCGGGCGGATTTGTCTGCCCGACGAAATGGCGCGCGGAGCGGGCATCAAAAACGACGCGGTGCTGGTTGGGCTACTGGACCGATTTGAGATCTGGAGTCCGGAACGTTACGAGAAGGTTCAGGCCGCCGACGCGACGTTGGCGCCCGATGCCTTCAAACTGATGGAATAAAATTATGAATCTTGGAAAATTATTGATGGCGGGAAGGAGCGTCATGGGCGGACGCCGGGAAATTTGCTATCGCATTGGCGACCGCAATTATCTGCCAAAATTCATTTCACCGAAAAATCCGTTTGTGGCTCCGGTCAAGGTGGAGCCGCCGCCGCAGGCAGTTGCCGCGCCAATGAAAAAAGGAACCGCGTCCGATGGCAGCAAGACCCAAAAATTGCCGACGTTCCCGGCGGCCCGGCCCCGCGGGCGGACCTGGGCCAGCAAATTAAATCCAATTTCAATCTGGCGCGGCTCGCCGTCACCGTCGCCACAAAAAGCCCGGCGTCCTTTGCAGGCCGAGCTTTCGTTGGATCGGGTAAAGGTCGTGCATAACGATCTCAGCGATGTGGACGTGGAGATTGTTCCAATTAAATCGCGGACGGCGCCGGAGGCGTCGGAACCGGTTTTGCCGCCGGCCGCCGGCGGGGATTCCTGGAGCCGGTTGAGCGCAAAAATTTTTGGAGTAAAAGCGGCCTGAATTTTTAATCCAATGCGCAGTGCCCGATTTCGTTCACAAACCGGTGATGGTGGCGGAGGTGCTGGACGCGCTGAAGCCGAAGCCGGGCGGTCGTTACGCCGACGGCACGGTCGGTGGGGCTGGGCACGCGGCGAGCATTTTGAACGCGAGTTCGCCGACTGGATGGCTGTATGGGTGCGATCGCGATGGCGCCGCGGTTGAAGCGGCGCGCGCGCGGCTGGCGGAATTTGCGGGCCGGTTTGAAATCCGCCAGGGCAATTTTGCGGAGCTGGCCGGATGGATTCCGGCGGCGAGTTGCGACGGCGTGTTGCTGGATTTGGGCGTGAGTTCGCCGCAACTGGATTCGCCGGGCGCGGATTCAGTTTCCAGCAGGACGGTCCGCTGGACATGCGGATGGATGCGCGGCAATTGCTGACGGCGGCGGATTTGGTGAACGGCGCGAGCGCCGGCAGAACTGGCGAGGATTTTTTGGGAATTTGGCGGCGAGCGCGAATCGCGGCGGTTTGCGAAAGCCATCGTGCATGATCGCCAGCGGCAAAAGTTTGAAACGACGAGGCAGTTGGCGGATTTGCTGGAACGGCTCGCCGCGCGGCATGGAAAAAAGACGCATCCGGCGACGAAGGTCTTTCAGGCGTCTGCGGATCGCGGTGAATGACGAAATGGGTTCTTTGAAACCGGGGCTGGCGGCGGCGGTGAAGATTTTGAAACCCGGCGGGCGGCTGGCGGTCATCACGTTTCATTCGCTGGAAGACCGGGTCGTGAAGGATTTCGGGCGCGCCCGGGCGCGGGATTACACGTTCACGGGAGGAGTGGACGTTCCGGAGTTGCGCACGCCGCGCGCGCCGGAATTGAAGTGGGTGACGCGCAGGGCCATCAAGCCGGGCGGGGCGGAATTGAGGGAAAATCCGCGCAGCCGGAGCGCGCAGTTGCGGGTGTTGGAAAAGATTTGAAAATCGTCCCCGGCGTCGTCCTCGTAATCGAGGCGGAACAATCGTGGACCAGCAGGAAATTGAAATGGCAAAAAATCGAAAAAATCAGTCGGCGGCGATCCGGTTTGGTCCGGCGCTGAAGGCGTTGTTTTTGTGTCTGGTGATTGCCGGGCTGGCGGTGGGTTACGTCTGGCAAAAGAGCCAGATTTACCAACTGGGCCAGCAAATCACGTCGTGCGAGACCGATTGGCGCAATTGCGCGACGAGAACCAAAAGCTGGGCGATCAGCTTGCCGTGTTGCGTTCGCCGGTGATGCTGGATCAGCGCGTGCGCGAATTGAATCTCGGCCTGGTGCCCGCACAACCGACGCAAATTTACCGGCTGGTCGAGCCGCCGCCGGATGATGACGCCAAGCGCCAGTTCGCGGCGCGGCAGGACGGCGGGATGACGCAATGATCTGAAAATTTTGGCCGCCGCCCGTGACGCCGTCGGGTGAGGAACCGATCGCCGCGGGCGGTTGGCCATTTGTGTAATGAGACAACGACTGCAATTGAGACGAATGCTGCTGTTGCTGGGGCTGCTGGCCTTGGCGTTCACCGGCCTGGGCTACCGGCTGGTGGATTTGCAGGTGTTGCGCCATGACGAACTGGCGGCGCTGGCGCAGCAAAACACGGAACTCCAGTATTTCCGCGAGCCGCGCCGGGGCTGACATTCTCGACGCGCACGGCAATTTGCTGGCGACGAGCATTTTTGTGAAAACGGTTTGCGCCGATCCGGTCTTGATCGGCAACCAGCAGGCCGCCGTGGCGCGCACCCTGGCCCCGCTGCTGCAAATGAATGAAGCCGATTTATATCAGCGATTGCTTCCGCGCCTGCGGCAGAATGAAAAGGGCGAAACGGTCACCAACCGCTACGTCGTGCTTCAACACAAGGTCAGGGATGAAACCTGGCAGAAATTCCAGCAGGCGATGAGCCGGCTTTCCTTCGGGGTAAACGAGAACAAATTATCCGGAGACCAGCGCGCCTTTTTTCGCAACTTGCGCACCCACGCGATTTTCACCAGTCCTGTGGATGACCAATTGCGCGTGTATCCCAACGGCTCGCTCGCGGCGCACGTGCTGGGTTTTGTCGGCACGGATGAATTGTCGGTGGACGGCCAGGCGGTTTCGGAAACCTCGGGCCAGGATGGCGTTGAGTTGTCCTTGAATTCCGCGTTGAGCGGCGTGCCGGGCTGGCGCGTAACGGAAATGGACCGCCGCCGCCAGGAACTGGTGTCGTTGCGCGATCAGGACGTGCCGCCGCGCGACGGCTATAATGTGGTGTTGACCATTGACGCGCGTCATCCAGCACATCGTCGAAACCGCGCTGACCAATGCGATGGACAAACACACGCCCGATCAGCATCACCGGCATCGTCATCCGTCCGCAGACGGGCGAAATTCTGGCCATGGCGACGCTGCCCAATTTCGATCCGAACAATCCCGGCGCGTCATCCGCCGACGCCCTCCGCGACCGGGCCATCACCGACATGATGGAGCCCGGTTCGACGTTTAAGATCGTTGTGGTTTCCGGCGCGTTGAACGACGATGTGGTGCGGCTCACCGACACATTTGATTGCGACCACGGCCATTTCGCCTATGGCGGGCGGGTTTTGCACGACCATGAGCCGTTCGATATTTTGACGACCGAGAGCATTATTACAAAATCGTCGAACATCGGCGCGGCCAAAATCGGACATGCGCCTGGGGGAAGACCGGCTTTACAATTATGCGCGGGATTTCGGTTTTGGCCAGCGCACGGGCATTCCCCTGCCGGGCGAGGTCCCCGGCATTTTGCGTCCGGTCAACGATTGGAGCAAGGTCTCCATTGTGCAAATTCCGATGGGGCAGGGCGTGGCCGTGACGCGGTTGCAAATGGCGATGGCCATGTGCGCCATTGCCAACGGCGGGCGCTTGATGCAGCCGATGCTCGTGAAGCGTTTGGTGGATCGCAACGGCAATGTCGTGGCGCAATATGCGCCCCAGATGGTCCGGCAGGTGATCAGTCCCGCCACGGACAGGCTGATGGTCGAGGCGTTGGAAACTGTGCCTACGCCGGAAGGCACCGCGCCGGATGCAGCCATGAAGGATTATGTGGTTGCGGGCAAAACAGGCACGGCGCAAAAGGCCGGTCCGGAGGGTTACATGCCGGGCAAGTACTTCGCGTCGTTCATCGGATTTTTCCCGGCGGACAATCCCCAGCTTTGCATTTCCGTGGTCATGGACCAGCCGAAGGAAGGTTACTATGGCGGCCAGGTTTGCGCCCCGGTGTTTCGGGAAATTGCCGAACGCTGCGCAAGTTACTTGAATATCGCGCCGGACAGGAATTTGCCGGAACCCAGTTCGCCGCCCCCAATCGTGGCCGCCAATGGTTCGAAACCGCTGGCGAGCGCGCGGAACCCGTGAACGGCGGTAACAGTTTGCAGTGGAAACTCGCTCTTTGAAATTTGTTGCCGAAGCCTGCGCCGCCGAACCTGGGCGCGGCTCCGGTGATGCGTTTGTTCATCGAATCTGCGTTGATTCGCGGCAGGCGCGGGCCGGAGATTTATTTTTCGCCATCAAGGGCGAACACTTCGACGGCCACGATTTCCTGGACGAAGTCGCAGCCAGGGGCGTTGCGGCGGTTGTTGTGGAACGCGAAAAAGTTCCCGGGCGGCCGCCCGGGTGTGCAATGCTCGTCGTGGACAATGCGCGCGCGGCACTGGGCCGGCTGGCGGCCGCGTATCGGCGTGAGTTTGATCTGCCGGTGATTTGCGTCGGCGGTTCGAACGGCAAAACGACCGTGAAGGAACTGATTGCGTCGGCGCTCGGGCAAAAACTGGCGACGCTGTGGAGCGAGGCCAGTTTCAACAACGACATCGGCGTGCCGCTGACGTTGTTGCGTTTGAAAAAATCACATCAGGCCGCGGTGCTGGAAGCGGGCACAAATCATCCGGGCGAACTCGCGCCGCTGGTGAAAATGATTCAGCCGAAATATGGCGTCATTACAAACATTGGCCGTGAACATTTGGAATTTTTTGGCAATATTGCCGGCGTTACGCAGGAAGAAGGCCGGCTCGGAGAGCTTTTGCCGGCGGCTGGCAGGCTCTATGTCAACGGCGACAATGAATGGACGGAACAGATTGCCCGGCGTACGCGCGCGACGGTGGTGCGGGTTGGCATCGGCGAACGAAATGACTGGCGCGCCAAAGGAATCCGACTGGATAAAAGCGGCGTGACCTTCTGCGTGGACGCGCCGAACGTCGGATTTAGCGGTGAGTACCGGGTAAATTTGCTGGGCCGTCATCAGGTCGTGAACGCGCTTTTGGCGGTCGCGGTCAGTGAGGAACTAGGTCTGGGCCGTCCCGCGGTGCGGGACGGCCTGGCCGAATGCAAACCGGCAAAAATGCGGTTGCAGTTTTGGGAAGCGGCCGGCGTGCGGGTGCTCGACGACGCGTACAACGCGAACGCGGACTCGACCATCGCGGCGCTCGAAACGCTATGCGAGCTGCCGTGGCAGGGCCGGCGCGTGGCGGTGCTCGGCGACATGGCCGAGCTGGGCGCGCAGAGCGAGGCCGCCCACGCGGAAGTTGGCCGACGCGCGGCGGAATTGGGCATTGGACAATTATTCGCCGTCGGCAAAATGGCGCCGGTGACGGCGGCGGCGGCGCGCGCCGCCGGGCTGAATCGCGTGATTGAATTTGGGGATGTCGAGGCGGCGGTGAACGCGGTAAAAAGTTTTTTGAAGGCAGGCGATGTGGTGTTGTTGAAGGCGTCGCGGGCGTCGCGTCTGGAACGCATCGCCGAAACATTGAGGCGGGAGAAGTCGTGAATCAAGGCAATGCTTTATTATTTGAGCCAAAAGTTGCTCGATTGGTCGGCGGGAACACACTGGGCGGATCACCTCTCGGCGTTGCGGCTCTTTCGTTACATCACTGTGCGGAGCGCCGGGGCGGCGATCACGGCGCTGCTCTTGAGCTGGTGGCTCGGCCCCAAAATCATTCATTGGCTCAAGCAATTGAAATTTGGCCAAGACTACGCGGACAAGGCCGAGGAGGCCGGCGGTTTGGGCGCGCGTGTGCTCAGCAAAAAAGGCACGCCAACCATGGGCGGTATTTTGATTGTCACGGTGCTGGTGTTTTCCACGATGTTGTGGTCGCAATGGAACGCGCAGATCGAATTGACTTTGCTCTCGGTGCTGGTGCTGGCGGGCTTGGGATTTTACGACGATTACGCGAAAATCATTCAACAATCCGGCGGCGGCACCCCGCCGCGCTTGAAATTGTGGGTGCAAATTTTGCTGGCCACTTTCATGGGCGTCTATCTGTGGCTGACGCCCTCGACGGGCAAGCTGGTGACGGAAATCATGGTGCCGTTTTACAAATATCCGGTGGCGGTCAATGCGGGATGGATCGGCCTGCTGATCGTGGTGCTGGCGATAGTCGGGAGTTCCAACGCGGTGAATCTGACGGATGGCCTCGACGGCCTGGCCATCGGTTGCACGCTCATCGTGGCGTTTGTGTTTTTGGTTTTCACCTATCTGGCGGGCAACATGAAGGCGGCCGGTTATTTGCAGATTCCCTATGTAAACGGCGCGGGCGAACTGACCGTCTTTTGCTCGGCCTTGATGGGCGCGGGGCTGGGATTTTTATGGTTCAACTGCCATCCGGCGCAGGTGTTCATGGGCGACACCGGATCGCTGCCGCTCGGCGGCGCTTTTGGCATCATCGCCGTGCTGATTCATCAGCCGTTTGTGCTGGTGATTGCGGGCGGCGTGTTTGTGATGGAAGCCATCTCGGTCATTTTGCAAACCGGCTGGTTCCGGTTCACGCGGAAGCGTTACGGTGCCGGCCGGAGGATTTTTTTGATGGCGCCGTTGCATCATCACTTCGAAAAAAAAGGCTGGTACGAATCGCAGGTGGTGATGCGTTTTTACATTTTGTGCGTGCTCTTTGCGGTGGTCGCACTGGCCACACTGAAACTGAGATGAAAGATGACATTTATCCTGGCTAATCATAAAGATTTGGCGGGTCGCTTTGCCGCTTGCGCCGCTGGCCGGGTGTTGTTACAAACACGGTCGGCGGTAGTGAAGCGCGCGGTGGCCCAAAAGGTGCTCTTATGCAGCCGATGGCTTGAAACCCGGTTGGTTGCGAAGAGTCCGGCCCGCAGCGGCTTTAAACCTAAGTTAATGAACACAAGTAATTTAAAACGCCACGAAGTTTTAAGAGGAAAAACTTTACGGCGAGAAAACTCAACAACAACCAACCTCACCACGAAAGGACGCAATCAGCGCCAAGTCAATGAATAGCCCCAACCCGTTCGTACCTCAAGGCTCCTTGTTGGAGCAGCAAAGCAAACGCCGTTCGCGTTTGAAAGTCGCCGTCTTCTGCGTGCTCGCCGTCGGCGTCACCGGTCTCACCGCGATGCTCATCCAAGGTTGCAAGCGCGAGCAGACCGAGGCGGAAAACCAGACGTCCCCGCCACCGATCGAAACAAATGAGATGGCGATGAACACCAATCCGCCACCGGTTGAAGCGTCCAATCCGCCGGTGCAGCCGCCAGTCGTGGCGCCTCCGACCGTCGCGCCGGAAGCCGCCGGAACCGAATACGTCGTGGTCAAGGGCGATTCGCTTTGGAAGATCGCCAAGAAAAACGGCGTGAGCGTCAAGGCGATTGAAGCCGCTAACCCCAATATTGATCCGGCTAAATTAAAGGTGGGTCAAAAGCTTTCAATTCCGGCCGCGTCAAGCGCCGCTGAATCGGCATCCGGCATGACGGGTTCGTCCAGCGAGGCCGCCGGTCAGGAAATCTACATCGTCAAATCGGGTGATACCCTGTCAAAGATCGCCAAACGTTACGGTACGACCATCAAGGCCATTGAATCCGAAAACGGTTTGTCCACCGCCCGAATCAAAGTAGGCGAGAAACTGAAGATTCCGGCGAAGGCTGAGGAGGCCCCGGCCCCGGCCCCGGCCCCGGCCGCTGCGCCACCGGCGGCGAACACAGCGCCTGCACCGGACAACAGCACGCCGGATACCCAGACCCAATAACGAAACCGATTGGCGCTGGCGGGAAATTTTTAAGAAGTTGAAATGAGATTCGCCGTCACGACCGTGGCGTTTTGCGTTGCCGCCCTGCTGGCGCTGGGGCTGGTGATGCTCTACAGCTCGAGCGTGACGCAGTTTGGCGCGGAGCTTTTGAAGAAGCAGCTCGAATGGCTCGTGATCGGCTTCGTCCTCTGCTCGGTCGCGACCGCCTTGGATTATCAACTGCTCAGAAAATTGGCTTGGCCGATTTTTCTTCTGGCGCTGGTGTTGCTGGTGCTGGTGCTGGTGCCTCATATCGGCAGAAAAATCAATGGCGCGCGCCGCTGGTTCGATTTCCATGGCGCGCGCTTTCAGCCCTCTGAATTCGCCAAACTCGCGCTGGTCATCCTGCTTGCGTGGTATGGCCACCATTTTCAGCGGTATATGCAAACGTGGGGACGCGGTGTGGTGTTGCCCGGCGTGTTTATCGCGCTGGTGCTCGGTTTGGTGTTCATTGAACCCGACCGCGGCACAACCATTCTGCTGGCCGCCGTCAGCGGCGCCATGTTGCTGCTCGCCGGTGTTCGCTGGAAATATATTGTCCCGCCGGTTATGCTCGGCGCCATCGCCTTGGCCGTTTCCTTTCTGTTCGATCCGATGCGCCGGAAGCGCATTTTCGGCTGGTGGGATTTGGAGCAGCACAAGAACGGCGTGGGCTATCAAGCTTATCAAGCCATGATCGCGCTCGGCTCCGGCGGCTGGACCGGCCTCGGTCTCGGCAACGGACGTCAGAAACTCGGCTTTGTGCCGGAAGACCACACTGATTTCATCTTCTCGATCATTGGCGAAGAACTGGGTCTGATTGCGACCCTGTTCATTCTGCTGGCCTTCGTCATCATCGTGATTTGCGGAATTTACATTGCGCTCAACGCGCGCGATACGTTCGGTTTTTTGCTGGGGTCCGGCATCACGCTTTTGATCGGTTTGCAGGCGGCCATTAACATTGGCGTGGTCACCAGCGCGCTGCCGAACAAGGGACTGCCGCTGCCGTTCATCAGTTATGGCGGCTCGAACCTGATGGCCATGTTCACCTGTGTCGGAATTTTGTTCAGCATCGCGCGGCACGCCCAGGCGCGCGAAAAAATGCCCGGCACCGCCATCGAAACCGACGAACTTCCCTCCGCCCAATCCACATGACCCGGTCCGGAGCCAAAATGCCCTTCGTCGCCATCGCCTGCGGCGGCACGGGCGGGCATCTCTTTCCGGGTCTGGCCGTCGCCGGCCAACTCACGCAACGTGGTTGTGCCGTCACGCTGCTCGTTTCGCCAAAGGAAGTTGATCAACAGGCGGTGAAATCCGCCCGGGACGTGGACATCGCCACGCTGCCCGCCGTGGCGTTGCAGAACGGCAATTACTTCTCATTCGCGCGCAGTTTCTGGCAATCGTGGCGCGCGGCGCGAAATATTTTCAAATTACATCCGCCCCATGCCGTCCTTGCCATGGGCGGCTTCACCAGCGCGCCGCCGGTTCTGGCCGCGAAAAAATCCGGCGCCAAAACCTTTCTGCATGAATCCAACACCATCCCCGGCCGCGCGAACCGATTTCTTGCGCGTTTTGTGGATGAGGCGTTCGTGGGATTTCCTGAAACCGCCTCGCGTTTGCGTGTGCGCAAGGTCACTCATACGGGCACGCCGGTGCGTTCGCAATTTCAGCCGCGCGATCCGGCCGCGTGTCGCGCCGCGCTCGGCCTTGATCCGCATCGTTCCACCATTTTGGTGATGGGCGGCAGCCAGGGCGCCAGCGGCCTCAACGAAATGATTCTGTCCGCATTGCCGCTTTTGCAGCAGCGCGGACAGCTTGCCCGCGAGTCCGGGTCGCCCGGGGAACACACGGACCAGCTGTCCGCGCTCCAGTTCCTTCACCTTACCGGTGCAAACGATTTTGAAAAAATCAAAGCCGCCTATGCGGCGCGCGGAATTAAAGCCATCGTGAAGCCATTCCTGGCGGAAATGGACTTGGCGTTGGGCGCGGCGTCGGCCACGGTGAGCCGCGCCGGGGCTTCGTCACTGGCCGAAATCGCGGCGATGCGATTGCCGTCACTGCTTGTGCCGTTTCCCGCCGCGGCGGACAATCATCAATACCACAACGCGCGCGCGTTTGAAGCCACGGGCGCGGCGCGGCTGCTCGAACAGAAAAACGCCACGCCGGAAAAGGTGGCGGCGATGCTGTGCGAACTGGCGGAAAACGAAACCCTGCGCAAGTCCATGCCAGCCGCGCTCGTCCAATGGCACGCGCCCAAGGCGGCGGAGCAAATTGCCGAAAACATCCTGAACGCTGTCTTCGAGAGCGTGGATAACCTGTCCTTGCGCTCAATACCGGACGTTCAATCGCGGACGGGCCGTTCGCGCTCCAACGAACTGAAACAAGACCACGTTTGCGCCGCATGAACGCGACTGAAACCATTTTGGAAATGCCCGCGCAAAACCAGAACGAATTTCCCGGCGAACTGGCCGGGCGCGTTTCGCACGCAACCGTTATCCGCCGCGATGAACCGCTGGCGAAACACACCACGTTGCGCGTCGGCGGCCCGGCGGACGTGTATGTTGAGCCGGTATCAGAGGAAGAGTTGGCGGCCATTGTAAAATTGGGCGGCGCGCGCGGCGTGCCGCTTTTTGTGATGGGCCGCGGCTCGAATTTGCTCGTGCGCGACGGCGGTTTTCGCGGTGTCATCGTCTGCCTGGCGCACGCGACTTTCAGCCGGATTGAAATCAGCGGCGAACGCCTGCGCTGCGGCGCGGGCGCCAAATTGAAGAACGTGGCGGTGGAAGCGAGGCGAAACGGTCTGAGCGGCGTGGAATTTCTGGAAGGCATTCCCGGGAGTGTCGGCGGCGCGTTGCGGATGAACGCGGGTGCGATGGGTGGCCAGACATTCGATGTCGTTGAATCGGTTCGCTTGATGGATTTTGACGGCAACGTTCGTGAACTGATGCCGAAGGACATGGCGGTCGAATATCGCGCCTGCGGCACGTTGAAAGCGCATATTGCGCTGGGGGTGGTGTTCAAATGCAAACCGGCGCCGCGCGAGGAAATCGAGGCGCGCATGAAGGCGTTCAGCGAAAAGCGTTGGGAATCGCAGCCCGCCGCATCCAGCGCCGGCTGCATGTTCAAAAACCCGGAAAATATTCCGGCGGGAAAACTGGTGGACGAACTTGGTTTGAAGGGCACCCGCGTTGGTGGCGCAATGGTGTCGGCCGAGCACGGCAATTTTATTGTAAATGACGGCGCCGCGACGGCGCGGGATGTTTTGGAATTAATTGAAATTGTGAAAGCGAAGGCAAAAGCCGAACGCGGCATTGATTTGCAGACGGAAGTTGAAATCATTGGCGAGGAATGAGCATCAAACTTAAAATCGTGGTTATGCTGGGAGGCCCGAGTGCCGAGCGCGAAGTATCGCTGCGTTCGGGGGCGGCGGTGGCGAAGGCGCTGCGGTCGCTCGGCCATGTGGTTTTTGAAGTGGACCCGATGCATGGCGAATTCGATCTGCCGGAAGGAACGGACGTGGTGCTGCTGGCGTTGCATGGCACTTACGGCGAGGACGGCACGGTCCAGCGTCGCTTGGAAGCACTGGGCGTCGTTTACACGGGTTGCGATGCCGGGGCGAGCCGCATTGCGTTCGACAAGGTGCTGACGAAGCGGCGCTGCCTTGAAGCTGGCATTCCCACGGCAAAATTTCTGGTCGTCAATTCGGAGAAAACCCCGTGGCCGAAGGGTTGGCCGCCGCCGCTGGTGGTGAAACCGGTGCGGCAGGGCTCGAGCGTCGGATTACAATTTGTCGAACGCGTCGAGGACTGGCAACCTGCGCTGGCGGAAGCGATGAAGTTTGATTCGGAGATTTTGGTCGAGGAAAAAATTTCAGGGCGCGAATGCACGGTGGGTGTTCTCGCGGACGAAGCGTTGCCGGTGGTGGAAGTCCGGCCCAAGGTTGGCAGTTATGATTATCGCAACAAATACACGGCGGGCTGTACCGAGTATTTCTGTCCCGCGCCATTCGATGCGGGCACGACCCGGCGCATCCAAGACGCGGCGCTCGGCGCGTTCAAGGCCGTTGGCGGGCGTGACTACGGACGCGTGGATGTGATGGTGCGGGCGGACGGCGGCCCCGTGGTGCTGGAGGTCAACACGTTGCCGGGCATGACGGAAACAAGTTTGCTGCCAAAGGCGGCGGCGGCGGCGGGATTGACTTATGCGCAGCTTTGCCAGCGCATGGTGGATTTGGCGCTGGAACGGGTGCAAATGGCGCACCACGTTTAACCGATTGGCTCACTTAACTCATTTTAATGGTGCGAGTTAAACGAGTGATTGGTTAAATCAGTTAAATCGGCAGGGCAAAATGTGGAATTAAAAAATGTGGTTTAAACGCGAACCAAAAAACCGGCGATTGAGCCGCCGGCATGTGCTCGACGTGAAGCTGCGTTCCCAGCAGGTGCGCGCGACGCGCCTGCGGCTGGGCGCCGTGGTGCTGGCCGTCACGTTTGGCACGGTCTTCGGCCTCTATCTGTTCTGGCGCGCGGGCGAGTGGGCGCTCGACAAGTTTGTGTATGAAAATTCCGAGTTTGCCATCCGGCACATTGACGTGCAAACGGACGGCGTGATTGCGACCGATCAATTGCGCCGGTGGTCGGGTGTGAGGCTGGGTGAAAATCTGATGGCGCTGGACCTGGGATCGGTGAAGCGGAATTTGGAACTGGTTTCAACCATTGATTCCGTTTCCGTCGAGCGCGTGCTGCCGCGCACCTTGCAAATTCGCGTGACCGAACGCCAGCCGGTCGCGCAGGTGGACGTGCCGCGTGCCGGCCCGGCGGGCGGCATCGAGGTGACGGTCTTCCAACTCGACGCGGATGGTTATGTCATGCAGCCGCTCGATCCCCGCCTGTGTGTGATGCCGCTGGCGCAGGTCCGGGACCAGTTGCCGGTGATCACGGGTTTGAATGTGTATCAATTGCAGCCGGGCCAGCGGGTTGATACGCCGCAGGCGCTCGCCGCATTGCAGTTGATTGGCGCGTTCAACCGCTCGGTGATGGCGGGGGTGGTCAGTTTGCGGCGCATTGACGTGGCCTTGCCGGCCGTGGTAGTGGCGACCACGGGCCAGGGCGGCGAAATCACTTTTGGCCTCGACAATCTGGATCAACAACTGCAACGCTGGCGCGGGATTTACGATTTGGGACAACGCATGAACAAGGCAATTGCGTCGCTCGATCTGGCGGTTTCCAACAACGTGCCGGTTCGTTGGATGGAAGCCGTCGTCGCGCCGGCCAGCTGGCCGAGGCAGAACACCCCCCCACCTACCCGGAGGAAAAATGTTTGATGATTCATCCATTATTGTCGGTTTGGAAATCGGCACGTCGAAGGTCTGCGCCGTCGTCGGTGAGCAGGGCGCTGACGGCGCGCTGAACGTCATCGGTCTCGGCCAGGCCCGCTCGCGCGGCGTGCGCAAGGGCGAGGTCGCGGACACGGCCCAGGCCGAGGAGGACGTGCGCAATGCCATCGTCGAGGCCGAACAAATGGCCGACGTGGAAATCCGCAATGTTTATCTGGGTGTGACCGGCGGACACATCCGCGGCTTCAACAATCGCGGCGTGCATCCGGTGGTCTCCGCCGATCGCGAAATTTCCGACGATGACGTGCAGGACGTGATTAAAAACGCGAAGGCGATCAATTTGCCCACGGAAAACAACGTCATTCACGCCATCCGCCAGCATTTTTTCGTGGACGGCCAGGACGGCGTGACGAATCCGGTCGGGATGCTGGGGTCGCGCCTGGAGGTGGACGTTCACGTGGTCCACGGCAACACCAATCGTTTGCAAAATGCCATCCGGCTGGTGAAAGGGTTGCAGTTGGAAGTGGACGAAATTGTGTCCAACGGCCTCGCCTCGTCGCTGGCGCTGCTGACGAGCGAGCAAAAAGAACTGGGCGCCCTGGTGATTGACATCGGCGGCGGCACGACCGATTACGTCGTGTATGCCGGCGGCGTCATCCGGCATACCGGCGTGCTCGCGGTCGGCGGGGACCATGTTTCGAATGACCTGGCATACGGCCTGAAAGTGCCGTTGAGCCGCGCGGAAAAACTCAAGCTCGAACACGGCTCCGCGCTGCTGAACGAGGAAATCAAGGGCCGGACCGTCACGATCACCAATGAACTCGGCCTGCCGCTCAAGACCGTCAATGTCGAGCATTTGCAACGCATCATGTCGCTGCGGCTGGAGGAAATTTTTCAGTTGGTCGCGCAGGATTTGGAGCAGGCCGGGCTGTTTGATTATTTGCGCGCGGGCGTTTTCCTCTGCGGCGGCGGCGTGCGCGTTCCGCACATCGCCAGACTCGCGGAGCAGGTTTTGCAAATGCCCGTTTCCATCGGCCAGACCAATTCCATCAGCGGCCTTAAATCCGCGCTGGACCAGCCAGAGTTCGTCACGGCCATCGGCCTCGTAAAGTTCGGCTCGTTCAAGACGCGCAAACGGGAGGGCAAAACCTCGCTGGCGCGGGGCATCAAGGGCGCGCTCGGCCGTTTTTTGCAACGACCTTAAATTTCATCCGCCATGAAAACCAAAACTCAAACTCCCACGGCGATGCTTGAACCGGCCAAAATGCCCGCCGCCAAAATATTCGGCGTCGGCAGCGCCGGTGTCAGCCTGCTCGAAGCGATCAACAGCGAAGAATTTGTCGGCGCGGGTTTTGTGGCGGTCAACACAGACGCGTCGTCACTGGGGGCTTCGTCCGCCGCCCTCAAAATTCATCTCGAAACGAAACTGTTGCGCGGTTTGGGCACCGGCGGCGATCCCGAACGCGGCCGCGCGATTGCCGAGGAACAGTTTGCCACGCTCAAAACCGCGTGCGAAGGCGCGGAGGTGGTTTTCATTGTCGCCGGTCTGGGCGGCGGCGCGGGCAGCGGCATTACGCCCGTGCTGGCGCGCGCGGCGAAGGAAACCGGCGCGCTGGCGCTGGCGTTTGTGACGCTGCCGTTCGCGTGCGAAGGCAACCGCCGCCAGCAGCAGGCCCGGCAAAGTCTGGAACAACTCAAATCTTTCGCCGACGGCGTGATCTGCCTGCCGTGCCAGAAAACCTTCAAGCTGATTGACGAAAACACCAGCGTGCTTGACACGTTCCGCATTACCGGCGAGTTGCTCGTCGAGGGCGTGCGCGGCGTGTGGCGGTTGCTCACCCGGCCCGGCTTGATTCAGATCCACTTCGCCGATTTGTGCGCGCTGGTGCGCGACCGCCATTCCGAAAGCGCGTTTGCGTCCGTTGAGGCCTCCGGCCCGGCGCGCTCGCGCGAGGTGGTGGAAAAGTTGCTCAACCATCCGTTGCTGGACGAGGGCCGCGCATTGGCGGAGTCCGACACGGTTCTGGTGAGCTTGATGGGCGGAAAGGATTTGACGATGGCCGAGGTGGGCCGGGTGATGGAGCAAATCAGCCGTCACTGCGAACGCGCGCAGATCATCATGGGCGCGGCGGTGGACGAGGCGTTGAAAGCCCGTTTGTCTGTGACCATTATTGCGGGGAGACAAAATCCAAATCTGAAAGTCGGAGCCCAGGACCATGCGCCGGAATCCATGGAGTGTGCGGACATGGCCGCGTGCCGCGGTACGGGACCGCGACATGCCGCCGCAGTCTACGGCGACAAAACGCCGCAGCCGGCGTTCAGTCTGGAGCAACGCGAGCAGGTGCTGGGCCGGCATGGCAGTGGACGCGCCCGGAGAGTAGTTGCCAAAATGCGCCAGGCCCAGTTGCCGCTGGCGATTATTTCCAAGGGCCGGTTCGACAAAAGCGAGCCGACGACTCACAAGGGCGAAGACCTCGACATTCCCACCTACATCCGTCGCGGCGTGGCGTTGAACTGACCTCAATAATTCCTCGACCAGGCGGTCAGCACGCCATCGGCATCGAATGTTAATTGCAGGCAGCGATTGCTAAAGCCGGGACGGATGTTTGGGCCCACACCGAATCCGTTGTTCATGCCGTTATTGGGTAAACCGGTGCCGCCATTGGGCTGTACGAACCACTTGAACTCCGTCGC
Source organism: uncultured Verrucomicrobiae bacterium (assembly GCA_963786375.1). GTDB lineage: Bacteria > Verrucomicrobiota > Verrucomicrobiia > Limisphaerales > UBA11358 > UBA11358. Next base: position 380,753 of record CAWAYP010000001.1, read on the forward strand.
GCCGCTGCTGAGCCGGGCCTGCCGGTTCGGCGGGCCAAGTTCATTAATGGCCTGCGCGTAAGTGTAATGCCCGACGCGGCTGCTCCAGTCTGCCGGCGGGGCCGTGGCGCAGCCGGTGATACAAACGGCGGCCAGGAATAAAACAGCCGGCAATGAATAGTTCACGGCGGAGTTCATTTTCATTGATGTAATTTAGCGGAACGCAGGTTGAGTGCCAACAACGTTTGCTTTTCCGATTTACTGGACGTTTCTTTGTCAGTGCGTTGGCTTGAAGGCGCGCACATACGCCGCCAGTGCTTCAATCTCTGACGGGGATAATTTTTTCCCAAAAGCAGGCATCACGCTCGGCCCGGTTTTGATCGCGTTGACAATCTGCCCGTCGGTGGTGTCCGCCTGCCATTTCGCGTTGGTGAGATTCTGCGCCCCGACCAGCCAGCCGTGGAAGGTCCGGGCGCGTCCGTTCTGGCCGTGACAGACGACGCAATTTTCGGTGAACAAGCCGCGGGCGTCCACCTGGTCCTTTGGATAATTGGCCTGTTGGGCGGTCAGGGGGCCGGTCGACGCGCAGCCGGAAATCAGAAACGCAAGTCCCCCCGATGGCAATCAGCAGGAACAGAATGGTGATTTTATTTTTCATATTCAGATTCCTGTTGTGCCTCGGGTTTTTATTTTGTGGAACGTGCTTGAATTTTCAAGACTCCGGCGCCCGGTGAATTCACGGTTGCGGGTGGTCTTTGCGCGGAAAGAGCGGCGCGGGTTCGCCGATTTTATGACCGGGTTGCAATCCGCCCCACTTGGCTTCGGAAAATTTGTCCGGCACGCCGGTCAAACCGAGTTGCGCGTAAATCTTCGTCGCCGTGCCGGGCAGGAACGGCCAGAGCAAAACCGCCAGCACGCGGCAGGTCTCGGCGAGATTGTAGAGCACCTCATCGAGCCGCTTTGCTTGTGCCGGGTCCTTGGCCAGCTTGAACGGCGCGGTCTGGTCCACATATTGATTGGCCCGTGCAACTGCCCTCCAAATCCATTCAAGACCGGCTTGAAGCTCATTTTCTTGTAACGATACCCGGCACGCTTCTGCTTTTGTGGCCACGTCTTCAGAAAGCTCATTTGATTTCGCTGGGACAATGCCATCCCGATATCGCTTGAGCATCGAGAGCGAGCGGTTCACCAGATTGCCCAGCCCATTGGCAAGTTCAGCCTGGTAACGCGCCCTGAACCCGGCGTCCGTCCAGTTGCCGTCCGGGCCGATGTCCAGTTCGCGCAAAACATAAAAGCGAAAGGCGTCCAGGCCCCATTCGTCAATGACCGCCACCGGGTCAACAATGTTGCCGGTGCTCTTGCTGATTTTCTCACCGTCCTTCTGCCACCAGCCATGCACGAGAATTTGTTTTGGCAATGGCAGGCCCATCGCCTTGAGCATGATTGGCCAGAAAACGGCGTGAAATTTCAAAATATCCTTGCCGATGACGTGGATGTCGGCGGGCCACAATTCAAATTCGGAGTTCGGAGTTCGGAGTTCAGAGTTCGATGCTGCCAAAATGGCTGCATCGCCGTGGGCGGCGGGGATGCTGATGTAATTGACCAAAGCGTCGAACCAGACGTAGGTGACGAAATCCTTGTCGAAGGGCAGGGGGATGCCCCAGTTCAAACGCGCCGCCGGACGCGAGATGCACAAATCTTCAAGCGTGTTGTTTTTGAGAAAACCCAGCACTTCGTTGCGCCGGTAATCGGGCTGTACAAACCATGGATTCGCTTCGAGATAATCAATCAACCATTGCTGATGGTCGCGGAGTTTGAAGTAGTAGTTGTCTTCCTTTAATTTGATGACTTCGCCGTAGGCTGGCTCAAAGGTGCCATCTGGAAGCCGGTCCTTCTCGGTCAGGAACGTTTCTTCCTTGGTCGAATAAAAGCCTTCGTATGTGGCCTTGTAAAATTGTCCGTCAGCTTGAAGTTTCGCCAGCATCGCCTGGACGAATTCCTTGTGACGCGGCTCGGTGGTGCGGACAAAATCGTCGTTGGTCAGTTCCAGTTTTTTTGCAAACGCCTGCCAATCCGCCGCCAGTTGGTCGCAGTAGGCCTGCGGGGATTTGCCTTCTGTCTGCGCCGCCTGCTGGACCTTCTGGCCGTGTTCATCGAGGCCGGTCAGAAAAAAAACCTCCTGGCCCAGACTGCGCCGCGACCGCGCGATCACGTCGGCAATGATTTTTTCGTAAGCATGGCCCAGATGCGGCTGGCCGTTCACGTAATCAATCGCGGTGGTGATGTAAAACCGTTTGCTCATTAAAAAAACATTGTGACGGACAAACTCGTCGTTGGCAATCCCGCGCCGCAAATCACGCGGCAATCGCGCTTGCCGCAATTACATTTCGCGCTACAATGTCCTTCGGCTGTGGCGGAAAACCAGCCGGCAAACAAAAACCGCATGAACCAAGAACTTTCGAGCTTCGCCGCGCGTCTGCGCAGGGCTATCCAAGACAGGGACGCCGCGCTGCGGCGTCCGGACAGCGCAGCGCGCTGTCCCTACCAGGAATCGAAATTCAATTCACTCGCGCTCGAGCTTTTCGCGCTCCAGTTCACACATAATACAGCCTATCGGACAATTTGCGAGGCGCGGGGTCTTACGCCGGACATCGTCGAGCATTGGACCCAAATCCCTGCCGTACCCGCCGCCGCGTTCAAGGAACTGGAGATTTCGTGCATTCCGCCGGAAAAGCGCACTGCCGTCTTTTATTCCAGCGGCACGACCGGGCAAAAGTCCAGCCGCCACTATCACTGCGCAGAGTCGCTGGAAGTTTATGAGGCATCGTTGTCAGCCTGGTTTCTGGCAAATGTTCTGCCTGATTTGCGATTTGCGATTTGCGATTTGCGATTAATCTGTCTCACACCGCCGCCCGGGCAGACGAGACATTCCTCGCTCGTCCACATGTTTGAAACCGTGCGTAGCCGCGTTTGTGAAAGCGCGGACCATTCATTTTTTGGAACAGTTGCCGCCGACGGTTCCTGGGGACTGGATCTTGACGGCGTTATTGCTGCGTTGAACTCGTCACTCATCACCCGTCACCCGTCACTCCTTTTGGGCACGGCTTTTTCCTTTGTGCATCTGCTCGATTTTATGGGCGAACATAATTTGCGGTTCCAACTTTCAGCGGGTTCGCGGGTTATGGAAACCGGCGGCTACAAAAATCGCTCGCGTTCGATGCCTAAAGTGGAGCTGCACGCTCTCATCACGGAACGGCTGGGCGTCCCGCCTGAAAACATCGTTTACGAGTACGGCATGAGCGAGTTGAGTTCGCAAGCTTACGACAGCGTGACGAGTGATGAGTGGCGGGTGGCGGGAAATGACGGCACGTCTCATCACTTGTCACCCGCCACCCGTCACTTTCATTTTTCCCCTTGGGCGCGGGTGCAGATTGTTTCGCCGGAGACCGGACGCGAAGTGGCGGATGGCGGAACAGGTTTGATTTGCGTGTTTGATCTGGCCAACGTTTTCTCCGTAATGGCCGTTCAAACGGAGGATTTGGGCGTTCGTCGGGGGGATGGTTTCGAATTGCTGGGCCGGGCGCAAATGGCCGAACCGCGCGGCTGTTCGCTGATGATGGAGGGAAGTGCTTGGTCACTTCCCTGACTGATTTGGGCATTGACGAAGCAATGCCCTCCAAAGCAATGAACCTGCCAAATTATTTTCTCGCCGACCTGCCGCCGGAAGCCGTGTTGTCGCCGGCCATGCTGGCGGAGGCGTGTCAGACGCTGAAGCGCAACCGCGAGCGCTACCTTGCCGGGCGTTCGACGGAACAGCTGGTGAACGTGTTAAGCGACGTGGCGGAAGCCTGGCGCAAATCCGATAACCCCTTTCGGAAACTGGCGCTGGAACTCGGTCCCGCCGAAACCGGATTTTCCGCCGGGACACTGAAGCGCGGCCTGGACGGTTTCTTCCGGCAAATCACGCGGAACAATTTGCACGCGTTGCTGGTTCAGGAACTCGGTGACGCCCGCCGGCTGGACGCCCTGACCGCCGCTGAAGCAGAGCGAAAATCGTCGCGCGCAGCCATGGTGGTCGGGCCGGAATTCCTCGTTCACATCGCGGCGGGCAATATTCCGAACCCGACACTGACCAGCATCGTGTTTGGCTTGCTCGCCCGCTCGGCGCAGTTTGTGAAATGCGCCAGCGGTTCGGCCTTCCTGCCGCGGTTGTTTGCGCATTCGCTCTACGAGGCGGACTCCAAGCTGGGCGCGTGCCTGGAAATCGCCGAATGGCGCGGGGGAAACGCGGACTTGGAAAACGTCTTGTTTGCCGAAGCCGATTGCGTCACAGCGACCGGCAGCGACGAAACCCTCGCGGCCATCCGCTCGCGGTTGCCGGCGCGCGCGCGCTTTCTTGGTTACGGCCATCGCGTGAGTTTTGGCTATGTGGCCCGGGAGGTTTTGGCCCATGCGAGTGCACCGCGAATGGCGGCCCGCGTCACGGACGACGTGGTGGCGTGGAACCAGCTCGGCTGCCTCTCACCGCATGTGATTTACGTGCAAACCGGTGGCGCAGTGTCGCCGGAACGATTTGCGGAATTGCTGTCGGATGAACTGGCCCGGTGCGAACAGACCGAGCCGCGGGGCGAACTGGCGGCGCCGCACGCCGCGGCCATCGCGTCACGCCGGGGGATTTACGAGGTGCGGGCGGCGCATTCGCCTGAAACTCTGATGTGGCACAGCGGAAATTCCACGGCCTGGACGGTGGTTTTTGAAGCCGACGCGCGCTTTCAAGCCTCGTGCCTGAACCGGTTTATTTATGTGAAGCCGGTAACGGATTTGACTGAGTTGCTGCAACACGCCGAGGTTGTACGCGGGAAGGTTTCAACGGTCGGCATCGCCGCGCCGGAGCAACAGACGGAGGAACTGGCCGCGCAACTGGCGCGCTGGGGCGTGACGCGGGTGTGTCCGCTCGGCCAGATGCAGAATCCGCCGTTGACCTGGCGGCACGACGGCCGGCCGCCGCTCGGCGATTTGGTGACGTGGATGGATGTCGAGGCGTGAGGCGCAGGGCATCAGGCGCGAGGTAAACAAAGCGAAAGGAAAAATTATGGCTGAATGCGGTTTTCGAAGTTTGGTTGTTTGGCAAAAGGGAAAGACATTGGCAACGGACGTTTATCGGCTGACCAAAGCCGAAACCATCAAGCATGATTTCTCTTTAATTGATCAATTGCGTCGAAGTGCTGTAAGTGTGCCGAGCAATATTGCTGAAGGTGACGAGCGAAAATCCGACAAGGATTCGGTTCGGTTTTTCCACATTGCTAAAGGCTCGCTCGCTGAACTTGCCACCCAATTGGAAATTGCACGTGACGTTGAATATTTCACAACGCCCCAAGTCGAGCCGCTAATGGTTCAATGCACTGAACTCGGCAAAATGCTCGGAGCTTTAATTCGTGCCCGCAACAATTCTTCACCTCGCGCCTGAAGCCCAACGCCTCACGCCTGATTTTTTATGAAAATTGAATTACGAAAAACGTTTCAGTTTGAAGCGGCGCATCTGCTGCCGCGGCTGCCGAAATCACACAAGTGCCGGCGATTGCACGGGCATAGCTTTGTGGTCGAAGTTGTCGTGGCGGGCGAGTGCGACTCGAAGCTCGGCTGGCTGATGGATTACGCCGACATCACGGCTGCGTTCAAACCGGTTTGGAAAAAACTGGACCACCGGTATCTGAACGAAATTCCGGGCCTCAAAAATCCCACCAGCGAGGAAATTGCGGTCTGGATTTGGAGGAAATTGAAGCCAAGACTGCCTTTGCTCACGGAAGTTGTCGTGGCCGAAACCTGCACGGCGCGGGCGGGTTATCGCGGCGAATAAACCATGTTCGTGCCGGTAAACGTGTCCTGTGGGATGGCTTTAAGATAATCCGGCACCAAATCGGCGGCGTTTGCAGGAGCATGGCCCTTGTCCAGTTCGTAAGCGCGTGCGGCAAGGTCAATGATCAATTGGCGTGTCTGGCTTTGCTGCTTCTCATAATTTTGTTTGGCATTTTGGAATAGCTTCTCCACGGAATGGCGATCCATCAACCTGGTTAGTTCGTAGCGGATTCCGGTAAAGGTTCGATGCGACCAATCGCGTTCCTCTTGCATGACTTCGTCCCAGGTCTGCCTTTGAGCATCCAGGGTTTCCAGCGCCGCCGCGGTTTCCCGGCAGGATTTGGCATCCAGTTGATCAACGAGGCTTTGCAACTGCCTGACACCGATTGACTCCATGGCGGTGCCAATCATTTCATCAACCAGGATCCCGCCATGTGCAGATACGATGCCCAAGTGGATTAAGTCCAAATAAGATTTTGCGGCGTCGCTAAAACGGTTTTCCTTTTCAGCCAGTTCACCTTCTGACGCCAGCGCTTGGGCCAGCTTTCTCAAGCCGAGCACCTCGTGTAAATGATTTGTAAGATAAGCCCGCGAAAACTGAAGCGTCACTCCGCATTGATTACTCATGGCGCTCCGCGCCAGTGACAGGGCCCCGGTGTTGGTCAAAACGATTCCGCGCAACTTCGACCAGTCCGCCTGGTTATAATCCCATACGTCGCCTTTGATCATCTTCCCCGCCTTTGCCAAATCCTCATACCCGTTGGGACTGGGAGGTGGCAGTACGGGCGGCAGCGGCTCGGCGTCCCAGAAAAGCATCAGGCCAAGCAGGAAAATAAAAGGTGCCGCCATGATGGAGAACGCAAACAGCCGATTGCGGGTTCTGAGGGTCATGCTGAAGGCAGATTCGCAAAAAATCCGCCGGCGTCAATCATTCAGATGTTGACGTGGCGTGGCAAATTCATTTAACCAATGCCGTCAATTTTTAAGGCGACTCATAAATCCTATGGCAACCCCGGCAAACCCGACCCCATTACAGGACAAACTGATTGATTACGTCATCGGCCACAGTGGCGCGCTCATTTCGGCGCTGGCGGTCATCATTGCCGGCCTGGTCGCCGCCGGCTGGATCGGCAAGCTGATGGATCGCTGGCTGACGCATCGGGCGATGGAACAACCCATGCGGACGCTCCTCGTCCGCATGGTAAAGTTGTTTATTTTTGCCATGGCGCTGGTCATTGCGCTCGGAACGGCCGGGATGGATGTGACGGCGTTGATTGCCGGTGTCAGCGTGGCAGGCGTCGGCGTCGGACTGGCCTTGCAGGGCGTGCTCGGAAATCTGGTCGCGGGGCTGACCATCATCTTCACCAAGCCGTTCCGCGCGGGCGAATGGGTCGAAATCGCCGGGGTATCGGGACAGGTCACCAAAATCGAACTCTTCTCAACCACGCTGGTGCATACGGATCAGTCGCGCGTCGTCGTTCCCAACCGGAAAATCGTCGGCGAAATCCTGCACAACTACGGCAATGTCCGGCAGCTTGACCTTTCCGTCGGCGTGGCCTATGGGACGAATCTGAGCGACGCCACAGCCATTGTGCGACGGGTGCTTGACGCCAACCCGCGCGTGCTCAAGGAACCCACACCTGTGGTCGGCGTGACGATGCTGGCTGATTCCTCCATCAACATCGCCATCCGCCCGTGGATAAAGGTGGACGATTACATTTCGGCGCAGGGGGAAATCAATCAGGCCATGGCGGAACAACTTCGTGCCGCCAACATCTCCATTCCGTTCCCGCAACGCGAAGTGCGGATGCTTAACAGCCTGTAGCGCCAACCGTGCATCGGCTCACGCCTTGGAGTGGCTCGTTTCCGCGTGAATTTTTGCCAGGGCATCGGCCAGCGCGGCCCAATCCGCTTCCGTGGTTTCCCAGCCGCTGCTGAAGCGCAGCACCCGATGCGCCTCCGCCGCCTTGAAGTGCATCGCGGCGAGGACGTGCGACGGTTCCTCCTTGCCGGTCGTGCAGGCCGAGCCGGTGGAAACGGCGAAGCCGGCCTTGTCGAGCTTGGAGACCCAGCGGAGCTGGCCGCCTTCCGGCATGAGCGCGGAAACGGTGTTCCACAGCCGCGGCGAACCCGCGCCGACGATGACCGCGCCGGGCAGTTTGTGCAAAAGCCGCCGCTCAAAATTCTCGCGCCACACGCCGCGCAGGATGTGTTCGCCGCGCGCGAGCTGCTTTTCGCGCGCTTCCAGCGCGGCCAGCATCGAGACGATGATCGGGACATTCTCCGTTCCCGCGCGTTGTCCGCGTTCCTGTTTGCCGCCGACAATCAACGGCGTAATGTGGCTTCGGGCCGGGACCTTCAGGAAACCGATGCCGCGCGGTCCGCCGAATTTGTGCGCCGCGCCGCTGAGAAAATCGCATTCGCCCAGGCCTTTGGCGGGCATTTTGCCGAGCCACTGCACGGAATCGCAGAAGAACGGCACCTGGTACTGGCGGCAGATGGCCAGCGCCTCGCGCCAGGGTTGAATCACGCCGGTCTCGTTGTTCGCGGCCATCACGGCGACGAGCCCCGGCCGCACGTCGGCCAGTTCAACGGTGAGCCAGTCCAGGTCAATGACTCCGGCGTGGGTGACGGGAATGAATTTTGCGCGCTTGCCGAAATAATGCTTCGACGATTCCATCACGCACGGATGTTCGATGGGGGAAACCCACACCTCGGCTTTCGGGTCCAGCACCTGCGCAAAGTGGTGCATGGCCATGTTGTTGGCCTCGGTCGCGCCACTCGTCCAGATGATTTCGCTGGGCGGACAGCCGAGGAACGCGGCGAGCTTTTCGCGCGCCTCAATCATGGCCTTGCTGGCCGCCGCGCCAAACTGATGCGGACTGGACGGGTTGCCGGCGACGTGCTCGGTGGCGTTCAGCCAGGCCTCGCGCGCCTCGCGCATGACCGGCGCGGTGGCGTTGTGGTCAAAATAAATCATCGGGCGGATAAGATACAATTGAACGCCGCGCTGGCCAGTTTTTTTATGGTAGCACCCGCGTCCCGCGGGTTCAATTCGGCGTCCCGCCGAATTGTATGGGTGTGGGATGAATCATAGGATGGCCGGGTAAATGCGACAATATGTCTGTCGAAGGTTTCGGGCGCGACGCCCGAAACAACCCGCCAGAGGCGGCTGCTACCACATTATTTCAGGGTGGCGGACAATTTGTTCAAAATCTGTTTATGTGCGGAGTTGAAAGCCAACTGATGTAGTTCCGCCGGTGTCTTCCAAAGGCCAATTTCCGAGGAGCGAGTTACACGAGCCCCTGACTTGGCTGGTTTTGAACGGGGATTCGTGCAACTCGTCCCTCCAAGGTTCACGTAAAAAGCTTCCAAGGTGATGCGATAGCGCGTGATGGAATGTTTTATGGCGCAAAACGGTTGAAGCCGCGAAGGTTCACCGCCAAGAATGTCTTTCGCCGCGAGCTTTGGGTTAAATTTCCCATTCAGAATTTCAACATTCGGGAATTCCCACAAATGCGCGTTTACAACGCCGGCAGGCCGTTGGCGGACGAGAAAACGCCCGTTCCGGCCGGCAACAAAGGCAGCAAAGCGACGAGTCGTGGCGGCTTTGCGCTGGCCGAGGTTGGGCAGTTCGTTCACGCGATTTTCCCGAAAGGCGACGCAAAGTGTTTTTACCGGACAAATCGCGCATTGCGGATTTCGCGGCGTGCAAACGAGCGCGCCTAGTTCCATGAGGGATTGATTCAGAAAAGAGCAGGAATAGTGCGGCAAGTTTTGGTAGGGACGCCGCGCGCTGTCCCTACCTTTAACTGGCGGATTCCGCACCTTTGCGAGAAGAACCAGTTTTTCAGCCAAGTGCCAAAGCCGCGCATTTGTTTCCTTCGTTTTCGGATTGTCCGCAATGCCGAAAATCCGCGTCAGCACGCGGATGACGTTGCCGTCGAGGATGGGCGTTGGCTGGTTGAAGGCGATGCTGCAAATCGCGCCGGCGGTGTAACGTCCGATGCCCGGCAACGCGAGCACGTCGTCAAAGTGGTTTGGGAATTTTCCACCATGCCGGGCCATGATTTGCTTCGCCGCCTTTTGTAGATTCCGGGCGCGGGTATAATAGCCAAGGCCTTCCCAGAGCTTGTGAATTTTGTCCGGGCTGGCGTTGGCGGCGGCTTCCAGGGTAGGCAATTCGCGCATCCAGTGTTTCCAGTAGGGAATCACCGTTTTGACCTGCGTCTGCTGGAGCATGATTTCGGAGACCCAAATGGCGTAAGGATCGCGCGTGCGCCGCCACGGCAGGTCGCGGGCATTGGCGGAAAACCAGTCCAGCAAAAGCCCGGCAAGCTTTTGCAGTTTTGAGTTTTGAATTGTTGGTTTTAAGTTGGCGCGCACGACAATTTGGTGGGGCGAGGCTACCGGCGAGCCGGGTTTCGGGCAAAGTTTTTGTCAATGACTCGCGGGGAAATTCGTCCCACGGTGGATCGGGCCTTAAAACTTTTTGTGTCTTTTGGGCCTTTTTGCGGCTATTTATTTTTCCGTGAAACCGCTGACTTCCTACACGTGCAAGCTGACCGGCGACCAGGCGACGGCGCTGCTGGCCGCCTTGAAGTCGCGCAACTGGAAGCCGCGCGAAGTGCCTTACGCGCGGTTTGCCTTTGAATCCGACAAGGCCAACATTGTTTTTTACGAGAGCGGCAAGCTGGTCGTGCAGGGGAAGGGCACGCAGGAATTCATCGAGTTCGTCCTGGAACCGGAAATCCTGAAACAGGCGAAACTCGGCTACGAAACCATTCTGAATCCCGAATTGCTGCTGCCGCGCATCGGGGTGGACGAAAGCGGCAAGGGCGATTTCTTCGGGCCGCTCTGCATTGCCGGCGCGTACATCAACGAGAGCGTCGTCAAGGCGTGGCAGGACGCCGGCATCCGCGATTCCAAAAACATCTCCAGCGACAAGAAAATCTCCGAGCTGGCGGAAAAAATTCGCAAAACGCCCGGCTGCGTGGTGAACACTGTCACCATTGGCAATGAGGCGTACAACCGGCTTTACGCGAAGATGAAAAGCGTGAACGCGATTCTGGCCTGGGGCCATGCGCGCGTGATTGAAAACCTGATGGGGCAGCGGCATCAGATGAATCCCGTGCCGGTAAAGGCCATCAGCGACCAGTTTGCGGCGAAAAAGGAAGTGGTGGCCAGGGCGCTGATGGCGCTGGGCCGGGAGATTGAATTGGTCCAGCGTCACAAGGCGGAAGAGGATCTGGCGGTGGCGGCCGCTTCCATTCTGGCGCGCGACGGGTTTGTGAAAGGACTGGCGAGCCTGGAAAAACAGTTTAATGTGGAATTGCCGAAGGGCGCTTCGGCGGCGGTGGATGAGGCGGCCAAGAAATTCGTGACCGAGCAGGGCGCGGACAATCTGCCGAAGATTGCCAAGGTTCATTTCCGCACGGCCTTTCGCGCGCAGGGTTTGCCGGAACCGCCGAAGAAGGAATGGCGGCGTGGCTAAAACAGGTTCCATCGAACTGCCGGACTGCGAACCGATCCCGATTTTGCACGAGGACCGCGCAGTGCTGGCGATTGACAAGCCTCCCGGCTGGATGCTCGCGCCGGTGGCGTGGCAGAACACGTCGCGCAATTTGCAGGCGGCCATTGAATCCTCCATCGCCGCGCGCGATTTCTGGTCGCGTTCGCGCGGACTGAAATTTCTCCGCCACGTCCATCGCCTCGACGCGGACACGAGCGGCGTCCTGCTGTTCGCCAAAAGTCCCGGCGCGGTAAAAATGTTTTTTGATTTGTTCGAGGGCCGGAAAATGGAGAAGACGTATCTGGCCGTCGTCGTTGGCGCGCCAAGGCAAAATGAATGGACGTGCGAACTCAAACTCGCGCCGGACAAAAAGCGATTCAGAAAAATGAAAGTGGACGGGCGTTTTGGCAAGGAATGCAAAACGCATTTCAGTCTTTTGGAAACGCGCGGAAAATTCACCTTGGTTGAAGCAAAACCCGTCACCGGCCGCACGCACCAGATTCGCATTCATCTGGCCGAATCCGGTTTGCCCATCGTCGGCGACGAACTTTACGGGAGGCTGGAGGGCAACTTGCCGCTCGGCTTGCGCGCGGTGCGGCTGGCTTACACGGACCCGTTCACAAAAAGGCGCGTGGAAATCCACGCGCCGACGGAGAATTTTTTGCAGGAGTTTGGGTTTGAGAAAAAGTAGGGGCATCTCGCCGAGATGCCCGGCGGAAGTTCCGCCTCCCCATCGGTCGCCTCGGCGAGGCGACCCTACCAAAATTAATCCACGCGATTTATGGCGAGATGACGCGATAGAAGCGCACGCGATAATTGGTGGCCGAGTAGTCGGCAAATGAGAATGGCGAATTGGTGGCGGTGAAATTGGTCAGGTCGGTCCAGGCAATGGGCGCGGCCAGGTTGGTGGCGGCTTGGATGCGATAGCTGAAGTTGGTCTGCAAGTTCAGCGAGAAGGCAAAACCGTTGGCGCGCGACTGGTACGGCCCGATAAATTGCGCGGATGCCACCGGCAGGCTGGTGGCGAGGACGGCCAAGTTGAATTCGCTGGTGTTGCCGCTGGCATCCGTCGCGGTGGCGGTGAAGTATTGTCCGGTGTAATTGCCGGCGGTGTTGGTGAGCGAGAAGTTGGCGTTGCCGGAGCCGTCGGTCGTCACGCTGACGGTGCCGGCGTAAAACTGGCCTTCGCCATAGCCGCCGATGTTGAGGTCGGGCTGAAAGTTGCGATAAACATCAATCCAGAAACTGCCGTTGGTGGCACTGTTCAATGTTCCCGAAACCACGGTGCTGGTTCCGTAGCCGAAGGCGTTGGTGATGACGGGGAAATTTTGCAGATTGTCCGGGCCGGTGTCGCCGTCGCCGATGTCGTTGGGCGTGACGTAGGGATAATATTCATTGCCGACCAGATGAATGCCCATGTAATTATTAAAAATGGAATTGCCGCGGATGGAATTATTCGTCGTGTCCGCATCGTATAAGACCACTCCGAGAAAACCGGCGAAAGCGATCACGTTGCCGGCTCCGGGATTCACGCCGCCGATGACGTTGCCCGTCGCGCCATTTTGCAGTTCAACATTGATGAAGCCGGCGATGCCATTGGTGCCGGTGAAGTCGGTGCCGATGAAATTGCCCTCGACAAAATTTCCACTGGTGCCCGGGTCGCTGATAAAAACATCGTAGGAAGTGTTGTCGGAAACATAGTTGCCCGCGCCGGCGACCGTGCCGCCGAGCGTGTTGTTCGTGGCGCCACCGGCAAAAAGAACGCCGTAATAATTGGGCACCGGCGTCAATCCATCCGCGCCGAGGCCGATGTAGTTTCCTTCGATCACGTTGCCGCTGGCGCCGGCGCCGGCCACCAACACTCCGTAGTCGTAGTAGGGGCCATTGGTATTGCCGGAAATGACATTGCGCGCGTTTGGGTTTGCGCCGCCAATAAAATTGCCTTGCGCGCCGTTGAAAACGCCAACGCCGCTCAATTTATTTCCCAGGGCCGTTTCACCGTTGGCGTCCACACCGATGTAATTTCCCAAAATGACATTGCCCGTCGTGTTGGTCAGGTAAATGCCGTATTCGCTGTTGCCGGAAAGAATGTTGCCCCCCGCCGGATTTGTGCTGCCGATGATGTTTCCGTTCGCGCCGTTGCCGATGAACACGCCGCTCTTGCCATTGGGAACCGCGTTGCTGCCGCCGGGGTCGGTGCCGATGTAACTGCCCAGAACAACATTGCCGGTCGTGTTCGAGTCAGTGATGTAAACGCCGTATTGCGCATTGCCGGAAATGAGATTTCGCTCCAACGCATTCGTGCCGCCGATGATGTTCCGGCTGGCACCGGCCCCGATGAAGATTCCCTGGTAGGCATTCGGTGCGGCATTGGTACCGCTGAAATCGAGGCCAAACCAGCAGCCGGAAATGGTGTTGTTCGTCGCGTCGGCATAAAGCAGCGTCAGGGCGTTCCAATCGAAGCCGGTGAACGCAAGGTTTTTGATCTGGTTGTTCGCCGAATAAATCAGGAAGGTGTCCGATGTGAATGTTTCGGGAATGATTTGAGAGGCGTCCACGACGATAATCGGCTGGTTCGTGAAACCGGGTTGCGTGGACCCGTCAATCACCGTGCCGCCAGTGACCAGCGGCGGCAACATGCCGGTGAGATGAATGTTGAAGACGCCATTGCTGTAGCCGGGATCGTTGGTTGGGATGTCGAAGTAGATGGTCGTGCCAGGATGGTCGGTCGCGTAATAAATCGCCGCGCGCAGGCTGCCGGGGCCGACGTCGGCGGTGTTGGTGACGAGGTTGGCAAGCGGCCCCGCGGGCGGACCATAAAGATACGCCAGCGCCGCGCGGTCGCCGGGACTGAGACAGTAATTGCCCATGCGAAATTGGTAGCGCGGAAAATAAGGCGGCCTGGGTTGCTGCGTGGCGAGCACGCCGGGATTGGTTGAATCGAAATCCCAGCCCAAGTGCATCACGGACTCGAAATCGTAATTTCCATTCGGCACGGTCGTGGGATCGGGAACGAACCAATGAAGGTTGTCCGGCTCGTCGGTGATGTTGTTCGTCAGGACGAGAATGTAATTCGGCGCGTCAGTCCGGATGTTTTCGTGGTTGAAACCGAACGAATGGCCCATCTCGTGGCAGACCTGCGCGCGGCTCAGGCTGGAAATGGTGATGACCTGCGGGCTGCGGCTGCCGCCAGCCACGTAGTCAATAAAGTTGGTGTTGTAGCTGAAAAGAATCCAGTTCGTTTGAGTGGTGTGCGGAACGAATTGAACATTCGCGGCCAGTTCCCATTCGCGCAGACCATCGAGATAGGTTTGCTGCTCGGCGGCGGTGAGCGTGTTGGTGAATTCATACGGCACAATGCCGCCGGGCCACGGAACGTTCGCAGGTGAGACGCCGGCGTAAAAATTCCCGGCGCGAACAGCCGGTGACGCAAACAACACCAACCCCAGCGCAAAGAGAATGGTCGCGCATTCGGTTGCCACCGCGAAGCGAGTTCGCCGTTCCGATTTCATAACGATTGTCTGCCGACTCCCTATTAGCGGAGCCTATCATACAATCAATTATACTGTTTGTCACGCAAATTTGGTTGGATCCTTCCGGCGAGACGGTCTCAAAAACAAAAAGGCCCGCCGGGTTTGCGGCGGGCCGGGCAAAAGAAACTTCTGTTAATCCGCGTATTTCACGCCGCAACCGTATGGTTTCGTTTCAGTAACGGCCACCGGTTTGCCGGCGAGCAGGGCGTTCACCGCGTCACGGACGTAATTGTTCGCCTTGCTCGGGTCGTGGAACGGGTCGGGCTGGTTGTCAATCGCCCCCTCATAGACCAGCACGCCGTCCTGGTTGATGACATACATGTCCGGCGTGGTTTTCATGTCGTAGAGATGGCCGACGGCGCCGGAGCTGTCGTCAATCCAGGCCGTCACGTCCATTTTATCCTTCGCCATTTCCGCCCTGGCCTGTTCCGGCGTGCGATGGCTGAAATTATTCGGGTTCACGGAATTCACCAGCAGCCACACGACTCCTTTGGCCGCGAGGTCGCGCTGCAACGCCTGCATCGCGCCGGTTTTGTACTGGTTGTGACAGTAAGGGCAGTCGGAATTGTACGATTCGAGCACGACGATTTTGCCTTTGTAATCGCTGAGATGGATCGTCTTGCCGTTGATGTCCGTGGCCGTGAAATCCGGCGCGGGTTTGCCGATTCCCACCGCCAGCGCCGCCGAGGCCAGGGTCAGGACGGCGAACAGAGCAAATGCAGTTTTCATAATCATTAACTTAATTTTGGGTTTAACTTGTTAGAATACAAGACGCATTTTGGGGGCGTTTGGTTCAAAAAATCTTTGTGGCAGCCGGGGTGACGAGGCGCAAATTGAAAACCCAAAAAAGCATAGACTCCTTACGTCGTCTCCTACTCGGCAGCCCGATCAAGCGCACCTAGCACAATGCCCGGCGTCAAAACCTCCGGCAGCACAATGGGTTGTGCATTAACGTCTTTTGGATAGACCAACACCAGCGGGACGCCTGCCCGATTGTAGCGGCTTAGTTCCGCCGTGATGTTTTCAGGAAAATGCGTGTAATCACCGAGCATCGCCACGGCGTTGATTTCCTTCAGCTTTTCGCGGACCGACGGGATTTCGATGGCGATTTTTTTGTTTACCTGACAGGTCAGGCACCAGTCGGCGGTAAAATCCACGAGCACGGGCCGGCCTTCGCTTTGCGCCTGCGCCACGGCTTGGGGAGTCCAATGCTGCCAGGCGATGCCGTCCGGCGATTCTTGCATTGAACCCGTATCGGCGATGACCATGGGTGTGCGCCACTGTAATTGGTCTTCGAGCGCGTAAACATAGCCGCCGACCAGCAAAATCAAAATGATGACGATGGCTGCGCTCTTGCCGGCGCGGGCGCGCTGGACAAATGCGCCAAAAATCCACGCGGCAAATGCGACCACGACCAGGAAAACGCCCAGCCAGAGAACATTCTTGCCATAATCGTCCCCGGCGAGGTTGAACAGCCACACGGCCGTCAGCAGCATCGGGAAACCCATCGCGATTTTAAATTTCTCCATCCAGGCGCCGGGCTTGGGCAGAAATTTCAGCCACGCCGGGTTCCAGCTCAACACGACATAGGGCGCGGCGAGACCCAATCCGACAAACAGGAAAATCAATAAAATCAGCGCCGGGCTTTGGGCAAAGGCGAAGCCGAGTGCCGGCGCCAGGAACGGAGCGGTGCAGGGCGTGGCCAGCGCCGTTGCCAGCAATCCGTTGAAAAACGCGCCGGGCGCGCCTTGCTTTGAAGCCAGTTGTCCCGCTGCGCTCAAAGTCCGCCCACCCAGCGTGACTTCAAAGACGCCGAACAGATTCAACGCCACGAGCATGACGAGCGTCGTGAGCACGACGATGAATTCCGGGTTGCCAAATTGCATTCCCCAGCCGGCATGATGTCCGGCGGCCTTGACGCCGATGACGACGGCGGCCAATGCAAGGAACGACACCAGCACGCCGGCGGCATAAACCAGCCCGAGCGTGCGGACGCGGCCCGGTTCGTGTTGTCCGTGGTTGATGAAGCCGAGAATTTTCAGCGCAATGACCGGCAGCACGCACGGCATGATGTTCAGGATCAATCCGCCGATGAAGGCGTAGAGCAACATTAAAGGTAGCGCGGGCGTCTTGCCTGCGACTCGGACAGGCGGGACGCCTGTGCTCCTTTCCGGTGGGGTTTGCATGGAAATTGTTTCACCGGCGAGAGCTTGATCGGCAACTGGAAGCTTGACCTCAAACCCGGTTCGCTGGTCGCCGGTTTGATCGACAATGACTCCGCTGATTTCCTTCGGCCAGTCGCCGGAGAATTTTTGGACGAGCATGCGCAACCGAATTTCACCGGCCTTGACGGAAGGAATCTCAGCCGCGGCCTGAACGTCATAATTGTCGTTGGCGCAGGGAAAGAAGCCGGCTTTGGTGATTGGGCCAGGGGTGGGCCATTCGATAATCAATGGTCGCGTGTCGCCATTCGCCCGTTTTTCCCACCAAGCGCCTGCCCCCAAACTATCGCCGGGCTGCGGCGTTTTGCCTTTCCACAAATCAATCGTCGTGGCATCAGCGGAAATTTTGGTTTCATTCCCGATGTTGAGCGTGGCTTCAATAGTCGTGCCGCCGGGGACGCAGGCCTCCTTGCATTCGAGCCAGGAAACCCTGGCTTTCAAATCGAGCGGGCCGGCGGGCAGGTTTGTTGAGAGCTTGAGCGGTACGAGCAAAACCACCTCATTGCTGTAACCATAGGTGGTGACTTCGGCGGGCGGCAATTTTTCCGGCAACGGCCATTGAATTTCACCGGCGGTGATGCCGGGTGGCAGTTGCCATTTGATTTCGGTCGCCATGCCGGCTTCGCCCGGATTTTTCCAGTACGTGTGCCAGTCCGGATCCATTTTCAATTCCACGCCGGCCCAAATCGTGTCGCCCGGACGCGCGGTGCCGGCGGACAGCAGCAACGCTGCCTGCGTATGTGCGGCATGGGCGAAATTCCCCGCCAAAACGAGGAAAACGACCGGCAACAGCTTCAAGAAGGTTCGCACTTTGTTATAGATGCCTGAAACCGGGAAACATTAGAACTTTTTTCGTGGTTTATCCCGGATTGAAAATTCCGCCGGACAAACTAGCCTGAACACCACACCGATGCAAACCGGAGCCGGCTCCACTTACCACTGGCTGCGCGCGGGTGACGAAATCTTTCCTGCGCTGCTGGCGGCCATTGACGCCGCCGCCCAATCGGTCTGCCTGGAGATTTACACGTTTGAGGAATGCCCGCTGGGACGCGACTTTCGCGAGGCGTTGATCCGCGCCCGCGGTCGCGGCGTGCGCGTGCGGGTCTTGGTGGACTCGGTGGGTTCATATTTTTTGCCTGGAAATTTCTGGGATTCGCTGCGCAGCGCGGGCGGCGAAGTGCGCTGGTTCAATCCGATGGCTTTGAAGCGATTCTGGATTCGCAATCACCGCAAACTGCTCTTGTGCGATGAACAGGTGGCGTTCGTCGGCGGCTTCAACATCTCGCCGGACTACGAGGGTGACGGTGTGAATGATGGCTGGTGGGACGTCGGGCTGAAAATTGAAGGTCGGTTGGCAGCGCGGCTGTCGTCGTCTTTTGAAGACATGTTCGCGCGCGCCGAGTTTCGTCACCGGCATTTCATGCGCTGGCGTAAATCCAGCGCGCGACTGGCCGTGGCGTTGCCGTTGGAACGGATTCTGTTCAGCGGGCCGGGCCGCGGGCAAAGTCCCTTCAAGCGCGCCCTGCGGGAGGATTTGGCCGTTGCGAAGAATGTGCAGATCATGGTCGCCTATTTTTTGCCGTCCTGGTCGCTGCGGCACGATTTAATGCGCGTCGTCCGGCGCGGCGGGCGGGTGCAATTGATTCTGGCCGGCCAGTCGGACGTACAGCTTTCCAAGCTGGCTGCCCAAAGTCTGTATCGGCGGCTGTTGCGGGCCGGCGTGGAAATTTACGAATATCAACCGCAGATTCTCCACGCGAAGCTGTTCATGGTGGACGACGCGGTCTATACCGGTTCCAGCAATCTCGACACGCGCAGTCTGCAAATCAATTACGAGTTGATGATTCGCTTTGAGAACGGGGAAATCGCGGGGCCGGCGCGCGAAATCTTCGCGGATACACTCCGGCATTGCCGCCGGGTGATGCGGGAGGAATGGCGCCAATCGCGCACATTCTGGCAAAAAATGAAACAACACTGGGCTTATTTTCTGTTGGACCGGATTGACCCCTACGTGGCCCGGCGGCAGTGGCGCGGGCTGCCGAAGTGATGGATAAAATAGTGGCACGGATGTCCCGCCAGTGCCGCTTTGCCAATTGGCCGTTTTGCGCTAAGATAAATCCATGGAGTGGCTCAACATTCTCGCCGGCCTGGCCGTGCTGTTTTTTGGCCGCCGGCTGTTCTGGCTGTTTGTGGGCTGTGTCGGGTTCATCGTCGGCTTTGAACTTGCCGGCGACCTGCTGCAAGGCCGGCCGGCGTGGGTGATTCTGGCCATTGCGCTGGGGGTGGGTGTGCTCGGCGCCATTGCCTCCGTCTTTTTGCAGCGCATCTTCATCGTCGTGGCCGGATTTTTCGCCGGCGGATATTGTTTATCCACCCTCGCGCCGACTGCATTGCATCTGAACGGTGAAGCGGCCCTGTGGATTACATTTGCCGTGGGCGGGTTGCTTGGCGCGTTTCTGACCGCCGCGCTGCTGGACCCGGCATTGATTATTATGTCTTCACTGGCGGGGGCGACGGCGGTTTCCCAAAACGCTCCGCTCAAACCGCCGGCCCAAACCGTGCTTTTCGTTGTGTTGCTGGTACTGGGAATTGCCGTCCAGGCCGGACAATATGCGCGCGAAACCAAACCCCAACGTCCCGCGCGGAAGGAATAGGCAGTTCAATAGTGCGACCGCAGATTCCACTGGTTCAACAGGTCATCTGGAATTTCCGACAAAAACCGTGAGGGATGTTGCATGGCGTCGCCGCCCGAACTGCCAAAGCTGGCGCGAATCAGCGGGTAAATCAGGTAAAGTTCATTTCTGGCGCGGGTGATGGCCACGTAAAACAACCGGCGTTCCTCCTCCTCGCCGTCATCAGCGTTCAGCGTGCGTTCGGACGGAAACAATCCGTCGCAGAGCATGATGACAAACACGGCGTCGAATTCCAGGCCCTTCGCCTGATGAATCGTGGAAAGCTTGATTTGCTCGGCCTCGCGGTCCGCAGTCTTGTCGTCCTCGGCCTCGACGTTGGTGAGCAGCGCGAGTTGGGTCAGGAAATCTTCGACCGAATTGAACTGGTAGGCAAACACGGCGAGTTGTTCCAGATCTTCCAGGCGCAGGCGGTAATTCGCGTAGGTTTCCTTGAGATAATCATCGTAGCCCGCGTCAATCACCAGCCGCAGCATCTTCGCGGCGCTTTGCCTGACCGTGGCGTCTTCCAGTTGGGAAATGGTGGCGACAAATTGGGCCCAGGCGGTGGCCGCCTTGGCCGGAATGAATTTGGCGCAGGCCTGAAGCGCGGCGGCTAAAGTTTGCTGGGTGCCCCTCGCCCCTTCCCTCTCCCCGCCGGGCGGGGAGAGGGGATCCGACTTGTTCGCCGTAGCTTCAGCGGAGGCGGAAGGACCGGAGAGGGGAGTGATTGGTTTCCAGTGGTCCGAAAATTTCCGCCAGATTTTTTCCGCGCCCTTGGCGGCGATGCCGGGCAGCAGTTGGGCGAGCCGTTTGAAGGCGATTTCGTCCTGCGGATTCACGACCAGCTTCAAATAGGCCGTGGCGTCCTTGATGTGCGCCTGTTCGAAAAACCGGATGCCGCTGGTGATGGAGAAGGGGATGTTGCGTTTGGTGAGTTCGAGCTGCAATTCGAGCGCGTGAAAATGCGAGCGGTAAAGCACGGCGACCTGGTTCAGATTCACGCCTTCGTCGCGCAGTTCGAGCACGCGCTGGGCGATGAATGCGGATTGCTGCATGGCGTCCATGCAGGCAACCACCGCGGGTTTCAAGCCGGATTTACGCGCGGGCGTGAGTTGTTTGGTGAACTGGTTGCGGTTGGCGGTGATGGCGGCGTTGGCGACCTTCAGGATTTCCGGCGTGCTACGGTAATTGGTTTCGATCTTGAAAACCTTCGCGCCCGGATAACGTTTGGGAAATTCCAGAATGTTCGCAAAATTCGCGCCGCGCCACGCATAGATGCTTTGCGCGTCGTCGCCGACGACCGTGACGTTGTGGTGCCGCGCGGCCAGCAGGTCAATCAGGTCGCTCTGGAGCTTGTTCGTGTCCTGATATTCGTCCACGAGAATGAATTGAAAGCGGCGCTGGTAATGTTCGCGCACCTCAGTGTGCTCCTGCAACAGCTTGAGCCAGAGCGCGAGCAGGTCATCAAAGTCCATCGCGTTCGTCGCGCGTTTGCGTTTGATGTAGCGCTGCGCCAGGTCCGCGATCTGGGCGGCAAATTGCGAAAAATAATCGTATTGCGATTCGAGAATGTCGTCCGTCGTCTTGTGCGTGTTGACGGCGAGCGAAAAAATTTCGTTGAGCACCTCCGGTTTCGGGAAATGCGTGCCTTTCGTTTCAATCCCCGCGTCGGCGATGTTCGCCTTGATCAAATCCTTTGCGTCGTCGCGGTCCAGAATGGTGAAATCGCGGCGGTAACCAAGCAAATCGGCGTGTTGGCGCAAAATCCGGGCGCCGATGGAATGGAACGTGCCGCCCCACAACGAGGGAATTGCCTGTCCGGTCAAATCGGCGACGCGCCGCATCATTTCACTGGCGGCCTTGTTGGTGAACGTCAGCAGCAGGATGCGGTCGGCGGGAATGCCCTGTTCGAGCAGATAGGCGACGCGGTAGGTGAGCGTGCGGGTCTTGCCCGAGCCGGCGCCGGCGATGACGAGCGCGGGGCCGGGCGGCGCGGTGACGGCGGCAAGCTGCTGTTCGTTTAGCTCGCGCGCATAATCAATCTGCAAATGGACGGCGGAATGGAACGGTTCCAGAACGTAATCGCGCGACATGGCCGGCAATTGAAAGGGGAAACAGTTTAAGACGAAAGAAAATTCTAGCCACAGATGAAACACAGATGGACACGGATTTTGGTAGGGCTGACCTGCCGGTCAGCCGGACGCGCGGCAACGCGTCCCTACCACAAGATTAAAATCTCCCGGTGGGGCGAAGCTACTAACGAGCCGGTCTACAACCCAAACAAAATATCAACTCCGTCGGGGCGGCATATTCCGATGATGTCGCTCTTGGACGGAGCTTGAAATTGTTCAAATGCTCGTTTTCTGCAAATATGCCAGCCCTACGGGCTTTGAAAAACCGAATTCGCGTCAATTCGTGAAATTCGTGTCAAAAGTCCTTCGTTGCCATCGCGGGCTTCGCGCGCCATTTTTGAATTATGAACGACCTGGGCAAATTTCTGGTGATTGCCGGACTGCTGCCGGTGGCGGTGGGGGCGCTGTTGTGGTCGGGTTTTGGCAAGGGCTGGCTTGGGCGTTTACCCGGCGACGTCAATTATTCCAAGGGCGATTTCAGTTTCCATTTCCCCATCGTCACCTGCCTGATTCTGAGCGCGATCCTGACGCTGCTGCTGTGGTTGTTTAGGAAATAAAATGCTGGTTTCGCGCGAAGAACGCGAAGGCGGCGAAGGGTGGAAAAATTCTTAATCTTCGTTTTCTTCGCGTGACCCAATTGTTTTCCTTGTTGAATTTTTCGACATTTGTTCTTAAATTCCTCGCTATGGAACAGACGCAACCGTCGCAATTGGCGCAATACATCCCGGTGCTCATGCTGCTCGTCGTGGCCATCGGCTTCGCGGTCGGCGTGCTGGCGATTTCCCTTTGCTCGGCAAATACGGCAAACGGACCAAGGCCAAGGATACAGCTTACGAATGCGGCAAGGACCCCATCGGCGAAGGCGGCGCGCGGTTCTCGGTGAAATTTTATCTCGTGGCCATGCTGTTCATCCTGTTCGACATCGAAGTGGTCTTTCTATATCCGTGGGCGGTGGTTTACCGGCAAATGCTTGCCGATCACGCCACGCGGAATCTGGTTCTGGGTTCGATGGTGTCGTTCTTGGTGATTTTGTTCGCCGGTTATCTTTACGCCTTGAAGACAAAGGCGTTTGACTGGAAGTCCTGATTCACCGCCGAGACGCCGAGGCGCGGAGTTTCAGGAAAAACAATTTTATTCTGCGGCTTTGCGCCTCGGCGGTTAATTTTTTATGGATTCGATTAAATTCGGCACTTCCGGCTGGCGCGGCATCATCGCCCGCGATTTCACCTTCGACAATGTCCGTCTCGCGACTCAAGGCATTGCGGAATATCTCAACCAACTCAAAACTCAAAATTCAAAACTCAAAACTGTCATCTTGGGTTACGACACGCGATTTCTGGGGCGCGAATTTTCGCTGGCTGCCGCCGAAGTGCTGGCGGCAAACGGGCTCAAACCGCTCCTGTGCAATCGCGATACGCCCACGCCGGTCATCGCCCAGACTATCCGCCATCGGAAAGCGGCCGGTGGCATCAACATGACCGCCAGCCATAATCCGGCGGAGTATCAAGGCCTGAAATTTTCCACAAGCAACGGCGCGCCCGCCACGCCGGAAGTGACCAAGCAAATCGAGGCGAACATCGCGAAGCTTCAGGCACAGGGCTGGTCGTTCAAAGGCGCAGTCATCGGCACGTATCAATGCCCGACGTTTGATCCGCAGCCGGATTATTTCAAACAACTCCACAAGCTCATTGATTTTGCCGCGCTCAAAAAGGCGAAGCTCAAGGTGGCCGTCGAACTGGAATTCGGCACCGGTCGTGGTTATCTCGATGCGTTGCTCAAAAGTGTTGGCGCCAAAATCACGGTTTTTCACGGCGAAATTAATCCGTTGTTCGGCGGGCATCATCCCGAACCGAATGCCGCCGGCATGGCCGACGTCAGCAAATTCGTCCGCAGCGGCAAGGCGCAGATCGGCCTCGGCCTCGACGGCGACGCCGACCGTTTCGGGATCGTGGACAAGGACGGCACCTGGCTGACGCCGAATCAGATACTCGCTCTGGCGTTGTATCATTTGAAAAAGAACCGCGGCTGGACGGGTGCGGTCGTGCGCACCGTGCCGACGAGCCACCAGGTGGACGCCGTCGCGGAATTGCTTGGCGTGAAGGTCCACGAGACGCCAGTCGGCTTCAAATACATCGGCGCGCTGATGGAAAGCGAACCCATCATCGTCGGCGGCGAAGAATCCGGCGGCTTGAGCGTCAAGGGGCACGTGCCGGAAAAGGACGGCATCCTCGCGTGTCTGCTCATGGCCGAACTGGTCGCCACCGAAAAGAAATCGCTCGGTGAGATTTTGAAGGAACTGTCGAAAAAGATCGGTGAATTTTGCACCGACCGCATCAATGTCTCGTTCGCGCCGGAGAAAAAGGACGCGTTGCTGGCCAAGCTTGGCGGTGGCTTGAAGAACATCGGTGCGTTCAAGGTGGAAAAATTCATCACCACCGACGGATTTAAATTCTTGTTGCCGAATCGCGAGTGGGTGGCCTTCCGCGCCAGCGGCACCGAGCCGCTCATCCGCTGCTACATCGAGGCCAAATCAAAAGCGAATTTGAAAAAGCTTCAGGCTGCTTGTCGCCAAGTGCTGGCGGTGTGAGAAGGCTGGACCGGTTCAAACCAACTCTTTCAGCTTCCAGTCCGGTGTATTAAATGTGGATTAAATGGTTCATCCATATTTGCCAGTTCGCCGCGTATGAGGCTTACAGTCGTGTCACCAAACACTAAAATCTCAGATTCGTTGTTGCTCCCAAGGAGCAATGGTTTTGGGACATGGATGAAACGCGGAAACGCATCGAAAAAAGTGAGTATTTTTGCGATTTGTGTATTCCGTGCCCAGTATTCCACCTTCTGCATTTCCTCTGGAGTCAAAATTCTCACACTTGGGCCAGTGTTATCAAATTAGCATGGAATTCCGACCTAAAAAACCGCCCAAAGGATTTAGGCGTATTCCTGTTTCCCACCATTCACTCCGTTCAGGATTTCCGCGGTTTGCGGAGTTTCACCACCTCCGCGTGCGCGAGCACCACGTCCGGGTCGCGTTGCAGGGCTTCATGGTAATGACCGGAAAATCCGTCGCTGGTTTCCGACACCACCAGCAGGAGGTCCGACTGGCGCACCAGGGCATCAACCCTGGCCAGCGTCAACGGCTCTTCTGCGTCCAAGGCTTCATCCATGGCGACGATGAGCTGTGAAAACGGCTGCAACCAGGCGAACCATGGGTCGCGAGTGAGCAGTTGTAAAAAATGGTTCGGCGACTTGATCTGGCCCATGGTCTTTTCATAACCCACCTTCTCCGAGTCCACCAGCGCCTTGTGCAGCTTGAGCAAGGCGTGACGCAGTTCCGTCAGGCGTTTCCGGATGCCTTCCGGTTCCGGTCCAGGTTTAATGGAGATTTTCCTCGTCATCGCCTAAATGCCATATTCCCGTTCATGCGCCGTTTTCTAATGGCAGGGACGCCGCGGTGCGGCGTCCGGACAGCGCAGCGCGCGGTCCCTACCAGAAACTTGAGTTATTACTTCACTTTATGATTTCGCGAATATCGTACGGCAGCTCACGAATTGCCAATCAAAATTCCCGCCAGGAAAACCAGCGCACCGCCCAGCGCGACCTGCAACACGGCCGACACCAGCGGCGTGTCCATGAACCGGTGCCGAATCCAGGAGATGAGGCCCAGTTCCACCAGCACCACGCAGACGGCGACGCTGGTGGCGGTTTTGAAGCTGGGAATCAAGTAGGGCAGGGTATGCCCGATGCCGCCGAGCATGGTCATCAGGCCGCACACGAAGCCGCGCGCCCACGGATGGCCGCGTCCGGTGAGGGCGCCATCGTCGGACAACGCCTCGGCAAAACCCATGCTGATGCCCGCGCCGACGCTGGCCGCGAGCCCGACGAGAAAAGTCTCCCAACTGTTGTGCGTGGCGAACGCGGCGGCGAACAGCGGTGCCAGCGTTGAAATCGAGCCGTCCATCAAGCCAACCAGACCCGGCTGAATGACCTGCAGGAGAAACAGCCGTTTTTGCTGTGCCGCGTCAGTTTCGCTGAGCTTGGTCAGGGTGATCCGTTCGGCGGTGTGCGCGTGGTTGCGTTCCTCCTCAGCGAGGTCGCCGAGCAACTGGCGGATGCCGGTGTCGGTCGCCCGACGGCCGGCGACCTCGTAAAATCGTTTCGTTTCCACCTCCATGGTCTCGGCGGTTTTTTGGACGGTTTTCAAACCGAGCGGGCGCACGAGCCAGACGGGTTTCCGGTCAACAAAACCGCGCACGTCCTGTCGCCGGATGAGCGGCACGTGATCGCCGAACCGGTTTTTGTAAAGTTCCAGCAGGCGATGGCGATGCCCGTCCTCCTCATGGCGCATGACCCGGAACTTTTCGGCCGGCTCGGGATAATTTGCCTGCAAACCATCGGCGAAGTCACCATAGATGCGCGCGTCTTCCTCTTCCAATGAAATGGCCAGGGCGAGGATTTCCTGTTCCGTCAGGCTGTCGAATGTTTTCATACGCAATGAATTGTTGGTTGTTCAAAACAAGCGCCCTTTGCCCCGTCCCTCTCCCCGCCGGGCGGGGAGAGGGTGGCCGCAGGCCGGGTGAGGGCATTGTATTTGGCTGTCAATTTTTCTGTCACAGAATTAAATCTTTCACAAATACGGAGAAAACAGCCGGGCGACGGCGTCGCGCAACCGGGGCAGGAACGGCCGTCCATCCACCTCGGCCAGGGTAACTTCGCGGGCGTGGCGGAGCTTTTGTTCAATCACCGATTCCATGCGTTGTGCGAAATCGCGACCGTAACATTCGACGTTCAACTCGAAATTCAACCGCAAACTGCGTGTGTCCCAGTTGGCCGAGCCAAACAAAACCCAATGGCCGTCCACAATCATTAATTTGGAATGATCGAACGGCGGCGGCGTGAGCCAGAGGCGGCAGCCGTGTTCGAGCACCTGCCACCACATCGCGCGCGACGCCCAGTGGACAAATGGCAGATTATTTTTGGCGGGCAGGATGATGTCCACGCGCACGCCGCGCAACGCCACGAGATTCAGCGCGGCGACGAGCGCCGGGTCCGGCAAAAAATACGGCGTGACAATTTGCACGGATGATTGCGCGTCCGCGAGCGCGGCGAGCAACGCCCAGCGCAGCTTGTGAAAATCGCCGTCCGGCCCGTCGGTGATGGCGCGGGCGATGACATTGCCGTCATCAGCCACCTCGGGGAACCAGGCGTCACCCTGGAGAATTTCCCTGGTGCAAAACGCCCAGTCGTTGGCGAACACCTCCTGCAACCGCGTGACCACCGGGCCTTCAACGCGGAATTGCAAATCCTGCACCGGATTTTTGGGGTTTCCGGACAGCACGTTTCCGTGGCGGATGTTCATGCCGCCGGTGAAGGCGGTTGTCCCATCCACGATGAGCGACTTGCGGTGGTCGCGGAGATTGATGGTGGCCACGTGCCACGGCGCGAACAGCGGCGACGGCAGAAAGCGCGCGAAAGGAACATGCGCGTGTTTCAGTTTGTGGGTGATGGGCGGCCACGAGTAACGCGCCCCCGCGGCATCAATCAACACGCGCACTTCAACCCGGCGCTGGACGGCACGCCCAAGCGCTTCAACGAATTTTTGTCCGCTGGGGTCGTTGTCAAAAATATAGCTCGAGAGCGAGATGGATTTTTGCGCGGATTCGATGGCGGCGAGCATGGCCGGAAAGGCTTCATCGCCGTTGACCAGCGGCTGGATTTTATTGCCGGTGGTCAGCGGTTGCGCCACCACGCGACCCACGGTGCGCGCGAGCATTTTCAGATGTTCGGCACCGGCATGCAACGGCTCGCCGAGGTCTTCGGGGACGGGGCGGCTGATGGTTTTTTGCACGCCGAGCGAGAGCGCATGACGGCGGATGCGGTTCACGCCCATCGCGAGATAAAAAATCGAGCCGAGCAGCGGCAGAAACCAGATGAAGCCGAGCCAGAGCGTGGCGGCGCGGGAATCGCGTTTGTGCAGGACGGCGTGAATGGAGGCAAACAAAGCGGCGAGCAAACTGAAGCCCGCAACCAAGTCCGGCCAAAATCGGGCAATCCGGTCGAGCCAGTCCATGCCTTTTTATTGGCTAAATCGCGCTCCGACGCAAGCGCGGTCAGCAATTTTGTGAAACCCCTCTCCGGTCCTGACGGACACCCTCTCCCCGCCCTGCGGGGAGAGGGATGGGGCAAGGGGCTCGTTCGGATTTGTTCCTTATGTTTTTCAATGGATGGTTTAGCGAGCCATGCTTGAGTTGACAATGAATGGAAAACTTTACCGCCGCAGCGGACGCGGTTGCGTCCGTGCGGCGGCCAGTTTAATTGTAGGCGATCTGTGACCGCCGCAACTCAGGCAACCGTGATGCCCTTGTCGAGGTAAACGTCCTGAATCAGGTTCAACAGTTTCACGCCTTCCTCCATCGGACGCTGAAACGCTTTGCGGCCGGAAATCAATCCCGTGCCGCCGGCGCGCTTGTTGATGACGGCGGTCTTTACCGCCTCGGCGAGGTCGCCCGCGCCCTTGGATTCGCCGCCGGAATTGATGAGTCCCGCGCGGCCGGCGTAACAGTTCAAAACCTGGTACCGGCAAAGGTCAATCGGATGATCGGTGGTGAGTTCCGTATAAACGCGCTCGTCAATCTTGCCATAGCTGCCGCCAATGGCGGCGGCCAGCTGCCTTGTAGCCGCCGTTGTTCTCCGGCAGTTTCTGCTTGATGATGTCGGCTTCGATGGTGACGCCGAGGTGATTGGCCTGGCCGGTGAGGTCGGCGCTGACATGAAAATCCTTTTCCTTGGTCTTGAACGAGCTGCTGCGCAGGTAACACCACAGGACGGTGGCCAGGCCGAGTTCATGCGCGCGCTTGAAGGCGAGGCTGGTCTCCACGATCTGCCGCGTGGATTCCGGCGAGCCGAAATAAATCGTCGCACCCACGGCGACCGCGCCCATGTTCCACGCCTGTTCAACCTGCGCGAAATAAACCTGGTCGAACCTGTTGGGGTAGGTGAGCAGTTCGTTGTGGTTCAACTTGACCAGGAACGGGATTTTGTGCGCGTATTTGCGGGACACCGCGCCAAGGACGCCGAGGGTGGAGGCGACGGCGTTGCAGCCGCCTTCCATCGCGAGCTTGACGATGTTTTCCGGGTCAAAGTAATCCGGGTTTTTCGCAAAACTGGCGCCGGCGGAATGTTCGATGCCCTGGTCCACGGGCAGGATGGACACGTAACCCGTGCCGGCCAGCCGGCCGTGGCCAAACAGCGCCTGCAGGCTGCGCAGCGTCTGCGGATTGCGGTCGGACAGCGCGAAGATGCGGTCCACGAAATCCGGTCCCGGCAGGTGGAGCCGCTCCTTGGGGATGGTCTTGCATTTATGTTCCAAGAGGCCTTGGGCGGAATCCGCCAGCAGTTTTTCGATTTCAGCATTCATAGTTTATCAACTTAAATTTCCCAACTTGGCGCGCATTGAGCCGTTCAAAGGCTGAAGTTCAACCGTTTTGGCGCAACGAACGCAAGTTCAATTTTTCGTTGTGAACAGCATAAGGTCCGACGCCGGCCGCGGCTTGTTTCTTTTTGTGAATTAGTCACCGGATTTTGCCACGGCTGGCGGAAGAAGGATTGTTCAACCGATGACCGGCTTCCCGCCAAAAGGGCGCATCTTGACCCTGTCCTTGAGGCAGGCAGAGACATCGCGCTGCGATGTCCCCGCCCGCGCACCAGCGGTCGGAACGAACGCCAATCGTTGCGCGAACCATTGCGCCGCTGAACACGGCGCGGACGGCGCAGCGCGCCGGTCCCTACCAAGGACAGTGTCAAGATGCACCCCCGCCAAACGTGAATCCAATGCAAAGATTGCCAAAGGCGCACAACTTTTGCATCCTGCCGGTGATATAAGCTTGGGCTTTTTTAATGTGAAGGGTTTTTCCCATTATCTGACTTTGGGGTTGCTGGTGGCGGCGATGCTGGTCGCCGGTCCGCGAACCGGCGCTCAGGGATTTGGCTTTTCCGTCATTCCTTCGGCAAATTCCATTATGGTGAGCAATTCGGTGACTTACACCATCAATGTGACCAATCAAACGGGTCTATCGCTACAGGATATTTTGGTGACCAATACGCTGTCCGCCCCGTTCCTATACGTAACCGCCACGGCACCTTCGCAAGTTTCCGTTCTTACCAATGCCACCAGCGTCCTGTTCGATTTGAGCCAGGTTGCCAGCGGCGCTCCTGTGCAGATAACCCTGACCCTTCAGCCAACAACAACAGGATATTTCACCAATGCAGTTGTGGTCGTCAACACCACTACCACAGACACCGCTTCTACCAACGTGGTCGTAAACGTCACCAACGTGGTGATTCTAGCCGATCTCGGTGTGACGATGACCGGACCGAGCCAAGTTGTCATCACCAACGATTGGATGACGTATGGCGTCACCGTCACCAACGCCGGGCCGAATGACGCGCCGAATGTCATCCTGGCCAACGTTATGCCGCCGGGCATCATTTCCATTTCTCCGACGAACCAGCCCGCCACCAATTCAATTCCCCTGGGGACTTTGCCAAGCGGCAGCTTCACGAATTTGCAATTCACGGTTGAACCGACCAATATTGCCACGCTCACTTTTTCCGCGTCCGTCGGTGCGGCAGGGATAACGGACACAAACACCGCCAACAATTTTGCCAGTAACAACGTTCCCGTCATTGGTTATCTTTCCGGTACGCTTGTGGCTATGACCAATTCTGGGCAAAGCATTGATTTTGCGAATGGTTCGTTAAAGCAATCCATTATCTTATCAAATGCAGGTTTGTCATCTGTTCCGGCGGCACGGATCGTCGTGACGGGCTTGAGCAATCAGTTGTTCAACGCCGTGGGCACGAATAATGGCAATCCGTTTGTCTATTACAGTACCAATCTCTTAGCAGGACAGAATGTGGGCCTATTGTTGGAGTACTTTCCAAGAAATCTCTTCGCATTTACCAACGGTCAATTACATGCCTACGCAGTGCCAGTTCCAAACTGGACACCGCCACCAATCGTTGCCACGAGTACAAATATCAATATCAGCCAAATCGTGGAGTTGCCCAACGGAAACATGGTGATTGAGTGGCCCGCAGCGACGAACCAGACATACACAGTCGTTTACAGCGACAATATTTTGTTTTCCAATGCCATGATAGCGCCCCCCTCCATTGTGGCGCCCGCAAACATAGTGCTATGGACTGATTATGGACCGCCCGAGACGGTGAGCGCGCCGACAAATGCCAGCACACGCTTTTATCGCGTTTACCAAGACCCGTGATGTCGCAACTGCGTCCATCCTATTCTGTGGCAGCGGACGTGAGTCCGCTCCATCTGTTTATCAAGAAGGTTGGAGCCAACTCACGTTGGCTGCTACGCTTCAGATGGGCAGCATACGATGTTTGGTTCATTTGGTGTCTCATGGCAGGTTTGACGAGTTTTGCGCCGGCGGTTTCGGCCCAGCCGGATACGTTCGAGGGGAATCCGGATTCCAACGCTTTTATTTGGATTCCCCGGGGCACGGATGACTGGACGCGCCATTTCCGCATTGGCGCAATGGTTGGAATGAACATCAGCGCCAATTTCAGTATGAACGGGAACTTTGGCATTTCAGGAAACAATCCTGCTCAAGGGATTTTCGATAATGGTTACGTGCGGCAAGATCAAACGGGAAACTCCGGCGGTTATACTGGTTATTGGGGTTACAATAAACCATCGCAATACAATGCCAGTGCGCAAACACTGACCATGACCGCGGCCACCTCGTTTTCCGCAAATAACAGCGCAAAAGATAGTGGAGTATTTCCAGGATTCGACATGGCTTATGGTGACAATCTTTGGTATTGGAAGCACGCCCGGGTTGGATGGGAACTCGGCTTCGGCCTGCTGCCCATAAAGATAAGCGAGAACAGTTCTTTCTCGACGCCAGCAGTAAACCAGTTGGTTTATACCTATAACGTTGGCAACTCCGACGGCGTTCCATTTCCTCAGGGACCTGTTCCTTACCAAGGCGGTCCAAGCGGTGGAGGCTATCCTATACTCGACACGCCTTCTTCAATAACCAACAACCAGGAATCCGGCACTGTCACCGGCAAACAAACGCTGGACGTTATGCTCTACACCCTGAGATTGGGGCCGACCTTCTATTGGGATTTGGGCGAGCATGTTAGCCTCTCCTTGGGTGCCGGCCCCGCTGTCGGTCTCGTGTCGGGCGATTACAAATATGACGAAATTATCACTGACACTGCCACCGGTTCCGTCGCCAACAATTCGGGAAAAATTGGAGGAACGGATTTTATTTACGGCGGTTACGTGAACGCGATGGTGCTGTGTCATGTGACGGACAATGGTGATATTTATGCCGGCGCGCAATTCATGCCGATGAGCAATGCCACCATCAGCGGTGGCGGCCGGGAGGGGCGGCTGAATTTGGGCGGACAGCTCTATTTTTCCGTCGGCATCAACTGGCCATTCTAATTTTTTGAAGCGAACAAGAAGGCCGTCGGCGGGCTTGGAGATCAGCGCCGCAAATTTTCAATTTGAGAATGTCTTCCCGGTTTTGCTCAGGAAAGCATCGGCGGATTGAAGTAATTTTTTAAAAAACGCCGCGTGCGGGTCATGCGGTTCAACCGCGGGCCAATGCACCATCCCAAACCGGTGGCGGAAGCGAGCAAGCCGAGGGGGGAAGGTTCAGGGACAGGTTGAACTGACCGGCATCCCAACCATTCGTCTTTGCCGCAGATGCCCTTGATGCGCGCCAGGGCATAATACGTTCCATACGCGTTCGCGCAGTTTCCGGTTGAATCCACAAAAGCGAAATCAAAAGCATCAAGGCCGCGTCCGGTGATCAGATAAGCGATGGAATCATCCCCGGCGCCTTTTCCGTTGTCCATCCGGCTGAAGTCGAAATGAACATCATAATAACCGCCATCCGCCTTGAAGGCGTTCGCGCCGGTTGAAATGGTTGCAAACGCCTGGCCACACGCGCCGTCCCAGCCGGCAAAACACAGCCGTTTTACGTTGTCCGCCGGATCAAAGTTGAAATACAAATCACTCAGGAATTCGCCGCAGCCCAGGTCCGGGGACGTAATGGTCAGCAGTACCGTGCCCGGACTTTCATCCTGGAACGTTGCCTGAATTTGAGGGGTCTGGCCGCCGGGGAACCGAACTGGGGAAATGGGTTCAAATTGGTATATGATGGAACTCGCATCTGAGTTTACAGCGGGGAGAATCATCACCACCAAAACGAAATAAGCCCTTCTCAGGGCGCACAACTTTTTTGACATTTTTACAACAAGTACAACCAATACAACTTATGACGTTTGACGGCGTAAACTACTGGATGGTCGCTGCTTTGTCAAATTTTAGCAACGAACTTGCAAAAAACGGGCAACAGTTTTCAAACAATGGCCGGAACCGTTAATTTCTTGGGATTTGTGGGCGGCAAAAGGTTTCATCCGTTCCGTGTCCATCCGTGAACCGGGGCGTATCAAAGGCGTCCGGCCTTTCCATCTCGCCAGCATCTTGGCGTTTATCGAACGATGCGGGGCCGGTGCTTTTACGGAAGAAACAAGTCGGCAGACACGCTGAAATGTTTCGCCAATGTGCGGACGTGCGCCAGCGTCAATTGCCGTTCGCCGCGCAGAATCATCGCGCCTAGCGTGCGGTGAACGCCCAGCAGCCGCGCCAAGTCTGCCGCGCTCATGT
Source organism: uncultured Verrucomicrobiae bacterium (assembly GCA_963786375.1). Lineage (GTDB taxonomy): Bacteria > Verrucomicrobiota > Verrucomicrobiia > Limisphaerales > UBA11358 > UBA11358. The sequence continues at coordinate 414,366 of CAWAYP010000001.1, forward strand.
CGTGCGCGTCCAAAAGATGTTGCAAGGCATCCAGCGCGGTGACTTTCGGCGCGGGCAAGCTCTGTTCCTTTTCGTAATCTTCAATCAGGCGGCAGAGGAGGTCGAAATAGTCCTCTTGATCCGGCGTCAGCTTGTGCCCAGCCATTGCATCGGTGATTTCCGTGACGTTCTCAAACTCCACTTTGTCGCGAATCGGGCGCGGCGTGAGCATCCGGCAAAGACTGGCGTAGTTTTTGGGCAACCGGGCAAACTCAATTTTCGAGCGTGGCGTTTTCATAATGTCTCTTTCCAGCGGTCTTTGCTGTATTCGGCGTGCGTCATAAAGCGCAACGTATAGACGATCTGGCGGTTGAAATGCGCCGCCGCAATCAGCCGGTAATCGTTCCGGCGGATGTTGAACACCAACACTTGCCGTCCACTGCGGACCTTCACGGCATCCGTGTCGGGGTAACTTCGCCGCACGTCCACCAGATTGCGCCACGCCGCCGCCTTGACCGTCTTGCGCCAAACGTCCAAGTGACGAGCCGCCGGAGGATGTTCCCGCCCTGCCGCCACGAGAAACGCCTCTTTAATGATGCGCACTGAGACAATTTGTATTCACTCGCCGGGTTTGTCAAACACGATTAACACCGGCAGACAGTTATGCGACACCGTTATGCAAAGGCCGTAATGTCCGGCTGGAAACTGTTAAAGTGCCGTATTTATTGGCGTTTTTGAAGATGGCGACCCTACCGGGAATCGAACCCGGGCTACCATAACGCCTAAAACGCCAATGCCGTAGATGCGAAAAATAAGGGGTTTTCGACATAGGCGACAAAGAAAAAGCTTGACGTTATTCCGAATTTCATTCTGACTGGTTCCCGACAGTTTAACCGTTTAACCATTTTGACCTATGGCAAGCATCTGGAAAGACCCACGCAGCCCCTACTGGCTCGCCTGCTTCACGGCATACGTTGGCGCTCGCGCCAAACAACTCAAACGTACCACCGCGACGGCGGACAAGAAACTGGCCCGGCGTATCGCCGACGAACTGGACGAAGCTGGGTGCGGCGCGCGTTCAGCAGATCAAATCAAATCCTTCCTTGAGGGGCTTCAAGATTTGAGAGCTAAACGCGCGGCGCGTCATGCCTTCGACTTTGCCATGCGTGAGACAACGGGCCGGAGCCTCGAAAGCAAAACCACGCGCGGCTTTGTCGAGTCCTGGCTCGAACGTACCAAAAGCGAAGTCTCGCCGGGAACTTGGGTGAAGTATGAGCAAACGGGCAAAATGCTGCTCGCCTCACTTGGAGGCAAGGCAGATCAGGACATTGCCGAAGTCCGCAGGGATGACATTGCCCGTTTTCGGGACGCGCAAGGGAAGCGCGTGGCGCGCAGCACGGCGAATGTCTATCTCAAGATCGCGCGCATCATCTTCGGCGCTGCCGAGGCGGATGGGTTGCTGGTTCGCAACGAAGCTAAGAACGTCAAGACGCTCAAAGTATCCAACGAGGGTAACGCTCGGCGCGCGTTCACTCTGCCGGAGTTGAAGAAGGTTCTCGCGCATTGCGATGACGAATGGCGCTCGCTGGTACTTTTCGGCTTCTACACGGGTGCGCGGTTGGGCGATCTGGCGCGCTTGACGTGGCAGAATCTTGACCTAGAGACGGAGGAAATGAGCTACGTCAGCGGCAAAACCGGGCGGCAGGTCGTGACGCCATTGGCCGGCGCGCTGCTCGGCCACATTCAAACGCTGCCGGCGGGCGATGACCCAAAGGAACCGATTCACCCGCGGGCCTTCGAGATTGTGGCCCGGCACGGGCAGGCGCAACGTCTCTCAAACCAGTTCGCGGACATTCTGGCCGAGGCGGGCCTGATTGCGGCACGCTCTCACAACATCGAGGATGAGGCGCAGCGCAAGGGCCGGGACACCAAGCGCAACGTGAGCGAAATCAGCTTTCATTCCTTGCGGCATACAGCGGTGAGCCTGCTCAAGTCGGCGGGCGTCTCGGATGCCGTGTCCAACCGCGACAAAGAGACGTGGGGTGAGGGTGAAGTCGCGGGAATAGCCGCCGGCCAGACCTTTGAGATTCTTGCCCGGCACGGCGATGTTGCCAGCGGCGGCTTTGCCATCATTTATGGCGAATTGAAGCCGTTCAACCTCTCCAGCCAGCGCACGCTGATTTTGCAACTCCGCAAACGATTCCCCGCCGCGCTGTTTCTGTTTACCGACCGCAATTCCATTGGCGCTCAACGTGGCGCTCGCGTCCACGTTATCCACACGAAGAACCCCGCGCGTTCACCCTCGTTGGCTATGCCTCTTCACTCGAAGCTGCTTTAGCAGTGATTCGGACTAAACTCCGTGCGCAACAGCAGGCAGGAATCAAGCGGGAATATGTCAACGTGGAATTGAGGGTTCGTGTTCAGCCCGAACTGCCCAAGCCAACGGAGGTATCATGGAACTGACCTCTCTCAAGGACTGCTATCGCATTCACCACGCTTGGCGCGATTTGGGATTGCCCGGTGAGCCGGGAAAAATTTGTCGCAGTCCGTTCCCCGCCGAGCACAAGAATGGCGACGCAAATCCGAGTTTTTCAATTTACGATGACGGCAGGCGCGCAAAGGATTTTGCCACTGCTGAACATTTCGACGTATTTGATTTCGTCCGTAAGGCGCGCGGTTGTGACATGGCGGAGGCGGTTCAGTTCGTGCAGGACCGAGTGGGTATCCTGCAACCGGAACGTAAACCGGACGCGGCCAAAAAAACCGGCGCGAAGGTTCCGCCGTTGCGCCGGGGCAGCGAAGCGGAGTTGCAACTGGCGGATGATGCGACGTTGCAACCGATTCAGAATTTCGATTGGGCCGAGTGGAGCGGGTCGAGCAGCGGCGGCGCGCGGCGTGAGCCGAAGGTGCGGGAGGAACATTTGCGTGACATATTCGGGGACGGGAAGAACTGGCTAACACAAAAGAGGGCGAAGGAGGAATTAATGGAACGCGCCGGTGTGGGAAAGAGCGCGGCTTACGATGCCCTGAAGCTCGAAGGCGGACGTTTCTCGAATCTGCTCACGAAAAACGCTGACGGCTTGATGGGGTTGCGGGCGGTGAAGCCTGCTGACAACGGCGAGCCAGATTGAGGGCCGGATTAGGGTGTGCGTATGTTTTTTCACAAAAGCAGCACAACGTCCGTTATTGGCGTTTCTATTCCGAATCTCATTCTGAATCATGTCCAGCCGAGTAAGCCAAATACGCGCAGAATCATTGTAAACAGTGGATAATAATCATTTTGGCGACCCTACCGGGAATCGAACCCGGGCTACCACCGTGAAAGGGTGGTGTCCTAACCGCTAGACCATAGGGTCGTCAAAACGCGCGAGTATAGTGGCCGTGGCTTTGCTGTCACGCAAATTAACTTTCCCCGGCCGGTTTTTTTCGATAGACTGCGCGGGTTCATGAAAGTTTTTATTGACGGCAAATACTACGACGGGCGCGCGGCGAAGATTTCGGTCTTCGACCACGGCCTGCTTTATGGTGACGGGATTTTTGAAGGCATCCGCGCCTACAATGGCCGTGTGTTCAAATTGCGCGAGCACATTGACCGGCTCTTTTGTTCGGCCAAGGCGATTCTGCTCGCAATCCCGATGTCGCACGCGCAAATCATGCGCGCCACGGTCGAAACCTGCCGGAAAAATAAAATCCGCGACGGATACATCCGGCTGCTGGTGACGCGCGGCGTGGGCACGCTGGGCTTGAACCCGCATCGTTGCAAAAAACCGTCGGTCATCATCATCGCGGACAAAATCCAGCTTTACCCGCCGGCGTATTATCAAAAAGGCTTGGAAATCGTCACTGTGCCGACAACGCGCAATTTGCACAGCGCGCTGAACCCGGCGATCAAGTCGCTGAATTACCTGAACAACATCCTCGCCAAGATCGAGGCGAACCATGCCGGTTGCGAGGAGGCGGTGATGCTGAACGCGGAGGGCTTCGTGGCGGAATGCACAGGCGACAATTTGTTCATCGTGAAGAATGGCGGGTTGCTCACGCCGCCGCTCTCAGCGGGCGCGCTTTACGGCATCACGCGACAGGTGGTCATGGAGCTGGCCGAGGAAGAGGGTTTTGCGGTTTCCGAACCGAACCTGACGCGCTACGATTTGTTCAACGCGGACGAGTGTTTTCTGACCGGGACGGGCGCGGAAATCGTGCCGGTGGTGAAGATTGACGGTCGCGTCATTGGCGCGGGCAAACCGGGGCCGATCACCCGCAAATTGGAGGAGGAATACCGTGCCTTGACGAAAAGCTCCGGTGAGCCGATATACAAATAGCGTTATGCTCTGTTCCATCTGCAAGGAAAAGCCGGCGACCGTGCATCTGACCCAAATCGTGGGGGAAAAGATGCAGAAGCTGGATTTGTGCGAAGAATGCGCCAAGGCCAAGGGCGTGAATGATCCGTCCGGCTTTGCGCTTGCGGATTTGATGCTCGGCTTGGGCGCGTCGCAGGAAATCGAGCAATCCGCCGGCGGGGTCGAGACGAAATGCCCGCGCTGCGGTTTTTCGCAGGCGGACTTCAAGAAATCGGGCCGGCTCGGCTGCCCGGAGTGTTACCAGACTTTTGCCGAAGGTTTGGAGGGGTTGCTCAAGACAATGCACAAGGGCACCCGGCATGCGGGCAAGGTGCCGGAAGCGCTCCGCGCAAACCGCGAGCAGTGCGACCGCCTCAAATTGCTGCAAAAAAAACTGGCGAAAGCCGTTGAACAGGAGAATTTCGAGGAGGCCGCCCAATTGCGCGATGAAATCAAACAAGTGACGCCGCGCGGAACGGGTTTGAGCGTGACTTGATTTGGACCCCAAAAATGAAATTGGATGAGTTTCTCATTTCGCCCGCCGAAACGGCGCGCCGCCATGGCCCGCATGACCGCATTGTCATGTCCAGCCGCGTCCGGCTGGCGCGGAATTTGCGGGACGCGGCGTTTCCCGGCTGGGCAAAAAAGCCGGAGCGGTTGAAGGTTTTGGAGACAATCCGGCCGGCGGTCGAAAGCCTGCCGGAAATGAAGGATGCCTTTTCCGAGATGATGGACAATCTCACCACCCTCGACCGGCAAATTCTGGTTGAGCGCCATCTTATCAGCCGCGAGCATGCCGCCAAGGGCTCGGGCAGCGGCCTGGTTTTCAACCGCGAGGAAAGTTTTTGCGTGATGATCAATGAGGAGGACCATTTGCGGATGCAGGCGCTGCGTCCGGGCCTGCAATTGCGGCAGGCGTGGAGCGCGATTGATCATCTGGATTCCGAGTTGGAGAAAAAGCTCGATTACGCGTTCAACAACGACCTCGGCTATTTGACCGCCTGCCCGACGAATCTTGGCACGGCCGTGCGGGTCAGCGCGATGTTGCACCTGCCCGGCCTGGTTTTGGCCGAGCAAATCAATCCCATCATTCAATCCGTCAACAAGCTGGGTCTGGCCGTGCGCGGGCTTTACGGCGAGGGGACGGAGGCCTTGGGCAATGTGTTTCAGGTTTCCAATCAAATGACGCTGGGCGAAACCGAAACAACCATTGTCGAGCGTTTGGACAAGGTTTTGTCCCAAATCATTGAGCATGAGGAAAATGCCCGGCAAACCCTGCTGGAAAAGAAACCCAAGGTGGTTTTCAACCATATTGGCCGCGCCTACGGTATTCTGGCCAACGCGCACAGCATTTCGTCGAAGGAAACCATGAATTTGCTGTCTTTGATGCGGTTGGGCGTGGATTTGGGGTTGTTTCCGGCGGAAGAGCGTTCGACCGTGGATGAACTGTTCATTGTGACGCAGCCGGCGCATTTGCAGAAGCAATTTTCCGACAAATTGTCGGCCGAGGAACGCGACTTGCTCCGGGCGGACATGGTCCGTGAGCGGTTGAAGCACGTGAGCCGCCCCAATGTAAAAAAGGGCGGGACAGGATTGGACAAATCAGCCAATTCATAGCACAATAATGCGAGTATGAGCGACGAGTCCATGAGCAATTTTACGCCGCGGGCACAGCAAGTGCTGGCGCTGGCGCGGAAGGAAGCCGACCGGTTTAACCACAACTTTCTCGGCACGGAGCATCTATTGCTCGGCTTGATCAAATTGGGCCAGGGCGTGGCGGTGAATGTCCTGCAGAAAATGGGACTCGATCTTGAAACCGTCCGCATGGAGGTGGAGAAACAGGTCGGCACCGGCCCCGACCAGAAGATGATCGGCAACATCCCCTACACGCCGCGCGTGAAGAAGGTGCTGGACCTGGCGCAAACGGGAGGCCAAGAAACCTGAACCACACCTACATCGGCACGGAGCATATTTTACTTGGCCTGTTGCGCGAAGGCGATGGCGTGGCCGCGCGGATCTTGCGCAACCTGGACGTGGACATTGAGCAAACACGGCAGGAAATTTTGAAGGAACTGGACCCCAATTTCACCGGCGAAGAATCGTCCATTCCCGAAGCCGCCGAAAAAGGCCCACGGAAAAGGCGAAAGGTGAAGTCAAAACGCCCGCCCTCAAGGCGTTTGGCCGCGACCTGACGGAAATTGCGCGCAAAGGCGACATGGACCCGGTGATTGGCCGCAAAAACGAAATCGAACGCGTCATTCAGATTCTTTGCCGCCGCACGAAAAACAATCCGGTGCTGCTCGGTGAAGCCGGGGTGGGCAAAACGGCCATTGTTGAGGGTCTGGCGCAGGAAATTGCCAAGGGCAACGTCCCGGAACTGTTGCGCGACAAGCGCGTCGTCACGCTCGACCTGGCGCTCATGGTGGCCGGCACGAAATATCGCGGCCAGTTTGAAGAGCGCATCAAGGCGGTGATGGATGAAATCCGCCGCGCGAAAAACATCATTTTGTTCATTGACGAACTGCACACCATCGTCGGCGCGGGTTCGGCCGAAGGCACGATGGACGCTTGCAATATCATCAAGCCGGCGCTTTCGCGCGGCGAGATGCAGTGCGTCGGCGCCACCACGCTCAATGAATATCGCAAATACATCGAGAAGGACGCCGCGCTCGAACGCCGCTTTCAGGCCGTGAAGGTCGAGGCGCCTTCGGTTGAGGATGCGATTCAGATTTTAAAGGGACTCCGGCACAAATACGAGGAGCATCACAAGGCCGAGTTCACGGACAAGGCCGTGGAAGCGTCCGTGAAACTGTCCGACCGTTACATCACCGACCGGTTTTTGCCGGACAAGGCGATTGACGTGATGGATGAGGCCGGTTCGCGCGCGCGCATCGGCACGATGACGCGGCCGCCGGAAATCAAGGCAATGGAAGCCGAGATTGAAGACATCAAGGGCCAGAAGGAGCGCGCCATCAAGAACCAGGATTTCGAAGGCGCGGCGCAAATGCGCGACAAGGAAAAACAGGCCAAGGAAAAGCTGGAAACCGAGTTGCGCGACTGGCGCGCCGCGCGCGAGGAAAAGCACGTGGTCGTGGACGAGGAGGACATTTTGCACGTGGTATCAAAATGGACGGGCATTCCGCTGCAACGGATGGAGCAGGGCGAGATGCAGCGGCTGCTGACGGTGGAAACCGAAATGGAGAAGATTGTCATCGGCCAGCGCGAAGCCGTTTCCGCGATTTGCAAGGCGCTGCGCCGTTCGCGCGCGGATTTGAAGGACCCGCGGCGGCCCATCGGCACGTTCGTCCTGCTGGGCCCGACCGGCGTGGGCAAGACGCTGCTGGCCAAGACGCTCGCCGAGCAGATGTTCGGCGACGCGAAATCGCTCATTCATTTGGACATGAGCGAATACATGGAGAAATTCAACGTCTCGCGGCTCATCGGTTCGCCGCCCGGCTACGTCGGTTACGAGGAAGGCGGCCAGCTCACCGAGAAGGTCCGGCGCAATCCGTATTCGGTGGTGCTGTTCGATGAAATCGAAAAGGCGCATCCGGACGTGTGGAACATGCTGTTGCAGATTCTTGAGGAAGGGAAATTGACCGACAACGTGGGCCGCGTGGTGAATTTCCGCAACACCATCATTTTGATGACCTCGAACGTCGGCTCGGACATCATCAAGCGCCAGGGCACGCTCGGCTTTTCCCCGATTAGCGACGAAGCCAGCTACGAGAAAATGCGCGAGCGGATTTTGGACGAGGCGCGGAAAACGTTCCGGCCGGAGTTTCTGAACCGGCTGGACGACGTGATTGTGTTCCGCTCGCTCACCAAGCCCGATCTCATCCAGATTCTGGAATTGGAAGTCAACAAGGTTTTGGAACGGCTGCGCCACAAAAACCTCAAACTCGAACTGGACGAAAAGGCGAAGGACTTTCTGGTCGAGAAGGGTTACGACCCGCAATACGGCGCGCGTCCGATGCGCCGGTCGGTGGAGCGTTTTCTCGAAGACCCGCTGGCCGAGGAAATTCTCAAGGGCAACCTGCATGAAGGCGAGCCGATCCTCGTCACGGTAGGCAAGGAAAAACTGGTCTTTAACCAGACGACCGCCGCCGAGGGCGCGGTGGCGGGTTGAACTGATGAATTTTTACCACGCAACTGCGTTCATTTTTGAACGCAGTTTTTTTGTCCGCGAACTTCGGCTTTTCTTCGCGCGCGGAAACTTTTAGTCTGTCGTCCATGAAAGGCATCATCCTCGCTGGCGGCGCCGGGTCGCGGCTGTATCCGCTGACGCTAGTCGCGAGCAAGCAGCTCCAGCCGGTTTATGACAAGCCGATGGTGTATTATCCGCTGACGACGCTGATCGAGGGCGGCATCCGCGAGTTGTGCCTCATTTCCACGCCGCAGGATTTGCCGCGCTTCAAGCAATTGCTCGGCGATGGCAGCCGGTTCGGCATTTCCATCGAATACCGCGAGCAGCCCAGGCCACAGGGGATTGCCCAGGCATTTTTAATTGCCGAATCGTTCATCGGCGGGGACAACGTCGCGCTGATTTTGGGGGACAATATTTTTTACGGCAGTGACGTGTTTTATCGCAAGATTGCCGAATTCAAAAGCGGCGCAATGATTTTCGGCTATCACGTCAACGACCCGGAACGTTATGGCGTCGTCGAGTTTGATGCCGAAGGCCGCGCGATATCCATCGAGGAAAAGCCGAAACAGCCGAAAAGCGACTTCGCGGTGCCCGGTCTTTACCTATACGACAACAACGTCGTGGCTGTTGCCAAATCCCTGAACCCGTCCGCGCGCGGCGAACTGGAAATTTCCGATTTGAACGTGGCGTACCTGCGGCGCGGACAATTGCATGTGCACCGGCTCAGCCGTGGTTTTGCGTGGCTGGACGCCGGCACCAGCAGCAGTTTGCACGACGCCTCGGCTTATGTGCAGGCGATTGAAAAACGCGCCGGCATCAAAATTGGCTGTCCGGAGGAGGCCGCGTTTCGCGCCGGTTTTCTCCAGCTTGCCCAACTGGAGGAACTCACGGGCCAAATACCAAACTGTGAATACCGCGCTTATCTGGCTGCGGTGGTGGCGGAGGCGCGGCGGTTGGCCGCATCCAACACTTGAGTGCTTTTGAAATGCGATGAACGTCATCACTTGCGAACTGCCGGGATTGCTGATCGTCGAGCCGAAAGTTTTTGGCGACGCGCGCGGCTTTTTCATGGAGACGTGGAACCGCCAGCGTTACCGCGAGGCGGGGCTGGACTGGAATTTCGTGCAGGACAACGTGTCGCTTTCGCGTCGGGGCATCCTGCGCGGGTTGCATTTCCAGAATCCGGCCCCCCAGGGCAAGCTGGTTTTTGTGCTGCAAGGCGAGGTCTTTGACGTGGCGGTGGACATCCGGCGCAGTTCCCCCACGTTTGGCCGGTGGCATGGTCTGCATCTCTCCGTCGAGAACAAGCGGCAATTTTTCATCCCCCCCGGTTTCGCGCACGGATTTGCGGTGTTAAGCGAGACCGCGCTGTTCGCGTACAAATGCACGGAGTTTTACACACCGCAGAACGAGTTGACGCTCGCGTGGCATGATCCCGACATCGGCATCCAATGGCCGCTGGATAACCCGCAGCTTTCGGAGAAGGACGCGCACGGGCTGCGATTGAAGGACCTGCCCCGGGACCGCCTGTTTGCCTGAACGGCGCCTGCGCACCATGAAAATTTTGCTCCTCGGAAAAAACGGCCAGGTGGGTTGGGAACTGCGCCGCACCCTTGCGCCGCTGGCGGAGGTGACGGCGGTGGATTATCCCGAAATCAACTTCACCGATGCGCCGGTGCTGCGGCGGCTCGTGGCCGGGACGCGCCCGGCCGTGGTGGTGAACGCGGCGGCCTACACGGCCGTGGACAAAGCCGAAGCGGAACAGGAACTTTGCCGGCAGATCAATGCCGTCGCGCCGGGTGTTCTGGCTGAAGAGGCGAAGAAGGCCGGCGCGCTGATGGTGCATTATTCGACGGACTACATCTTTGACGGGACGAAAACATCACCGTACGCCGAAACGGACGCGCCGAATCCGCTGGGCGCTTATGGCCGGTCAAAATGGGAAGGCGACCGGGCGGTAAAGGCTTCCGGCGTGGACCACTTGATTTTCCGGCTGTGCTGGGTTTATGGCGCGCGCGGCCAGAATTTCATGCTTACGATGCAACGGCTGGCGCGCGAGCGTGAGAAATTGCGCGTGGTGCGTGACCAATTTGGCTGTCCGACCTGGTCGCGGATGATTGCCGAAACCACCGCGCTGGCGCTCAAGCAGGCCCTGGCCGGCGCGGATCGTTCCGCGTTCAACGGTGACTATCACCTTGCCGCCGGCGGCCAAGCGAGCTGGCACGAGTTCGCCTCCCGCATCATCGAATTGATGCCGGAAGGGGAACGGAAATGCCGCGAGGTGGAAGCCATCACCACACCGGAGTATCCGACGCCGGCAAGGCGCCCGGCGCATTCGGTTTTGGATTGCGGCAAATTGCAAAAAACTTTTGGGTTGCGGCTCCCGGATTGGGAGACCAGCCTGCGGCAGGTCCTGGATAAACCATGAAACTGCTCATTACTGGCGGCGCGGGCTTCATCGGCTCGAACGTGATTCATCACGTCATTGACCGGCCGGAGGTCGCGCGGCTGGTGAATCTTGGATTGCCTGACTTACGCGGGACATTTGGAAAACCTGGAAAAGGTTTCCCGCCACCCCAAATACGTTTTTGAGAAGGTGGATTTGCGCGACAAAGCCGCCGTGTTGCGTGTGGTCGAGCAGCACGACATCACCCACGTCATGCATCTGGCGGCGGAATCGCACGTGGACCGTTCCATCACCGGGCCGGGCGATTTCATCCACACCAACGTCGTCGGCACGTTCAATCTGCTCGAAGCCTGCCGCGCGTGTTGGTTGAAATCCCAGACCCCGGACCCGGCGCACCCAGACCCGATTTCACCACGTTTCCACCGACGAAGTCTATGGTTCGCTCGGCCCGACGGGTTTCTTCCAAGAGACCACGCCTTACGCGCCGAACTCGCCGTATTCCGCCAGCAAGGCCGCCAGCGACATGCTCGTGCGCGCGTATCATCACACCTACGGCCTGCCGGCGGTCATCACCAATTGCTCGAACAATTACGGCCCGTATCAATTTCCCGAAAAGCTGATTCCGGTCGTCATCCAAAGCGTGCTCGCGCGCCAGCCGGTTCCGGTTTATGGCGACGGCATGAATGTGCGCGACTGGCTTTACGTGCGCGACCATGCCGAGGCGCTCTGGCTGGCGCTGACGCGCGGGAAACCCGGCGAAACCTACAACATCGGCGGCCACAACGAATGGGCCAACCTCCGCATCGTGGAATTGATTTGCGACATCATTGACGAACTCGCGCCCCAGCTCGGCGGCCATTCGCGCCAGCTCATTTCCTTCGTCAAAGACCGTCCCGGCCATGACCGGCGTTACGCCATTGACGCCGACGAAGATTAAGCACGAGCTCGGCTGGACGCCCGCGCACAAATTCGAGCAGGGCATTCGCGAAACCGTCCAATGGTACCTCGACCACCAGGCCTGGGTGAAGATTGTAACCCAAAGGTAAATGTGCGAAGATATTAACCGGACACACTGGTTAATGTCATTTAAGTTATGCGCCGATTTGGATTCTGCCTCGTGCTGCTCGCGTTTTGTCTGACGGCGCGCGCGGCGGAGACAAACTTGATTGTCTGGCACCAGGCCGCCGACCGCGTGGACGCGGACGTGCGTTCGTTGGGCCTGTCTGCGCTGCTGGAACAAATCACCGCCCAAACCAGCTGGCGGGTCTATGTCGAGCCGGGCACGACGCACAGCGCGTCCGCAAAATTCAAAAATCTGCCGTCCGGCGAGGCGTTGCAGAGGCTGTTCGGCGATCTCAATTTCGCCCTGGTGCCGCAGACCAATGCCGCGCCGCATCTCTACGTTTTCACCACCCAGCTGAAAAACGCCACGCAACTGGTGCGCGTGCCAAAAACCACCACCGCCAAACATGTGCCGAATGAATTGCTGGTGAAGCTCAAGCCGGGTGTGAATCCCGACGGCCTTGCCAAAATGTACGGCGCGAAAATTATCGGCCGCATGGACAAACTTGGCGTTTATCGTCTGGAATTTGCCGATGCAGCCGCCGCGGATGCCGCGCTGAACCTGCTCCAAAACAACAGCGATGTTTCCGACGTGGATTACAACTATTACTTCGACCCGCCACCGGCGGCGCAGGCGCTCGCGTCCGCGTCTTTGCCGCCGGTGGACCTGCAACTCAATCCGCCGGGTAAATCCGGGCGTCTCATTGTCGGTTTGGTGGACACGCGGGTGCAGACGCTCGACGGCTCGCTCGATCAATTTTTGCTCAAGCAGATTTCCGTGGCCGGTGATGCTTCGGCCAGCGGCAGCGACCTCACGCACGGCACCGCGATGGCGGAAACCATCTTGCGCGCCATGGGCATCGCGGGGCAGGGCGCCACATCCGCGCAAATTTTGCCCGTGGATGTTTATGGCTCGAGTGCAAACACAACGAGCTGGAACGTCGCGCTCGGCATCCAGGCGGCGGTCAACAACGGCGCGACCGTTCTTAATTTGAGTCTCGGCGGTTCCGGCGACAGTTCAATTTTGGATGATATGGTTCAGCAGGCGATTGGTGACGGCATTCTGATTTTTGCCGCCGCAGGCAACCAATCGGTTTCCACCCCTACTTATCCGGCGGCGGACCCCGGCGTCATGGCTGTGACCGCGGCCCAGAACGGCCAGATTGCGTCCTATGCGAATTACGGGAGCTTTGTGGATTTGGCCGCACCGGGAAACAGCATTGTTTATCTGGGCAACCAGCCTTGGTTGGTTCAAGGCACTTCCGTGTCCACCGCTTACATGACGGGCATCGCCGCCGGAACCAAAACTGCCACGGGCCAAAGCTGGATGCAGATCGAGAACTCCCTCAAACAGACTTTTCCCGTTCCGTAAAAATGAAATCGGATTTGGTTTTTTGGATCTGGGTTTTTTGGGAAAGGTAAAATCTGCCGCGATCTAACCCCGGAACCCAGAGCCAAGGCCCAAGACCCCAGTTCAGTGCGTCAGGCAGCCGATTTTGCCGAACGCGACCACGTAGGCGATGATGGCGGCAATCAGAAACCACGGCTTGCCGGCGACCGTCAGCAAAATACCCGCGCCCAAAACGACGCCCATCAGCACGTAAACCAAGATTGCCAGAGCAAGTTTCATTACCGGGACCATAAGATTTTTTGCAGAAGTGCGCAAGCAGTTCAATCACCCGCACCGGCACCGCCTCTTTACCGTAGCAGCCGGTGTGAGCCGGCTCCAACTTCTCCCGCCGGAATAATGAGCGGACTCACGTCCGCTGCCACTCACTATGCCAAAACCAAGACCGTCGCATCCTTGATCGTGGTATTTATATGTGCTGGACGAAACTATCTACCTCCACCACGCCGAGTCAGCCAGCGTGGTGATGTTGCCAATTTGACTGATTCGGTTCTCGGTGATTTTTAGAGGATACGCCGCATGATTTTGCCGTCCCAGCCACGCAGGCAATCAGGCGGGCTTTCGAACAAATTCAAGGCCAACGAGGCAGACGTCGTCGGCAAATTCATGGTCCACGGAGAAATTGCCAATGGCCGCCAACAGTTCGTCGAACAACTGCGCGGCGGGCTTTTGCAGACGGTCTTTCACGTCCATGATCAGCCGTTCCTGGGAATATAATTCCTCGTTCGGCCCCTGCACTTCGTAAAGGCCGTCGGTGAACAGCATCACGAGATCGCCCGGGGCGATGTTGGTTTCGCTGGTCTGGTACGGCGGGTCTTCGAACAGGCCGAGGGCGGGCTGGCTTTTGCCGGCAGCGTTGACCAGCGGTTCAACCCGTCCGGCCGGGCGCCGGACGAGCAGGGGTCTGGGATGGCCGGCGTTGGCAAAACGCATGACGCCGGTGCGCCAGTTGGCGACGAGGTAAAACGCCGTGGTGAGCATCGGCGAGCCGGTGGTTTTGAGGATGATAAACAGGTCGGCATTGAGCTTGCGCAGAAACAGTCCCGGATCGTGCGCGATGGGTTTCAACTCCTCCACCAGCGCGCGAATCATGGCGGTGACGAGCGCGGCGCGGACGCCGTGCCCGGTCACGTCGCAAATGAAAACGCCAACCTGGTCCTCCGAAAGCGCGGAGAGGCTGAAGAAATCGCCGCTGACGGTTTCCGCCGGCTGATACCGGTGAACAAACTGAAAGGCGCTTTGTGCCGCCGGAACGTTGCGCGGAAACACCGGATACTGTTCCGGCAGCATGGCGAACTGGATTTCCCGCGCCATGTGGAGGTTTTCCTCCATCAGCAGGTTTTTGGTGCGCAACTCCTCGCGGCTGCGGGCCAGTTCGGCGTTCGCGCGGCGGATTTGCTCCTCGGCGAGCTTTTGCGCCGTGATGTCCCAGAAAATCCCCTGCAGCCCGATGATGCTTCCGTCCGCGCTGTACAGCGGCGTCTTGACGACCTGCACGATGGTCTTTTCCTGCCCCAACGGATGGTGTTCTTCGATGATTTCGTAGGTCTGGCCGGTTTCCATGACGCGCCGGTCGTCCTTCGTGTATTTCTCGGCCAGTTCCTTCGGGAAAAAATCGAAATCCGTTTTGCCGAGGATGTCCTCCAGCCGGCATTTGTAATGTTTGCAGTATTGTTGATTGGCGAACGTGAAGCGGCCCTGCAGGTCTTTGCGGAATACGTTTTGGGGCATTGTCTCCACCAAGGAATGATAAAGAGATTCCGAGTTTCGCAGGCTCATCTCGGTTTGCCGGCCCTGGGTGATGTCTTCGACCGTGCCTTCGTAATAAAGCAATTTGCCCAGCGCGTCGCGGACCGCGCGGCAGTTTTCGGAAATCCAGATGGTGGAGCCGTCCTTGCGGTAAATCTGGGATTCGAAATCGGTGATGGTGTCGCTGGTTTGCATCAACCGGACGAACTCCTCGCGCCGCGCCGGATCCACGTACAGGCTGCGGCCAATGTCCTTGATGCTTGCCATCAATTCCGCCGGCGAATCGTAGCCATAGATGCGCGCCAGCGCGACGTTGGCCAGCAGGTAATGTCCGTCGGGTGTGGTGCGGAAAATGCCTTCCACCAGGTGGTCGAACAGGCCGTAGTAATTTTCCTTTTCCCGGAGCAGGGCGGCCTGTTCGAGGTGGCGCTCCTGGGCGCAGCGAATCACCGGTTCCAGCGCGCGTTCGCCGATTTGTTCCTTGGCGAAATATTCCTGCGCGCCGGCGCGAATCACTTCCACGGTAAACATTTCGTCATGGCTCGGACCAAACACGACCATGGGCACGGCCGGCGCCTTGGTGGCGAGAAATGTCACTTGAAACAGGCCGGCGGCGTTTGCCGAGGGAAGATCAAACAACACGGCATCAAACGGCTGGGCCGACAGCCTGGCCACGCCGGCATCCAGCGCCGGCACGTTGACGATTTCCACGGTTTGTCCCTCGTCACGGAGCTTGCCGGCCACGGTGCCCGCGAAACGCTCGTCGCCGGCAATCAACAGCAGTTTCAATGATTCAGATTCCATAGTATGAACCGGTCTGGCGCCAGGCGCCCAGGCCGGTCCGGTTCAACATGTCCAAGGATGAACATACGAATTTAACGCGCCACCGCAAGTGAGTTGCGCGCCCGGCGGGTTTTTGTTTCAATGGGGTCGGATGAAATGGCCAACTGAACTTCGCGGACTCATTCTCTTCCAGTTTTTTGCGCGCCCGGCCCATCGGGCCGCCGCCGGTTTTTGCAACCCCTCAGCGGGCAACCTCGATTTATGAAAACGTATCAACCAGCAGATATTCGAAACTTCGCCATCGTCGGGCACGCTTCGTCGGGCAAGACCATGCTCGGCGAGGCGATGCTCGCGTGCGGCGGCGTCATCAACCGCATGGGCCGCATCGCGGATGGTTCAACCGTGTCGGACTACCACGTGAGCGAAAAAAACCGGCAGATTTCGGTCTCGGCGTCCTTGTTGCACACCGAATGGGCGGGAAAGAAATTCAACCTCATTGACACGCCGGGCTATCTGGATTTCATCAGCGAGGGTCTGGGCGCATTGCGCGTCGGCGATTTTGCGCTGGTGGTGGTTCACGCCCAGCACGGTCTCGGCGTGGGCACGGAACGGGTTTGGAATTATGCGACGCACTATGGCATTCCCAAAATGATCGTCGTCAATGCCGTGGACAAGGAGAACGTGGATTTTGACGCCGTGGTCAGGCAATTGCAGGAGCAGTTTGGCCGGCACGTGTTTCCCGTGGCGTTGCCGGTGAACGCCGGGCCCGGCTTCAACCGGGTGTTGGACGTGCTGCGCAGCGAAATCGTCACCTACGCAAAGGATGGTTCAGCGGCAAATATCACGGAGGAACCGGCCACCGGCGAATGGGAGGCCAGGGCCAGGGAATTGCACGGCCAATTGATCGAGCACATCGCCGAGTCCGACGACGAACTGATGAACAAGTTTTTCGAGAAGGGCGGTTTGTCGGAGGAGGAATTCCGCGCCGGCATCCACGCGGCGGTGCAGAAGGAATTGTTCATCCCGCTGTTCGCCGCGTCGGCGGAAAACAACATCGGCGTGGCGCGGCTCATGGATTTCATCGCCAAATACGGTTCGTCGCCGGTGGACCGCAAAAAAGTCAAGGCCATGGACGCCGCCGACCAGGAAATCGAGGTGGCGCTCGACAGCAAGCGAGACGGTGGCCTACATCTTCAAGACGATGTCCGAGGCGCATTTCGGCGAGCTGTCGTTTTTCCGCGTCTATTCCGGCTCCGTTTCCACCGGCACGGACTTGTTCAACAGCGACCGCAAGGTGAACGAGCGCATCGGGCAGATTTACCTGCTCAACGGCCAGAACCGCGAGGCCGTCCGCACGCTCGGCGCGGGCGACATCGGCGCGACGGTGAAGCTCAAGGACACGCACACCGGCAACACGCTGTGCAGCGCCAAGCATCCCGTCACGCTGCCGAAGGTCGTCTATCCCAAGCCGAACATCCACGCCTCGCTCGTCGCCAAGGTGAAGGGCGAGGAGGACAAAATCGCCTCCGGCCTCGCCGCGTTGCACGAGGAAGACCCGACGTTCCTGTACGTCGTGGACTCCGAATTGCACCAGACCATCATCTCCGCGCAGGGCGAATTGCATCTGGAGGTCGTCGCCGACCGGTTGCGCCGCCGGCACAACGTTCACGTCGAACTCGCCGAACCGCGCGTGAAGTACCGCGAGACCATCAAGGGCAAGGGCGACTCAAAATATCGCCACAAAAAACAGACCGGCGGCGCGGGACAGTTCGCCGAAGTCTGGATGCGCATCGAACCGAAGCCGCGCGACAGCGGCGTCGAGTTCACCAATTCGCTCGTCGGGCCAGAACGTGGACCGCGTGTTCGTGCCGTCCGTGGAGAAAGGCGTCCATCAGGCCTGCACCGAAGGCATCCTCGCCGGCTGCCGCGTGACGGACGTGAAGATTGATTTTTACGACGGCAAGATGCACCCGGTGGACTCGAAGGACATCGCGTTTCAGATTGCCGGCTACTTCGCGTTCAAGGAATCGTTCATGGCCGCCAGGCCGTGCCTGCTGGAGCCGATTGAAAACGGTCGAAATCCGCATCCCGGAGGATTGCATGGGCAAGGTGATGGGCGACCTGTCATCGCGGCGCGGAAAAATCATGGGCATGGACACCGACGGCGCGATTTCAAGTCATCAAGGCGCAGGTGCCGACGAAGGAGCTTTACCATTATTCGAGCACGCTGCGTTCGCTGACCGGCGGGCGCGGCGTCCACGCCGAGGAATTCAGCCACTATGAGGAAATGCCGCGCGACGCGGCGGAAAAGGTGATTGCCGAGGCGGCCAAACGAAAAGCCAGTCCCGAGCCGCATTGAGGCAAACGCTTCATGCCGGCGGTGCCTTGATTTGACCCGCACCGGGTCTTTGCTTGAATTCTCATCCGTTACCGATGTTCAAAGCGCGGTTAAGGTTGACGTTTCCTGCCAAAAAAAAGGCAAGAAAATGAAAGTATTCACGTATAACATCCAAATGTCTCCGTTTTATTGGCGAATTGCGCGATCCCTCGTGCTGTTGGCAATTCTGGTCGTGATATTCCTTTTCTTGACCAGACCCCGATGAAATTTCGAATTAAGGCGCCCCCCTGCTGTTATTTCCCTCGACGGTTTTGAACATATGCGCGACGCGGCGGAAAAAGTGATTGCCGGGGCGGCCAAATGAAAAGCCAGCCCCGAGCCGCGTTGAGCGGCCCGCATCGGCGCCGGATATTTGCGGATTAGTGAACCAGCGCGGCCTCGCTCTTGAGCACGGCGGCGTAAAGCGCGTCTTTCAATTTCGCGCGCTTGAACTTGAGTTCGTCCAGTTCCTGATCGGTGGCGTATTCAACTTCTTCTTCGATGCGGCAGATTTCGTCGTCGAGTTTGTGGTATTCCTCGAACATCGCGCGGAACTTGGCGTCCGCCAGCTTCAGTAAAGCGCGTCTTTCAATTTCGCGCGCTTGAACTTGAGTTCGTCCAGTTCCTGATCGGTGGCGTATTCAACTTCTTCTTCGATGCGGCAGATTTCGTCGTCGAGTTTGTGGTATTCCTCGAACATCGCGCGGAACTTGGCGTCCGCCAGCTTCAGCGAGCGGATGGTTTCGCGATGTTCGGGGAATTCACTGACGAACGGATGATGGATGTCCATTGGAAGTCCTCCAGGTTGAGGTTGCGCGGTCGTAAAACTGCGGTTCTTGTACCATGACCTGTATGCAATAAAGCCCAAGTTGGCCAAACTGGCTAGTCAAATTTTGGGAAAAATTTTGTCGGAATTGTCCGCCAGTCCATTTCCCGGCGGCTTTCCGCCTTTTCAAGACCGTTGGGATGGCCTAAATTGCCGCTATTCTCGTCTTATGCCGAGCGTCTATATCAAAACCTACGGTTGCCAGATGAACGAGCGCGACAGCGAGGCCGTCGCCGCGCAGCTCGCGGCCAAGGGGTACACCCTCGCGCCGTCCGAAACCGTGGCGGACGTGATTTTGCTCAACACGTGCAGCGTCCGCGATCTCGCGGAACAAAAGGCGCTCCGGAAAATGGAAAATCTCGCCGCCGAAATCCGCCGCGACCGCCCCCACGTCGTGCTCGGTTTCATGGGTTGCATGGCCCAAAGCCGCGGACAGGAATTGATTGACCGGCTGCCGGATGTGGATTTGGTGCTCGGCACGCAGAAATTTCATCGCGCGGCGGATTGCCTCGGCGAAATCCTGGCCGGTCGCGCGGACAAAATCGTGGACGTGGCGGAAGAGCAGGGGAGCGAAGCGACCATTCGCGAGCATCTGCTTTACGGAAATACTGCCAAGAACGGCAACGGAAATGGCGGCGGTCACAGACCGCCGTTACAAGTTGCCGCGTTCGTGAGCATCATGCAGGGCTGCAATCAATACTGCACGTTTTGCATCGTGCCTTACACGCGCGGCGAGGAACGCAGCCGCAGCATTCCCGACATCGTGGGCGAATGCCGCCAGTTGGCGGCGCAAGGCGTGAAGGAAATCACATTGCTCGGCCAAATTGTGACGAGCTATGGCAAACGCGGTTGGGGCAGGGCCGAACTGCCGCTCGGCCCTGCCACCAATGCGAAATCACCTTTCGTCCAGCTCCTCGACGCCGTCCACGAAATCGAGGGATTGGAACGCATTCGGTTCACCTCGCCGCATCCGAAGGGATACGGCGATGATTTGATTGAGGCTTACGCGCGGTTGCCGAAGCTGGTCGAAAGCGCGCATCTGCCCGTCCAGAGCGGCAGCAACCGCGTGTTGAAACTGATGCACCGCGGCTACACGCGCGAGCGTTATGTCGGCATCATTGAAAAATTGCGCCGTGCCCGGCCGGAGATCGGCATCAGCACCGACATCATCGTTGGCTTTCCCGGCGAGACCGGGGACGATTTCGAACAAACGCTTTCCCTGGCGCGCGAGGTGGAATTTGATCAGGCGTACATTTTTAAATACTCGCCGCGCCGCGACACGCCCGCCGCCGCCATGCCGGACCAGGTGCCACAAAAAATCCGCGAGGAACGCAACCAGCAATTGCTGGAAATCATCAACGAAATCGGCCGGCGCAAATACCGCGCGTTGGTCGGGCGGCGGATGCAGATTCTGGTGGAAGGGCCGAGCAAGAAAAATCCGGCGCGGATGACCGGCCGGACGCGCTGCAACAAAATTGTGGTGTTCGACGGCTCGGAACGTCATCGCGGCCAGGTCATGGACGTAAAAATCACCCGCGCCGGCTCCTTTACGCTTTACGCCGATCCGGCGGTGGTGAATTTGTAGTGGCAGAACGGTTACAGCTTTTCTGAAGCCTGTGCTTTTATCA
>CAWAYP010000002.1:0-21544 GCA_963786375.1 uncultured Verrucomicrobiae bacterium
CCGTGCTGTGCAACCGGTCAATCGCCTCGGTCGCAATGTCCAGCGCCGTGGCGAACCCAAAGGTCGAATCCGTCAGCACCACGTCGTTGTCAATCGTCTTCGGCAGCGTAATCACGTTCAGCCCGGCCTTGGCCAGATACAGCGCGTTTTTTTGCGTGCCGCCGCCGCCGAGGCAGACCAGCGCAGCCAGATCGTATTTCCTGTAATTTTTAACGATGACCTCCGTCATGTCGCGGGTGCGTCCGTCAATCAACATGCGATGCGGCTTGTCGCGGCTGGTGCCCAGAATGGTGCCCCCCACGGTGAGAATCCCGGAAAGCGCGCCCTTGTCGAGTTTCAACCGCCGGTCTTCCACCAGACCGCGAAAGCCGTCACGGAAACCGACGATTTCCATGCCGTAAAAGCCGAGCGCGGTCTTGCCCACACCGCGGATGGCGGCGTTCAGAGCCGGGCTGTCACCGCCCGATGTCAAAATCCCGATGCGTTTGGTCTTGGCCATTGCCGCTGCGAAATTAACAATGTGTGGTTGTCTGTCGAGAGGAACTTCCAATTTTTTTTAGAACGTAAGCCGCGAAAACAAGATTCGATGCCTGGCCACAAATCGGTAGGCCCATTCCGTCATGCCCGCAAAGGCCGGCGATTTTTTGTAGGTGCGCAACGGCCATTGACGCTTCGGACTGTGCGCCAGCGTGCGGAAGACAGCTTCCGCGCCCGAATAAACCGTACCATCGGTCTCGATGAGTTGGACGGCCGGATCGAATTGTTCGGGGGGAATTTCAGGAAATTGCGGCGCGACGTTCGGGGCTTGCGCGGGCAGATAATCCACACTCTCACCCGTCATCTGCTGCCAGCGCCGGACCCAGAGCGTGCAGAAATTGCAGTCACCGTCGAAAACCATCAACGGTTTCGGCGGCGGTGTGGCAACGCGGATGCCGTTTTGCATAACTCGGTTATTACTTAACGTTGCAGTCAAAGACACGCCAAATCTGGCAGTAGCATAGTTGACTTGGACACCCAACGGCAGGATGAATCGCTAAGCCGAACGTCTTCGGAACAAACAAACGATGGCTGCGGTAGCGCTTCTGCTTGAGCCGGGCTTTCAAATTATTGCAATTCCCGGTGCCACCACGGCGCAACCTGAAATGCAATCGTGAAACTAAAGGGCCGGTTAATCGCCATGTCTCCACGCAGTGTTCTAATCAGGCAGGGATGGCGCGCTGCGCCGTCCGCGCCACGTTCAGCGGCGCTTGGAGTGAGATGTGGAAATTGGGTGGTGGATGTGATTCATTTCGCCCGCTGCTGCAAGGGCGAGGACATCGCAGCGCGATGGTCCTACCACCAAATCGGGACACCACCGCCTTCCACGCGCAATTGACGCTTTCCAGCAAAGACCCTACGTTGATGCGGTCTATGAGCCAATTGCAAGATTTGCTGGTCGAACTCATCCGCCGCACCTCGGCGGAAATTCCCGATGATGTCAACCAGTCCATCCTCGCGTCGCTGGAACAGGAAAGGAAAGGCACCATTGCCGAGAGCGCGCTGAAAATCATTGACCAGAACATCCAGCTCGCGAAACGCAAGTCCCAGCCCATCTGCCAGGACACCGGCAGCATCCTGTTTTACGTGGATTGCCCGGTCGGCTTCGACCAGATTGCATTCGAGGAAACGGCGAAGGAAGCCGTGAAGCTGGCGACGAAGAACGGATTTCTCCGGCAAAATTCCGTGGATTCGCTTACCGGCAAGAACGACGGCACCAATTGCGGGCCGGGTGCCCCCACATTTCACTTTCATCAACATCGTTCGCCGGAAGTGAGCGTGCGCCTCGTGCTCAAGGGCGGCGGCTGCGAGAACGTCGGGGCGCAATACTCGTTGCCGAACGAGAAGCTCAACGCGAACCGCGACCTCGACGGCTGCCGCAAGGCGATCCTCGACGCGGTGTTGCAGGCGCAGGGCAAAGGCTGCGGCCCGGGCATTCTCGGTGTATGCATCGGCGGCGACCGCGCTACCGGCTACGAGCTGAGCAAAACGCAGTTCCTGCGATTGATTCCCGACCGCAATCCGAACCCGGAACTGGACAAGCTGGAGCAGGACATTTTGAAAACGGCGAACAAACTCGGCATCGGCCCGATGGGTTTTGGTGGCAAGACCACGTTGCTGGGCGTAAAGATATGTTCGGCGAACCGCCTGCCCGCATCCTATTTCGTCAGCATCAGCTACATGTGCTGGGCCTATCGCCGCCAGGGTGTGATGTTGGATGCGGATGGGAAAATTGCAAAATGGTTGTATTGAGGAGACCTCGCGATGATTAAACTTTCCTTTCCCTTCACCGAAGAAAAAATCCGGGCGCTGAAAGTCGGCGATGAGGTGCTGATTTCCGGCGTCATATTCACTGGACGCGATGCGGTCCACAAATATCTGCACGAGGGCGGGAAGCTGCCGCCGGGTGTGAATCTGCGCGATGGCATTCTGTATCATTGCGGCCCGGTGGTGATGAAACAGGATGACGGCTCCTGGAAGGCCACCGCCGCCGGCCCGACGACGTCCATTCGGGAAGAGCCGTATCAAGCGCAAATCATCAAGGACTTTGGGATCCGCGGCGTCATCGGCAAGGGCGGCATGGGCGACAAGACACTGGCGGCCTGCAAGGAATTTGGCTGCGTCTATCTGCACGCGGTCGGCGGCGCGGCGCAGGTGCTGGCCGAATGCATCAAGAAGGTGCGCAACGTCTACCTGATGGAGAAATTTGGCGCACCGGAGGCGATCTGGGAATTTGAGGTGCAGGATTTCCCGGCGGTGGTGACGATGGATGCCCACGGCAATTCGCTGCACAAGGAAGTCTTTGCAAAAAGCCAGGCGGAACTGGCGAAAAGAATTTAAACCGCTAAATACAAGAAATACGCGAAAAAGTTTTAGGGAAGTTCCGTTGGCGTATTTCGCGGTTAATTCAGTGCCCGACAAAAATCAACCTCGGCGCAGGTTTTGCCCGCGACGAGGTTTGAGTAGAAACAGTTGGCGGTTTTACTTCTTCTCCGGTTCGGCCATTTCCTGGTCGCGCTCTTCCATGGCGGCCTTGCGCGACAGGCGCACGCGGCCTTTTTCGTCCACCCCCAGGCATTTGACCGAGATTTCATCGCCCATTTTGACGATGTCCTCGGTTTTCTTGACGCGGAAGTTGGCCAGTTCGCTGATGTGAACCAGGCCGTCCTTGCCGGGCAGGAATTCCACGAACGCGCCGAATTCCTTGATGGTGACAACCTTGCCGCGATAAACCTTTCCAACCTCGGCCTCGGCGGTCATCCCCACAATCGCGTCGCGGGCAATCTTCATGCCCTCGGGCGATACCGAGAAGATGTTCACCGTGCCGTCGTCTTCGATGTCGATTTCGCAGCCGGACTCCTCGACGAGCTTCTTGATGTTCTTGCCGCCGGGCCCGATGATCGCGCCGATTTTTTCCGGGTTGATCTTGATGGTCTCGATGCGCGGCGCATATTTGCTGATGTCCTTGCGCGGCTCGGCCAGCGTTTTGGCCATCTCACCAAGAATGTGCAGCCGGGCGACCCGCGCAGCCTCGATGGTCTCGGCCATCAACGGGTGCGGAATGCCCTTCAACTTCAAGTCGAGCTGGAAGCCGGTAATGCCCTTTTCCGTGCCGGCGATCTTGCAGTCCATGTCGCAATAGGCGTCTTCCCAGCCGAGAATATCGGTGAGCAGCTTGTATTGTGAGATTTTATGGTCGGCGCCGTAGGCGGTGCAGATGCCGATGCTGATGCCGGCGACCGGGCGAACCATCGGGACGCCCGCGTCCATCAACGCCAGGGTGCCGCCGCAAACGCTCGCCATGGAGGTCGAGCCGTTCGATTCCATGATCTCGCTCGTGACGCGGATGGAATACGGATAATTGTCGGTCGGCAGCATGGGTTCGATGGAACGTTCCGCAAGCGCGCCGTGGCCGATTTCGCGGCGGCCGGGGCCGGCAATGCGGCCGGTTTCGCCGACGGAAAAATTCGGGAAGTTGTAGTGCAGGATGAATTTCTTTTCGCTTTCGCCGCCGGTGTAGGAATCGAATTCCTGCGCGTCGTCGCCGGTGCCGAGCGTGGCGAGCGTCACGGTCTGGGTTTCGCCGCGGGAGAAAAGCGCCGAACCGTGCGCGCGCGGCAGGATGCCCACCTCGCTGGAAATCGGGCGCACCACGTCAAAGGCGCGGCCGTCGAGGCGCTTGCCGTCGTTCAAAATCAAGGCTGCGAACGGCCTCCTTTTGAATGTAATAAAAGGCGTCCTTGATGACGAAATCAGTCACTTTTTCGGCGCCGAACTTTTCGACGAGCTTCGCGCCGACCTCGTCCTGAATCGCCTTGCACGCGGTCTCGCGCGCGAGTTTGCCGGGCGTCAGCAGTGCGGGCACAAAACGGTCGCCAGCGAGTTTTTTCGCCTCCTGCAGAATTTCGTCGGGAACGATGCTCAGTTTGATTTCACGCTTCTTTTTGCCGGCCTTGGCGACCAGTTCCTTCTGGGCGGCGATCAGCGGCTGGCAGCATTCCTGGCCGAATTTCAGCGCGGCATTGAAATCGGCTTCGGTAATCTCCTTCGCCGACCCTTCGTACATCACGATGTCGTTTTCATTGCCGACATAAACGAGATCGAGATCGCTTTCCTTCATTTCGGAATGCGTCGGGTTGGCCACGAACCGGCCTTGGACGCGGCCGACGCGCACCGCGCCCAGCGGCCCGGCCCACGGAATGTCGCTGACCATGAGCGCCACGGACGCGCCGACAATGCTCAAAATATCCGGGTCGTTTTCGCCGTCCGCGCTCAGCACAATGCTCTGGACCTGGACCTCGTTGTACATCCCCTTGGGGAAAAGCGGACGAATCGGGCGGTCGGTCAGGCGGGAGGTGAGAATTTCCTTTTCGGTCGGACGGCCTTCGCGTTTGAAGTAACCGCCGGGGAATTTTCCGGCCGCGGCCGCCTTCTCGCGGTAATCCACGGTCAGGGGGAAGAATTCCTGGCCTTCCTTGGCCTTGGTCGCCGCGACCGCAGCCACGACGACAATGGTTTCACCGAGCTGAACGGTAACGGCGCCATCCGCCTGTTTGGCCAGTTTCCCGGTTTCAATAACGATCTGTTTATCGCCCACCTGGGCGGTGATTTTATCTGACATGTTCTAACTTTCCCGTCACCGCCGGAGGAACTTCAGTGAATCCCGAAGCAATCGGGACTGAATGAAATTTCCCGGGGTAACGTTTCTTTTCATACGCGATTTGTTTGGTTGGGGAAT
Organism: uncultured Verrucomicrobiae bacterium; assembly: GCA_963786375.1. Classification (GTDB taxonomy): domain Bacteria; phylum Verrucomicrobiota; class Verrucomicrobiia; order Limisphaerales; family UBA11358; genus UBA11358. Next base: position 5,276 of record CAWAYP010000002.1, read on the forward strand.
CAGGCCGTTCGCGTTTCCCGGCTCGAATCCGAAAGCGGAAGGCGGCTGGAGGTGAACGACCCGCGCCGCGCCGCCGCAAATTAGTGGCGCAGTTTCAACTTCTTCGTGACCGTCTGGTATCGTTTCCGGTCGGTCGTCTGCAAATAATCGAGCAGCCGTCGGCGCTGGCCGACCATCATCAGCAGTCCGCGGCGCGAGCTGTGATCCTTCTTGTTGGTCTGCAAATGCCCGGTCAAATGATTAATCCGCTCCGTCAACAACGCAATCTGCACGTCCGCTGAACCCGTGTCCTTCGTGTGCAATTTAAACTGGTCAATCGTCTTTGCCTTTGCTTCCATAAATTCAAAATCAATAAGAGCGTGAGAGTCTAGTCATCCCTCATAACGGTGTAAAGGGCTTTTCTGAACGCCTAAACGGCCGGGTGCATCCCGGTTTCTTGCAGGGTTAAATGCACCGTCCAAGAATCCCAACGGGATTCCGTCTCAAAGCCCAGGGTTGCGAGGAACGAGCCACCCTGGGTCATCGTCCCGAACCATTCCCAACCGCAACGCGGTTGCGGCCATTTCGTGCCCGCGGGCCTGTCACCTCGGCCACAACGCCGTTGGCGTTGGTTCCATTTCCGGACGTGGACCCAAGGTAGCCCCGAAAAGTCGGGGCAACCTTGGGCTTAAGGGCACAATCCCGTTGGGATTGAACCACCAGACTACTGCTCAAAACTGGGATACGCACTGAACGGAGCTCCGATTGAAATGTTTCAACCGGCATTGGCCTGCCAGCGCCAGACCAGGCGGCGCTTCGTCGCCGGGGTCAGTTTGAAAGGTTCCGCCATTCGCAATTGTTCCACCCAGAAAACCCTGCCGTTGGAGGCCTCGGCGACGATTAAATTGTGCCGGCGCGCGCGGGGAATTTTTTGGTTCGTGAACAAATCCTGGAGTTTCACCGCGGATTTCAAACCGATCGGCTGGAACCGGTCGCCCGCCTGCCAGTGGCGCAGGGTGATCTGCCCGCCAACCTTGTCCGCGTCAAAGAGTTCGCGCCCGGCTCGTGGACGCAAACGACCCGCACCTTTCACATTTTCATGGCTCCAGCAAAAGTGGACTCCGGCAAAGCTCACCTCCCCTGCCCGGCCCGCCAGATTTACAATCAATTCCCTGACCTTGAATCCAATCGGCGGCTGCGCCCGCAGGCTCAACCTGCCCGCCGCATCACGCGCAACGGAAAAATTGGGGCTGACGCTGACAAATACATCCGGCAAGCGCCGGAGCCGTTCAACCAGCTCGAAGTCCGCCGCCGCCCCAAGTTCCGCCAGTTGCAATTGCAACCCCCGCCGCTGAACTGCAAGGGGGAGCCCGGCAAAGGCAGGGACGCCGCGCTGCGGCGTCCGCGGACGGCCCGGCGGGCCGTCCCTACCGGCTTTCTTTAGCCACTGTTGCGCCATCCCGCCAACCATCTCCGCCTCCGCACCGACGATTTCCATCAACCGCAAAATCGTCCGGGTCAGCGCCGGCTGATAACGCTGTCGAAGCAACGGCAGCAGTTCGTTGCGCACGCGATTGCGTGGCAGATCGAGTTGCGCATTCGTCGCGTCTTCGCGGAAATGAATTTTGTTTTCGCGCGCAAATCCGCGCAATTCGGCCTTGGTCGCGTTGAGCAACGGACGGACCAGCGCAATTTTCCCGTTCACCGGCGACGGCGAATGCCATTTCATTCCGGCCAGCCCTTCACCGCCCGCGCCGCGCAGGGCGCGCAGGAAAAAAAGTTCGACCTGATCGTCGGCATGATGCGCCAGCGCAACCACGGAGATTTTACGTTCCCGGGCGGCGCGCACAAAAAACTCATGGCGCAGCTTTCGCGCGGCCATTTCGATGGAAAGCTTTGATTTTTTGGCAAAGCCCCGCACATCGGCGCGCACGACGACAAACGGCAGTTTCAGCGCCGCGGCGGTTTGGCGGACAAGCTTTTCGTCGGCATCACTGCTCCGGCCGCGCAACTGATGGTTGAAGTGGGCCACGGTCAGTTTCCAGCCGTGCTGCGACGAGAGCGCATGAAGGATGTGCAGCAGCGACATCGAATCCAGCCCGCCAGATACCGCGACCAATACCGCCTGGCCCGATTTGAGCAAAGGCCGGCTCTGAATGTTCCGTTCGACGCGTTGGAGCAAATCGGTCACGCGGTCATGTTACTTCAACGACATAATGGAGCAAGAACGACGGACTTTCATTGCGTCAACCCGATCCGATAAAACCGTTGCGGTTCGGTGCCGATGATATCCGAAGTTGTTGTTGCCGTGTTCGTCGCGATGATGGGGCCGCCCAAATCAATCCAGTTGGTTTGAAGCAAGTTGGTCTTGTACTGCACCTGGTACACCAGCCCCGTCACGGTGTTCCAGGCGAACATGATGGCATCGTTCGTTTGCGTCACCATTTGAAACGCCAGCGGCAGCAATGCCGGCGGCGGGGCGAGTGCATTGATCAAATCAACCCCATTGGGCGTGCCCCAGCCGGTGCATAGATCATATCCCGGCCCGGCAAAAAATTTGTTTCCGCTGTTTTTGTTCGTGTTGTTGCCGGTAATAACATCGTGGAAGTCCGTGTTGTAATTCGGCCCTTTACCGATGGCGTAAACGGCTGGATTGATAAAACCGACCGGCGGTTTGGCGGCGGCGGCGGCCTGTTGATTTACCAAGGCGGCAAAGCCGGCCCACAACGGCGCAGCGCAACTGGTGCCGCCAAAGCCGCCGCTGCTGCCGTTGTTGTAGGCAACCCAGATGTTATCGGCGGTGAGCGCGACATCGGGAATGTTCCGCATGGTGGTGGAACCACGGTTGGTGGTCATGTTGATGCCCTGCTGCCAGATTGGAATTGAATAATAGGTGCTGATGCCACCACTGCTGCCCACATATTTGTGTTTCTGCAAGCCCCAGTTCCAAACCGTCTCCGACACCCACGCACCGCCCGGCCCGGTTGTCGTCAGGGACGTCCCCCCAACCTGCGTAATGTTGGTGCTGTCCGATGGAAAAGGAACCGAGCCGGTAAAGGCGTCAGAATCGCCGGAGGCGTTGAAGAACGATTGCCCTTGCACAGCCATTTGCTTGAAGATTTGTTCCGAAGCCGAATCGGGTGAACCTCCACCCCACGAACAACTGATCTGCTTGGCGAGGTTGTCGTTGGCAATGTGGGCCAATATGTCAACCCAAGGATTGCCATTAGACTCTTCATACACAATCACGCCGGACAATCCCGGCGCGATGGCAATCGCCATCTCAATGTCCAACGCCACCTCATCGTTGTTACCACCGGCCGATCCAGTGGCGCCATCCACCAGCACATTGGTCAGCGGCACATGGGGCAACCCGCCGGCATTTTCGTACGTCGCGATGTCATTGGCATAATAGCCGTCAAACTCCACCAAGCCCGCCATCTGCCCCGAACCGTCCAGTGAAACCCCGGGAACATACGCAGCCCTGAAATCGTACCCGGCATAAGTGCCGCCCGGTCCGGAGCCGGATTGAGACGTCGCGTTAAACGGCTGGTTGGCGGGTTCCATTTTGAGATTCATTGGGTGTGGCAACGAGTAATTGTCCAAACCGCTGATGTGCAGAACCGGCACTGCCAAATCTAGCACAGGCTCCACGTCGGGCGCGTAAAACATGCGCGCCTCCTCCGGATGACGATAAACACGCATTGTCACATGAAATACGCGCTCAATGTCAGCCACTGAACCACTCGCGTCCACCAAGGTGCGATTCGGATACGTCGCCGTCACCGTCAGGCCATTTGTCCTCGCGAAACTAATAACCGCCGCGTAATCCTTTTCCGCCGGCCCAAATTGTTCCGTGAACTGTTCCGGTGTCAGATAATGATGGTAATTGGTGCTGGCCGGGTCATAAATCTGTGCGAGCAACGCATCGAGCGACTGCTCGTTCCGCAACGGCAGGCCGATGGCCAGATGCAAATACTGTGAACCCGGGAGCCGTCCCATCGGCTGTAAATGCAGCTGGTTTATCACCGACGGCACTTCACCGCGAAATGCTTGTAGGCTTTGGGCTGACGAACCCGGCACGAGAAGTGAAAGCGTGGCAAATAAAGGAAGATGCCTAAAGAAAACGGCTTTCATACATCGTTAAACTAACTGTCAGAATTCAAGCAGATTATATGCCGTTAAAACAAAAGGGCAAGCCAACCATCAACCACCGAAAAAAATTGCCCGTTTTCGCGCCCGCCATTAACGTCCGTCTGTGGCCGTCAAATTCACCATTCTCGGCAGCGGTTCCGCCGGCAACTGCGCCTACCTTGAAACCGATGAAGCGCGCGTGCTCGTGGACGCCGGGTTCAGCCCGCGCCAGATCCGCCAGCGCCTCGCCGGCCTCGGACGCGCGCCGGAAAATCTCACCGCCATTCTTGTCACCCACGAACACAGCGACCACGTGTACGGGCTTACCGGCATTGCGCAAAAATTGAACATCCCGGTTTATTGCAACCGCGCCACGCAGGAGGCGTTTGAGTTTCAATTGCGGGCCAAATTCAACTGCAACCTGTTTGAAACCGGCGCGAGCTTTGAAATCGCCGATCTATTGGTGGACACGTTCAGCATCCCGCACGACGCGCAGGATCCGGTTGGCTTCCTCATTCACACCGCCGCCGGCAACATCGGGTTCGTCACCGACCTCGGGCACATGACGAAACTGGTAATCGAGCGCACCCGTGCCGCGAACGTGCTGGTGCTGGAATCCAACCACGACGTGAAGATGTTGCAGAATTGCGTCCGCCGCCCGTGGAGCCTCAAGCAGCGCATTCTGGGCCGGCATGGCCATCTTTCCAATGAAGCCGCCGCCGAAGCCGCCGCGCAAATCATGTCCGCTGATCTGCGCCATCTTTATCTCGCCCACTTGAGCCGCGAATGCAACAAACCCGAACTCGCGCATTACGTCATGGCCGAACAACTCCATCAGATTGGCGCGGCCCATGTCCACTTGCAAACCGCCGCGCAGGACGTGCCGTGTGCGACATTGGAACTTTAATCAAAACTATGAACTTCCAAATTTTTGGCAATAAAACTTTGATGAAGTGGCACGAGCCAAACGCCTATGCCAGAAAACGATTTCCAGCAATAGTCGTTGGTCATGTTTTCTTTCTGTTGATCGGAGTTGCTATCGCCCTGGTAGTTTTTGCCGTCAAATCGAGTGGCCAATCTGTAAAGAATTATTTCTATTGTTCGTCTATTATTTTGATTGTTTTGTCGTTTTCCTTGTTAGGGTCCTGGTTTTTACCATCGGGGTATATTCGTTTGGAAGAATCTTATGTGCAAAGACGAGCAGGCAGATGGGTCGGGCGGTCGAATTATCACGAGATTGAAAGCGCAGCCGTTCGGCATGAAAAATACAATGACCAAAAATATTCCATCATCCATTTCAAATTAAAGAAACCAAAATCGTGGATAAACACTTCAGTTGACCAAATCGTTGTTCCCCAAGACGTGAATTTGGAACAGGTTTTGCAAATTCTTCGCGACAACGGCGTGAAATGTCATTGATAAACGACAACTGATGTTCCGCGTCGAAAAAATCTCCTCGTTCGATTCACCCGAACTCCAGCCTTACGCCACGATGCGGCGTCCGGCGGAACAGGAACGCCAGGGCATCTTCGTGGCTGAGGGAACCAAAGTCGTGCAGCGGCTGCTCGAAAGCCGTTTTCCCGTCGTCTCGGTCGTACTGCCGGAAAAATGGCTGGACGACTTCCGTCCGCTGCTGGAAGCGCGGCCGGACCCCATCACCGTTTATCTCGCGGAGAAGAAACTGCTCGAATCGCTCACCGGCTTTTCCATGTTTCAAGGCGTGCTGGCGGTCGGGAAAATTCCGTCGCCGGTTTTCCTCGACGAGCTTCTCTTAAAGAACGAAAAGCCGCTGCTGCTGGTGGCCGTGGACGCGTTGACCAACGCGGAAAACCTCGGCGCGCTGGTCCGCAATTGCGTCGCGTTCGGGGTTCAGGCACTGCTGGTCGGCGAGACTTGCAGCAGTCCGTTTCTGCGCCGGGCCGTCCGTAATTCCATGGGCACGATTTTCCAGTTGCCCGTCATCGAACTGGCCAAACTCGGACTGCGGCACCGATTCAAGACCAAACCGCACGTGACCAACCGGACGCTCGTGGAATGTTTGAAGGAACTGCGCCGGCGCGGCGTCCGTTGCCTCGCCGCGCATCCGCACACGGACAAAAGGTTTTTGTCACAGGCGGATTTTACCGGGGATTGCTGCCTCGTTTTCGGCAGCGAAGGCGACGGCATTTCCCCGGCGGTTTTGGCTTCGTGCGATGAAGCCGTGGCAATTCCCATGCCGCCGACGGTGGATTCGCTAAATGTCGGCGCGGCGGCAGCGGTGTTTCTCTACGAAGTTGCGCGCCAACGCAAAAAAGTCTGACGCCGGGAGGATCGTTACTCGTGGCCGCAGTGCGACTTTGGTTTCGCCAAACCACCTGGAATCTTCACTTCCAAATCTCCCAGGGCGCCTTGCCGGACTTCCAGAGGTTGTTCAGGAGCTCGAATTCGTGCGGCGTGTCCATATGATGCCAGAAACCTTCGTGCGCATGCATCATCAACTCGCCGGCCTCGGCCATGCGTTGGAGCGGTTCGCGCTCCAGCATCAGATCCTCGCGGTCGTTCAGATAGCGATCAAACACGCCGGCATTGAAGACAAAAAAACCGCCGTTGATATAGGCAGTGCTTTGTTCGGGCTTCTCGTTGAATTTGGCAACGGCGGAGCCTTTGACGACCAGCTCGCCAAACTGGCTGGGCGGATGGACACCGGTTAGCGTGGCGATTTTGCCGTGGGACTGATGAAACTTCTGGAGCGCACCGATATCAATGTTGCCCACGCCGTCACCATAGGTCAGCCCGAAAACCCCTTCCGTCTCCAGATAACGCCGGGCGCGCCAGAGCCGGGCGCCGGTCATGGCCTTTTCACCGGTGTCAACCAGCGTCACCTGCCAGGGTTCGGTGGCGGGCTGATGGAAAATCAGACGGTCGGAATCCTTGCGGCTCAAGTCCAGCGTCACGTCGCTGGTTTGAGCGGCGTAGTTCAGGAAAAATTCACGAATGCGATCGCCCTTGTAGCCGAGCAACAAAATGAATTCATTGCAGCCATGGGCGGCGTAGATTTTCATGATGTGCCAGAGGATCGGGCGATGGCCGATGGGCGCCATCGGTTTGGGAATGACTTCGCTGACCTCGCGGAAGCGGGTGCCTTGTCCGCCACAAAGAATGGCTATTTTCATGCGCTGATGGCTGTTTGACTTTGATGGTTCACGGTCACACCGGCACGGTTTCGAACCGGATGTCTTTTTCCGCCACCGGTGACGGTGGCTGGATTTTTATAAACAAACCGCGCCAGAAACCCAAGCCGTAAAGCAGGTTGGTCAGAACGATCAACGGCAGGGCCAGCACGGCCAGTCCCGGATTGCTTCGCGCGGCCACGTTAATCGTTTGGCCGACCAACACCAGCAGATACAGGATTAACGGCAGCAGGGACAGCAGCACGACAGTTTTCACGGAAAAGAAACATGCGATAAAAACTGGCAACGCCAGCAGATAGAGGCAGAACAACGGCGGAATGAAATTCGGGAGCGCGTCGAGGCTTGGATACAGACGAAATTGCTGCGACCGGCCGCCGCCGTAGAACAGCAACATCTTTGCATAAGCGTGGAGGTTGTGGCGCGGGCGGCGGCGGGAAAGGAATTCCGGGTCATAAAGCAGTTTGCCGCCGCGTTGTTTAACACCATTCATCATGGCGTTTTCCTCGTTGGGCCACAATTTGGGATCGAAACCCACTTCCATCACGGCATCCCGCCGGGCAATGAGATGGCTGGAAATCAGCTCCTTCTCGCCGCATTCACGGAGTTCGCCGACAGCGCGATAACGCGTGCGACTGGGACCAAAGGCCAGCCAACTGCCCATCACCAAACCCAAAACCCGCTCGAAGAGCGGCGCGTCATCGGGACAGACATTCGGCCCGCCGATTATTTTCACTTGTGGATCGGAAAAATGACGGACGGCACGCTTCACGTTACCCGGCACCGCGACCGAATCGTCGTCCAGAAAATAGACCAGTTCGCCGCGAATGGCCTTCAGGCCGGCGTTCCGCTTGACGCCCGGTCCGATGGATAAGTCCGTGGTGCGCACAATGACGATTTCCAGTTTTTCCCGCGGATAATCGAATTGCCGGGCCGCTTCGGCGGATTTGACTTCCGTCACGCGCGGATGGACCGGGATAAGCACGCTGACCAGCGGCAACTCGTCATTCATGGTTCCCGGCGTTATAAAGTTTGAGACCAGGAGTTCCAAGCCAAAAACTTCCGCCGCTTACATCCAACCAACCGCACGGGCGTTTTGTTTTGACAATGGCGGCCAGCCATTTAGAGTGTGCGAACTCCGGATGGGGTCGTAGCTCAGTTGGTAGAGCACCACAATGGCATTGTGGGGGTCAGGGGTTCGAATCCCCTCGGCTCCACCAGTCTTCGCCCGGAGCAACGCGGAGAGCGAAGACTGCCGCGCCGCCGCGAAGCGGAGACGGGCTGGAACAACATCTGTTCGCAAAAGATGCTCCGGGTTACGACCCGGCAAGCCAGCTTTCTCAAATGCGGTGTTCACAATTGGCTTTGACTAATTGACTTTGACCGCTGTAGCCTTGGACAGTGTTGATGAGAAATTTTACCGGCAAAACCATTCAAACTGGAGGTTGTCTCCTTCCCCGGTTGGCAGTGTTTGCACTGGGGATAGTGACTCTGACAATCGTCACCGGCTGTCAAACCGGGCCTGCTGAATTTGAGACGCCGCCCTCTGCGGTCACAAACTCGCTGCGACTGGTCATTCCCGAGGCCGTAACTAATGTGACTAATGTTTTCACTCCGACACCGTCTGCCCCGGCCACGTATACTTTGAGAGAGGGCGACATTCTAAAAATCTCCTTCCCCGGGTCGCCCAATCTGAACAGCATTCAACAAATCAGATCCGACGGAAAAATTAATTTGCCGCTGATCGGGGAAGTGAATGCCGCGGGGTTGACCACGGAAGAGTTGCAAAAGAAGTTGATGGATTCATATGCTTCTCAACTTTCGCCCGATGAAGTCACCGTGGAAGTGCAAAGCTCCTCGTTCCCGGTTTATGTCACCGGGGCGGTGCTCCGTCCGGGGAAAATTTCATCAGATCATCCCATTACCGCCCTTGAAGCCATTATGGAGGCGGGCGGGTTTGATTATATCAAGGCCAATTTGAAGGATGTGGTGGTGATTCGCCAGGAAGGAAACCAGACGAAGAAATACACCCTGGATTTGAAGCTGGTCATGGAGGGAAAGGTGAACGAGCCGTTTTACATGAAGCCCGCCGACATTATTTACGTGCCGGAAAAGTTCTCCTGGTTCTGACCCTCTGCTGTTTCAAGGCAGACCCAGAAAGCAACTTCAATAGGCAAAACCAATTTCGAACCCGACCTGGTGGCTGGTGAAACTATAGGCGGATTGGGTGGAAGAGTCCTCGCTGATTTGATAGAAAATAGCGACGGTGCCGCGCTTGAGAAACTTAGTACTGAGGCGCGTATTGAAGTAGTAGTAATCGTCCGAACGGTTGACGGATAAACCGCCTTCCGAAGCGACATATTTGGTTGTCTGATACCCACCACTCAGGTCCAAGAACAGTTTTCCGAGTAATCGCTGGTTCAGGTCACCACTGAAACTGAGGCCCTCGTTAACCTGGTTTTGTAAATAGGACACGTTCACAATCCTTTCCAAATTCAAAGAGAGTTGTGTCACTTCAAAGGGCTGGTACTGAATTTCACCGCCCCAAATCGGATTGATGAGGTCGCTGGCACCGCCGCTGAGAAATTGCCGGTCTTCCAACCCGCCATGAAGTTGAAAACTGATTTTATCCGTTGCGCGCCATCTGGCCCGCGCCTGGTATTGTTCGAAAAGCATGTCGGGGCTGGAGTCCACATCGTCGTATCCCACGCCCATACCGAGGGCCACGCTGAAGCGGGGCCAAAACTGGTAATTGAGCCAATTCAGCGTTGACCATTCGCGGTAACTTTGAAACTGCTGGGCCGAATATAAAGTCTGGCTCACGGCCAAATCCAACGACATTTTGTTGTTGACGGTGTAGGCGCCGTTAAGGGCGGTGGCGTAAATTTCCTGGTGAGTTTGTGTGCCGGTTTCAACCTGGGGCACGGCGGATTTTGTGTAACTTTGTGAAAGCCCCAAAACCCAGCTTCCGTAGGCCGTGCCGCCAGTCAATGCGGCGCTCTGATCTAAGGTATTCTGAAAAAGGCTGCTTGAATAAACCGTCCAAGTCGGCGTGTAATCCAAAATCCAATGATCTCCGATATCCAGGCGAGCGCCGGGGGAAATCTGCTGAATGGTGGTGTTTGCCGGCTCGCCGGGATTTGCCAGAATGCCGTCTCCGTAAAGGAAGCTATAATCGGGATGCGGCCGCAGCGTCAAAAAATTATAGCGGAATGGCTGCGCCAATTGCTCCTGGGAAACCGATCCCGCGGGAACAAACACGTCCATCTCGGTGTTCGCAAATGGTTGCAAGGCGGGCGGGGTTTCGGGAGTCGTCGGAAAAGAAGTGGTCACTGGCTGTGCCTGTGATTTGCGGCTGAACATCAATAATCCCAACAACAGAGTTTTACCCAACGGCCCGAAATTCCGATTGGAACGGACAAACAACCCCTTCATTTTGGTCTTTAAGTTCATATTAACCTGGCATGTCACTCCAGTTACTGGGAGGATAGCAAGAAAACATTTCGCGGCGCGCTGCCATCCGCGCGCAGGGCCGCGACATTCCAATTGCGCAGCGCATCCTCCAAGGCTTCCTCCACCGGGCGCATTTTAATTCCCGCAACCGACAGTTTGGAGGCGTCGATGATGCAATTGGAACGCAGTGCCCGGGCGCCCCAGCGATAAAATTCCTCCTCATCCTCCCAGAATTCAAAGCGCCGGTTTGGCTTGAGGATCCGTTCAATCATTTCAATGACCTGCCGGGTGGGGACCGCGCCCGGATTGGTCACATTGTAAATTCCAAACGGCGCCCGCCGCTCCCACAGGTCCAGACACGCCCGCACAAAATCTTCAAGGTGGGAAAGCGAATTCACACCGTTGAAAACCTTGCGGTAGTTTTGAATTCGCCAAAGGAAATTCCTGGGTTCACTCCGCTCGTTGAAGGGCATGCCCGGACGCCAGAGGTAAACCTCCCCGGCCCCGCGGATGGCTTCCTCCGCCAGCGCCTTGGTGCCGCTGTAAAAATTGCACGGCGAGTGGCGGAAGGAAAAATTCGGCTCGTCCCATTCGGTGTATCCGCAAATTTTCTCGGGATGCTCCCCCAGCAGTTGCCTCAGTTCCGCGCCTTCCACAATCCGCATTCCCTGGCCATCAATCAGCTTGGCGCCGTGGTAAATACAGGCCGATGAAATATGCCCCCAAGGCGTGCCCGTCATCGAACAAGCGCGGGAGATCGTCTGGGGAAGCAGCGTGTTCGCGAAAAGGGTTTCCTCCCGGGCCGCCTCGCACGCATCCACATTCGGCCGGCCCGGATAGCCCGCGGCGTTGATAATGAATTCCGGCTTCAGTTTGCGAATGTAATCGAACAGCAGATCGAAGTCCGTGTAATCAATCGCCTTGCGGGTAAGCGGGATGAAACCATACCTCCGCCTTCGCAGCTCCGTCGCGAAAGCCTGCCCAATGTAACCGCTTGCCCCCAGTAGCAAAATCATGGCGAACTGATTTCCTGATGACTCGGATTCAAGCCTTCGAAACCTGACCCGGCTTCGTTTTCAGGCCGGTCATGGCGTTTCGCGTGTCCACAATGCACGGAGCCCAATCGGCCAGTTCCTGGCAACTGACCGCTTGATGGTTGGTGGCGATAATAACCGCGTCAAACTTTTGCAGGGTTTCGCGATTCCAACTGACCGAACGGGTGGCCGCCCACTGTGGATGCTCGCGGGTCAAGCGAATAACCGGAACGTAAGGATCGTAATAAGCCACGTCCGCGCCCCGCGCCTTGAGCAGGTCCATCAGGACGTAGCTCGGTGATTCGCGGTCATCATCCACATTCGGCTTGTAGGCCAGTCCCAACACCAGCACCCGGCTGCCGTTCATGGGCTTGCGCAAGGCATTCAGCGCCTCCGCCGTCCGGTTCACGACGTGGACGGGCATCGCGGTGTTGATCTCACCGGCCAGTTCGATGAAACGCGTGTGCTGGCCATATTCACGGGCTTTCCAGGTCAGATAAAACGGATCAATGGGAATGCAATGTCCGCCCAAACCCGGCCCGGGCGAAAACGCCATGAAACCGAACGGCTTGGTTTTGGCCGCCTGAATAACCTCCCAAATATCAATGTCCATGGCGCTGTAAACGAGTTTCAGTTCATTGACCAGGGCGATATTCACACTGCGAAAAATGTTTTCGAGCAGTTTGGTGGCTTCGGCGGCGCGACAGGAGGAGACCGGCACCAGGGTTTTGATGGCGCGGCCATAAAGCGCCTTCGCGCGCTCCAGACACGCCGGCGTGTAACCGCCTATCACTTTGGGAATGACTTCCACTTTGCTCCCGGCGTTTCCCGGGTCTTCCCGTTCCGGCGAAAAGGCCAGATGAAAATCCAAGCCGGCTTTCAGGCCGGAACCCGCTTCGAGCACTTCGCGCAGGTCTTCATCGGTTGTGCCGGGATAAGTCGTGGATTCCAGCACCACCAAAGCCCCCTTGGCCAGGTGCGGTGCGATGGATTTGCCGGTTTCAATGATGAATGAAATGTCCGGCTCGCGATTTTTATTCAGCGGCGTCGGCACGCAAATTATCACCGCCTCGACATCCTTGACGCGGCTGAAATCGGTGGAGGCGGCAAATGCGCCGGCCTTCACCACCTCCGAAATCGCCTCGGCTGAAATGTGTTTGATGTAACTACGACCGCTGTTGAGCGACTCCACCTTGGCCGGATCAATATCCAGGCCCAAGACGGTGACGCTTGAGCGCGCAAATTGAAGCGACAGGGGGAGACCAACGTAACCTAATCCAACGATTGCTATTTTCATAATGATTGTGCTTCGACTACGGTTTGAATAATGGTCGAAAAATTGAGGAACAAAATTCACATGCCGATCAAAACAGTGCCGTAATCCTTTCCGACTCCGACACAACGAGATTTTTCAATCCGCGTCATTTGATTCAATTCAAGTGACTTAACATGCGCTCGACAATTTTTTCACCCATGGCCAGGGATGCGGTGGCGGCGGGGGAAGGCGCATTGACCACATGCAGGATGCCGCGCTGTTCTTCAAATTGAAAATCCTCGACCAATTTTCCGTCCGGCATCATGGCTTGCGCCCGCACACCGGAACCGCCCGTTCCGAGGTCGTCCTCGCAGATGGCCGGCACGAGCTTTTGGAGGGAGCGGCAAAATTCACGCCTGGAAAGCGAGCGGCGGATTTCATAACCGCACAAGCTGGGATACGCCGCGAGGAACTTCCACAGGCCGGGATAGCAAAGCGCCTCGGCAAGATCGCGCGCGTTGATTTTTGACGACCGATAGCCCTCGCGGGCGAACGCCAGCACGGCATTCGGACCGGCTTCAATACCGCCGTGAATCAGCCGCGTGAAATGTACGCCCAGGAATGGAAATTTGGGATCGGGCACGGGATAAATCAAATTGCGGACCAAATGTTGCCGCTCTTTCCTGATTTGGTAATACTCGCCGCGAAACGGAATGATCTTTGCCGCCGGCTTTTGTCCCGCCGCGCGCACGAGCCGGTCGGAATAAAGTCCGCCGCACGTTACCACAAACTTTGAGTAAAATTCTCCGGCGGAGGTTTCGGCAATCCACCGGCCTGAACGGAAAACAAATTTCAGCAGCCGGGTGTTGAGCCGAATTTCCCCGCCATTTTTACGAATGATCTCGCCGAGCTTTTCACTCACTGCCGGATAATCCACAATGCCTTCCTGCGGCACGTGAATCGCGGCGATGCCTGCGGCATGGGGCTCAATTTCCTTGATTTGCTCCGGCAATAATTTACGCAAGCCGAGCAAACCGTTGGCATTGCCGCGCTGCCAGAGATTTTCCAGCCGGGGCAATTCGTTTTCGTCCGTAGCGACCACAATTTTTCCGCATTGTTCGTGTGCCACACCATGTTCGCGGCAAAAGGCAATCATTTGTTGGAGACCGCTGACACTGAGTTTCGCCTTTTCCGAGCCGGGTTTGTAGTAAAGGCCGGAGTGGAGCACGCCGCTGTTGTTGCCGGTTTGATGAGCCGCGAGCCGCGATTCCTTTTCAATCAGCAAGATCCGCGTTTTTGACCGTTTTTCCAAAAGCCGGAATGCCGTGGCCAGTCCCACGATGCCCCCCCCGACAATAATCACGTCGTAATCCATCGCTTGTTTCCCGGACTTTTCCCGATCTTCTGATTGATTCTTAATTGGTTTGGAATTCGGCGCGGGTCACCGGTGCATCAGCCGAATACAACCATTGATTCGAGAACATAAATTTGCGTGGTCCGCTAAGGACTGATGCTCAGTCTGAAGAACCGTTGTGGGGAGACGCCAAGACCGTTGGTTACAACAATGGGACTACCCGTACCCACCATCGAACCACCCACAGGAGTCCACACTGCCGCACTAAGATTGGTTGTGTACTCAAGTTGATACGACTGACTCGCTATCGTCGGCCAAGTGACGGCAAGTTGATTGCCACTCAAAGCAACGCCGCTTAACTGAGGCAACGCAACAACCGTAAGTGTTCCGTTGACAAAATTAAATACATAGTTGGTCGCACTCAACGTCCCGATCTCAGCCGTAATGTCATAGGGTCCCGGCGGACTGTTGATCGTGGCACCGGTAGTTAAACTAGGGGCACCGTTTAACACGCTTGGCCCCTCACCATTGACAAAACCGCTGTAGCTGGCGGTGAATGGCGGATTCGGCAATCCAAGGGTTCTACTATTATTGACGGCACTCACCGTCAGGGTTGTTGGCGTGATATTGGCCGTCAATCCACTCAGTGGGGCAAGGGTATAATCGGCCGCGCTTGCCCCCGTCAACGTCAGTCCATTCACCGTCACCGGAATGGCCGTGCCCACGTTGGGACTGGCGAAGTTGGCCGTGTATCCGTTGGTGGACAGCCCGACTGCGTCATCATTCACCACACCCATTAATACCACATTGTTTGAACTGATCGTCGCCACTGTTGTCCCATCATACACTTTGTCATTGGCAGCAATGCCTGAATTCAACACCTCAACCCGGTAAAATCGTTGCGACACACCGCCAACAACATTGGTTTGACTGGCCGTTAAACCCGTTGCCGTCACGTCCGGCGACAAGTCGGTCCATCCACCGCCATTGAGACTATTGGCGTACTGCACCCGGTACACGCCACCGGTAACCGAGCTCCACATAATGGTAACGACACCATTGGTCAGGCCAATCGAGGTGATCACAGGCGGGGGTGCCGATTGAATTGTAATAATCTTGCCCGTAATGTCGGCCGCCAAGCCCGTCGGCTGCGTCAATGTGTAATTCCCTGCGCTGGCCCCGCTCAACGTCAGTCCAACGACGCTGACCGGAATGCTCGTTCCCACATTGGGAGTGGCAAAGTTGGCGGTGTAACCATTGGTCACCAGGCTGACACTGTCTCCATTGATCACCCCCACTAACACCACATTGCTTAAAGTGAGTGTTGCCGCTGTTGTTCCGTCATACACCTTGTTGTTGGCACTTAACCCCGAGTTCAACATCTTAATCCTGTAGAACCGTTGTGGCGCGCTGCCAACCGCGTTGGTTTGAGTGGCCGTGGGACCGATTGCTGTCACATCCGGTGACAAGTCGGTCCAGCCACCACCATTGAGGCTGTTGACGTATTGCACCCGGTACACAACGCCGGTAACCGAGTTCCACTGGAGGGTAACGACACCGTTGGACAGAAGAATGGAAGTAATTACAGGCGAAGGCACGGTCGGCGCAATGGTCAAGGCCTTGGGGGTGATGTTTGCCATCAGGCCCGTTGGCTGCGCCAGCGTGTAGTTGGTCGCCGCGCTCCCCGTCAACGTCAACCCGCTCACACTCACTGAAATGTTGGTCCCCACACTGGCGCTGACAAAGTTCGCCATGTAATTGTTGGTTACCAGGCTAACATTGTCTCCATTGACCAGGCCCACCAGCACCACGTTATTGGTACTGAGCGTCGCCGCAACCGTCCCGTCATACACCTTGTTGTTGGCCGTGATTCCACCCGCACTCACCCCCAGC
>CAWAYP010000003.1:0-447569 GCA_963786375.1 uncultured Verrucomicrobiae bacterium
CAGACCAACGCCCGGAGCGGAGCGCGAACGCTGGACCTCCGGAAAGAGCCGGCCCGCCTGACACAAGAGGCGGCGGGCCTGGGACTGGCCGGCCAGAGCCTGATCCAACAACTCGTAGAGGAGCAAAGCTTGGGAACGCAAGGCATGGTAGGGCAATTTCTGCAACCAACCCGACCGGCCGGCTTTGGAAAAGACGGTGGCGCCGGTGGGAAAGAGGCCCCAATGTTGGAAGAGGGATTTGAGGTCGAGCTTGAGGCGGGTCTGGCGGAGAACTGAATTTTCATAGGCTTGAGCGGCGCGTTTGAAAAGGACGCGTTGATCATCGGTGGGCTGCCAGACGGATCTATATTCGTTGAGACGCAGGAGGCGGGCCAGCGCGAAGGCGTCGCGGCGGTCGTGCTTATGGGCATCCTGGCTGATGAGACGATTGCGGCGGGCATCACAGACGATGAGCCGTTGGACATGCGGCCTAGGAGTTGACTGATCCAGCGGGCGAGGTTGGATTCTTCGAGCATGAGACGTTTGACGGCGGCGGGGATGGCTTGGAGATGTTTGAGGAGTTGCCGTGGGTCCGTTGGGAAACGCCAGTGATTGATTTCATTGCCCTGGTCGTCGAGTTGGGCCAGCACGCAATTTCTGGAGTGGGCATCCAAGCCCAGCCATGCTATACAGGGGTGTCTGTCATAACATACCTCTGGTTGTGGTTAATCGGTTTAACAATTTAGCGGACGCCTGGAGGATACGAATTTGCTCCTTCACTGAGAGCCACAACTGTTCGATCCAGCAGGTCGTCCGCTTTTCAATTTACCAGCAGGCAACGCGGGATGGCCGCTTCCGCCGTCGCTGCGCTATGGCGCGAAAAGCCAGTTCCGCTTCGCGGTTCAGATATGAAAAGCGGAGTCAAGCGACACTTCCCCAGCAGCGAAGCCAAGGAGAAAAGTGATTGGCAACGCAGGACGACCGTATAAACGGGGCGTGACGCAGGCGGTGCGATCAGGCTGTCGTGAGACGCTTGGCCGGGGCGAACGACTCGGGTGGTGGATTCAACTGACCGTGCATGAAAGTTGATTCGCTCTCAGACAGATAGATGGAACTCAAGGATCGAGCCAGGGTTCAGGGTCAATGGGGAGATGAGGCAGCCAGGGATCAGTCAGCAGGCGGAACTGGTGGTTCAGCGATTATTTGTTTGGATCTCGAGGCTACTCCCATTCCGCCCGGTGGTTGAGCCGAAGGCCAAGCACCTGATCGAATGAGCGCCCGCACGCGGCGTTCAGACGTTGATGGGTTGGGGATGGGAAAACTTATTGGGGTCAAATTCCTCGCCCTTAAGCCAGAGCGTCCAGAGGACCAGGAGGATTTTGCGTTGGGTGTTCAACCGCGCATGAGTGTGGGAGCCGGTCTGGCGCAAGGAAGCCTGATAAAAGTCCCAGAGGGGACCGGAGCGGCGTTTGGCAGCCTGGAGGAAGGCGCGATAGCTGATGGCCTTCAAGACGCCGTTGCCTTGGCGATCGAGTTGTTTAAAGCCCAACGGTTTGTTGTCACTGGTACGGTCGCGGATGGCCAGACGGCAGTATCTGGTGAGGCGCGAGAATTTGGCGAAGCGGTGGGGGTCCTGGACATAGGCGACAAAGAGATGGGCGCCGACCAGACCAACGCCCGGAGCGGAGCGCAAACGCTGGACCTCCGGAAAGAGCCGGCCCGCCTGACACAAGAGGCGGCGGGCCTGGGACTGGCCGGCCAGAGCCTGATCCAACAACTCGTAGAGGAGCAAAGCTTGGGAACGCAAGGCATGGTAGGGCAATTTCTGCAACCAACCCGACCGGCCGGCTTTGGAAAAGACGGTGGCGCCGGTGGGAAAGAGGCCCCAATGTTGGAAGAGGGATTTGAGCTGGAGCTTGAGGCGGGTCTGGCGGAGAACTGAATTTTCATAGGCTTGAGCGGCGCGTTTGAAAAGGACGCGTTGATCATCGGTGGGCTGCCAGACGGATCTATATTCGTTGAGACGCAGGAGGCGGGCCAGCGCGAAGGCGTCGCGGCGGTCGTGCTTATGGGCATCCTGGCTGATGAGACGATTGCGGCGGGCATCACAGACGATGAGCTGTTGGACATGCGGCCTGAGGAGCTGACTGATCCAGCGGGCGAGGTTGGATTCTTCGAGCATGAGACGTTTGACGGCGGCGGGGATGGCTTGGAGATGTTTGAGGAGTTGCCGTGGGTCCGTTGGGAAACGCCAGTGATTGATTTCATTGCCCTGGTCGTCGAGTTGGGCCAGCACGCAATTTCTGGAGTGGGCATCCAAGCCCAGCCATGCTATAGAAGGGGTGTCTGTCATAACATACCTTTGGTTGTGGTTAATCGGTTTAACAATTTAGCGGACGCCTGGAGGATACGAATTTGCTCCTTCACTGAGAGCCACAACTGTTCGATCCAGCAGGTCGTCCGCTTTTCAATTTACCAGCAGGCAACGCGGGATGGCCGCTTCCGCCGTCGCTGCGCTATGGCGCGACAAGCCAGTTCCGCTTCGCGGTTCAGATATGAAAAGCGGAGTCAAGCGACACTTCCCCAGCAGCGAAGCCAAGGAGAAAAGTGATTGGCAACGCAGGACGACCGTATAAACGGGGCGTGACGCAGGCGGTGCGATCAGGCTGTCGTGAGACGCTTGGCCGGGGCGAACGACTCGGGTGGTGGATTCAACTGACCGTGCATGAAAGTTGATTCGCTCTCAGACAGATAGATGGAACTCAAGGATCGAGCCAGGGTTCAGGGTCAATGGGGAGATGAGGCAGCCAGGGATCAGTCAGCAGGCGGAACTGGTGGTTCAGCGATTATTTGTTTGGATCTCGAGGCTACTCCCATTCCGCCCGGTGGTTGAGCCGAAGGCCAAGCACCTGATCGAATGAGCGCCCGCACGCGGCGTTCAGACGTTGATGGGTTGGGGATGGGAAAACTTATTGGGGTCAAATTCCTCGCCCTTAAGCCAGAGCGTCCAGAGGACCAGGAGGATTTTGCGTTGGGTGTTCAACCGCGCATGAGTGTGGGAGCCGGTCTGGCGCAAGGAAGCCTGATAAAAGTCCCAGAGGGGACCGGAGCGGCGTTTGGCAGCCTGGAGGAAGGCGCGATAGCTGATGGCCTTCAAGACGCCGTTGCCTTGGCGATCGAGTTGTTTAAAGCCCAACGGTTTGTTGTCACTGGTACGGTCGCGGATGGCCAGACGGCAGTATCTGGTGAGGCGCGAGAATTTGGCGAAGCGGTGGGGGTCCTGGACATAGGCGACAAAGAGATGGGCGCCGACCAGACCAACGCCCGGAGCGGAGCGCAAACGCTGGACCTCCGGAAAGAGCCGGCCCGCCTGACACAAGAGGCGGCGGGCCTGGGACTGGCCGGCCAGAGCCTGATCCAACAACTCGTAGAGGAGCAAAGCTTGGGAACGCAAGGCATGGTAGGGCAATTTCTGCAACCAACCCGACCGGCCGGCTTTGGAAAAGACGGTGGCGCCGGTGGGAAAGAGGCCCCAATGTTGGAAGAGGGATTTGAGCTGGAGCTTGAGGCGGGTCTGGCGGAGAACTGAATTTTCATAGGCTTGAGCGGCGCGTTTGAAAAGGACGCGTTGATCATCGGTGGGCTGCCAGACGGATCTATATTCGTTGAGACGCAGGAGGCGGGCCAGCGCGAAGGCGTCGCGGCGGTCGTGCTTATGGGCATCCTGGCTGATGAGACGATTGCGGCGGGCATCACAGACGATGAGCTGTTGGACATGCGGCCTGAGGAGCTGACTGATCCAGCGGGCGAGGTTGGATTCTTCGAGCATGAGACGTTTGACGGCGGCGGGGATGGCTTGGAGATGTTTGAGGAGTTGCCGTGGGTCCGTTGGGAAACGCCAGTGATTGATTTCATTGCCCTGGTCGTCGAGTTGGGCCAGCACGCAATTTCTGGAGTGGGCATCCAAGCCCAGCCATGCTATAGAAGGGGTGTCTGTCATAACATACCTTTGGTTGTGGTTAATCGGTTTAACAATTTAGCGGACGCCTGGAGGATACGAATTTGCTCCTTCACTGAGAGCCACAACTGTTCGATCCAGCAGGTCGTCCGCTTTTCAATTTACCAGCAGGCAACGCGGGATGGCCGCTTCCGCCGTCGCTGCGCTATGGCGCGACAAGCCAGTTCCGCTTCGCGGTTCACGTCGTTTGGTCCCGCGTGCCTGGGGTCCGGACGTTAGGCGGATATGAACACCAAATTGCTCGCAACCATCTTTCGTTGGATTGCACGAGTCATTGGAACCGTGCTGGTCGGACTTACCCTAATCATTGCGATAGGTGAAGGTGTGCCCAATCTGTTTATGCAGCCAGTTGTCATCCAGATTGGCTTTCTCGCACTTGCGCTTGTGGTATCGGGTATTCTCCTCGCATGGCGATGGGAACTTCCAGGCGGCATCATGTCGCTCGTTGGATGGGTTCTGTTTATTTTGGCTGAGAGAGTCCACTGGCAGCATTCTCTTTTTTTCATTCTTTTGGGCGTCCCAAGCCTGCTATTTCTAGGCAGTTCTTTCTTGCGTCGGTATTATGAAAAGCACAAATCCGCCTAATCTGAGGATAGGCTCCAAGATTACGCGATCACTTCGCAGGTTTCACTGGCATTTCATCCAGAAAAACTGGCAACCAATTTTTAAGCTCCGTCAGGAGCGAAATCTTCTGATGTCAGATAAATTTCAAGCGGATTGTGGAAGGCGGAATATGTCGCCCCGATGGGGCTTGAGATGGTTTTGGCTTTGGTGTTACAAAGATGCCGCACCTACGGTGCTGGACAGAAAGTTAAAGCACAATTTGGTTAAATACATGGAAACGGATAGGCTACATTATAAGCCGTCTATTCTCTGTTAGGCCACAGTGAGTATCATCAACATCACATGATTATGAAGGCATGGATTACGATCCTGTTTACTGCTGGTACGCTAGTTTGGAGCAACCTCGCCTTCTGCGGTGAGATTCATGACGCGGCCAAGTATGGCGACTTGGAAAAAGTTAAGGCACTCCTGAAAGACAATCCTGATTTGGTTTTCAGCAAGGACGATGATGGCGAGACGCCATTGAACTGGGCGGCGGCTAATGGCTACAAGACAACGGTGGAATTGCTGTTGGCCAACAAGGCCGAGGTCAATGCCACGAATATAGACGGGGAGACGCCTTTGCACGCAGCGGCATTTTATCACCACAAGGACGTGGCGGAATTGCTGCTGGCCAACAAAGCCGAGGTCAATGCCAAAGACAAATTTGGCGCGACGCCATTGCATAGGGCAGCGGAAGCAAATCAGAACTCGAAGGACATAGCGGAATTACTGCTGGCCAACAAAGCCGATGTCAACGCCAAGGACAATAACGGTGAGACGCCCTTGCACTATGCGGCGGGTCGGGGGCAATTGGACGAAGCGGAATTGCTGCTGGCTCACAAGGCCGATGTCAATGCCAAGGACATCGTCGGCGGTACGCCTTTGCTCCAAGCCGTGAATAAGGGACGCAAGATGATGGTAGAATTGCTACTGGCCAACAAGGCTGATGTCAATGCCAAGGACAACTTCGGCTGGACGCCCTTGCACTTGGCGACGGATCTGGCTCACAAAGCCACCGAGGAATTGATGCGCCAGCAGTACCAAGATGTGGCGGAATTGCTGCGCCAGCACGGCGGCCACGAATAAATGTATGGAAATCAAGCCATGCCCTTAAGCCTCCATGATGAAACAACCAACCGAGAGCGGCCTACTATCAGGATAGGCTGCAAAATTACTTACGCGGCCGCTTCGCAAGTTTCACTGACATCTCATCCAGCCTTCAACCGGATGATTTCGCGCAATGGCGTGCGCGGGTAGAACTTCATGAACCAGTGGACGATGAGTTTACGGCCACGAAAGCGTGTTTGTGCCCGGTACAGGCGTTCCGGCCTCCGGTTTCTGACTTCCGATTTCTGTCCTCTGACTTCCGGCTTCCGGCTTTAGCCGCAAGGCATCTGCGACGGCTTGCGCCAGTTTCTGCCGGAACTCCGGAGTTTCAATCTGCCGCGCATCACCTGGATTTGACAGGAAGCCCGCCTCGATGAGCACCGCCGGACAGTGCTGTCCCCGCAGCACTTCCATGAACCGCGCCCGGCACACACCGCGATCTTCCATTCCGGTGGCATGGAGCAGCGCGCCTTCCAATCGGATGGCGAGCTGTAGATTCTGAACATCGAATGTGTTATTCGGAAAGGTTTCCGACCAAAAGTCACCGTACCCGCGCGTCAACGTCGAAGGCATGCCGGTGGGCGTGACACAATAAGTTTCAATCCCCGACGGAGTTTTGTCCGGCGCCAGGGAATTGAAATGGAGGCTGATGAAGAAATCCGCGTGATGTTCCTCGGCAAACGTGACCCGGCTGGCATTGGTCACGTAGGTGTCACTGGTGCGCGTCAAAAAGACCTGCCAGCCCTCCTGTTCGAGCAAGGGCGCCAGCCGTTTCGCCCAGTCGAGCGTGAACTCCTTCTCGAACCGGCCGTCCAAAATGCTGTGGGTGCCGACGTTGGCGCCGCCGTGACCCGGATCAATGACAATGGTCGGCCTGGTTTGCGGCACCGCCAAAGGCGGCTCACAGAGGAGCGGTTCCAGATTTTTCTGCAGGTCGCGGCCCTGCACGAACACCTCGCCGTCAATAATCTGCGGTTGAAAGCCGAGATGGATTTCAATCCCGTTCCAGGTCGCTTCGCGGCTGCCGATGGTCAGGACCATCACGCCATTCGAAGAACCAATCGCATAACTGGTGACCGGCGAATTCGACAGAAAATGCGGTTTGCCGAGGCCGTGCTGCGTGGCCCAGCCGTCCAGCGAAGCCCACGTCGTTATGGGTGCGACCGGCACGCGTTGGGGGGCCACGGGCGGCTGCCACTCTTCGGCATTGGCGGACGGCGGATTTGGTGCGATGACCGGTGCCATCAGCTTGACCGCTGCGGGTCCGAACAGGTTGTGGACAACATTGGTATTCACCCAGTTCAACGACGAGAAATTACCGCCAACCGATGGCGGCGCCGCATTCGCGGCAAAAAAAATCGTCAGGGCAAAAATGATTCCTGCGAATTTGAACACTCAGCCATTGTGCGAAATGGAGAAGCCGACTCAAGCTGTTTCAATTAATTCTTAACCCTGATCGTAATCCTGCTCTTAATCCAAAGATTATGATTTAGCTGACGATCCAGTTTACGAAAGGGTGTGCAGCCTTGCCCGTTTGGAATCATTCGACGATAATCGGCCAAACGTAAGAAGCATTTTGAAAATCTTAGTCGCCATCACCGGGGCCAGCGGCGCGCTTTACGCGCAACGCCTGCTCGATAATCTCGACCCGCGCCAGCACGAGTTGCACGTCGTGATGAGCCACTACGCGCAACAGGTCATCGCGGAGGAACTGCCCGGCGGCCTCCGCCTGCCCGACGGCGCGAAAACGTACAACCTCAAAAGCATGAACGCGCCGTTCGCCAGCGGCTCGAACCCGCCCGATGCCATGGTCGTCATTCCCTGCACCATGGGCACGATGGGCCGCATCGCGCACGGCTACAGCGAGGACGTTTTGCTCCGCGCCGCTGACGTGGTGTTGAAGGAAAAGCGGAAGCTGATTCTTGTCCCGCGCGAAACGCCGTTGAGCCTGGTCCACGTCCGGAACATGGAATTGCTGCTGCTGGCCGGCGCGACGATCCTGCCGGCGAACCCGGGCTTTTATTCGAATCCGAAAACCGTCCAGGAAGTCGTGGACACCGTGGTGGCGCGGGTGCTGGATCATCTCGGCCTGCCGCAAAAGCTGATGCCGCGCTGGAGCGAGGAAAAGGAATGAGAAGTTCACCGCAGAGACGCAGAGGCGCAGAGTTTACATTTCTTTCCCTCTGCGCCTCGGCGTCTCTGCGGTGATAAACCCGGATGTTTACCACGCTGAAAAAGTGGGCTTCATTCGTGCGCTTCTCGCACACGGTCTTCGCGCTGCCATTTGCACTGGCGGCCATGGCCGTGGCCGCGCGCGATAATCGCGGCTGGCCGGGTTGGCGGATCTTCGGGCTGATTCTCGCCGCAATGGTTTGCGCCCGAACCTGCGCCATGGCGTTCAACCGCATCGTGGACCGCAAATTCGACGCCCTGAATCCGCGCACCGCCAATCGCCATTTGCCGACGGGAACCATCTCTTTGGTCAGCGCCGTCGCGCTTTGCATTTTGTCCGCGGCGGGATTGGTGGCGGTCAGCTACTTTCTAAATCCACTCTGCTTTTATTTGTCGCCCCTCGCGCTGCTGGTGATTTGTTTTTATTCACTCACCAAACGGTTCACGGATTACACGCACGTTTTCCTCGGACTTTCATTGGCGCTGGCGCCGATTGGCGCATGGCTGGCGGTAAAGGGCGCGGAGGTTTCCGTTCTGGAAATTTTGCAGATGACCACGCTCGCGCTGGCCGTGGTGCTATGGCTGGTCGGCTTCGACATCATTTACGCTTTGCAAGATTACGAGTTCGATAAATCGCACGGCCTGCACTCGCTGGTGGTGGCGTGGGGACCAAAGAACGCGTTGCAAGCGGCGTTTCTCGCGCACATGGTCATGTGCGGGCTGTTGTTCGGCTTCGGGGTGCTGTGCCGTTTCCGCGTCGCGTACGTTGTCGGCTGGTTCATCATCGTGGGTTGCCTCGTGCTCGAACATTGGATTGCCCGCCGGCGCAGCTTGAACTGGATCAACCTCGCCTTTTTCCGTCTCAACGCGCTCGTCAGCGCGGTTTTCCTGATTGTTACCGTGGCGGAAGTGGTGTTTCAGGGCGGGTTCAAGCTGCGGTAATTTTTAACCACGAAATACACAAGACACACGAAAGGGAAATCCGTGAACATCATTCATAAATTGGAAAGTTTTGAAATCATGGGGGCTTGTTTCGGGGTTTATAAAGAAAAGGGCAGTGGATTTCTGGAGGCGGTTTATCAGGAGTGTCTGGAGATGGAGCTTGCCGACCGCAAGATTCCTTTCACGGCTCAGCCACAACTCACGCTGACCTACAAAGGCAAGCCGCTTAAGGCCAGATACACGCCGAATTTTATCTGCCACAACAAAATTGTATTGGAGCTCAAGGCAGTCACTGCTTTGACCGACGAACACCGCGCCCAGGTTCATAATTATCTGCGGGCAACAACGTTCAAACTCGGCCTGCTGGTGAACTTTGGACACTATCCCAAAGTGGAATACGAGCGTATTGTCCTTTGAGCTTGTTTCGTGTGTTTGGTGTATTTCGTGGTTTCAATATTTTTCCAGTAACAACTCTCCGGTTTTGCTTCTGAAGTGGGCATGGACACCGTAAAATCGGATCAGCCCATGCCCGACGGAAACAAATGTCCGCAATGCGGCACGCCGCTGCCCGCCGGCGCGCTGGCCGGACTTTGCCCGGCCTGCCTGCTCAAACAGGGCGCGGCGGCGGACACCGTCACCGACGCGGAACCAGCCGCCGTTCAATCCGCCGTCCGTCGCCGAACTCGCCGCCGAAATTTCCGCAGCTTGAAATCCTCGAACTCATCGGCAAGGGCGGCATGGGCGCGGTTTATAAGGCGCGGCAAAAGCAACTCGACCGCATCGTCGCGCTGAAAATTCTGCCGCCCGGCATTGGCGACGATCCGGCGTTTGCCGAACGCTTCACCCGCGAAGCCAAGGCGCTGGCGAAGCTGAACCATCCCGGCATCGTCACCCTTTACGAATTCGGCACGGCGACGCCGACCGTCAACCGCGCGCCAACGCTCGCCCTCTTTTATTTCCTCATGGAATTTGTGGACGGCGTGAACCTGCGGCAATTGCTTCACGCCGGCCGCATTTCGCCGCGCGAGGCGCTGGCCATCGTGCCGCAGATTTGCGACGCGCTGCAATTCGCGCACGACCAGGGCATCGTCCACCGCGACATCAAGCCGGAGAACATCCTGCTGGACCGCCGCGGCCGCGTGAAGGTGGCGGATTTCGGGCTGGCGAAAATTGTGGGTGGAGCGCAGACGTCCTTGCTGCGAGTTCCGGCGGCATCCCGCCGCCGGCTCGAGAACGCGGAGCCAGGATGCTCCGCAAACCGCGCAAGCTGGGAAGCCTGCGCTACCAAGGAACTCACCGACGCGGGCAAGGTCATGGGCACGCCGAAATACATGGCGCCGGAGCAGATCGACCATCCCGCCGAGGTGGACCATCGCGCGGACATTTACGCGCTGGGCGTGGTGTTTTACCAGATGCTCACCGGCGAACTGCCGGGCAAACGCATCGAACCGCCGTCGTCGAAAGTGCAAATTGACGTGCGCCTGGATGAAGTGGTGTTGCGCGCGCTGGAAAAGGAACCCGAACTCCGCTACCAGCAGGTCAGCGAAGTGAAGACGATGGTGGAGACGATTGTGGCGATGAATCCCAGTCCGATTGCACCTCGCGCTCAACCTCAACCTTCCACTCAAACTATGAATACAAACAACATTAAATCATTTTGGCGCGGGATTGTCATGTTTGCCGGCGTGACCGCTTGCGTGACCCTCGCCATCTTTGCCATCCTATTCCTTTTCAAACAGCAAATTATTCTCGGACCGGTTGATTCCGGCCCATCCAGCGGTGGAGGAAATTGGTTGAGCGGCGCCTATGGTGCAAGCACAGTGTCCATTGATTTCAGCGACCCCGCCGCCAAAGGCGGTTATGATTTGGTGATCAGCAACACGGTTGCCGGCAAAGAAAACAGGTCGGACTGGCGCAGCCTGCCTTTTACGCTCGGCCCCGCCGCCGAAGGGGCAACGCCCATCACATTTTCTTTCGCATATAAAGTTGTGGACTCCGTGGCCCAGGGAAACAACATCTATGTTCAATTGCGCTTCTTCGATTCGACTGGCACCAATTTTATATCGCAGCGGGTCATTCCTGTCGGCGCGCGGACGGGCGACTCGGCGATGCCAAGTTATAAAAAAATCACGCTGACCAGCATCATTGCCCCTCAAAAGGCCAGGACTGCTGATGTTTGGATCAACGCCAATAGCTTTGAGCCGTGGGTTTCGGGCACTGCACAATTTGCTGGCATCTCCGTCACGACCGCGCCGCCTTCTTTGCGCTTCAAGGCCGTTGTCGTTGCGGCTGTTTTGGCCGCCATTTACGCCTTGATTATGCTGCTGATTCTCTTTTGGCGTCGGGGCGCTGGTTGAGCCAGCCGCTGGTGGCCGTAGCTCAACTTTGAATCAATTGGTTTAACACGAATGGTGCAGCTTTTCGGAATTCAATTCTCGTCAATTTGTGATTAAAATGATTTCACTTTGACCTCTGAACATTCCACGCCAGCCTCGACCGTGCCGGACGACATCTTCGCCACGACGCACTGGACGGTCGTGCTTGCGGCGGGCCAGCATTCCACGCCGCAATCCGACCAGGCGATCGAGGAACTGTGCCGCACCTACTGGTTTCCGCTCTACGCCTACGTCCGCCGGCGCGGTCATGCGAAGGAGGACGCCGAGGACCTGACGCAGGAGTTTTTTGCGCGGTTCCTCGCCAAAAATTATCTCGCGGGCTTGAACGCCGAACGCGGACGATTCCGCGCCTTTTTACTCGCATCACTGAAACATTTTCTGGCCAACGAATGGGACAAATCACAACGCCAGAAACGTGGCGGCAATATCCCCCACTTGTCGCTCGACTGGCAGACCGCCGACACGCAGTTTCAGGTGGCCGCTACGAACGAACCCCGTCCCGACAAGGCGTTTGACCGCGAATGGGCCGTGACCCTGCTGGCCAGGGTCATCAAACGGTTGCAGATCGAATGTGAAAAGGACGGTCACGGAAATCTGTTCGCGGAATTGAAAATCTTCCTGACCGCCGGCAAAGGCGCATTGTCCCACGCCGAGGCCGCTAAAACGCTCGGCCTGGATGAAGGTTCGGTCCGGACAGCAGTGCACCGGCTGCGCAAGCGTTACCGGCAACTGCTCCGCGATGAAATTTCGCAAACCCTGAGTGACGGGGCAGACGTTGACGAGGAGATGCGCGCGTTATTCGGCGCGTTTTCAACGTAGGATCCGGTAGCCGATTCACATCGGTGGCTACGCCAACTTATCGCCAATTTCGCTGCGAGCGCGGAGCCGGTTTCCGCCGTTGCTTGAAGTCTGATTCACGGCCTTTCGGAGCACGTCCCGCTCCCGTTCCACCATCCTGAGCCAGCCGGAAATCCACCTGTTTCTTGGACGTGTCCACCCTGGCCACCTGTACCTCCACCTTGTCGCCCAGCCGGATCATCCGGCGGGTGCGCCGGCCAACCAGCTGGCTGCGCGCTCGGAATCGAACAGATAAAAATCGTCCTCCATGGTGGACAAAGAGCACCAGCCCGCTCATCGCCAGCCCCGGCACGTCCACAAAGAAACCGAAGTTCCGCACGTCAGTCACCAGCGCCGGATACGGCGTCGGCTTGCGGCGACTTGAGCTGCGCCTTCAGAAAGGCGAACAGCTTCACATCCTTGCTGTCGCGCTCGGCATCGGCGGAATTGCGTTCGGTATCGGAAATATGTTCGGCGGTTTCCTTGAGCGATTGCGTCGGCGCCATGGCTCTTTTGAAACAAGGCGCGATGCACCACCAGGTCGGCGTAGCGGCGGATGGGCGAGGTGAAATGCGTGTATTTTTTCTTCGCCAGGCCGTAGTGGCCGAGCGGCTCGACCGCGTAACGGGCCCGCATGAGCGATCTCAAAAAGCCGATCTTGAGCGCCTGGCCGATGGGCAGCGTGCCAAGCTTCTGCAGCAGCTTTTGGACTTCCGTCCGCTTCGTCAAATTGCCGCAGGGAATATGATGGCTGAACACTTCCTCGCGATATTCCTGCAACCGCCGTTCGTCCGGCTGCTCATGCACGCGGTAAATCGCCGGCACGATTCAGGCCCATCAACCGGCGTGGCTACCGCCTCATTGGCCAGCAGCATGAATTCCTCGATCAACTGGTGCGAAATGTCGTTCTCCACCTTCTCGATGCGCGCCACCCGGCCCTGTTCATCCAGCCGGATTTTGCATTTCGGGAAAATCCAGGTCCAGCGAACCGGCCTTGAACCGCAGCCGCCGGATCCGTTGGGCCAGCGTCGTTGGCGTCATGCAACATCTGTTCGATCCGGTCGGCCGGCTTCGCGTTGCAAAACCGCCAGCACTTCGCGGTAGGTAAATCGCCGCTGCGAATGGATCACCGCCGGATAAAATTTCGTCTTCAGCACCCGGCCATCGTCCGACACCAGAAACTCCACGCATTTCGTCAGGCGATCCACGTCCGGTTTCAACGAGCACAGCTCGTTGCTCAACGCCTCCGGCAGCATCGGGATCACCCGGTCCACCAGATAGGTTGAATTGCCGCGCTGGCGCGCCTCCTCGTCCAGCGCCGTGCCCGGTTTTACATAGTGCGACACGTCCGCAATGTGCACCCACAGCTTCCATTGTCCGGGCGAAGCCCGCTGCAGACAAATCGCGTCGTCAAAATCCTTGGCATCGTCCGGATCAATGGTGATGACCTGGTGCCGCCGGCAATCTTCGCGCCCGGCCAGTTCCGCCGGTGAAACCGCCGACCCGATGGCCCGCGCCTCCTGCAACGCCTCCTTCGGAAAATGCAACGGCAGGTTGTATTGTCGCAGCACCGACAACATGTCCACCCCTTCCTCATCCGGCGAACCGAGCACTTCGATGATTTCGCCTTCCGGGTTGGCATGTGCGCGATTCCCATTCATGCAACTCCACCACGACCTTGTCGCCGACGTTGGCCGGCCGGCCAACATCGCGCGGCGGCGGCACATAAATATCGTGCGGCATGCGCGGGTCATCAGGAATCACGTAAAGAAACTCACGCCCGCGCTGCAGCGTGCCGACGATCTGTCTCCGTTTCCGTTCCAGAATGCGAATCACCACACCCGTCTCCTGCACGAGACGGTCGGGGTTCAACCGTTTCGCCCGGACATCGCGCCGCACGAGCACGCGATCTTCGTGGAGCGCCGTGCTGGTGGCCTCCTGCGGAATCATGATTTCCTTCAAATCAGCATCGTCCGGCTGCAAAAAGCCCTTTCCCTGGCGATTGATGCGAATCCGGCCCGGGATGAGGTCCGCCCCGCGCGACTGGATGTAACGATTCCCTTTCGTGCGGGCGATCCGGCCGGACTGTTCCAGCCGGCGCAGCACCGCCTGCAATTCCTGCTGGCGATGGGGCGCGAGCCGGAGCTGCCGGAGCAATTCCGGCACATTGGACGGCGCATAATCCCGCCGGCCCAGTAGTTTTAAAATCTGCTCTTCCATAAATTCATTCCGCAATCTGCAAAAGTCTTTCGCCTGACTATGAAGGATTTTGGGCGCATTACCAGCGCCGACTCAAATGGATTGCCCTGCCCGGTTGACCCCTTGCGCAACAAAGTCACTTTGCCAAACGCCCATTTGCTGCTAATTATGGTTGATGAATTTTTTTGTTCAACGCAGCGGGTTGCGTGACCTGTATGACAAGGTCGCCGCCGGCGAACGCATTTCCGAGGCGGACGCGCTGCGACTGTTGGAATCGAAGGACTTGAACGCTGTGGGCGCGATTGCGGATCTGGCGCGCCAGAAAAAGACCGGCAACCGCGCCAGCTACATTATCAATCGCTACGTCAACTACTCGAACTATTGCATCCTGTCGTGCCAGTTCTGCTCGTTCGCCCGCAAGAAACGTGACGCCGACGGCTTTCAATTCACGGTCGAAGAAATCGTCGGGAAGGCGCGCGAGGCGCTCAAACTCGGCATCACGGAACTGCACATTGTGGGCGGGCTGCATCCGTCGCTGCCGTTCAGTTATTATACTGACATGTTGAAAGCGTTGCGGGCGCTTGATGGAGAGTTGGTAGGGTCATCGCGCCGCGATGACCGGACGGCGCAGCGCGCCGTCCCTACCATGAAATTGCACCTCAAATGCTTCACGGCCATTGAAATCCTGCATCTCGCCTGGCTCGCCAAAAAATCCGTCGAAGACACCTTGCGCGAGTTGAAGGCCGCCGGACTCGATTCGCTCACCGGCGGCGGCGCGGAAATTTTCCGCAAGGAAGTCCGCTCGGCCATCGCCAAGGGCAAGGAATCCGCCGAGGAATACCTGGACGTGCACCGCACCTGGCATCGGCTGGGCGGGCGCAGCACCTGCACGATGCTTTACGGCCACGTCGAATCACCCGCCGACCGGGTGGATCATCTGCGGCAATTGCGCGCGTTGCAGGACGAGACCCATGGCTTCACCGGCTTCGTGCCGCTGGCGTATCAGCCGGAGGACAACGACATCCCGGTCGAAAAACCGCCGACCGGCTTCGATTCACTGCGCACCATCGCCGTGAGCCGCATCTACCTCGACAACTTCGACCACATCACCGCGTACTGGGTCGGCCTGGGCCTGAAACTGGCGCAAGTGGCATTGAGCTATGGCGCGGATGATTTGCACGGCACGATCATCGAGGAACACATCTTCCACATGGCCGGCGCGACCTCGCCGCAGTTGCAGACCGAGGCGGACATGATCAAAGCCATCCGCGAAGCCGGTCGGATTCCGGTTCAGCGCAACACGTTTTACGAGCCGATCCGGATATTGGAAGTCGGTGCGGCAGCGGAAGCAATCGAGAACTCCGCACGCTCAAAAATGCTGGAAGACAATCTGGCGACGGCGTGAAATAAGGCCGTGAACACTGCGGCTCAACCGGTTGCGCTTGAAAGCAACGGCGAAGCTGCAAAAGAAAAATCAAGATCCTGATTCAACCATGGATTGGCTTGGCAGGTATGTCAAAATGCTAAATTTTCCATGCCTTACCCATTGCATCATGCTGATCGAGCAAGACCAAACCGCGCTTGCACTCGTATTTTTTTTTATTATACTTGGCGGCTCTTGTTCTACGAACGACAGCAATAAGATGGTTTAAACGATTGATTTTATGGCAACAGCGAACGATCTCCGCCGCGGCATGGCGATCAGTTACAACGGCGACATTTGCGTGGTGCTCGACATGCAGCACCGCACGCCGGGCAACCTGCGCGCGTTTGTGCAGGCGACGCTCCGCAGCATCCGCACCGGCAAATCGTCCGACGTGCGGTTCAGTTCCACCGAACGCATCGAGCCGGTGCCGATGATCACCAAAAAAATGGAATACAGCTACAAGGACGGCGAGGATTACGTCTTCACCGACCCGGAAACCTACGAAACCGTCACGCTCGCCGCGGAACTGGTCGGCGACACAAAAAATTATCTCGTGGAAAACGGCACGGTGACAGTGACGTTTGTCGAGGAAAAGGCCGTGTCCATCGAATTGCCGTCGAGCGTGGTGTTGATGGTATCCGACGCGCCGGAAGGCATCCGGGGCGACTCGTCGAACAACGTGCAAAAGCCGGTGACCCTCGAAACCGGCATCACGGTGCAGGTGCCGTTGTTCATCAAAACCGGCGAGAAGATCAAAGTGGACACCCGCACCGGCAAATACATGGAACGCGCCTGACGGGTTGAGGATTAAGCGTTTGAAGCCCGCCGCGCGCGGGCGTTTTATTTTGCCTCGGGAATTGCTTTTCAAGGCGGACCGTTTGGGTTATTTCTGTGCCGACACGTATGTCGGGGCAATTAAAAGGAGAGAAGGTGTTTCGCGGCATCGCCGTTTCCGCCGGCATTTGCCGTGGCAAGATACTTGTTCTCCACCGTGCCCGTCACATCATTGCCCGGCGCGGACTGGCCGACAGCGAACTTAATGAAGAAGTCGGTCGTTTTGAAAAAGCCCTGGTCCAGACCCGGCAGCAAATTTTGGAAATTCAGGACAAGGTGCTGAAAAACCTGAGCGCAAAGGAGGCGGACATTTTTGAAGCACACCTGTTGATGCTGGAGGACCAGGTGCTGGTGGACGAGGTCATCCGGATGATCCGGGACCAAAAGGTCAACGCCGACTTTGCTTTTCACACCGTGGCGGAGCGCTATGTGACGGCGCTGGTCGCGGCGGACGATGAATACCTTCGCGAACGCGCCAACGACATGCGCGATTTGACGGCGCGGGTGCTGGATAATTTGCTCGAGGTAAAGGACGAATTCGATCTGCGTCATATTGCCGAGCCGTGCATTTTGGTCAGCCACGACCTTAGCCCCTCCACCACCGCGCAACTGGACAAAAAGTCCGTGCTGGGTTTTGCCACCGACGTTGGCGGACAGACTTCGCATACGGCCATCATGGCGCGGTCGCTGGGCATCCCCGCCGTCGTTGGCCTCCAAACCGTCAGCCAGGAATTGGAAAGCGGCGATTATGCGCTGCTCGACGGTTACAACGGCACGGTCGTCATCAATCCGACCGACCAAACGCTCTTTGAATACGGCCAGTTGGCGAAAATCAAGGCCTCGCTGGACGAAAAACTCCAGGAAATCCGGCAGCAGCCGGCCGTCACCCTGGACGGCAAATTCATTCATCTCTCCGCGAACATTGAGGACCAGCATGACATTGAAGCCGTTCTGACTCACGGCGCGGAGGGCGTCGGCCTGTTTCGCACGGAATACCTGTTCATCAACCGGGAAAGCCTGCCGAACGAGGAGGAGCAATACCAGTCCTACCGCAAGGTCGCCGCGGCGCTGAAACCAAACCCGGTCATCATCCGCACCCTCGATTTGGGCGGCGACAAATTTGCCTCGCACCTGCAACTGGCCAAGGAAGTCAACCCGTTCCTGGGCTGGCGCGCCATCCGGTTCTGCCTCGCGCAGCCCGAGCTGTTCCGCGCCCAGCTCCGCGCCATTTTGCGCGCCAGCGCCGAAGGCAACGTGAAAATGATGTACCCGATGATTTCCGGCTTGGAAGAATTGAACCAGGCCAGCGCGCTGGTCGAAAAGTGCCGGGCCGAACTGCGCGCCGAAGGGAAACCTTTCGACGAAAAAATGGAAATCGGCGCCATGATTGAAATTCCATCCGCGGCGCTCATCGCCGACACGCTGGCGACGCGGGTGAAGTTTTTCAGCATCGGCAGCAACGACCTTATCCAATACACGCTGGCCGCCGACCGCACGAACGAGAAGGTTTCGCATTTGTACGAACCGACGCATCCCGCCATCATCCGCCTCATCAAAACGACGGTGGACGCGGCGCATCGGCACGGCATTTGGGCGGGCGTGTGCGGTGAAATCGCCGGCGACCCCGTGCTGGCGGCGTTGTTGATCGGCCTGGGCGTGGATGAATTGAGCGCCGCGCCCACCGTCATTGCCCAGGTCAAATACATGGTCCGCCGGCTCAAGTTGAACGAAGCCCAGGCGCTGGCCGAATTTGCGCTCCAATGTGAATCGCCCTCGGAAATTTATGCGCGTTGCCAGGACCTGGCCCGCCAGACGGCGCCGAGTCTTTTTGAAAGCAAAACGTGATCCGTCAATTCCGCCATCCGAGTTTTTGATTGCCCGGCGGGTGATTATTTTTTTTGAATTCAGGCGCACTCGCATCATGCATCATTCGTGAATAAATTGACCAGCCAACACATTTCACCGGCCATAAAAAACGTGAATTTTGATCCCAATGTTCATCCACACCGCCGCCATGACCCATTGAGCGGAGAATGGGTGTTGGTTTCCCCCCACCGTACCCAGCGTCCGTGGCAGGGCGGGCGTGAAAACAGCGCCCCCGCCAGCCGCCCGGCTCACGACCCAAAGTGTTACCTCTGTCCGGGCAACCTGCGCGCGGGCGGCGCCGTCAATCCCCGCTACACGGAACCGCTGGTGTTCACCAATGATTTCGCCGCGCTGCTGCCCGAGGTGCCGGCAGGCCACGGTGAAACCGGCGGGTTGTTCCGCTGTGAACCGGTGCGGGGCGAGTGCCGGGTCATTTGTTTTTCACCACGCCATGATCTCACGCTGCCCGAAATGGCAGTGGAGGATGTTTTGCGCGTGGTAAACGTCTGGGCGGACCAGGTCAACCAACTGGGCGCCAAATATAGGTGGGTGCAGATTTTCGAGAACAAGGGCGAAGTCATGGGCTGTTCGAATCCGCATCCTCACGGCCAGATTTGGGCGGGCAATTTCCTGCCCCGCCTCGTGGCCCCGGAGGACCGCAACCAGAAGTCTTATTTCGAAAAGCACCAGCGCTTGCTGTTGCTGGACTACTTGGAGAAGGAATTGCAGTTAAACGAGCGCGTCATTGAAGCCAACCCGCACTGGGTGACGGTGGTGCCGTATTGGGCCGTCTGGCCGTTTGAACTGCTGCTGCTGCCGCGCCGTCCCGTCCAACGCCTGCCGGAATTGACTCCCGACGAGCGCCGGAGCCTGGCGGACATTTTGAAGCGCAGCCTCACACGCTACGACAATCTTTTTGAAACCAGTTTTCCGTATTCAATGGGCTGGCACGGCGCGCCGACGGACGACGGCCATTACGAGCACTGGCAGTTGCACGCGCATTTTTATCCGCCGCTGCTGCGCTCGGCCACGGTGAAGAAATTCATGGTCGGCTACGAAATGCTCGCCGAACCGCAGCGCGACCTCACGCCCGAGCAGGCCGCCAAACGCCTGCGTGAAACGGCCACGGTTCACTTCAAGGAGCGCGAGCGGGAGTGATTTCCGGCCAGCAACCCAAGCCTGAACGCCAGTTGCTTACGCCGACCCATCCCGTATCTGTTTGACGGTCACCATGCCCGGCGCAAATAATGGTTTGAAACATGGAAACTGATTCCAGAGCATGAAAGTCATCATTTTGGCCGCCGGTTATGCCACGCGCTTGTATCCGCTCACGCTCACGCAACCCAAGCCGTTGCTGCCCGTTGCCGGCAAGCCGATGATTGAGCACGTCCTCGACAACCTCGCGCCCATCGGCGGGATTGACCGCGTTTATGTCGTGACCAACGCCAAGTTCGCCGGCCATTTCCAGCAATGGTCGGACCAGCATCAGGCGGCAAAATCGAAATGGAATTTCACCGTCGTCAACGACGGCACGGCCAGCGAAGCCGACAAACTCGGTGCCATCGGCGACATCCATTACGTCCTCAAAACCCAGCACGTGGACGATGACCTGATCATCGTGGCGGGCGACAATCTGTTCAGCGAGCAGCTCGGCGATTTTGGAAAATTCTGCCGCGAGAAAAACGCGCCGGTGCTGGCGCTGTACGACGTGGGTGATCTGGAACAAATCAAGAAATACAGTTCCATTTCCGTGGCGGCGGACGGCCGGATCACCGCCTTTGAGGAAAAACCCGAACACCCGGCCAGCACGCTCGCCGGCATTGCGCTTTATTATTATCCAAAAGCGGCGGTTGCGTTCATCCAGCAATACATTGCCGAAGGCAACAACCCCGACCAGCCCGGGCGGCTGGTGCAATGGCTTTTTCCGCGCACGCCGGTCTATACCTGGCGCGTGCCGGGCTTGTGGTTTGACATCGGCTCGAAGGAAACGCTGGAGGAAGCCAATAAAATCTTCGGGAAGCTTTGAACCGGAATACGGACGACTTATCTTTGATACGCGACATCCCCAGAAGTCGGGACGCTGCTTAACGAACCACCGGCACTACGACAGGCATCGGCTGTGTTGTTTGAGTTCCTCCAGCATCGCGCCCGTATGAATCCACCTTGCCGTCAACCAGCTTTACTGAATACGGTGAGTTGATTGACCCTATGTTCTCCCGCAGCGTGTAGTAAAGCGTAATCGAGCCGTCTTTGCTTTCTGCCCTGCTTGCGGGTTCTCCAAGTGTCTTGACGACCTCGGCTTCACTCATGCCAAGATGCACCTTGTTGAGTTGTGTTGACGGGGTTTGACAGCCAGCCGCGAGCAACGCGGTCAACCCGATGATAAGAAGTTTGGTTTTCATAGTTTCACTTACTTCGCCGTTACGCCGACGTAATTTTTTTTGCCTTTGCGAAGCAGGATGTGTTTACCGAAGAGCAAATCTTTCAAAGTAATCGAACGCGTGGCACTGCTCTCGCGGTTGTTGTTCACATAAATTCCGCTACCTTCAACGTCTTTACGTGCTTGGCCCTTCGACGAACAGAGGCCGGACTGAACAAGCAATTCAATCAATGGCAAGCCCATGCCACCGAGTTTTGTGATTTTGACCTCTATCGTTGGGATTTCGGCAAGAATTATAACAAAATAATCTTCTTTTGCCAAATCTATGCTGCCACCAAAAAGAACATCGCTGGCCATTTGGCAACTTTGCATCGCTTCGTTGCCATGAATTAAGAGCGTCATTGCGGCAGCCAACTTTTTGTGGGGGATGCGCGCGCCGGGATTTTCTTTTTCTATATGCTTTTTTTCTAATGATTCGATTTCTCCAGGTGGAACGATTCCGGGCAGTGTAAAATATTTCAAGTAGCGAATCACGTCGCGGTCATCGGTGTTGATCCAAAACTGGTAAAATTTATAGACACTGGTTTTTTTCGGATCGAGCCAGATGGCACCAGCCTCGGTCTTGCCGAATTTTGTGCCATCGGCGTTGGTGATAAGCGGCAGCGTGAGGCCGTAGGCGGGCTTGCCCAGTTTTTTTCGAATGAGGTCAATGCCGGCGGTGATATTGCCCCATTGATCGCTGCCGCCAATTTGCAATTCACATCCGTGTTTTTCGTAAAGCACCAAAAAGTCAAACGCCTGGAGCAGCATGTAGCTGAATTCGGTGTAGCTGATGCCGACCTCACGGTCCTCCATCCGCGCGCGGATGCTTTCCTTGGCCACCATCTGGTTGACGGAAAAATGCTTCCCGATGTCGCGCAGAAAATCGAGGAACGAAACATTCGCCGTCCACGAGGCGTTGTCCACGAGCCGGGCCGGATTTTGTTTCGTTTCAAAATCGAGCAGGCGTTTGAGCTGTTCCTTGACGCTGGCAATGTTGCTTTCCAGAACCTCCTTTGTGAGCAACTGCCGCTCCTGCGTTTTGCCGCTGGGATCGCCGATGGAGCCGGTCGCGCCGCCGGCGACGGCAATCGGATGATGGCCCAGCAATTGAAAGCGCCGCAGCGCGAGCAACGGCACAAGATTGCCAACGTGCAGGCTGTCCGCCGTCGGGTCAAAACCGCAATAAAGCGTGACCGGCGCGGAAATCTTTTTGGCCAGTTCCGCCGCGTCGGTGCAATCGGCGATGAGACCGCGCCATTTCAGTTCTTCCAGAATGCTCACGGCGGCAGGTTAAATTGCCGACGGCCAATTGCCAATTTCCAATTGTTTAGATCCTCCGTGTTTTCCTACCCGTCCTCGTCCTCGATTTTCCTGATTCGATTACGAGAACGAGGACGACGACGAGGAGGATTGGAGAAACTTTGGACTTTAGACTTTGGGCTTTGGACTTTAACCTTCGCGCGATGTCACAAATGCTGAAGTCGTCCGGCTCAATGGCCGCCGCCACGCTCACCAGCCGTCTGCTCGGTATGGTGCGCGAAATGGTCTATGCGCGGTTCATGGGCGTGGGCTGGGTGACGGACGCATTCATGTTTGCGTTCACCATCCCCAATCTCTTTCGCCGCCTGCTGGGCGAGGGCGCGTTGACGGCGGCGTTTATTCCCGTTTTCAAGGAAAAGGAAAAAACGCACGGCGAAATCGAGATGTGGCGCGCGGCCAACGCGGTGATTTCCGGGCTGGTCATCGCCGCGAGCGTCATCGTGGCGCTTGTCCTGGCGGGCATCTCCCTCGCGCTGGCGGTGCATCAATTCGAAACGAAAACGGAACTCATGCTGCATCTGCTGCGCTGATGTTTCCCTACATGCTGCTGGTCTGCCTGGCGGCGGTGTTCATGGGCATGCTCAACGCGCGCGGGCATTTTTTCATTCCGGCCATGGGCGCGACGATGCTCAACATCGTGATGATCGCCTCCGTGCTCTGGCTCGCCCCGCGCATGGGTCACAAACTGCCCGAACAAATCTTCGGCCTCGCCATTGGCGTGCTGGCGGCGGGCGTGGCCCAGGCGGCGTTTCAACTGCCCACGCTTTGGCACGAGGGCTTCCGTTACCACTGGGTTTCGCCGTGGCAAAACGAAACCGTCCGGACGGTCGTGACGCGAATGATTCCCGGAACGATCGGCGTCGCCGCGTTTCAAATCAACGTGCTGCTGGTCCAAGCGCTGGCGTTCTGGGTCGGCACCGGCATTCTCTCCTCGTTCACCTATGCCGTGCGGCTCATGGAATTTCCCCAGGGCATGTTCGGCATTTCGCTGGCGACGTATATGCTGCCGACCCTTTCGGGGCTGGCGGCGGAAAAGAATTACGCCGAATTTCGTTCCACGCTGCGGCAGGGCGTCAGCGCCTTGATTTTTTTGAATTTGATCGCGGCCATTCTGCTGGTGGTGCTGGCCGAGCCGATTGTCCGCCTGCTGTTTGAACACGGCAAATTCAACGCTCTGGACACCAACGGCGCCGCGTTTGCGCTCATGTGCCTCGCGCCGGGACTGGTGGCATTTTCGTCGGTCAACATTCTGGCCCGCGCCTTTTACGCGCTCGGCGACATGAAGACGCCAATGAAAATCAGCATCGCCTGTCTCGCGGTCAATTTCGTTCTGGCGGCCGCCCTGATCGTACCGCTAAAGCAAGGCGGTCTGGGGCTGGCGAACACGATCACGTCCATCTGCAACGTCTGCCTGCTGCTCTACTGGTTGCGCCGAAAGCTCACCAGACTTGAAATGGAACCGCTGCGCGCGACGTT
Source organism: uncultured Verrucomicrobiae bacterium (assembly GCA_963786375.1). Classification (GTDB taxonomy): domain Bacteria; phylum Verrucomicrobiota; class Verrucomicrobiia; order Limisphaerales; family UBA11358; genus UBA11358. The sequence goes on from CAWAYP010000003.1 coordinate 23,601, forward strand.
TTTGCCGCTGGTCATCGCCGGGACGCTGGCCGGATTGATTGCGTGGTTCGGCTGGCGATTTTGGGAAAGCGCGCTGGGTCACAAAACGCTCGCGCTGAAAATCGGCGAAGTGTTTGCGCCGGCGGGAATTGCCGGCCTGGTCTATTGGTTGATGGCGCTGGCGTGCAAAATTCCGGCGGCGAAGGAAATGGCGGACTTTGCCTTCGCCCGGTTCAAACGGTAGGGACGCCGCGCTGCGGCGTCCGGTTGGCGCAGCGCGCCGACCCTGCCATTAAATTTTCACCACCGCCATCCAACAACTCCGGCCAAACTTTGCTTTGAATTTATCCACCAAGGATTCACCGGCCGCCGCATTTTCAACGATGGCAAACGTGGTCGAGCCGCTGCCGGACATGAGCGCGGCAAGCGCGCCATGCTCCCGCAAAAATTCCTGATACAGGGCCAGCACCGGGTATTTGTCCAGCGCGGGCGCTTCCAGGGAGTTGTAAAATCCGGCTCCGGCGGCGGGGAGATCGCCGCGTTGCAGCAGCGAAACCAGTTTTTCCGCGCGGCCGGGTTTGCCGTTCAAGGCCTGCGGGAAACGCGCCAGGTTCTGGTAGGCCCAGGGCGTGGCAATGCCAAAGCCGGGATGAATCAACAGAAACGCCCTGCCGCGCAACGCCGGGAAAAAATCCAGCGGTTGAATTTTCTCGCCGCGGCCCGTTGCCAGCGCCGGCCGGTTTTGCAGAAAAAACGGCGCATCCGAGCCGAGCGCCACGGCGAGTTCGTTCAGTTTCGCAGGGGAAAGTGGGTGGCCAAACAGTTCATTCAGGGCAAGCAGGGTGGTTGCCGCGTTGCCGCTGCCGCCGCCGAGACCGGCGGCCAGCGGGATTTTTTTCTCCAGGTGAATCTTTACCCCTTCGCTGATTTTTGCCGCCTGCAAAAACGCGGTGGCCGCGCGGTGGACAAGGTTGCGCGCGTCAACCGGCAGGCTGGCGTCGGAGCACGAAAGTTCCACCCCGGCGGCGCCGCGCGCAAAGGTCAATTGATCGCACAGTTTGACGGGGTGCAGGACGGTTTCGAGTTCATGAAAACCGTCGGCCCGTTTGCCGAGGATGTTCAGCAGCAAATTGACCTTGCACGGCGAATTTTTTTTCAGGCGCATTTGGCTTCAAGAAAGCAAAACGCGCCAACGAAGGGCGGTTGGCGCGTGGTGCAAAATGGTTTCGGCCACGGTCAGTTGTTGTCAAATACCTTGAACCGGCTGCCGGGAACGAACGGCGCGACATCGCCACCGCCAAAGCCGACGGAAGTGTCGGTGTCGAACAACGAGTCGGACAGCAGGCCCGGTTTGTAATTGTCGGGATAAACGGGTTCGGGCGCGAGGTATTGGGTCAAAACAGGGTGGTACGGCGGGAACGGAAAGGTGACAATTTCATAAAGCCCCACCCCGGTGCGCGCCATGGAGCGGTCAAAGCCGCGGATAAAACCGGTGGTATAGCCAATGTCCGGCGAATCAAACACGGCGGTTTGCTCCAGGGACCGGCGCAATTCGCCGCCGCGGGCGATTTCGGAAACGTTGCTCACGCCGCGGCCGAGCTTGGCTTCCGGCCCCGCGCAGCCGGAAGTGAACAACACGGCCAGCGTCACCACGCCGAGAAAGGAGAATGCGTTGCGCATAAATTCTTAAAATTGACAGACAAAGTTTACGAAAAACCCGCCGGATGTAAAGCCCGTTTTATAATCCGCGCGGCGCGCTTTCACGGACGGGAACTGCCTCCGGCCTCCCGGGCCGGTTTCCGCTTTTCCTGGCGATCCCAATACCACGCGATCCAGACGGTAATTTCGTAAAGCATGTAAAGCGGAACAGCCATCAAAACTTGCGTAACAACTTCGGGCGTGGTCAGCAACGCCCCCAGCACCAGGACAATGACGATCATGTAACGCCACATGCTTCGGAGGGTGCGATAATCGAGCACGCCGATTTTGACGAGCGTAAGAATCACAACGGGCAATTCAAAGCCCAAGCCCATGCCGAGCATGAACTTGCAGACGAAACTGATGTAATCCCCCGCGCGCCACTGCAACGCCCCAAAGCCAAGCCATTGGGAATACATTTGCGACGACGCCAGCGCCACCGGCATCAAAATGAAATAACAAAACGCCACGCCGAACAGAAAAAGTCCGATACCGACAAACAACCCGCGATACACATATTTTCGTTCGTGTATTTTCAGCGCCGGGAAGACAAAAGACGCGACGAAATACAGAATGAACGGTGACGCCAGCAACAGGCCGCCGTAGAACGCGACCTGAAACGCGATAAAAAATCCCTCCACCGGGCCCAGATTGATTAAATTAATTTGGAGCCGCTGCGCCTCGTCCGCGGCACGTGGATCGGAATCCACCCGCCAGCCGAGCACCTGGTTGGTCCCCAGGGTGAGCGGCTCGATCTGGACGGACACAAAACGATTGGTGCCAAGGTTCAAGGAACGCTGTTGTTCAGATGTGAGTTGAAAGTTTCCAAGACGGTTGGTGCCGAAGCTGACGGCAACAATTTGATTCGTGGCTGGATAGCGGACCCACGCATGCTCCAGCGGCCATTTGACAATTTGGACGACATAGTTGCCCGCGATCAGGCAGAGCAACATGGCCACGGCCAACGCCGTGATGCTTTTGATGAGCACCCAGCGGAAGTCCTCGAGGTGTTCAAGAAACGTTTTGACCGGGCCGCCTTCGGCCTCGTCGGGGCGTTCCGTTTCGTGGTCGCCGGCCATGCCAGAAACATTCCGCCGTCAGGCTTTGGGTGGAGGCGAAGATTGTGAAACGGTCTGCGCGGGTGGCGCCGGATTCTGGGTGGCGGACTGGTTCGGCGGCGCGGGCGTTTCTTCGCCCGCTTTCCGAACTTCGTCCGTCACCTCGCGCGTCGCCTTTTTGAATTCCTTGATGCCCGTGCCCAAGCCCTTGGCCAGTTCAGGCAATTTTTTTGCCCCGAACAGAATCAGGACGACAGCCAGAATCAAAACAATTTCCCAGCCACCAAACCAGCTTGCCAACATGACATTCATAAATTTAGCTTGTCGAGCCTTTGAAAGGTTACGCCCGGTTCAACCATTAGTAAAGCGCCAAAAAAGAAGGCCGCGACGCGCGCGGCCATCGAATAATTTTAATTTTTCGGGTGATTACGCGCCAGTCTTCGAATGCAACAGCACAAAGTCGTCGCGGCGGTTCTGGGCCCAGGCGGATTCGTCGTGGCCGGGATCAACGGGTTTGTCCTTGCCATAGCTGATGGTGCGGACGCGGGACGGGTCAACACCCATTTTGGCCAGGGCCTGGCGCGCCGCCAGCGCGCGGCGTTCACCGAGCGCGCGGTTGTATTCCTCGGTGCCGCGTTCATCGCAATTGCCCTCAATCAGCAGTTTGGTGCCGGGATCGGAATTCAAGGCCGACGCCACGGCTTGGAGATTCGCCCGCTCGCTGCCCCGGATGACGGCGCTGTCGAAGGCGAAATGAATCGTGTAAGCCGCCAAGGCCGCGCGGTCTTCGGTCATGTTTTCAAATTCCTGCAAACTCGCCGTCGGGCCGCCGCCGACCTGTCCGCCCGACATCGTGCCGCCTTCTCCCGGGTTGTTGACCAGGCCTCCCTGCCCCGGCGGAATGGGCGTGACCCCGTAGGGTTTATGGCTCCTGCAACCGGTGGCGGCAAGGGTGACAGCCAGTGCGACTACCATTGGATAAACCAGCTTCATCTTTTTCATAATTTTCCTTCGGTTAAAGGTTGGTTAAAACAGAAAACAGGTTAATCAAAATTCATCTTGCCCACGCCGGTTCGGAATCATTGCCCGAAACCTGCCGGGTATCCTTGACCTGTTTCGTGTAAACGTCAAGCAAAGACAGCATGTCCCGGTAGGATGGCGTATGCCGTACAAAAATCAACGTCCGGGAGTTCGGCGACCACGATGGATCCTGGCCGCGCACCAGGATGGTTGCGTTGCCGCCGTCTGCCGGCACCACGCAAATGTCAAACTCGCCCATCTGCGAAGTGAAAGCGATCCATTTGCCATCCGGCGACCAGTCCGGCTCGCTCGGATTGGCGACGCCCACCGTCGAAAGGCGCTGAATTTCGCCGCCACCCGCCGGCACCTTGGCCAACATGCGGCGTCCGTGAATTTCCGTCGCGAAACAGATCCATCGGCCGTCCGGCGACCAGCAGGGCGACGATGCGCCTTCCGGCGTGGAAGTCAATTGTTTCAAACCCGAGCCATCGGGATTGCAAAGCCACACCTCCGGACTGCCGCTCCGGCTTAAAATCATCGCCACTTTTGTGCCGTCCGGCGAGACTGCCGCGCTGGTGTTCAGGCCGGAATAGCCGGCGATGACGCGGCGCTGGCCGGTGACGAGGTTGTGATAAAAAATATCCGGATTGCCAAGTTTGTAAGACGTGTAATAAAGCACCGTTCGCCCCGGCGCCCATGCCGGCGCGGCGACGATGGTATTATCGGGCGTAATGGCTTGTGCGTTGTGGCCGTCGAAATCCGCGACGTAAATTTTGCCATCGCCATCGGGTGCCTGCACTTTGAAAGTGATTTTTGTCTGGGCGATGCCCTGCTTGCCGGTGATGGCCTGTACAATGTCGTCGGCAAACGCGTGCGCCTGCTGCCGCAACGTCGAGCCGGTATAGGAGCGCGAAAGCATCGTGTTCTTGCTGAAACGATCCACCACACGGCCCTGCACCGTGCCGGAGCTGCTGCCGCTGATTTGATACTGCGCGTCGTCGGGGCTGACGAAAGCAAATCCCTGGACATAAAGATCGAATTTCAAAATGTCCGTGACGTCGCCGCCAAACCCGCTGATGGAAACGGGAACCGGCTTGGTCTGTCCCAGAACGTTGATTTGCTGTTGAATGGTGATTTCGTTCTGGCCCTGCACGAAATTGGTCGCGGCCAGCGCGACAAAAGCCGCGAGACCAATTTGAATCAAAGAGAGGCGATTTTTTTTCATCCGAGCATCCGTTTGGCTTTGAGGTTGAAGTTGATGATGTAAGTCCGTTCTTTTTCCGAGGCGCCCGCGGGGAACGGCGCGATGAAGGTGACGCGCTCCAGCGTGCGTTGAACGGAATCATCCACCTTTGCGTCATCCGACGGCGTGAGGATGCGCGCGGAAACCACCGTGCCGTCACTGGCAATGGTAACCCTGACCTTTGCGGTCGCGTCATCGCTGGAGGTATCGTCCGGGGGCACCCACGCCTGTTCATAAATGCTTTTGACGACCTCGGCATAGTTTGCGTAAGCCACGCTGCTGTTGCCGGGCATGTCCACCGTCGTGCTGGGGGAGAAATCCCGTTTCAAATTCCGAATCGCGCTGCGCAGCGCCCGCGCCCGTTGGGAATCGTCCGGAACATTTTTGGGCGCGGTGCGAACCACCGGTTTGAGATTGGGCTCAATTTTATGGGGTTGGGCCTTCTCCGGCGCCGGTTTGGGCGGTTCGGATTCAAAAATTTTCTCCAGCCTTTGCGAGAGCGTGGGTGGCGGCGTCACGGCCGGTTTGGATGGCGCCGGTTGCGGCTCGGGTGGCGGCGGGGTCACCACCGGAGCGGGCGGTGGAGGTTGGGCGTTTCGTACGCCGCTGTTGAACTGCGCGTCAATCAAATTGGCGGGAATGACATCGAGCACGTGCAGATCGTCCGTCCGGGGACGGGGCTGAAAGAACGCCGGGCCGACCAGCAAAATCATCAGCAACAACAGGTGAACACCTGCCGTGGCCAGGACGCATTTTTTTTGCAGCCGGTTCATCGGGTCGGTTCGGTGCGGAGCGAATAACGGATGATCCCATTGCGCTGGCAGCCGTCAATCACAGCGGCGACGTATTTGTAGGGATCATCCTGGTCCGCGCGGATATAAACAATCAGGTCCGGGTTGGCGCGAAAATCCGCCGCCAAGCGCGCGATCATTTCGTCGAACGGCATCCGCCGCCGGTCGAGCGCGTACACACCCGTCGCACTCACTTCGACGGTGCGAATGTCGCGTTTGTTCACAAATTTATCCGGCTCGCCGCCGCGCGGGAGCTTAAGGTTGATGCTTTGCTCCAGCAGCGGCGTCGTGATGACAAAAATGATGAGCAACACGAACGCCAGATCGAGCAATGGCGTGATGTTGATTTCGCTCAACGTCACCAGATAACTGCGTTGTGAAAAGCGTCTCATGTTTTCGGTGTGACCTGTGTCAAGCAACAGGTGACAAGACCATTCCCGTTCGCGTCACATGCCACATGCCACTTGTCACTGTTGCTTTTCATTCTTCCTCAAGAAATTCCGATTCCATTTTGGAAACCAGCTCCTGCGCAAAATTGTCCAGCCCGACGGTGAACACGCGCAAATTGTGTACCAACCAATTGTAGCCGAACATGGAGGGAATGGCCACGAGCAGGCCGGCCACCGTCGTAATGAGCGCCGCCGAGACGCCGGGGGCCATCGCCGCCATCGTCGCCGAGCCTTGCTGCGCTATGCCGGCAAATGTGCTCATCACGCCCCAAACCGTGCCGAGCAGGCCGAGGAACGGCGCGCCGTTCGCGGCAACGGCAAGCCAAATCAAACCGGATTCCAATTTTAACGATTCCTGCGCGACGATGTTTTCAATGGCGCGTTTGACGTGTTCCATGTTTTTGAGCGTGACGCGTTGCCGGCGCCGTTCCCCGCCCGGGCCGCGCAACCGCGCATCGAGCTGCGTGCAGCCGATCTGGTAAACCTCGTAAAGCGGGCAGCCTTCGACCTGCAGCTTGCGGTCAAACAGATCCAGCACGGACTTTTGTGAACGAAATTCCTCGTTGAAATAATGATTCAGCCGGCGCGCGCGGCGCATTTGAATGGCCTTGGACGTCATCACCGACCAGGCAATCACCGAAAAGACTGCCAGACAGGCGATGACGGCCTTGCCTTCCGGCGTCGCCTGTTTCCAAACATAAATGAGTTCCGCCTGATTGGAAGCGGCCCCCACGACAGCAAACGATAATACGTTCATCATGCCCACATTTTACCTGGTCGTGAGGAACCGATGCTGCGGCCAAGCGGCAGGCGGTCGAGCAAATTCCCTGCCGCCCAAATTACTACCCGTCTTCCCGGAAATTGCAATGACTTTTTGCAAGAAAAAAATCAGACTCCCGCTTGTCGCCCGCTCAAATTTGTGTACAAAGGAATCTGATGTCCCGTCCACGCTTAATCGCCCTGCTGCTCGCGCTCATTACCCTGGTGGCGTATCTGCCGGTGGCACGCGACGGTTTTTCGTGTTACGACGATGACGTTTACATCACAGATAATCGGGTCGTCCAAAACGGGTTGACGTGGGTCGGCACCGAATGGGCGTTCACAACCTGGCATGCTGCCAATTGGCACCCGCTCACTTGGCTTTCGCACATGCTGGATTGCGAATTGTTCGGCCTGAACGCCGGAGCACAGCATTACGTTAATGTCTTGTTTCACACGGCCAATGCGGTGTTGCTGCTACTGCTCATGTTTCAGTTAACTGATGCGTTGTGGCCAAGCGCGTTCGTGGCGGCATTGTTTGCCTGGCATCCGCTGCATGTTGAATCCGTCGCCTGGATTTCCGAACGCAAAGATGTGTTGAGCACATTTTTTGGAATCCTGACGCTTTTGGCTTACACGCGATATGCGCAGTCTGCAATCAGTGGCACCCAGCGATTGACAAAGGCGAAAAAGGCCGTGTCCACGCCAGTCTGGTCGCAGACTGCAGGTCACGGATCACTTTATTTTTGGCTGGCGGTGATTTGCTTTGCGCTGGGTTTGATGGCCAAACCAATGTTGGTGACGTTGCCATTTGTGATGTTGCTGTTGGATTATTGGCCTTTGCGAAGATTTTTGAGCGACCAAGCGCATACTGCGCGGTCTCCCATTTTTAAGTTTCAATTTTCCGACTTTTTGCGCCTGACGGCGGAAAAATGGCCTTTCTTTCTGCTCTCAGCGGCTTCGTGCATCGTCACATTCGTGGCGCAGCACAGCGCCGGCGCGGTTGCTTCGTTGGCAAAGGCGCCGTTGCATTACCGGCTGGAAAACACCCCTGTTGCTTACGCGCATTATTTGCTGAAAATGGTCTGGCCGACATATCTCGCCGTTCTTTATCCGCTCCATTTGTTTTCCTGGCCGGTGGTGGTGGCAGCAGTGGCAACCTTGGCCGCGATTTCCTGGCTGGTCTGGCGGATGCGCCGGCAATATCCGTATGGGTTGGTTGGCTGGCTTTGGTTTTTGGGCACGCTGGTGCCCGTAATTGGCCTGGTGCAGGTCGGCAGCGCGGCCATGGCCGACCGTTACACCTACTTTCCGTCCATCGGGATTTTCCTCATCATCACGTTTTGGCTGCGCGAACTGGTAAAACGATTTCATATTTCCAAATCACGGGTGGTCGGCGTTGCCGCCCTGTCGTTGATGGCGTGCCTGGGATTGACGGAAAATCAATTGCGTTACTGGCGTAATGATGTTGCTCTTTTCTCCCATGCCATTGCTGTCACAAAGGACAATGATATAGCTTATCTCAATCTGGGATTCGCGCTTGAAAACGAAGGGCAAAACGCCGGAGCCATGGTCGCATTCCGCAAAGCCCTGCTGCTTGATCCAGACCGCGCCGAAACTCACAACAATCTCGCCAATTTGCTCGCCGCCGCCGGCCACGCAAACGAGGCGTTGGCCGAATATCGGGCAGCACTGCGGATAAACTCAGATTACGTGGCGGCGCACGAGAATCTCGGCACTTTGTTCGCCAGGCTGGGCCGATTCGACGAGGCAATGAATCAATACGCCGAGGCGGCGCGACGGAACCCGAAGGATTGGCGCGTGCCCTATTTGGTGGGCAAGGCGCTGCTCAGGCAAGGCCGTGACGTGGAAGCCATTTCCCATTTTCAACAAGCTTTGCAAATGGATCCGGGCAACCTTCAAATATTGGCTTTTTGGGCTCAAGTGCTGGCCTCGGACGAAAATCCAACCGCTCGTGATGGTCGCACCGCCTTTCTCCTGGCATCCGAGGCCAACGCCCTGACTGGTGGTGTTCAGCCAGCGATGCTTGACTTGGTGGCGATGGCTTGTGCCGAAGTCGGTCGCTTCGACGACGCGGTGAAAGCCGAGCAGGAAGCCCTCGATGTGGCCAAAACCCGCCGTATGACGAACGACGAGGCGGTAATCCGGCAACGATTACAACTATATCAAAAACATCAACCGCTCCGCCAAACCTTTACCAACGCGCTATTGAAGGAGCTTCCCAAATAATAAATTACGCCAACGCGCGAAGCGTCCGTTTAACTCGTGATTCTTTCAGGGCGCGTTTCGAATCAATCCGTCCACCCAGCCACGGCAGTGGGAAAATCCGTTTCCCGTCGAAATGTTCTGCCAGCAAATGTGCATTTGTCTTACTGGAAATGCACGGCTTCGGTGGCGACATCAAAACGACCCGCGCTTTGGCCGCGACGCTGTGCGGTAGAGCTTCAAGGGTCAGCAAAACCTGATTCACCACACCCAGCCGGTTGGGGCAGACGATAATCGGCGTGGCGCGCAATGACGCAATCAAATCGCGCGAATTGAAATCTTCGCCGAGCGGACTCAACAAACCGCCCGCGCCTTCGATGAGCAAAACGTCAAACCGCCTTTGCATCGCGCGGACGTGCGCGAGCACCTGCGGCAACTTCACCCGTTTTCGTTCCCGGCGCGCGGCCCGCACCGGCGCCATCGGCGCGCGAAAATGCCACGGGTTGATTTCATCCAGCGTGAGCGCGCCGTTTAACGCAGCGTGGAGCGCGCGGGCATCGTCCCGTCCGCCGGAACAAACCGGTTTGAGCGCCGCCACCCTGGCGCCGCATTCGCGCAAATACCGCGCGAGCAACCCGGTCAACACCGTTTTGCCGACGCCAGTATCCGTGCCGGTGATGAAGAATGTGGTTGGTTGCATTGCGACAACATCAAAGCGGAAACACCAGCGGCAAGCCATTAAAACCGTTGACGATTCCGGCGCGATTCAACTAAGCTGCACGGCTCGCTGACAATTGAAAATCAAAAATTATTGTGAACGTCACCGTTGAAAATCTGGCTCCGTGCAAAAAATTGCTGCGCGTGGAAGTGGACGCGAAGGCCGTGGACGGGGCCTTTGATTCCATCGCAAAGGAATTTCAAAAGCAGGCGTCGCTGCCCGGTTTCCGTCCCGGCAAGGCGCCGCGCGCGCTGGTGCTCAAAAAATACGAGGCGGACATCAAGGACGAGGTCAAGCGCAAACTCATCGGCGATGCGTATCGCAAGGCGGTGGAGGAAAAGAAAATTGCCGTGATTGGCTACCCGGACATCGAGGAAATCCAGTTTGGCCCCGGCCAGGAGCTGCAATTTGCCGCGACGATTGAGACCGCGCCGGAATTTCAACTGCCGGACTACAAGGGTCTGCCCGCCAAACGCGAGGTGAAAGCCGTCACGGACGCGGACGTGGAGCGCGCATTGCAATTGCTGGCGCAGCAGCATGTGAAATTTGAAACCGTCGCGCGCGAACTGAGCTTGGGCGACATCGCGGTGGTGAATTACACCGGCGCGTGCGACGGCAAGCCGATCACCGAAATCGCGCCGACGGCAAGGGGATTGACGGAACAGAAAAATTTCTGGGTGGACACCGGGCCGGAAACCTTCATGCCCGGTTTTGCCGATCAACTGGTCGGCGCCAAGGCGGGCGAGCAGCGCACGGTCAACATGGATTTTCCCGCCGATTTTGTCACCAAGGAACTGGCCGGCAAGAAAGGGGTTTTCGAAGTTGAAATGGTGGAGGTGAAGGAAAAGTTGTTGCCGGCGATGGACGACGAGTTCGCCAAAAAATACGGCGCGGAAAATCTGGAAAAGCTCCGCGCCGGCGTGCGCCGCGACCTGGAAAACGAATTGAAATATTCACAGGCCAGGGCGATGCGCGGCCAGGTGGTGCGCGGCTTGCTGGACCGGGTGAATTTTGATCTGCCGGAAACGGCGGTGGCGCACGAGACGCGCAACGTGGTTTATGACATTGTGCGCGAAAATTCGCAGCGCGGCGTGTCGCGCGACACGATTGAAAAACAAAAAGACGAAATTTACTCCGCCGCGGCCCGCAACGCCAAGGAGCGCGTGAAGCTGGCGTTTCTGATTCAGCGCATCGCCGAGCAGGAGAACATCCAGGTGTCGCAGGAGGAGGTCCTGAAACACGCGCAGTCGCTGGCGGCGATGTATCAGATCCCGCCGGACAAATTCATCAAGGATTTGCAGAAGCGCAACGGCGTGATGGAGCTTTACGACCAGGTCGCGCACGAAAAGGTGCTGGCTTTCCTGGAGCAAAACGCCAAGATTGAGGACGTGTCGGCGGCGCCGGCCGAACCAGGCGTCGCGCCGAATTAACCAAACGGTTACCTTTGGGCGAGCCGGAGCGTCTTGGATTTGATGAATCCGGACAAAAGCCGCAACTTTGGCCCGGACACGGAGTTTATTTGAACCAGCGCGGACATCCGCGCTTTTTTGGCAAGATGAAAAGTTCCAGAGTTTTTTTGTTCGTTTTCCTCGCGGCCTTCACGGCCGCCGCGCAAACCGGCACCAACACTGTTTCGACGCGAGCGATGTCGCTGACCGACTGCATCCAGCAGGCGTTGCAGCAGAACTTCGACGTGCAAATCCAGCGGTATAATCCGCAAATTTCGCTTTACAATCTGCGCGCGGCCTATGATGGTTACGATCCAAGCTTCAACATTTCCGGCCAGCACAATAATAAGGAGTATTCGAGTATCTACGAATCATTTAATACCACCAACCAAAGTCCGGGGTCCGTCTCCAAGAACAACACATTCAACTCAGACATCGGGGGCTCGCTGCCGTGGGGATTGACCTATGATTTTAACGGCAATATTTCCGAGACTACTGGAACTGCCCAACCGGAAAATTCCGACGGTACTATTGGTGTCAAACTGACTCAGCCCCTCTTGAAAAATTTCTGGATTGATACGACGCGCCTGAACATTCGCGTTGCCAAAAACCGGCTGAAATATTCCGAGCAGGGCTTGCGCCAGCAACTCATCACCTCCGTCACCGCCGTCGTCAACGCCTATTACGAACTCATCTATGCCCGGCAAAACGTGCAGGTGCAGCAAGAAGCGCTGAACTTGGCTCAAACGCAACTGGATCAGGACAACCAGCGCGTGCAGATCGGCACGCTCGCCATCTTGAGCGTGCAGCAGGACGAGTCACAGGTGGCGCAAGCCAGAGCCAATCTGATTGCCGCGCAAAGCACTTTGGATACGGACCAAGACACTCTGAAAAATCTTTTTACCGACAATTACTCCCAATGGCAGAGTCTGGATATCCAGCCCACTGCCACGCTGGAAGCGTTGCCGCAATCATTTGACTTGCAGGACAGTTGGAGCAAAGGATTAACCGAGCGGCCGGATTTATTGCAGGCCAAGCTGAACGTAGAGCAACAGGGCATCCAGTTGAAGTATTTCCGCAATCAGCTTTTTCCCGAACTCGATTTAACCGGCTCTTACGGCTTCGCCGGCGCATCTGGAGATTTCCGCAATACCTTCGACCAATTCAACGAGGGGAACAGCCCATTTTACTATTACGGCGCGACGTTGACGATGCCGTTGAGCAACATCGGGCCCCGCAACCAATATAAATCCACCAAGGCGACGCTACAGCAGATTTTGTTGCAGCTCAAGCAACTGGAACAGAATGTCATGGTCCAAATTGACACCGCGGTAAAGCAGGCGGAGGCCGATTATCAAAGCGTGCAAGCCACGCGGCAGGCGCGCATTTACGCCGAGGCCGCGCTCGATGCCGAACAGAAAACCTACAACGTCGGCAAGGCCACCACCTTCGAAGTGTTGCAATACCAAAACAACCTGACCGCCGCCCGGTCGCAGGAAATCCGCGCCCTCGCCAATTACAACGAGGCCCTCGCCACTCTGGCGCAGCAGGAAGGCGCCACCTTGCAACAATACAACATCAATCTCGAAGCGAAATAGGTAGGGACGGCGCGCTGGCGCCGTCCGCGCCGCGTTCAGCGGCGCAACCGTTCCGCCCGCTGCTGCGCGGGCGACATCGCAGCGCGATGTCCCTACCAAAACTGCCACGCGCCCTGCCACGCGACCCACACGCCGAGCAGGAAATTCGTGATCGCGTGCGCCGTCATCGCGTCGCCCAGACGATTTTTGCGAAGCACCAGCCATTGATACGCCATGCCGCAAAGGATGCCCGCCAGCCATTGGAAATGGGAAAAACCAAAAATGGCTGCCGTCGCGAAAAATGGCAGCGGTAAAAACTGGTTCAGCGGCACGGACAGGAAATTTTGTTTTGCAAGGTAGCGGTACAAAAACGAGCGGTAGAAAACCTCCTCCAGCGGCGGCACGACCAGCGTCGAGCCGAGAATCCGCGTCACAATCATCAACCACGCCAGCGCCGAATTTTCGGCGAATTGTTTACACGGATCCCAAAACACGCCACTCTTAAATTGCGGATAAAAGGGATTGAGTCCAACCCACATAACAAACACGGCGATGCCAACCACGACCGCTTCCCAACTCATTGCCCAGCGCATTTCCAAAACCAATGGTCGCATTTCCCAAATCAGCCAGACGGCAACAAGTGTTTTCGCCAGGTAAAACCAGTAGGCCGACGCCGGGCTGAATTTGCCCTGGCAAAACGTCAACGCGAGGAAAATCGCAAACGGCGCCACGCGGGCCATCAAGGGCGACGCTCCCAGAAGTTTTTTCAGGAATTGCACGCGGAACAATGACGGGAATTTTATTGCGGACTCAAGCTCAGAACGTTTGTTTCCGTCTCGTTTTGCAACGTAACGCTGTCTTGCGAAATCGTCGCCACGCGGAACCCGCCCGCGTAGTCGCCGACATAAACCGTCTTTCCATTTACAATCGCGCAGGGTTTTGTCGCGGCAAACAAAATGCCCTGCAACTTTGGTTCCGGCGGTTTGGGCGGAACCACCGCCACGGTGTTCGAGCCGGGTGGTGCGTTGGTAACCACGGGCGGGACAACGGCAACCGGTTGAACTGGTTGGGTCACGGTCGCGGCAACCGGCGGCGTGCTGGCAGCCGGTGGCGCATGTTTGGATAGCGATAGCCCGATGAAAATTCCGGCGGCGGCCAGGAATAGGATTATCATCACCGGTGCCAGCCAGCTCCCGCCTCCCTGCGAGGCGGATTCGACTGGCGCCAGCGGCGGCGGGGCGGACGGCGGATTTTGCGGCTGCGATTGTCTGGCCTGCTTGAGCGCGTCGTTGATCAGGCTCATGCGTGTATGTCTCCTTCGAGTTCGCGGACGGCGCGGGCGACCATCCGGTAATTGATGCGTTCGGATTGCTCGACAAAACCGGCCAGCAGCGCCTTGTCGCAAACGGCGTTGACCAGCCGCGGAATGCCGCCGCTGTAATGAAAGATGCGCCAGAACGCGGGTTGCGTGAATTGCGGCGCGCCGTTGGCGCCGGCCAGTTCCAGCCGGTGCTGAACGTATTGGCCGACCTCGGCGCGCGTCAGCGGCGCCAGATGATAACGCACCGTGATGCGCTGGCGAAGCTGGCGCAGGCGCGGGTTGTTCAGGCGGTCGCGCAGTTCCGGCTGGCCGAGCAAAACAATCTGCAACAATTTGCGGTCGTCCAACTCGATGTTGGAAAGCAGCCGCACTTGTTCGAGCAGCTCATCCGTCAAATCCTGCGCCTCGTCAATGATGAGCACGCATTCGCGGTTGTTTTGCGCCTGGTTAAGCAGATGCTCGTTGATGGTCGCGATGGTCTCCAACCGGTCACGGCCCGTCACTGGCAGGCCAAATTCGGTGGCGATGGCCCGCATCAATTCCTCGGCGCTCATCACGGGGTTGAGAATCAACGCGGTGGAAAAGCGCGGGTCGAGCTGTTCGAGCAGCGCGCGGCACAGCGTCGTCTTGCCCGCGCCCACCTCGCCGGTGAGCTGGACGAAACCCTTGCGCTCGCGGATGCCATAAAGCAGATGGTTGATCGCCTCGCGGTGTTTCGTGCTGTGAAAAAGAAATCGCGGGTTCGGCGTGATGTCAAACGGCGCCTGTCTCAAACCATAATAATCCAGATACATGCGCGGTTATGAGCAGAAACCGTGCTCAACCAACAGAAATTTCCCCTTAAAACAGGCCTAATCTGACAGGATTTTCCGCACCGCCCGGACGAGGGCCATGGCTTCCGCCGGGGTTCCTATCGTGATGCGCAGATGGTCTTTAACCTCCGGAAAGTTAAACCACCGGACGAGGATTTTTTGCGCGCGCAATTTGCGCTGCCACTCGTGCGCGGCGAAGCGCAACGGCTGGACCAGAATGAAATTTGTCTGGCTCGGAAAAACCCGGAAGCCCAGTTTCGTCAACTCGCGGCCCAGCCACTCGCGCGTGGCGATGATCTTTTTGAAATTCGCGCGGTAATACGGCAAATCGCCCAGCGTCGCCACGGCGGCGACCTGGCCAAGGCCGTTCACGTTGTAACTGTCGCGGATTTTGTGCAGCGCGGCAATGAGTTCCGGCTGGCCGACAAAATAGCCGACGCGCTGGAAGCACAGCGAATACGCCTTCGAGAAGGTCCGCGCCACGAGCACGTGCGGATATTTCAGCGCCAGTTTCATCGCGTTCTCCTGCGCGAAATCCACATAGGCTTCGTCCAGAATGACAACCCCTTTTTGCGCACGGCAAAGCTTTTCCAGTTCCGACGTTTTATAGCCGCGACCGCTCGGCGCGTTCGGGGTGGTGACAAAAGTCAGCGCCGCGTCGAATCTCCAGATTCCGTCGCGTTTCAATTCGGCCACCTTGGGCAGGCTGAAATCCGGCTTGAGCGGCACCGGATTTTTCGCCGCGCCATGGATGTCCGCCAGCACGGGATACAGCGAATAACTCGGTGTGAAGTATTGCACGACCGACTTTGGGTTTTGGACTTTGGACTTTGGACCCGGCTCCACAAACGCCCTTGTTGCCAGCGCCAGCAATTCGTCCGAGCCATTGCCCACGATGATGTTGTCCGCGTGGCAGCCATGCCGTGTCGCCAGTTTTTCGCGCAGCAACTGCGCCGTCGGATTCGGATACAGCCGCAGCCGCCCGTCCACCGCCGCCTTGACCGCCGCCAGCACCTTCGGCGACGGCGGATACGGGTTCTCATTCGTGTTGAGCTTGATCAACCCCTTGATTTTCGGCTGCTCGCCGTAAACATAAGGGTGCAACGCGCGCACGAGCGGGCGGATCAAATACTTCGGACTTTTCATTTTGTGGGACGAATTCCAGCAGAACGTCCATGCGCGTCCAAGCCTTCCAGTTCCGCGAATTTTTTCACGGCGGGCAACGCTTTCTTAAGCGCGGCGCGGTTGTATTCCACCACACTCGTGCGGCGCTGGAATTGGTCCACGGTCAGGCCGGCAAAGGAAGCGCCCGCGCCGCCGGTCGGCAGCGTGTGGCTCGGTCCGGCGACGTAATCGCCCAGCACCGTCGGCGACCACGGGCCGAGGAAAATCGCGCCAGCCGTCAAAATGCCCGCGGAAACCTTGCGTGGATTGCGCGTCATCACCTCGCAATGTTCCGGCGCGAGCCGGTTGGCCAGCGCCACCGCGTCTTCGAGCGATTTCACCTGAATCAGCCAGCTGTTGTTTTGCAAAGCGCGTTGGATGAATTCGCGCCGAGCCAGCTTGGGCAACTGTTTCGCAATCTCCTTCTCGACAGCTTTCAAGATTTTTGCCGATGTCGTGACGAGCCAGACGCGTTCGTGGCCGGAGCCATGTTCGGCCTGTGCCAGCAGGTCGGCGGCAATGAACTTCGGATTGGCCGTTTCATCCGCCAGCACGAGCAATTCGCTCGGACCAGGCAGCAAATCAATCGCGACATGGCCGACGAGCAACCGCTTGGCGGTGACGACGTAAGCGTTGCCGGGGCCAAAAATTTTCTGAACCCGATGGATGGTGTTCGTGCCATAAGCCAGCGCGGCCATCGCCTGCGCCCCGCCGACGCGGTAAATTTCCGTCGCACCGGCTGCGCGCGCGGCAAAAAGCACAGCGGGGTTGATCCCGCCGTCCTTGCCGCAGGGTGTGCAGACGACGATCTCCGGACAACCCGCGACCTTTGCCAATGTGATGGTCATCAACGCCGTTGAAACCAACGGCGCCGTGCCACCGGGAATGTAAACACCGACGCGCTGGAAGGGATCGAACTTCTCGCCCACGCTCGCGCCGTGCGAATTTCTTGTCTGCCAGTTCTTGCGCAGGGATTTTCCGGCAAACGCGGCAATGTTTTTCTCCGCTTCCGCCACGGCGGTGCGCAGCAATTCATCCGCCTTGAGCGATGCGGTCATGAGTTCGGCCTGGGTCACGGCGAGCTGGTCGGCCACCAGCCTTGCGCCGTCAAATTTTTCGGTGAATTCCAGCAATGCATCGTCGCCACGCACATAAACGCCGTGCAGGATGGCGCGGGTGCGCTGCTCGATTTCCAGGTCGAACAGGCTGGAGGCAGTTGTTAGTTCGCGAAGCTTTTCCGCAAAATTCGCGTCCGTGTGGCGAACGACTTTCATAGGGGGAAACAGGCTAGGGAATAAACAGCGGAAAGTCAAAAGGCGGATGGGCCCATGAGCTTTAATCCGCTGTTAAAGGTGGCGTTTGAGTTTTGGCCGTTGACCAACTTTCCAGTGCTGCCGTCCCGTACGGTCAGATGCGGCATCCCCGGCGCGCAGGGGATGCACATGTCCGTCAGGTCACCACGATCAAGGAGTCGGCCTGACCCACCGCGCGGCCTGACCGACGATCTATTGTTGTATGGTTCGCCCCAACCCCGGCATCGCCGGCTGACGGGGGATCCGTTCTGACGCGCAATACCGTTCAGTTTGATGCTGGAAAAGAAAAACCGGGTCAAGCGGTCAGGGGGTGGCCGAGAGACCCGGGGAATTTTCGAGTAAGTACATACGTAAGACTACGAAGAACTTCAATCCGGTAGCGTACCAAAACCCGGATCGAAAACTGGTGTCAAATAATTCAAAGAACGTTGTCCCAGAGACTGCTGCTCCCTCGCACCTTGCCGATATAAAATCATAAACCCTTATTTCTGTCAATATGCATATGGAAAGTATAAGCATATCTATTGTTTTTTGGCGTGCTTATAAGTGGCCTGTTCGAAAGCAGCGCGCGGTGGGGGTCTGCTTGAAATTCCGCGTAAGGCACTTAAGCGGCACAACAAAGATTCCTGTTTACAGGACGAAATTGGCTGTTAATATCATTCCACGAGCAGAAAAGGGAAAGCGCATGAAAAAAATTGAGGCAGTCGTCAAACCTTTCAAACTAGAGGACGTAAAATCTGCGCTGGGTGCATTGGGCGTTCAGGGAATGACCGTTGCTGAAGTCAAGGGTTTTGGCCGGCAAAAGGGGCACACGGAAATTTATCGTGGCAGCGAATACGTCGTGGATTTTTTGCCCAAAATTAAGATTGAGGTGGTGCTGGCTGACTCACTGGTGGCTTCCGCGGTGGAGGCCATTGTCAAGGCGGCCAAAACCGGCAAGATCGGCGACGGGAAAATTTTTGTCAGCTCCATTCAAGATGTTGTTCGGATTCGCACTGGTGAAACGGGTGAACAGGCGGTTTGAAACAAAATACAGAAGCACGGCGGCAATTTTAAAACCATTTTGGTTGAGCGCCAAACTTTGATTTGCAAAAATAATCGGCAAAAGAATGAAACTATTGGTGATTTAACCGGCTGGAAGGATAATGTGAATAACTCGTGAATAAGAGTTAATATGTTGTCCTAGGAACATCCGGCCCATTCGCGTAAAAATGTTCGTGCAAGTTCAAGTTGGCCGTGTTGTTTCAATGATTGTTGAGGAAGCAGGATGGGGTTTTTGGTTCGGTAATTTGTAACACATTGTGAATCAGCGTGTTGTTTTGATTTTTTGGTTGAAGTTTCAATTAACAAAGGCGTGGGGCAAACGCTTTAACGAAACGATGAGTTTTGAGTGATGCGAGTGAGCATGGCGGGCAAGGTCAAACGCCAATCTGGGGGCCAGGTGAATAAAACGCTTGAAAAACGGGCTTTTTGACAAAACGCATATGCAGCTTTCGGTGGAAAAAATTTGGAATTCAGCGCGGGAACATCTTCGTTCCAGATTGAACGCAGACACGTACAACATGTGGTTTGCTCCGTTGCGCGCCAACGCGATAGATCCCAGCCACGTTACTTTGGAAGTGGCCAACGAATTCTGCGAGGTCTGGCTTAAGGACAATTATCTCAGCCTGTTGCAGGATGCCTTGACGGTTGCCGCCGGACGCCAGTTGCAGGTAAAATTCAAGATCGTCGCTGGCAATGCCCAGGCACTTCCGGCTGCCGCGCCCACGCCGGCTAAAGCAGCCAGAGCCGCCGAGTCCAGCCACGAACGAACGTCACACAATGGGGAAATTACTTTCAACCCAAAAAACACGTTCGAAACCTTTGTCGTCGGCAACAACAATAATTTTGCCTACGCCGCGGCGCTGGCCGTCGCCCAAGCCCCTGGCAAATCCTACAATCCGCTTTTCCTTTACGGCGGGGTCGGCCTCGGCAAAACCCATCTGCTGCACGCCATCGGCCAGCATGTCACCGGCAGCAAGAAGAGCGCGCGCGTGGCCTATGTTTCGTCCGAGAAATTCACGAACGAATACATTGACGGAATTCAAAACAACCAGCTCGCCCGGTTTCGCAAGAAATACCGGCAAACCGACGTGCTGTTGATTGACGACATCCAGTTCCTGGCGGGCAAGGAACGCATTCAGGAGGAGTTTTTCCACACGTTCAATGCGTTGCACGAGGCGCACAAGCAGATCGTGCTCACCTGCGACCGGCCGGCCAGTGAAATTCAGGGGCTGGAACACCGCTTGGTTTCCCGCTTCGAATGGGGGCTGGTCACGGATTTGCAGCCGCCGGATGTCGAAATGCGCCTGGCCATTCTCAATAAAAAGGCGCAGATCATGGGCGTCACGCTGCCCGAGGATATCCTGAACTTCCTCGCCAATCGCATTCGCACCAACGTCCGCCGCCTCGAAGGCGCGCTCATCCGCGTCGCCTCCTACGCCTCGCTCACCGGCAAAAAGCTTTCGATTGAAGTGGTCGAAGGGTTGCTGCGCGAAATCCTCCACGAGGAAGGCCGGCTCTCCATCAGCATCGAGGTCATCCAAAAAAAGGTGGCCGAACATTTCGACATCCGCCTCGCCGACATGACCAGCAAACGCCGCCCGGAAAACATCGCCTTCCCGCGCCAGATTGCCATGTACCTGTCGCGCCAGATGACCGAAAGCTCGCTCAACACCATCGGCGAGGCCTTTGGCGGCCGTGACCACGGCACCGTCCTCCACGCCTGCCGCCTCGTCAAAGACCGCATGGAAGTGGACGCCAACGTCCGCCAGGTCGTCCATTATCTGGAAAAGCAGTTGATGCGGTGATTCCGCGCTCGACACTTTTCACTCGTCACTCGACACTTCCGTCATGCCGGTCATCGAAGTCAACGGCCTGACCAAAGCCTTTCGCACCTACAAAAAGCAGCCCGGCTTTGCCGGCGCGGTCAAAGGGCTTTTTCACCGTCAATACGAGCAGACCGTGGCCGTCAATGACGTGCATTTCCAGATTGAACCCGGCGAACTGGTCGGTTTTCTCGGCCCGAACGGCGCGGGCAAGACCACCACGCTCAAAATGCTCGCCGGCCTGCTTTACCCGACGGGCGGCTCAGCCAAGGTGCTCGGTTACACCCCGTGGGAACGCGCCGACGGTTATCGCCGCCAGTTCGCGCTCGTGCTGGGCCAGAAAAACCAGCTTTGGTGGGATCTGCCCGCGCGCGAATCGCTGGAACTGAACGCGAAAATCTACGGCATCCCCGCCGACCGTTTCGAGCGCACCGTCGCCGAAATGAGCGAACTGCTCGCCGTCAAAGAGAAACTCAACGTCAGCGTGCGCGAACTTTCCCTCGGCGAACGCATGAAAATGGAGCTGATCGCCTCGCTGCTGCATCAGCCGAAGGTGCTTTTTCTCGACGAACCGACCATCGGCCTGGACGTGGTTTCGCAAAAGACCGTCCGCGAATTCATCCGCCGCCACAATGCGGGGCAGAAGACCACGATTCTCCTCACGAGCCATTACATGGCCGACATCCAGGCGCTTTGCGAGCGCGTCATCATCATTGACCACGGCAAAATCTTCTTCGACGGCAAACTCGACGAAATCGTGGACCGCTTCGCCGATTTCAAGTTCGTCACGATTCAATGTGCCAATGCGGAGGCACAGTCGGCGGAGAATCTGGCGCGTTACGGCGAAGTCGTGGAGAAAAATGCCGGCTCCATCACGCTCAAAGTCAAGCGTGACCGGGTGATTCCCGTCTGCAAATCATTGCTTGACGAGCTGCCGGTGACCGACATTGACATCCAGGAAGTGCCGATTGAAGACGTCATCCGCCAGATTTTCGCGCGCTGAAGACACGGTTGCCATCGGCCAAAGAACCCGTTTATTCTCTCCGCCATGAAATGTCCAAAGTGCCAAATCGAACTTCAACATCAAAATGATCGGGGAGTGGAGGTGGAGGCTTGTCCCGGTTGCCAGGGGATGTGGCTGACCCCGGCCGAGTTGGATCAATTGGAAAATGAAGCTTTCAACAACGAAGCGAACAAAGGCTCGCTTTATCTTGTCAGTCAGGAAACAGAGCTTAAATGTCCGGTTTGTTCCGCTCCGCTCAGGCGATTCGATTATCGGTTCTTCGATTTACAACTCGATTGTTGCCCGGAACATGGTTTCTGGCTGGACAAAGATGAAGACAACCAGATTTTGGAATTGATGCGCAGTGAGGAGGCGCGAGTTGAAAGAAAATTTGGAACGGAAGACTCGTGGGCAAAATATGTCAACCATTTGCGTTCACCTTCATTTTTTACAAAGGTGAAAGGCCTGTTTCATCGGTAAGAAACTACGCCGCCTGCATGTCCGGCTTGCGCCGCACAATGGGCTGGGTTTCACCCAGCACGACGGCCCGCGTGATTTTCACGTGAACGACGTCGCTGTTGTCGGGCGCGTCATACATCACGTCGAGCATGAGCCGCTCGATCAACCCGCGCAGCGCGCGCGCGCCAGTGCCCTTTTTCAGCGCCAGCACCGCCAGTTCCCGCAGCGCGTCGGGCGTGAATTCCAGTTCCACGCCTTCCATTGCCATGAGCTTGGCGAACTGCTTGGTCAGCGCGTTCTTCGTGTCGGTGAGAATGGAGACCAGTTGATCCTCGGACAATTCGGTCAGCGTGGTCACCACCGGCAGCCGGCCGATGAATTCGGGAATAAAACCGTAGTCCAGCAAATCCTCCGGCTCGGCGTGCTGCAAAATTTGATCACGCGCGGCGGCGGCGCTTTTTTGCATCTCGCCAATGGCGCCAAAACCCATGGTGTGCCGGCCCAGCCGCCGGTGAATGATTTTTTCCAGACCGACAAACGCACCGCCGCAAATAAACAAAATATCCGTCGTATCCACGCGGATGTATTCCTGCTGCGGATGTTTGCGGCCGCCTTGGGGCGGCACGTTGCAAACCGTGCCTTCGAGGATTTTCAGCAGGGCCTGCTGCACGCCCTCGCCGGAAACGTCGCGGGTGATGGACGGGCCTTCGGCTTTGCGCGCAATCTTGTCAATCTCGTCAATGTAAACGATGCCGCGCTGGGCACGTTTTACGTCGTAATCCGAGTTTTGCAGCAGCCGCAAAATGATGTTCTCCACGTCTTCACCCACGTAGCCGGCCTCGGTCAGCGTTGTGGCGTCGGCGATGGCAAACGGCACATCGAGCACCCGGGCGAGCGTGCGCGCCAGCAGGGTTTTGCCGGAACCGGTCGGGCCAATCATCAAAATGTTGCTCTTTTCAATTTCCACGCCGGAATGTTTGGTTTTGCCGGCAGCCGTGCCCGCCTCCGGTTCCTGCTGAATGCGTTTGAAATGATTGTGGACCGCCACGGCCAGGGTTTTTTTGGCGTGGTCCTGGCCGACGCAATGCAAGTCCAGCAGCCGTTTGATTTCGGCGGGTTTGGGGACGGTGAACTTCGGCTGTTTTTTCTGGTTCTGCACCTCGAGTTCGCGGTCGAGGACATTTTTGCAAAGGATGATGCAGTTGTCGCAGATGTAAACGCCCGGCCCGGCAATGAGCTTGCGCACTTCCGCGTGCGACTTGCCGCAGAAACTGCACATCGTGAGATTGTTGGGGCGGGCCATGGGTATTTACGATTTACGATTTATGATTGCCGATTTTCGCCGGAGTTCATGCTTTAGCGCGCTCCACGATGAACAATCCCGCCCGGCGGCATTAAACTCCAAATTAATTTGATCCCTCATGTGACCACCGAGGTTTTTTCCATCGCGCCGGGAATTTCCTTGCGCGATTGCACCACGTGATCCACCAGGCCGTATTCCTTCGCCTCGTCGGCGGACATGAAACGGTCGCGGTCGGTGTCGCGCGCGAGTTCCTCGACTTTGCGCCCGCAATGTTTGCCGAGAATTTCGTTGAGCCGGTCCTTGAGCCTTAAAATTTCCTTTGCCTGAATGCTGATGTCACTGGCCTGGCCCTGCACCCCGCCCCACGGCTGATGAATCAGGATGCGCGCGTTCGGCAGCGCGTAGCGTTTGCCCTTGGCGCCCGCCGCCAGCAGCACCGCGCCCATGCTCGCTGCCTGCCCGACGCAGTAGGTGTTCACGTCGCAGGTCAGATATTGCATGGTGTCGTAAATCGCCAGCCCGGCAGTGACGCTGCCGCCCGGCGAATTGATGTAAATATGGATGTCCTTCTTGGCATCGGACATCTGGAGAAAAAGCAACTGGGCAATGACGATGTTGGACACCGTGTCATCCACCGCCGTGCCGAGAAAAATGATGCGATCCACCAGCAGGCGCGAGTAAATGTCCCACGTCCGCTCACCGCGACCGGTCTGTTCGACCACAATTGGAACCAAAAAGTTTTGCATGGCTAAATAACTACCCCATTTTCAACGCAAGTAAAGGAGCAAACCTTGCGCCAAGTGTGAAGATTCTGCAAATTTTATTCCCTCTCGGTAACTGAAACTAAATATTTTTTCCAAATCAACCGGAACGCACCCGCGAAATCCTCCGGGCGCTCGACCATCCAGCGCGTGACTGCTTCCGGCGTGAACCACCCGCCGCGTTCGATTTCGCCAGGATGCAATTGAAACGGCCCTTCCGCCCGGCAGCGGTAAACCCAGACAAATTCCTGATCCGTCTCCGCGCCGGCGTCAATTTTGAACAACCGTTCTGGCGTTTTGGGGGCAATCAATCCGATTTCCTCGCGCAACTCGCGCACGGCGCAGGCATCGTAATCCTCGCCCGAATCCACGTGCCCGGATGACGAGGAATCCCACTTGCCGGGTTCGCGGTCCTTGGTCATCGAACGTTTCTGGAGGAAGGTTTCTCCGCGCGCATTGAACACGAGCACATGGATGGCGCGGTGCAGCAGCCCGCGCGCATGGACTTCGCGACGTGGCTTTCGGTCAACCACTTCGTCGCGCTCGTTGACCACATCGAAAATTTCTTCGCTCATTCTTGGGGAGGGACGGCGTGTCGCCGTCCCAAAATCAGGGTCGCCGACACGGCAACCCTCCCGATTGTTTCAGTTTGCCACGTTTTTTACCAATCCAACAAACTGTTCCAGGCTCAACTTCTCCGCGCGCTCCTGTGGCGGGATATTCAATTCGGCAAACGCCCGCTCCAGTTTTTCAACCGGCCAGTCTTCGCGCAACAGTTTCAACATCATTTTCCGCCGCTGGGAAAAGGCGCGCTTCACAATTTTCACAAAATCTGCGCGCTGGTTTTCCGGCAGAAGCGGCGTGCCGCGGCGATCCAAAACCACGCAGGCCGAATCCACGTCCGGCGCCGGAAAGAAACAACCTGCTGGAATCTTGAAATGCTCGCGCGGCGCATAATCCAATTGGACCAGCAGCGTCAACACGCCGTAATTCTTGTCACCGGCTTTGGCCAGGAGCCGTTGCGCCACTTCGAGTTGCAGCGTGGCGACGATTTTTTCCGGCGCGCGCGAACCTTGCGCCAGTTCCACCAGAATGGGCGACGCGACGGAATACGGCAGATTGGCGACAAGCTTCCACCCGCTCCAATCCCGTTGCTCGCGTTTCAGAAATTCCAGCGCATCGGCGTGGAGCAAATGCGGCGCCGGCGGGACGCCTGCTTCCCGGTTTTTTTTCAATTCGCGCCGGCGGGACGCCTGCGCTACGTCAAACCGACCGCGCAAGAATTCCACCAGCCGTGCATCTTTCTCAATCGCCAGAACTTCGCCCGCGTTTTCCAGGAGCAATTCCGTGAGCGGCCCCAGCCCCGGCCCGATTTCGAGAACCTTGTCTTTTGTTGAAAGTTCCGCGGCTTGGATGATGCGCCGCAACTGATTGCCGTCGTGCAGAAAATTCTGGCCCAGGGATTTCGTCAGTTGAATCCCGCGCGCCGCCAACAATACCCGCATCTCCGAAAGCTTCATTCAGAAAACAACCACAGATAAACACAGATGGACACAGATGAAAAACAAAACCCCAATCCGTGTTTCATCTGTGTTAATCTGTGGCTAAAACTTCGGCGAGCACGGCCACCGTTTTGGCCAATTGCACCTTGGTGATGGTCAACGGCGGGGTGAAACTGATGACGTTGGCGTGCTCGCCTTCGGGCAAAAGAATGAAACCACGATGCAACATGGTTTTGACGGCCTGCATCGCGGCTGCGGTCGCCGGTTTGCCGTCGGGCAACCGGATTTCGACGCCGGCCATCAGCCCCAGACCGCGCACTTGCATTTGCGATTTGCAATTTGCGATTTGCGATTGCAGCAGCGAAAGCAAAAATTCCCCAAGTTCCGCGCTCTGTTGGCAAAGGTTGAGCCGCTCAATTTCCCCGATCTGCGCCAATGCCATCGCGCAGCCGACCGGATGGCCGAGGAACGTGCTGGTATGGATCGCCTCGCCGCGCGATTCCGGCCATGCGGCGTCCATGAGGTCCGCCCGCCCGACGCACGCCGACAGCGGAAAGCCGCCGGTCAGCGCCTTGCCGAGGCAGATGAGGTCGGGCACCACGCCGCTGTGTTCGCAGGCAAACCATTTTCCGGTGCGGCCAAAGCCGGTGTAGATTTCATCGAGAATCAACAACGCGCCGTGCTCGTTGCAAAGCCGGCGAAGCATCGGCAAAAATTCCTCCGGCGGCACATTGATGCCACCCCGCGCCTGCACCGGTTCGACCAGAATCGCGCCGATTCGCTCGCGCCGCAAAACCCGGTGGATGGCCCATTCGACCGCGGCCAGGTCGCCGGCCTTCGATGGGAACTGGACGAAATGCCCGAACTCGCGAAGCTGGTTTTGGAACGGGCCGCGGAAAAAATCGCGGTGCGTCACGTTGAGCGCGCCGTAGCCAAGTCCGTGATACGCGCCGGAGAAGGCGATGACACCATGTCTGCCCGTGGCAAGCATGGCCGTTTTGAGCGCGGATTCGACGGCTTCAAAACCCGAATTGCTGAAAATGGTTTTTGCAGTTTTGAATTTTGAATTTTTAGTTTTCGGTTCCGTTGAGTTGGTCCAGCGTTCAAAAGTTATCCGGCTTAATTTTTGCGCGAGTTCGGCCTTGCGCGCGTGGGGATGCACGTCGCCCATCGCATGCGGCAGGCGGGCCAACTGTCTTTGCCCGGCTTTCACCACCCGCGGATTGGCGTGCCCGGCGGCAGCCACGCCAAACGCCGCGGTCAAATCCAGATACTTTTTCCCGTCGGCGTCCCAAACGTGCGCGTCCCGGGCGCGTTCCCAAACGATCGGCCACGAACCGTCGGGCTCCATAAAAACGATGTTGCGCGACTCAAAGTCGCGCAGCCGCCGCAGAATTTTTTTGGTTTCGGTCACAAATTTATGTTTGCGATTTACGATTGGGCGCGCCGTTGCGTTTTCAATCGTAAATCAGAAATCCCTAAACCCCGCGCCGTTCCGGCGGCCAAATGACCTTGTGCAGCTGCACCTGAAAGCGCACCGGCAGCGCGTCGGCAATGATTTTTTCCGCCAATTCGCGCCGCGTAACCGGCGTCTGGCCCGCCGGGACTTTTTTCAACGATTTGTCCTGCTGCTCCGGTGACAACGGATGCACCCACGAAACCAGCAACGGACAAATCGCGTCCAGCTTATGTGCGGCAATCGCCTGTTTTGTCCAATCGTAATCCTGCTCGGTGCCGACGACGAATTTGATTTCATCAGTGGCTTTGAGGTGCTTGAGATTTTCCCAGCGGTTGCGTTCCACTTCGCCGCTGCCCGGGCATTTCAAATCCATGATGCGACGAACACGCGAATCCACCTGTGAAAGGTCATGCGCGCCGCTGGTTTCGAGCAGCACGGTGAAGCCGTCATCGCAAAGCGATTTCATGAGCGGCAAACAATTTTTTTGGAGCAGGGGCTCGCCGCCGGTCAGCTCGACGAGGGGAAGTTTTGAATTTTGAGTTTTGAATTTTAAGTTGGAAAACGGTTTGGCCAGCTTGTTGGTTTCAATCAGAATTTCCGTCAGCGACATTTTTTCACCCTCAGTGAAGGCGTAGGCGGTGTCACAATAGGAGCAGCGCAGATTGCAGGCGGTGAGCCGGATAAAGATGCAGGGCAAACCGGCAAAGGTGCTTTCCCCCTGCAAGCTCAGATAGATTTCGTTGATGACGAGCGTGTCGGGCATCGTTTGCAGTGTAACAGGTTGGCGTAAAAAGGAAACCGCGCCGTGAACCATCCCGCCGATTTCATGTTTCAAACAAGCCAGCAAGGCTGATAAAAACCAGGAATTCAAATTAAAAGCTGGACTTTTAGCATCAAACTTGCTTTATTTCATAAGCTGAAAGCCCATGAAAATAGCGCGTTGTTTGCGAGTGATTCGGGTCTTGGCGGTTCTCCTGGGAGGGTTGCAAATGGGCTTGACGGCCCGGGCATCGTGTCTCGACGCCATCGGTGTGACGTTGTTGCGGACGGTGACGACGAATGTGGATGGCACGGGCATACGCGTGGCGCAATCCGAAGCCGGCGCGCCAGATTTCGAAGTCAATCCGGCAAACAGTTGGGTGCAGCAACCAGCCGGTCTTTTCACCTACATCAGCAGTAACGGCACCGCGAGTTATTTTCCCAACAGCCTGGGTTCCGATTCGGGCCACGCGGATGAAGTGGCTTCGAATTTTTATGGGATGCCGGTTGGCATCGCCACCAATGTCGCGCACGTGGACAATTTCGACGCGAATTCCTTCGTGCAGGTCGAGGAATTCGCAAATCGCTTTTCAACGAGTTATGTGGCGGTGCTGCCCTCTTCCAATATTGACGATTCCGTCGTGAACCAGAGTTTCATTTTCACCGGGGCGTCAGTGGCGGTGCAACAAGCCATTGATTCAGGCTACGACAATTACGCCGCGCAATATCATACGCTCTTCGTTTCGGGCGCGGGCAACAGCGGGCCGGTAAGCCCGCCGGCGACGTGTTACAACGGCATTGGCGTCGGTGATTACGGCGGCGGTTCGAGTTATGGGCCGACGCCGGACAATGGCCGCGCCAAACCGGACATTACCGCGCCGGAAGGCTATTCCAGTTTCTCAACACCGGAAGTCAGCGGCGCGGCGGCGCTGTTGATGCAGGCCGGTTTGCGCGGCGACGGCGGCAGCAACACCAATGCCGCCGCCGACATTCGCACAGTCAAAGCCCTGCTCCTCAACGGCGCCATCAAGCCGGTGGATTGGACGAACCTTCCCCCCTCGCCGCTCGACACAAACTACGGGGCGGGCATATTAAACGCCTTCAATTCCTACGAGCAACTCGCCGGGGGCCAGCACGGCTACATCGTTGCCACCACCGTGTCCACCAACAGCCCGCATCCGCCCACCGGGGCGAGCGGCACGATCGACGCGCTGAACGGCTGGGATTTCAACACCAATTTCAGCACCAGCACTTCCGACGGGATAAACCATTATTATTTCAACGTCACCAACGGCTTGAACCAGGCTGCCTTCACCGCCACGGCGACGCTGGTGTGGAACCGCCAACTAAGTCAAACCAACATCAACAATCTTGACCTCTTCCTGTATGACGCTGTGTCCAGCAACCTCATCGCCGCCAGCACCAGCGTGGTGGATAACGTGGAACACATCTGGCTGCCGCAATTGCCGCAAGGCCGGTATGATTTGCAGGTCCTGAAACATGGCGGGAGCAACACCGTCAGCAGCAACGAAACTTACGCGTTGGCCTGGGAGTTTTTCTACATGACATTAAACGTTACGCAGTCCGACACCGTCACCAACGTGGTGCTCACTTGGCCCGTCTATCCGGACGGATTTGTCGTCGAAACCACGACCAATCTCTGCGCCGCCAATTGTCTGGAGCATGCTCAACGCAACTCCGGCGGTAACCAACAATCAGAACCAGGTGACGTTAAATGCCACAAACGCCACCCAATTCTTCCGGCTGCAAAGGCCGTAGATCTGCGCCCGCCATCACCGGCTTTGCTTTAACCTCTGCTTGAAGTCCGCGCGGGAACGCCAACCGGTTTGGACTTTTTTTCAAAAGTGAGTATTGTCCATTCCAGATTTTTCACGCATACAGCATTATGAGCAATACGTTAAAAGGAAAAGTTGCCCTCATTACCGGCGCGTCGCGCGGAATTGGACGCGCCATCGCCGAACGCCTCAGCCGGGACGGCGCGACGGTCGTTGTCAATTACGCCAGCAATGCCGTCGAAGCTCGAAAAGTCGTGGCGCAAATCGAATCATCCGGCGGAAAGGCGCTGGCCGTTCAGGCGGACGTCGGACGCGTGCCGGAAATTGTCCGGTTGTTTGACGAGACCATCACCCGTTTCGGCCAGCTCGACATTTTGGTGAACAACGCCGGCATCATGCCGGTCAACCCGGTCAGCGCCGTCACGGAAGCGGAGTTCGACCGCATTTTTGCCGTGAACGTCAAAGGCACCTTTTTCGCGTGCCAACAGGCGGCGATCCGGCTGAGCGAAGGCGGACGCATCATCAACATGTCCAGCTCGACCACGGCGAGAGTGATGCCGGCCTACGGGGCGTATGTCGCCACCAAGGGAGCGGTCGAGCAACTCACGCGCTCGCTCGCCAGGGAACTCGGACCACGGCGAATCACCGTCAACGTCATTTCGCCCGGACCGACGGAAACAGAGCTGTTTAAAAACAACAAGACGCCCGGGCAAATCCGGCAATTTGCGCAAGCGTCCGCGTTTGGCCGGCTCGGCCAGCCGATGGAAATCGCCGAAGTGGTCGCATTTTTGGCGAGCGCGGCAGCCGGGTGGGTGACCGGCCAGAACATCCGTGTGAATGGCGGAATTGCGTGAGTTTGCCGGTGGTCGCGGGTGCCGTTACACCTGTCTTGCGGCAAAATGATTCAACGCGAAATGGCCCGCCACACGATAATTTCGCGTGATGGCTTGGGTAATGTAATTTTTGGCCCATTCGACGGCTTGCGGCAAATCGCGGCCCAAGGCCAGCGCCGCCGTGATGGCCGCGGAATAAGCGCAGCCGGTGCCATGCGTGTGAACGCCTTTAATGAAAGGCGCGGTCAAAAGCAATTCCGTCCGGCCGTCAAAAAAGATGTCCACGGCTTCGCGCATCCCGCGCAAATGACCGCCCTTGACCAGTGCCGCACAGTCAAACCGCGCGTGAATTTTACGGGCGGCCGTGCGCATGTTTTCGACCGATGTGATTCTTTCCCCGGTCAAAACTTCAGCCTCGTGCAAATTGGGCGTGACCAGCGTGGCGCGCGGCAACAATTGTTTGGTTAGAATTTTGATCGCCGCCGGTTGGAGCAGTCTCGCGCCGCTGGTGGAAACCATGACCGGGTCAACAATCAATTTTGAGTTGTGAGTTGTGAGTTTTGAGTTTCGGAAAAAACCCACGACGACGCGCACGTTTGCCGCCGTGAATAACATTCCGGTTTTTACCGCCGTCGGACGCAGTTCTTCAAACACCGCTTCGATTTGCCGCAGCAGCATTGTGGGTGAAACAGATTCAATGGCGAGAACGCGCCGGGGATTCTGCGCGGTAAGACAAGTAATCGCGCTTGCGCCGTGGACGCCCGCCGCGGCAAACGTTTTCAGATCGGCCTGAACGCCCGCGCCGCCGCCGCTGTCCGAACCGGCGATGGTCAGCGCCACCGGGCCATGCGCGATTTTCAACATGGGCTTGAGCTTACCGGCATTCGTAAGAACCGGCACGGAAAAATAAAATGCGCCTAAAACGCAACGTCCCGCGAAAAGACAATCGCTTCAGGCCGGGAGCGCTTTGGAAGTAACGCCCGTCCTACGTGGTGAGTTGAAGGAGCAGATGGTTCAATTCCTGGATGCGCGGCGGTTTGCCGACCACGGCATCCACCTCCGGCGCGGTTTCTCCATCTTCCTTCATTATGGTTCCCCAGCCGGTCATCATAATGATCGGGGTGCCGGGAGATTCCGCCTTGATGGTTCGGGCCACCTGATGTCCGTCAATATCGGGCATGCCCAGGTCCGTGATGACGGTTTCGAAAGGTTGCTTCTTAAGCATTGCCGCGCGGAACATTTCCACACCCTGTTTTCCGCCGGAAGCCGTTGTCACCTGATGGTCCAGAGTCGTGAGACAATGTTTTAACATTTCCTGAATCTGTAATTCATCGTCTATGCAAAGAATGCGCAGGGAACGGTTGTGACCGGTGCGCGGGACGGGAGTCGAGGCGGTCGTCTGGACCGTTTCTTCCCGAACAGGAAAAGTGAGCCGGATACAAGTCCCGCGGCCGGGTTCGCTTTCAATTTCGATGGCGCCATCGTGGCGCCGCATCATTCCATAAACCATTGCCAGCCCCAGGCCGGTTCCGCCTCGTTTGGCCTTGGTGGAGAAAAAGGGTTCCAGGCAGTGTTGGCGGGTCTTTTCATCCATGCCAATGCCGTTGTCCCGCACCTCGATCTGGAGTTGCGGTTCGGGAGGCGGATTTCCGTTTTGGGCCGGATGGTGGATGGAACGGGTGACCAGGGTAATGGTGCCACCTTGCAGCAGAGCGTCCACGGCGTTGAAAATCAGATTGATCAGGGCTTCCCGCAAATCCCCCGGATCACAGAGCAGCAAGGGCAGTTGGGGATCCAGTTCACGCTGGATTTGGATGGAAACAGCCTCCCGTTGCGAAATGTCGCGCCAGCGGGGGCGGGTCAGATCTATCACCTCTTCGATAATTTGATTGATGTTCACTTTGGCCAGTTCCTCCGTATCGGAACGGCGGCGATAAAATTCCCGCATGCGCGCAACAATATGCGAAACGTCTTCGCCCGACTGGTGGATGATTTCCAGGTATTGGCGCGCCGTGTTGGGCAAATCCGTCTGGGTGGCGAGGAGTAATTCGGAATAGGCGACAATGGGCGACAGTGCGTTGTTGACGTCATGCGCCACGCCGCTGGCCATTTGGCCCAAAGCCCGGAGGCGTTCCTGCTGCACCACCACCTGCTGGGTGCGGCGCAGTTCGTCGTACGCTTTTTGCACACCTTCAGTCAGACGCACCTGATCATAAAGGTTGCGGTACTGTTCCTCGGTGGTGAGAATTTTAACCTGCAGCGCCTCCTTCTCGGACCGGACTTCGGCAATTTCCACGCGCATCTGATCGGCGTTGTAACGCACTTCCTCCATGACCAGCACGACCATGCTCACCGCGATGAACAGTTGCAAAACGGCGGCAATGAGAAAACCCGCGTTGTAGAGGTCCCGATACTGTTGGGAAAAGGGATAGCTCCCAAGGTAAATGCCCCACAACAGGAAGCCCGTGGACAACATTCCCGCTCCAACAAACGGCATCTTCTTCCGCACCCGGAAAAAGCAAACGCCGGCAAACACACTGCTCAAACCGATTAAAATAAATACCGGCAATTGAACCTGAAACGTGCTGGAAAGCACCCGCGGACTGGCAACCGTCCAGGCCAGCAGGAACAGCATAAACAAACCCAGGGAAACCTGCCGGACCGGCAGGCTTAAAAAGCGCGCGCTGCCCCACAACAGAAAAACCGCTGAAATCGCCACGCAGCATTGCCGCAGCATGAAAACGATGTTGTTACTGCCGGACACGATACCGTGCGTCGTCAGCCCCAAGGTCAACCACAACGCGTAAAACAGCCACGCCGTGGTCCAGACTGCAAAGTATTCCCGCTTGGTGTAGCGGTTAAGATAATAAAAAAGCCCCACCAAAAGCCAGACGCTCAACAGCGACACAAACAGGGTTGCCTGCAGGTATTGCTCCGAGAAATTCAAATGTTCGTTCGCGAATATCATGGTTCCGCCGTTCATCAATGCGTGTCAAATTTTCTCCGACTGGGTGAGGGACAGCAAGGGGCAGGCCATTTTCCAGGCCGGGTTGATTTTATCCAGAACCAGCGGAACCGGCCGCGTCCCTTTTCGGGACGGCCGAAGAAAAGACAATTGTTCCAAGGTAAGTCACAGCCACTTTCTCTTTTGACCCCGGCGGGACGGCATTATACTCATGGCCATGGACAAAGATCAGGTCGCCGAAATTCTGCTCGCAATCGGAACGCTGCTGGAATTGAAGGGCGAAAATCCGTTCAAGACGCGGGCCTACACCAACGCCGCGCGCGCGATTGAAAATTTGAGCGAACCGCTGGCGAAAATCGTCGCGGAAAAACGGCTGGGCAAAATCAAAGGCATCGGCGGGGCGCTCGAACAAAAAATCACCGAGTTGATGGAAACGGGCAAACTTGCCTACTACGACGGGTTGAAAGCCTCAATCCCGCCGGGTTTGATCGAGCTGCTGGAAATTCCCGGACTCGGCCCCAAAAAAATCCAGGCGCTCAACAAAAAACTCGGCGTGGATTCGGTGGAAAAACTGGAAACGGCGTGCCGGGCAGGCCGGGTCGCGCAACTTGACGGGTTCGGTGAAAAGACACAGGCAAATTTGCTCGAAGGCATTGCCCGCCGCCGCCGCTATGCCTCAAAACATCTGTTGAGCGATGCCTGGCTGGCGGCCGAGCCATTGCTGGAAGATTTGCGCGGGCAGCCGGAGGTCATTCGTTGCAGCGCGGCGGGCAGCCTGCGGCGGTTCAAGGAGGTCATCGGCGACATTGATTTGCTCGCGTCCTCAAAAAAAACGGCGGAAGTCATTGAATTTTTTGTCACGCAGCCGGCCGTCGTCAAAGTCACGGCCAAAGGCGAAACGAAGGCGAGCGTCATTCTCCAGGACGGCATTCAATGTGATTTGCGGGTCGTCAGCGACCGCGAATTTCCGTTTGCGCTGGCCTATTTCACCGGCAGCAAGGAGCATAACATCGTCATGCGCCAGCGCGCGATTCAGCGCGGTTTGCGGCTGAATGAATACGGCCTGTTCAAATCAAAAACCGAAACCCGCGACCCCAGGCTGCTCGTGCCGTGCCGGGACGAAGCGGAAATTTTTGCCAGGCTCGATTTGCCGTTTGTGCCGCCGGAGCTGCGCGAGGACCACGGGGAATTTGCCGCCGGCGAGAAAAACGATTTGCCCAGGCTCGTCAAATGGACGGACTTGCGGGGCGCGTTGCACAATCATTCCATCTGGAGCGACGGGCACAACCGCCTGGAAGAAATCGCCGGATACATGGAGGAGTTGGGGCTGGAATACTGGGCCATCACCGACCATTCAAAATCGTCGTTCCAGGCAAACGGTCTGGATGCGAAACGCGTCCGGCAGCAAATAAAGGAAATCCAAAAAATCAACGGGCAGCTTGCCAAACGCGGCAGCACGTTCCGGCTGCTCACAGGTTGCGAGGTGGACATTTTGCGCGACCGGCTGGATTTTGATGACGAATTGCTGGCGGAATTGGAGGTGGTGGTGGCAAGTTTGCACGTGCCGTCCAATAATGAAGCAGAAAACACCAGA
The DNA here is from genome assembly GCA_963786375.1 of uncultured Verrucomicrobiae bacterium. Taxonomy (GTDB): domain Bacteria; phylum Verrucomicrobiota; class Verrucomicrobiia; order Limisphaerales; family UBA11358; genus UBA11358. The sequence continues at coordinate 58,478 of CAWAYP010000003.1, forward strand.
CGGCTGGTTCGCGCGGCGCAAAATCCGTTCGTTCACATGCTCGCGCACCCAACGGGCAGGCTGTTGCTTGAACGTGAACCGTATCCGGTCAATATTCAGGCGGTGATTGACGCGTGCGCTGAAACCGGCACGTGGATTGAGTTGAATTGCAACCCGCATCGGCTGGATTTGGACTGGCGGCTTTGGCCCTACGCGAAAAGCAAGGGCGTGAAATGCGTCATCAACCCGGACGCGCACCGGAACGAACACAGCGGGTTTCTTCGATTTGGCACCGGAATTGCGGCCAAAGGCTGGTTGGAAAGCCGGGATGTGTTGAACACGTCTCCGTTAAACGTCTTATTTGAAAAACTAAAGTTTAAACGCCTAAAAGGCAATGCCTTTTAATGAAGTGGTAAGGTTTTATTATGCGGAAATTTTTTCAAAAAAAGTCGGAAATGGCGTTTGACAGGACTCTGGTTTTCCAGATATTGTTCGATAAGCTGTTAGCTGTTTGCTTTTCCTTGAACATCATGAAGATGTCAAGTATGTTAAAGAACATCGCCCTATGAGAAAATTTTTTGTTTGTGCCGGACTGGCAGTGGCCGGAACGGCGAGCCTTCAAGCCGCTTACGCGCCAGATCTAAACTCAATGGAAACCGCCAAGATGTGGAGTGTGTCAGGCACCCTGCGCGGTTTTTACGACGACAATTACAACACCGCGCCGTCGGGGCCAAGCAAGCGCGACAGTTTTGGGTTTGAGGTCAGCCCCTCCCTCAGCCTGAACGTGCCGTTGCAACAAACAGAACTGGGTCTGCGCTACACCTACGGCCTGTATTATTATCAGGACCGGATGTCTCTCGACGGGAGACCGGTTGACCAGACGCATCAAGTTGATTTGTGGGCGGACCATGCGTTTACTGAACGCTGGCAGGCGAAGGTGCAGGACTCGCTCGCGGTGGCCCAGGATCCGGAACTCGTCAACGGCAGCAGCCCTGGCAACCCATATCGTACGGAAGGAAACAACATTCACAACAACGGAGGCATAACAGTAAACACACAATGGACCCGGCTTGTCGGCACAGAACTCGGCTACCAAAACAATTTTTACGATTACCAGAACAGCGGGGGTACTGCGGCCAATCCAAGTCTTGCCGGACTGTTAAACCGGCTGCAACACGATGTTTCATTGAATGTAAACTGGATATTGCAGCCGACATTGACGGCCTATATCGGTTACCAATTTGAGCAAATCAATTATATTGGAAATGAACAGGTCGGTGTCGCTTCAGGGGGGCCACCCGTTGTTTATTATATGAGCGACAACCGTGATAATCGGTCGCAATACGTCTATGCTGGGGCCCAGTATAATCCTCTCGATAATTTGAACGTGGGAGTCAGAGCGGGCGTTCAGTATGTGGATTATTACAACCCTCCAGCTACTGTTCCCTCAACTGATCAACTCTCGCCTTATGCAGATTTGTCGGCAACCTACACTTATCTGCCAGGCAGTTACTTGCAGTTTGGGTTCACACAAACACGGAATGCGACGGATGTCGCTGCAATAAGTGGAAATAAAATTACCTTGGATCAGGAAAGCTCGATAATTTATGCTGTCCTTAACCACCAGATTACCCCCAAAATAACAGGTAATGTGACGGGCAAGATTCAGTACTCAACTTTCAATGGTGGTCTGTATGACAACCAGTCACAAACTTGGTACTCTCTGGGACTTAACCTGGCTTACGCCTTTAACCAGCATGTCTCGACTGAAATCGGTTACAATTTCGACGACCTCACCTCGGGTGGTTCGCAAGCACCAGGATATGAGCGTAACCGCGTTTATTTGGGTGTCACGGGCACTTATTAAGCGGAAAAAGACTGTGTGAGAGGTTTTGAACGTTTGAGCGGGAGCAGGAGTCTTTAACTCTGGCTCCTATTTTTTTTGAACCTATGGATCCAATAAAGTCCGATTCAGTACAGGAAGCCAAGCTGCATTTCCTGGATTACCTGCGAATTTTGCGCATTCGCAAGGCCATCATTATCACCGTTTTTTTGATTACCTTCACCATTGCCACGGTGGTGACGTTCATTCTGCCGGAAGCCTACGCCAGCACCGCGCGAATCAAGATTGAGCCGGACATGATATCAGACATTTCAGGGGTTGGTGGTGGTGGTGGTGACCTCACCTACGCCCCTTATGATCCCTATTTCATTCAAACGGCCTTTGAGATTATGCAAGACCAGGTGATTCTGGGCAAGGTCATCGAAAAGCTGAATTTGAATGCCGTTTGGGGCAAAAAATACAACGGCGGTGTGCCGCTGGACACCCCTGTTACGATGACGATGCTCAAAGCACGAATGTCCCTCGATCCCGTTCGCAACACCAAATTGATTGAAATCACGGTTTATGACGAGGACAAGAATGAGGCGGCGCAGGTTGCCAATGCCATTGTGGACGCCTATCGCGACTACCGGCTCAACCTGCGTGAAGAACAGACGTTGCGTGGCATCAAGGTGTTGCAAGACCAGTACCAAGCCGATGAAGAGAAAATTGACGCCGCGCAACAACAGGTGGACCAATTGCGCAAGGAACTGCGTATACACGATTACGACCCCAATTCCACCAGCCCCTCCACCACCCTGACCTCGGAACAATTACAACACTACAACAACTTGATGATTGAAGGCCAGGAGAACTACACCAAAATGGACAAATTAATGAGCGAATTGCAGCCGCTCAGCCCGGAAAAATTGAGGGAGATTCTGCCCACGGTTTACCCGGATTCCACCTTGTCCGATTTGTTGGTCAAACTGAACTCCGCGGAACAGAATTATGCCAGCATGACGAATTATAATGGGCTGGCAAACCCGGATCTCATGAGCGAGCAATCCCTGATTCAGGAGTTGAATCAGCAAATCAATGACCGGGTTAGCGGCATCATGGTGGGTCTCGCCAGCCAGGTGCAATCCCAGAAGGCTGCGCTCGACGCGCTTACTGATTCGCTTAATGAGGCCAAACAAGAGGACCAGGAGGAGGCTTCGCGGGGCCAGCCGTATTGGGAGGCAAAACGCAAACTGGCTATCATGTTGGATTTCCACCGGTTGTTGGCCACCAAGATTGAAGCGGAAGATATTGATATGAAGATCCCTAAAACGGGGATGGTGGAAATTATCCGCCGGGCTGAACCGGGGAAATACCCCGTGCGTCCAAACAAAGCGCTGAACATCGGGCTGGGCGTCATTGTTGGGTTGGTGGTTGGCATTGGCTTGGCCTTCTTCATCGAATATCTGGACACCAGCGTCAAAACCATTGATGAAGTTGAACGCGCGTTCCAAGCGCCCGTGCTCGGCGTCATTCCCCAGAATGTGGGTTATTTGCTGGACGAAGGTCTGGACAGTCAGCACGCCGAAGCCTACCGCGTCTTGCGAACTCATCTGTTGTTCTCTCGCAAGGATGACAAACTCAACAGCATTGTCATCATCAGCGCCGGCATGGGAGAAGGCAAATCCACCACCGGCCTGAATCTCGCCACGGTCTTTGCCCAAGCGGGCCAGCGCGTGGTGATAGTGGACTCGGACCTGCGTCGTCCGACACTTCACAAACTGTTGCGGGTCAGCAACAACATCGGCCTGACCAATTACCTGCTGAAGCAAAACACCCTGGAAGAGGTCGTTCAAACCACTCCGGTGCCGATGCTCGACTTTATGGCCAGCGGCAAATTGCCAAGCAGTTCCATGAGCATTCTCAATTCGCCGCAGATGAAGGACTTGATCGCTGAATTAAAACAGCGTTACGAGTTCGTATTTTTCGACTCACCGCCCATCCTGGGCGTAAGCGACGCGGCGGTGCTCGCCAGCGAGGTGGACATGGCCATCCAGGTCATACAATATCGCCGTTATCCGCAACCGATGACCATTCGTGCAAAACAGTTGATCGAGAAAGCCGGCGGCAATCTCATCGGCATTGTGCTCAACAACATCACCATGTCGCAGGACGAAGGCTACTATTATTATTACTATTCACGCAGCGAGGATGAAAAAGAGGCCGAGGCTCCGGGCGCTGCCGATGATCCGAACCCAATTGGCATCAAACAAAAGTATTGATTGTGCGGCCAATTTCACGAGGATTGGTGTTAATGAAATTATTCGGGAATCTTTCACGCTTGAATTTGAGATGGCTGGCTTCCGGTCTGCTTTGGGCTGGACTCGTTCTCAGCGGATGCTCATCTCCACCGGATCAGATCCTCTTTTCCGACAACCCTCAGCCGCCGTCGGCGTTAACGGGAACGGACGCGACACCAACGGATGCAACCTCAAGCGATTTAACGGCCGCTCGCTTTCACATCGGTGACACCGTGACGGTGGACTACTCGGGCACCCCGGATAAAATCCCGGAAAATGTCCAGACTGTCACCGAAGACGGCACCATCACCCTTCCCTACATCGGCGCGGTGCGGGCGGTTGGCATGACGGCGGGTGAACTGCAAAACGGAATTCATGATCTTTATGTGCCCAAATACTACGTGCGGCTGACCGTCACGGTGAGCGGCCAACAGCGTGTTTTCTATGTCGGCGGTGAAGTCAAACAGCCCGGTCGGCAGCTCTATATCGGTGAGACCACGGTCACCAAGGCCATCCAATCCGCCGCCGACTTTACCGACTTTGCCAACCGAAAAAAAGTCTGGCTCATCCGCAGCAATGGACAACGCATCAAGGTTAACTGCGTTAAAGCCGCTGAGGATCCGTCCTTGGATCCGCCGGTTTATCCCGGCGACCAAATTCTGGTTCCGCGCCGTATCTTTTGATGATTGAACTTCACATTCTCGCGGGGAAAAAGGCGGGCAGCCAATCGGTCGTCCGCCGTTTTCCTTTCCGCATCGGTCGCGCGGGCGAAAACGACCTGCAGTTGAATGACGACGGCGCTTGGGATCAACATTTGACGCTCGAATTCCATCGGCGGGAGGGGTTTGCGCTCACGGCCGCGCGCGACGCTTTGGTCATGGTTAACAACCAGCCGGTTCAGAGGGCGCTGCTCCACAACGGCGACGTGATTACCCTCGGTTCCGCCAAACTCCAATTCTGGCTGGCCGCCGCCCGGCAACGCGGCCTGTGGTTGCGGGAAAGATTCGTTTGGGCGCTTTTGCTCGCGGTCGTCCTCTGCGAGTTTGTTCTGATCTACGGGCTGATACGTTAATGCCGGAAATGCCGCGTGCCGGTAAACGCCATCGCCATGTCCCGCTCGTCCGCCGCCGCAATCACCTCCGCGTCACGCACCGAACCGCCCGGTTGAATCGCCGCCGTGGCGCCCGCTTCCGCCGCGGCCATCAAACCGTCGGGAAACGGAAAAAAGGCATCACTGCAAACCACGCTGCCCCTAAGGGAAAGTTTCGCTTCGCCCGCCTTCCAGACGGCAATCCGGCTCGCATCCACCCGGCTCATTTGCCCCGCGCCGATGCCCAATGTCCGGTCGGCGGCCGCATAAACAATCGCATTCGACTTAACATGCTTGACGACGCGCCAGCCGAAGAGCATCGCTTTCAATTCAGCCCCACCCGGCTGGCGGCGCGTGACAATTTTCAAATCCGTCGCCGTCGCCGTTTTTAAATCACGTTCCTGCAATAAAAATGAATCAGCGCCCACGCCGCGAACTTCCCACGGCTGCGCGTTTAACGGCGATTTCAACACTTTGAGCAACCGCAGATTTTTCTTCTTTTGCAAAATGGCCAGTCCTTCCGCCGAAAAATCCGGCGCGATGATGACTTCGCTGAAAATTTCCGAGATCGCGTCCGCACACGTGCCATCCAACGTGCGATTCACGGCAATAATGCCGCCAAAAGGCGCCTGTTTGTCCGTCGCCAACGCTTTGTCCCAGGCCTCGCGCAAGCCTGCGCCTTGCCCAACGCCGCAAGGGTTCATGTGTTTGAGAATCGCCAGGGTCGGCGGGTCGCCCGCGAATTCGGCAATTAGATTGGCCGCCGCCGTCAAATCCAGAATGTTGTTGTAGGAAAGCTCCTTGCCGTGAAGCTGCTGGAAAAATTCGCGGAATTTTCCGTAAAGCGCCGCCTTTTGATGCGGATTTTCGCCGTAGCGCAACGGCTGCGCCAGCGGCGCGGAAATTGAAAGTGAAGGCGGCAGGCCGGAGTCCTGCGCCACCTTGAATTCCTTGTGCAAATGCGCCGCAATGGCCGTGTCGTAGGCCGCCGTTCTTGCAAAAACCTTCGCCGCCAGTTGGCGGCGCAGTTCCAGCGTTGTTCCGCCGTTCGCCTTGATTTGGCCGGCGACTTCCGCGTAGTCCAGCGGATCAACCACCACGGTCACGCTTTCGTGATTTTTCGCCGCGCTCCGAAGCATGGACGGCCCGCCGATGTCAATGTTTTCAATCGCGTCGTGCAGCGCCACGTCCGGTTTCGCCACGGTTTGCTCAAACGGATAAAGATTCACCACCACCAGGTCAATCGGCTGAATCCCGTGCTCACGCACGGTGGCCTCATGGTTTTCGTTGCCACGAATGAAAAGCAGTCCGCCATGAACCTTTGGGTGCAACGTCTTGACGCGGCCATCGAGCATCTCGGGAAAGCCGGTGTGTTCGGTGATATCTTTTACCGCCAGCCCGGCCTCGCGCAGCGTCCGGGCCGTGCCGCCGGTGGAAATCAATTCAATGCCCGCTGCGGCGAGAATTTGGGCGAATGGCACCAAACCGGTTTTGTCAGAGACTGAAAGTAATGCCCGTTGAATTTTTGCCATACGCCACAAAAATCCCCCAAAGCCAGCGATGCCGTCAATTGGCAAATCAAGATTTCGGATTTTCCGTTTGCGCCATGTCCGCGCCGATCGCGCGTTCGAGTTTGGCGCGGGCGGCGGCATAGTCGTGCAGCGCCTGGATTTCAGTTGTGCGCGCCTGCGTGAGGGAGGTCTGGGCGTCGAGCACGTCGAGTTGCGTGCCGGTGCCGGCGGCGGCGCGCGCCTCGGCCTCGCGCAAGGCCTCTTCGGCCTCCGCCTGCACGGTTTTTTGCGAATCCAACACTTCGCGGGCTTCGATGAAATCGGAATACGCGGTGCGCACCTCAAGCTCGATTTGACGCCCCACGTCCTCAACGTCGGTCTTGGATTTTTCGTAAAGCGCCCTGGCTTGGATGACTTTTCCGCGTGTCAGCATTCCGTCGAAAATGTCCCAACTCAACTCCGCGCCGGCATTCCAGCCGTGGATGTCGTGGTTGAGGTCAACCGGCGGGGTGTATTGCGCGTTGTACCAGTTGTAGCCAGCAAAAACCTGGATCGTCGGTTTGTACCCGGCCTTGGCGTTGACAATGTTTTCGCGGTCCAGCGCCTGCTGTTTGCGCAGGGCGGCGAGTTCGGTGCGGTCGGCCAGCGCCTGTTCGATGGCCTCCGGCAGATTAATCTGATATGGCTTGGCTTCAAGCGGGTCGGTCAAGGTCAACGGAATGTCCTCCCAAATATCGCGCGGCAGATTGTAGCCGAGCAGGTTGGCCAGATTATTTTTGGCAATGCGGTAATTGTTCCGCGCCTGAATCAAGATCGGACGTTCATTGGCCACGGCGACCTCGGCGCGCAGCACGTTGAAATGCGGCACCGTGCCGGCATTGTAGCGGCGTTGCTGGTCTTCGAGTTCCTCGGAAAGCAACTTGACGGACGCCTCATGCACGACGATTTGCTGCGCCGCCAGCAAAACGTCGTAATAGGCCAGCCGCGTATTCAACAGCGTGTCCTCGACAACGGTCTGGTACTGCAACAACGACTGTTCCTTTGTGAGGCGGGCGGCCCGGATGGCGGCGACCATTTTCCCGCCGTCATAAATGGATTGGACGATTTGGATGCCGGCATTCCAGTCTTGATCCGGCAACTGCAACTCCACCGGCGAGCCGGGCACCTGAAGGTTTTCAATCGAGCTGCGTTCGCTTTTCTTGTACTGGCCGGTCGCCATTACGTGAGGCAGCACCACGGCACGGGTTTGGATCACCACGCCGTAGCTCGCCTGCAAATCGCTCTTGGCCTCGAGAATCGTCGCGTTTTGACTCAACGCCAGATTCAGGCTGTCCACCAGCGACAGTGGCCGGGTGATCCAGTCCGGCGCGTTGGTATCGGCCGCCGGGTTTTGTGTCTGGGCATGCGAACTGGCCACAAAACCGGCAAGCAATAAGGGAAAGATAAGTTTAATCGTTTTCATGTCATTCAAAATTCTTTCAACGCCGCCCGCGCGCGGGCAACGCCGGTTTGGACTTGGCTGTTTTAGCATCAGGCAAGTGTTTCATCGCGGCAAGCGAGAAGCGCGTGATGTGCCCGGCCAGGTGCTCCACCGCCGCGGCATCCAGGCGTTGTTCCGGAAACAATCGGGAAATCATGGTCCGGCAATGATGGAAAAAAACACACTGGCTGACGATGCTGAAACAACACAACCGGACTTTTTCCGAGTTGGGTGAACAACCGACAATTTCCGCCACAAGGCTGCGGAGCAGATCCGCCATCGGCTGCATTCGCTCGGCCACCAGCAAATCCAGCGCCTCGGTCGGCTCCACCATTTCGCGGGACATCATCTTGCCGAACCACGCGGTGGAGCCACTGTCGAAAATGCGGAGCAGAAACGACTGGACGAACGCGTGGAGCCTTTTCTCCGGCGGCGCGTCCGCCGCCAGGCCCATCAACGGGGGATATTTTTCAAACGCCTTTTGTTGCGAATGGCGCAGCACCTCGGCGTAGAGCGTTTCCTTGTTGCCGAAATGGTAGTTGACGGCGGCGATATTCGCGCACGCCCGCCGGCAAATCTCGCGCACGGTCGCGTTGCGAAAACCAACCTCGGCAAACACCCCGCCCGCCGCCTCCAGAAGCTGGCGCCGCGTTTCATCATGCGCCGGGGCGCCGGCGCCGGACAAGGATTTCAAATTCATGTTTCAAACGAATAATTAAAACATTTGTTTGACAAGTCAACAAGAATTTTGTTAATCGTTGGAAAACGGTGAAAATCCTGGATCCGATGACTCGAATCAACCTGCTTTGTGGTTTGGCGCTGGCCGCGATTGGCCTGGCTGGCTGTTCCCCGAATTCCCCGAACGTATTTCAAGGCTACCTCGAGGGCGAATATGTTTATGTGGCGTCGCCGCTGGGCGGCGCGCTCCAAAATCTGGCCGTGGCGCGGGGTGACGAGGTCAAGGCCGGGCAATGGCTGTTTACCCTGGAGCGCCGCTCCGAAACCGATGCTGTCCGCCAGGCCAGCAATAATCTGGCGCAGGCGAAAGCCAGCCTGGCGCTTTCCGAATCCGAATATGCCCGCCGCGAACAATTGCGGGACGGCCAGACGCCGGTGATTTCCGCCGAGGAACTCGATCAGGCCCGGGCGCAGCGCGATGCCGACCAGGCGCTGGTGGCAGCTCAAACGGCCGCGCTCGCCAAGGCAAACTGGTCGTTTGAGCAAAAGGAGCAGTTCGCGCCGACGAACGCGTTCGTTCAGGACACCTTGTATCGTGTCGGCGAATGGGTGGCGGCGGGCAAACCGGTGGTCGAGCTTTTGCCACCAGCCAACCTCAAGGTGCGCTTTTTTGTGCCGGAGACGGCGTTGCTGGAAATCCAGCCTGGCCAAACCGTCAGGGTGACATTTGACGGCGGCAAACACGCGTATTCAGCGACGGTGAATTACATTTCAACGCAAGCCGAGTTCACGCCGCCGGTGATTTACAGCCAGGAAAACCGCGCGAAACTCGTCTATATGATCGAGGCAAAATTTCCTCCGGCGGACGCCGCGGAACTGCGCCCCGGCCAGCCGGTGGATGTGCGGGTGAATCCTTGAGATATGAGCGCGAACGATCTTCGTGATTGACGTGCAAGGCATCACGAAGCGGTTTGGCAGCCGCACGGTCGTGAACAACATTCCCATGCAGGTGCGGCGCGGCGAGATATACGGGTTCCTCGGCCCGAACGGCAGTGGCAAGACCACGTTTCTGCGGATGCTCTGCGGTTTGCTCACGCCCGACGGCGGCAGCGGCCAATGCCTTGGCTTCGATTTCAGACGCGACACGCCCGAAATCAAAAAACGCGTCGGTTACATGACGCAGCGGTTCAGTTTTTACGAAGACCTGACCCTCGAGGAAAATCTGGATTTCATCGCCAAAATTTACGGCGTGCCGCAACGCAAGACCGCCGTGGCTAAAAGCCTGGAACGGCTTGGCATGAGCGAACGCCGCAAACAACTGGCCGGCGAATTATCCGGCGGTTGGAAGCAGCGCCTCGCGCTGGCCGCGTGTTTGATTCACGAACCGCAGTTGCTTTTGCTCGACGAACCAACGGCCGGCGTTGACCCCAAGGCCCGCCGCGATTTTTGGGAGAAAATTCACCAGCTCGCCGCCGGGGGTCTGACGGTGCTGATTACGACGCATTACATGGACGAAGCCGAGCGCTGCCATCGGCTGGCCTACATCGCCTACGGCAATTTACTCGCCAGCGGCAGTGTTGAAGAGGTCGTGAAGGCCGCCGGGCTGACCACGTGGGAAGTCACCGGGCCGGATTTGCCGGCGCTGGCCGAAAAAATCCGCGGCCAGCCCAGTGTCGAACAAATCGTTGCGTTTGGCACCACGCTGCACGTGAGCGGACGCGATGCCGCGCGGTTGCGCGAAAGCGTGAGTCCGTGGATGGCAGGTGCGTACCACTGGGAACAGATTGAATCCGGATTGGAGGACGTGTTCATCAGCCTGATGGAAACGGCCAGGGACAATTTTTAATGAAACTGCACGAGTTCAACTGGCGGCGGTTTTGGGCGATTGTCGGCAAGGAATTCATCCAGATGCGCCGTGACCGGCTGACGTTCGGGATGATGGTGGGCATCCCGCTGCTGCAACTCGTTCTTTTTGGTTACGCCATCAATTCCGACCCCAAGCACCTGCCCACGGCGGTTTATTCGGCGGACAACGGCGTTTTTTCACGGACCCTGGTGTGGGGTCTGCGCAACAGCAGTTATTTTGACATCGTCCGCGAACCCAAAAACGAGGCGGATATTCAGAAGTTGCTCGCGCAAGGCACCGTCCAGTTCGCCGTGGACATTCCGGTGGATTTTTCGCGGAACCTGCTGCGGGGCGAAAAGCCGGATTTGTTGCTGGAAGCCGATGCGACCGATCCGTCGGCCATCGGATATGCCGTGGGCGCGGTGAATTTGCTCGCCACCACGGTCTTGAATCGTGATCTCACCGGACCGCTGGCCAACCTGCAGGGCGCACCGCCGCCGTTCAATCTGGTGGTGCATCAACAGTACAACCCGGAAAACATCACCCAGTATAACATCGTGCCCGGCCTCATGGGCGTCATGTTGACCATGACGATGATCATCATCACCGCTCTGGCCATCACGCGCGAGCGCGAGCGCGGCACGCTGGAAAACCTGCTGTCCACGCCGGCGCGGCCCGGCGAGGTAATGATCGGCAAAATCGTCCCCTACATCATCGTCGGTTACATTCAGGTTTTCCTGATTTTGTTGGCGGCGAAATTTCTGTTTGATGTGCCGATTGTGGGCAGCGTATCCCTGTTGCTCGTACTGACGCTTCTCTTCATCGTGGCGAACCTGGCCGTTGGCATCACGTTCTCGACCATTGCCAAAAACCAGCTTCAAGCCGTGCAAATGGCGTTCTTCTTCTTCCTGCCGTCACTGCTGTTGTCCGGCTATATGTTCCCCTTCCGCGGGATGCCGGGCTGGGCGCAGGATATTGGCGAAGTGCTGCCGCTCACCCATTTCCTGCGGGTCGTGCGCGGCATTTTATTGAAAGGAAACGGCCTGATTGAAGTGGCACCCGACCTTTGGCCGATTGCGCTGTTTTTGGTGGTGATGCTGGCCATTGGCATCAAGCGTTACCGGCAAACGCTGGATTAAACAACCGGCATCCTCAACTTAACTTTTTGTTGTTCAAATGGTTTCGCACTGAACTTGCAAATTTCCGCCACATCGGTTTTCCTTAGTGAAATGTGGCGACGCAGTTGCCTGATTTTAGCAGTAGCAATGGCCTTGACGGGACGGCTGATGGCCAGTCCGGAGTCTGGCGAGGTGAACCTGGGTTATGTGATCAAGCGCGCCGAGGAGCGGGCGCGTCACCCGTTTCACTCGCCGCGCGCCGATCTGCCGAAGGTGCTGCGGCAGGACAACCTCGATTACGACAAATACCGGGAAATCCGCTTCCGCCGCAACATGGCCCTGTGGCGGGTGGAAAACCTCCCCTTCCGCATTGAATTCTTTCACCCGGGCTACCTCTACCAGGAGCCGGTGCATGTGTATGAATTCACGGCAACCCATTTGCAGCCGATCCGGTTCGTGCAGGATTTTTTCGATTATGGCAACCTGGACATACAGAATGAAATTCCCGCCGACACCGGTTACGCGGGTTTTCGGATCCTGTATCAGCTCAACGAGACCAACCAATGGGACGAACTCGGCGCCTTCCTTGGGGCGAGCTATTTCCGGTTGCTGGGCAAGGACCAGTGTTACGGCCAGTCCGCGCGCGGGCTCGCCTTGAACTGCGGTGAAATGGACCGGCCGGAGGAGTTTCCCATCTTCACCGACTGGTGGCTCGGCAAGCCAAAAGCAGACGATGCGGAATTGACGTTGTTTGCCCTGCTCGACAGCGTCAGTTGCACCGGCGCCTATCAATTTGTCATCCATCCCGGCGAGACGACCACGGCCAATGTTACCGCGGTGCTCTTTTTCCGTGAACCCAAGGACATTCCCGCAGCGACTTCCCAACCGCAGCCGCTCATCAAAACCATTGGGCTGGCGCCGTTGACCAGCATGTTTTGGTATGGCAAAAACTCGGAACGCAAGTTTGATGATTATCGTCCGGAGGTGCATGACGCCGACGGCCTGCTCGTTCACATGGGCAATGGCGAGGTGCTCTGGCGTCCGCTGGACAATCCGTCCGTCCTGCGTCATCAGATTTTTCATGCGCCGGACATCCGCGGCTTCGGTCTGTTGCAACGCGAACGCTCTTTTGCCGCGTATCAGGACATGTTCACCCTGTTTCAATTGGAACCCAGTGTGTGGGTGGAACCGCACGGCAATTGGGGTGACGGTGACTTGCACCTCGTCGAATTGAGCGCGAATTATGAAGGCTTGGACAACATTGTCGCGTTTTGGGATCCGAAAAACAAACCTGCGCCGATGCAACCTTACCGCCTGGGTTACACGCTCTACTGGGAAATGGGGAACGCGGACCTGATGCTTTCCGAAAACCGGGTCGTGGCCACACGCATCGGCCTCGATTCCGATGTTTCAAACGCCCGTCTCATTATGATTGATTTCACGGGACCCAAACTGGATGCCATTCCCCAAGACAATCCGCCGGAGGCCATTGCCAGTTGCAGCACGAACGCCGCCATTGTGGAAAATCAGGTGTTGCGCAATACTTTTCTCAAGACATGGCGTGTCGTTTTGAAAATGCAGCCAAAGCCCGGTAACACCAATCCCGTGGACATCCGGTGCACGTTGCAAAATGGAACGAACATCCTGAGCGAAACATGGACCTACCAATGGAGTCCGCCTTAACCGGCCCGGGCGCGCTGACGGAAGTCTCCGGCCGGCTGGCCGGCCGCCCGTTGGAAGAATGGAATGCCGCCTATGCCAAGGTGGAAAATTATTTCCACGCCTTGCGCATTCGCAACAAGGCGCTGCTGGGCCAGTTGGTGCTCCGGGTGCTCGAACGCGCCATGAAACGCGCGCCCGCCGAGCCGAACCGTTCCGCCACCCAGATTGCCGCCGAGGAAATGGACCGCATCGTGACTGAATGGTTTGCTGAAGTGCTGCAGGAACCGCCCACCAACGCCGACCAGATGCTGTCCACGCGCGGACGGCTCGCCCTGCTCCTCGCCGACATGCCCGGCCAATGGCAGGATCAATTCCTCCGCCCGCCACCCTGGCCGGAGGAATTCGTCCATTCGATGCGCGACGCCTATTTGCGCGCCGGCCCGGATTTTCAGCTTTCCAAAATGACGCCGCGCCCGTTCGACCTCGGCCCCATCACCACCCTGACGAATCTGGGCCGGATTCCCTATTTGAAAATGGCGCTGGCTTGGATGTTGTTCATGCTATTGCTGGTGGCAATTTTCCATTTCACACACTGACCCATGCCTGGCGCTATTTCCCAGTCCGCTCCCGCGCCGGGCCAGTCACCGCCGCTGGTGGTGACTCCCCTGCCGCGGGTTTACCGCGGCTGGCGCGTGTTTGTTTTTTATTCCTCCGCCATGCTGCTGACCGGTCTGGTCTCGATGCTCTTTGCCGACTTGCTCTGGCGCACAGGCTGGTCCACCTCGCGAACGGTGTTGCTAGTTTTGTTCATCATTTTATTTCTGCTGATTGCAATTGGCGGCATGCACGGCGTGTATGGCTTTTTCCTGCGTGCGTTCGGAGACCCTCGCCGCATTACGCAAACGGATTACCGCGCTCAAAGCATTGCCGGCACCAGCACCGCCATTGTTTTTCCCATCCACAACGAAAACATCGTTCGCGTCCATGAAGGACTGCGTGCCACCTACGAATCGCTCAAAAAAACCGGCCAGCTTGAACACTTTGACCTTTTCATTCTCAGTGATTCAACCGATCCGGACAAATGGGTGGAAGAAGAGCGCCGCTGGTATGATTTGATTCGCGAACTCGACGCGCTGGGCCGGGTTTATTATCGCCGCCGGACGGACAATGAAGGCCGCAAGAGCGGCAACGTGCGCGACTTCCTCAACACCTGGGGCCGCCGCTACCGCTATTTCCTGGTGTGCGACGCCGACAGCGTCATGCGCGGCGAGACGCTCGTGGATTTGGTGAAGCTGATGGAGGTGCATCCGACGGTCGGTCTGATTCAAACCGTGCCCGCGCTGGTGAACGCGGAATCGCTCTTTGGCCGCGTCCAGCAATTTTCCAACCGCCTCTATGCGCCGCTGTTCATCGCCGGTTTAAATTATTGGGCGCTCAATCTGGGCAATTATTGGGGGCACAATGCCATCATCCGCACTGAACCGTTCATGCAATTCTGCGACCTGCCGTATTTGCCCGGCAAAAAACCCTTTGGCGGCCAGATCTTGAGCCATGATTTTGTCGAAGCTGCGTTGTTGTCGCGGGAAAACTGGGAGGTGTGGCTCGCCTACGATCTCGAAGGCAGCTACGAGGAGGCCCCGCAAGGAATGATTGAAAACGCGCAACGCGAACGCCGCTGGTGCCAGGGCAACTTGCAGCACGGCCTCGTGCTGTTTGCCAAAGGGCTGCGCGGCGTGAGCCGGTTGCATCTGCTGCTGGGCATTTGCGGCTATCTCGCCGGACCGCTATGGCTGGCGTTTTTGCTGACGTTCAACTGGATTCACTGGTATCAAAAATACACCGGCTTGTCGAACATCACCGTCCATGCCTTCACGCCGTTTTTGAATTTGAGCGGCACCGCGCACGCCCTCCTGATTTTCATCATTTGCATGGGCTTTCTGTTTCTGCCAAAGGTACTGGCATTGATTGACCTCGCCTTTGATTGGGAACGCCGCCGCGCCTTTGGCGGCCTGGCGCGCGCCTCGGTCGGGGTCGTGGGGGAAACCATTTTTTCCACGCTCCACGCGCCGTTGCTGATGCTCTGGCACACGCGTTTCGTCGTCACCAATCTGTTTGGCGCCAGTGTGAGTTGGAACCAGCAAAAGCGCGGTCCCGACGGAACGACGTGGACATTCGCCATTCGGCGGCATTGGGGACACACCCTGATCGGCCTGGTTTGGGGCGTGCTCATGTGGAAGCTGAATCACTACCTGTTCTGGTGGTTTACGCCCGTATTCACGGGCATGGTCCTTTCCATTCCGTTTAGCGTGTGGACCAGCCGGCGCAGCCTGGGTGCCCGCGCGCGGAAACTCGGATTGTTTTTGACACCGGAAGAAACCAAACCGCCGGTGGAACTCGTCTCGTTGCGCTCCCAGATGAGAATTCACGAAATCACTGCTGACAACACCCCGCCTCGTCCGCACGCGGGTCTGGCGGAAGCCGTGTTGGATCCGTACGTCAATGCGATTCATGTTTCGTTGCTGCGCGAAAAGAGGCTTAATCCCGTTTACGCTGAACAACTCCACCAGCTCGGGGTCGGGCGCGAGGAAGTCCGCGTCCTCGGGGAAAAATTGCTGGCTGAAGGTCCGGCTCAATTGACCGCAACGGAACGGCTTTTGATCATGACCGACGCGCACATCATGGTCTGGCTGCATCGGCAATCGTGGCTGCGTCCGGGCGAAACCCTCGCGCCGTGGTGGCGGGCAGCCATTCAGGAGTACAGCCGGCGTGATTGACCCGGGCCGTTCACAGCATCGCCAGCACGCGCCGCATTTCCGCGTCAGTGTTGTAATAATGCGGTGAAAACCGGATGTAATTTTTTCCCGCTCGATCCATCCGCAGCGACGTGACCACGCCCGCATCCGCCAGTTGCTTGTGCCGCGCCGCGAGGTCCTGGCCGGGCCGGTGAAACGAAACAATGCCGCTGGTGTTTTCAAGTTTTGCCTCGGCGTTCAAAACGCTGAAACCTTTGGCCTGCAAGGCGGCCACAAGCCAGGTGCGCTTGCGCAGCAACTCGGCCGCGATATTTTCCACGCCGATTTCCAAAGCCAGTTCCATTGCGGCAATCAAGCCAGCCAGACCCACCAGATTGTGCGTGCCCGCCTCGTATTTCAACGCGCCGCCGCGGAAAATAATTTTTCCCTGCGCAATAAAATTCGGGTTCTGAACGTTGTGCCAGCCGTAAATCGGCGGGGTTAACCGGTCTTGAACCTCTTGCCGGACATAAAACACGCCCGCGCCGCACGGCCCGAGCAGCCATTTGTGCGCGTCGGCGGCCAGAAAATCCACGTGTTCGGCGGCCAGGGGGAATGCGCCGAGCGTCTGAATCGCGTCGAGGCAAAACAGAATGCCGCGCTCGCGCAAACATTTCCCGATGGCCTCAAATTCGATGCGAAAACCGCTGATGAAATGGCTGGACGCCAACGCAACGAGCCGCGTGTTCTCATCCACTTGGCCCATGACGTCCTTCGGCCGGATCACACCGAGGCCGCGCGCGTTCAGGAGACGCACTTCGAGCCCGCGTTCGGCGAGCGCCATCCATGGATAAACGTTCGATGGGTAATCGTCGTGGTAGATAAGGATGTTGTCGCCCTTGCGAAAACTCAGCCCGGCGGCAACGAAGCTCAGCGCCAGGGACGTCGGCCCGACGAATGCGATTTCCTCCGGCCGGCAGTGAAGCAATTGTGCCGCAAGTTTGCGCCCTTCGTCCAGACGCCGGGGGAGCGTCAGGGTTTCCTGGTCCCGGGTCGAGCCCTGCTGCGCGCAATCGGCAATCGCCCGCGCCACGCGCCGCGGCAACGGGCAGACGCCCGCGTGCGCCAGAAAAATTTTGTCGCGCGCAACGGGGAATTCCTGCTGCCGCAGTTTTTCATCCGCGAGTAGCTCGGTCAACGTCATGCGGCGAAGTTAATGTGCGAATGTCCGGCGTGCAAAGCGGAACTAGAAATGGCTCATTTTGTTGATTTCATTGAAGTAACCCGTCCAAAACCTGATCACAATATAGGCGACAAGAAAGACGACCATGAAATAAATCAACCGGGGGACCCAGGTCACAACCAAATGGAGCTTGCGCGAACCTTCCTCGTTGTAAAGCCGGTTCAGATGACGGAGCGATTCATCAAGTTTGCCGCTGACCTCGCCGCTGGCGTAAAAATTGGCGAACATTTCAGGGAACAATCGGCAGGTGCGCACGGCCTCGGAGGGCGTCTGTCCGGCGGTCACTTTCGATCTCCACCCGGCTACGGCGTGGCGCAAGGCGGGTGAACCGCTCGCTGCCGCTGCCAGCTCCCAGGCTTCAAAGATATTGACGCCGGCGCTGATCAGGGCCTCCAGGGCCGCCGCCAGCCGCGCCAAGGCCAGATAATGCTGCGCCGTTCCCAAAACCGGAATAAAACGCGAAAGCGATTCCACTTTCGCCCGCCAGGCTTCGTGGTGCCGGTCCTGGCCGGCATAAATCAGAAAAGCGGTGACGGCATAGACCGGAATCAGTCCGCCCAACAAGATCAGGAGCCAGGGGCCGGCCTGGAGGAATTCGAGGAGGGTTACGACAAAAATCGCGAGATGAAAAACAAACACCGGATATATCAAATCGCCGATGATTTGGCGGATGATGCGGGCGCGTTCGTTGTAATAATCCGCAAGCAGCCCGAAACAGGCGTCCATCCGTCCGCTGCGTTCGCCGGCCTCAATCAGTGCCAGGTCAAACGCCGGCAGCCAGCCGAGACGATGCAATGAGTCGGCCACCGTCGCGCCCCGGGCCAGTTCATCCAACAGGCGCTGCAAAGGTTCGCGGTAGGAACGGGCGGGGGGACTGTGTTTGATTTGTTCCAGCGCGGTAATGACTCCCATGCCGGCGGACGTAAGCTGGGCAAGGCGACGGAACAATTCGGCGCGCTGGTTGAATTGGCGGGGCGTGACGATGAACGGCATACGCCCGCGCGGGACTCAGGCTGCGACGCGGTCGAGGCTGGCCTTGAAGTCACGCTTGCTGCGCGCGCCGACAATCTGGTCGGCCACCTGGCCATTGTGAAAAACGAGCAATGTGGGAATGGCGCGGATGCCATATTCGGCGGCCAGTGACTGCTGTTCGTCCACATTGACCTTGCCGATTTTTGCCTTGCCATCGTATTCGTCGGCAAGTTCATCCAGCAACGGCGCGATCATCTTGCACGGGCCGCACCATTCGGCCCAGAAATCCACAAGCACGGGCGCGGGCGATTGCAAGACCTGCTGGGCGAAATTTTCCTGCGTGAGTGTGACAATGAGTGGAGAAGCCATACGTCAAACGAATTCAGGGTTTGAACAACTATCGGAAAATTCAAGTGGTCGGGATTAGCATCAGCCAGATCACCGTGCCAATGGCAAACAATCCCGCCACGCCGGCGGCGATGGTCAGAATTTGGTTCAGCCCGCTCGCCGCCGGAGCCGCCGCCACAGGACGCGGCATTGCCGGAGCAGGACGCGGCTGGCTGACGGGCGCAGCCGTCGCGCGTGGCG
This sequence comes from uncultured Verrucomicrobiae bacterium, assembly GCA_963786375.1. Lineage (GTDB taxonomy): Bacteria > Verrucomicrobiota > Verrucomicrobiia > Limisphaerales > UBA11358 > UBA11358. The sequence goes on from CAWAYP010000003.1 coordinate 77,499, forward strand.
CGGTCGCCGGTGGAGCCGGCGTGGGAGCCGGAATGGCAGTTGGCGCGCCGGTGGGACCACCGGGCGGCAACGTGGGCAATTTGATGGTTGGCGCCGCGGACGGCTTGGGCGGCAGATTGATACGGACGGTTTCCTTTTTGGGCTGAACTTTGCCGGTTTCTTTTTTCGGCGGCAGCACAGCACCGTGGGGGATGTTCGGAGGTGTCTCAGCCATAGTCTTTGTTGGCCAAAGATAAACGGCCTCCCGTCCGTGTCAAACTCTAATTTCTAATTCAAAAAACCGGGCAGGTGAAAAGCACCGATCCGGCTGCGGACATTCAACTGATTTATTGTCGTTCGCGGCTTTCGCCACGATTGTTTGCCCAGCGCGGCGGGCGGTCCTCACGCGGGCGGGCGATGTTGATGGTGAGTTGGCGGCCCTGAAATTCCTTGTTGTGAAGCTGTTCAATGGCGCGCTGCGCCCCATCGGCATCGGTAAATTCCACAAACGCAAAGCCGCGCGATTTTCCGGTGGCCTTGTCCAGCATCAGATTGACAGAAGTCACCGCGCCCGCCTGGGCAAAGTAATCCTGCAAGTCGTTTTCCCCGGTTTGATACGAGAGGTTGCCTACAAACAGTCTGGTTGGGTTCATAATACACTGCGCCCGCTCAAGGAACTACGTGGGAGGACTGCACCGGCAGGTTCACTGAATGTCGCTTTCTAATCTGATTTTTGTTACGGACAATCTGTCTTGTTGACACCAGCAACGTTCATTCTTTGAACGAGGCGCCCCCTTTTTAACACAAATCCCAATAAAGTCAACAAAAAGTGGAAGGCCCTTAAGCCTTTTCATCAATCAGTTCCCGCCGGGCGCCCCCAAGCAGTTGCTCGATAAAACCAGTTGAATAAACCCCGCGCCGAAAATTCGGGTCCTGCATGATGGCCTGCTGGAAGGACACATTGGTCTTGATGCCCGTGATCATGTATTCCGACAACGCGCGGTTCATGCGATCCATCGCTTCCCGCCGGTCCTTGCCGGTCGTGATGAGCTTGCCGATCATGGAATCGTACGTCGGCGGGATGGTGTATCCGGCGTACGCATGTGTGTCCACGCGCACACCGTGGCCGCCCGGTTGAAAATACATCTCAATGCGACCGGGGCTGGGGCGAAAATCGTCAAACGGGTCTTCAGCGTTGATGCGGCATTCGATGGCATGGCCCTTGATTTGAATGTCACTCTGCGAATGGTGCAACGTCTCCCCCATCGCCAGCAGGATTTGATAACGCACCAGATCAATGCCCGTGACTTCCTCGGTGACCGGATGTTCGACTTGAATCCGTTTGTTGAACTCCAGGAAGTAATAATTGCCAAGGTTGTCCACGATGAATTCGACCGTGCCGGCGCTGGTGTAGTGCGCCGCTTCGGCAATTTTCACGGCGGCCTTGCCGATTTTATCACGCAATTTTCGAAACTTGTGTTCCAGCAGCGGCGATGGCGCCTCCTCCACGACTTTTTGATTCCGGCGCTGAATGGAACAATCCCTTTCACCCAAATGAATGATATGTCCCTTGTGATCGCCGAGGACTTGAATTTCAATGTGGTGCGGGTTTTCAATGTATTTTTCAATGTAAACGCCGGAATTACCAAAGGCCTTTTCCGCCTCGGAGCGCGCCGTGTGATAACCCTTCACCAGAGAAATGTCGTTGTGCGCCACGCGCATCCCTCTCCCGCCACCCCCGGCCACCGCCTTGATCATCACCGGATAACCAATGCGTTTGGCGACGGCCAACGCTTCCTGCTCTTTTTCCACCGTGCCGTCCGACCCCGGTGGTATGGGCACGCCGACCTTTTTGGCGAGTACCCGGCTGATGGCTTTGTCCTCCAACGATTGCATCGCCCGGGGACTGGGGCCGATGAAACGGATGTTGCAACTGTCACAAACTTCAACGAAATGCGCATTCTCAGCGAGAAAGCCGTAACCGGGATGGATCGCATCCACGTCCGTGATTTCCGCCGCGCTGACGATTCGGTCAATGCGCAGATAACTTTCGGACGCGGGCGCTTTGCCGATGCAAATGGCTTCATCGGCCAGTTGCACGTGCATGGAGTTGGCATCCACCTCGGAATAGACGGCCACGGTCCGGATATTCAAATCCTTGCAGGCGCGAATAATCCGAACGGCGATTTCACCGCGATTGGCGACCAGAATTTTTTCGAACATGGACTTTCAATGAAGGTGAAAAGGGTTCAAGCGGGCGCTTTAAGCCGGACGCACCTTGAACAAGGGCTGGCCAAATTCCACCGGCTTGGCATTTTCGACCAAAACCTGCGTGATAACGCCCTTGGTCTCCGCTTTGATTTCGTTCATCACTTTCATCGCTTCAATGATGCAAACAACCGTCTCGGGATTAACTTCAGAGCCAACTTCGGTATAGTTGCCGGCTTCGGGAGACGGTGCCCGATAAAAAGTGCCGATCATCGGGGACTTGATTTCAATCTCACCCGTTGCCACCGCCGGCACGCCTCCGGGTGGAAGGATCTGCGGGGCGGCAACCGGTGACTGAACTGGAGGGGGCGATGTTGGCTCTTCGTACGTCACGGTTGGAGCCGTGTTGCCGTTATATCCGCGCTTTAACCTGATCTTGGAATCCTGCCTTTCCAACTCAAACTCCGTAATGGAGTTCTTCTTCATCAGGTCAATTATGGCCTTAATATCTTTAAGATCCACGTTTCGATTTCGTTAAAGTTGTTTTAAAATTTCGAGTTTTGAGCTATAACACAAAAGCAGCAGCCGCGTTACGACTCTGCTTAGTTCGTTACCAATTTGAAGCATTCTATTCACCGAAGCCACCAACGTCAAGCAGCAAAAACAGAAATTGAATTTCACTAAAAAATGGCACAAATATGATTATTATTGGCTTTTGTTAGAAACGTTAACGTCAACGGATGCTTCAAGTGCCAGTAAATAAGATTTTAAGCCGAACCCTGCGATTTGTCCCCAACAAACCGGCGCAATCAACGATTTTTGCCTGAACTCTTCTCTCGCGTGAATATTTGAAAGGTGGATTTCAATGGTCGGAACGCCTATCGCCGCGATCGCATCCCGCAGCGCGACGCTCGTGTGAGTATAGGCGGCGGCGTTAAGAACAATCACGTCGAATCTTCCTTTGGCCTGCTGAATCCAATCAACCAATTCACCCTCGAGATTGGACTGGCGGAAGTCCACCTCGACCCCCAGATTTGCGGCCCGTTCGCGGACTTTGGCCTCGATGTCAGCCAACGTCGCCCGGCCATATACTTCCGGCTCACGTTGTCCGAGTAAATTCAAATTCGGCCCGTTCAGGAACAGAACTTTCATGGTTTTAAGGGAGATTAACTTTCGTTGGTTCCACTGTCGAATTGATTTCCGGGCAATTTCAACAACCAGACTCAAAAACCGGCGCAGCCAGCCCGGCACTTGGTGCCCACGACAGGACTTGAACCTATTAACAGGGTGTTCTCACCACTTCCCATGATTGCCTCATTTAGTGTTTTCACTTCCCATACAGTAACAAACATATTCAATGTTTGCAAGCATTATCTGTGTATTTTTGGGAAGTTGCTGGAATAAAACCGTGTGCAAATCATGTGCAACCGGATCGTCTGTGCAAACCTTGTGCAAACACCAACTCGCCCCGGATTTTGTGCAAACTTGTGCAAATATATCAATACAGGTTATGCGCCTGTATTTGCATCTGGTTTGGCCGTGACACGTCCAGAATCACAGATAATGCGGCGCACGGCGACGGCAGGGTGAAAAAACATATATGCCCCACCCCCATTCGGATTCACATTGCCACACTTGCATTTTTGCCCGCCTATTGGCGAAACCTGGACGGCCAGTTCTAAAAAGCATTTCCAGCCCTCGTATTGATTTTAGTTGAGTGTATTGTTAATGTCGCTCCCTGTGCCCGACACAAGCCAACATCCCGTTTGGAGTGTTTATGATGAATTGCGGACAGCTCGCTTAAATGTTTTATGCTTGCAGAATGTTCTGTCATCGCTCCGAACCAGTGACCGTGCTTCCGAAATCTTAATTGCCGTTACAACGACTACGAGCATTGGTTCGTTTTGGTTCCTTCAAAATAAAGCAGGAGAATATATTTGGAAAACCGTCGGTTGCGTCGCCGTTGTGGTTTCAATTGTTAAGCCCATTTTGAAATATGGCCATAGGATTCAAGCAAACGAAAAGTTGCTGGCCGGATACACTCTTTTGCATCATGAATTGAATTGCCTTTGTATCGAAATTAGATTTTTACAGAGATTTGACAACGCAATCTACAAAGATTTTCTTAAGATCATGGACAGCAAAGCCGATTTGCTTAAGGCAAGCTCGGAGACGAATGTAAGCGCCACACTCCGGAAAAAATGTGAACAGCAAGTTCTTCAGGAATTGCCAACCGAATTATTTTACATACCCCCTGCATAAATATGTCTAACCAAAAGCCAACATCACCGCCGCCGCCACCGCCGCCACCGCCGCCACCGCCACCGCCGCCACCGCCGCCACCGCCACCGCCGCCGCCGCCGCCACCGCCGCCGCCAAGACCACTGCCACCACCACCACGACATGTGCGTGAACATGTGGAGCCAAGCAAACCTTGGCCGAAGAAATAACTTTAATGAAGCCGGAAATTAGAGCAGCCGTAGCATATATCGCAGGCAGAAGCGTCAATAAAAGCAACGCTTCCTCGATTTATGCTTACGATTTTGGCAGGTATTTAATGTTTGCTGGCGATGTATCACCCCAAAACGTAAATGTCTATGATTACGGAATGAAATGCCACATAACCGGAAGTGGTAATGGTCAGCAAGTTTCGCTTTACCACCACGGTGCAGGAAAACATATACAGTTATCCTTTCAAAAAAATCAGTTCACCGGTTATGACTATGATTCAGGATGTCATTTTCAAGGAACTGTTAATGGCACGTCCGTTTCCCTTTATGATTATGAAGGCGGCCGGTTTCATAATTATACGATTTAGGACATCACGGCTGACCTCCCTGCTGGTGACGTAGCAGCGCGGCCTCGACTGACGGCCAGTGAAACAGGATGCGACACCCGCCCAGCCGCACACAGGGAATTTTCCCGGTCATGCGCCAATTGAACAATGTGCGGCGCGAGATTGGCAACCGTGCCAGCAATTGCTTTTGGTTAAGGAAGCCAGCCGCACTTGACGGCGCTCGATCTAATTCGCGATCCATGCAAGGCGCGTTCTCCGGGTTGAATTTAGTCTTGGCCGTGACCATGCCAAAACCTTATCCAAATCCGCTTGGGACTTTTTGCAAACTTTGCAAATTCGCTTGTGTGTTAAGATCGGCCATTCGTGCAACCCAAACGCTCATACGCAACGATTGAACTGGCCCTGCCGCGTGCATCGAATTCTAAACCGAAGTTCAAATCAGACACATTGAAACTGTCGCCGCGCAATTGAAAAACGGGCGGGACGAAAAAACTTAACAGCAGAAACAAACCATTTCCCGTCATGTTTAACCCAACGCACGCCCTACTCCTTCGTCAGTGAATGATTCTGTGTCCCCGAAGTGGCCGCAGAATGGACACGCATTGGCCACGCCGTGTCCGCGATCATGGACACCAACACGGCCAGACCGTGACCATGAATTGGCCGTGACCGTGAACTGGTCACGGACATGATCTGGCCGCGATCAGACCGAAAACGTCACACGTCCATGTCCATGTCCGAGGCCACCGCCGCCGATTTGATGAAAGGCAAAAGCGAAGTCGTGTGTGAGACCGTCACCCGGCAACTGACCAACTGGCTGTATGAAGTTATTCAACCGCATAAGCAATGAGTTTTTGTCATGTTTTATCCCAAGGTAAGCCCTACCCCTTAGCCAGCGAAGGGTTCTGTGACCGCGAAGTGGCCGCAAAATAGCCGCGCAATGGACGCGCCGTGGCCGCGATCATGGACAACGACACGACCAGACAGTGACCGTGAACTGGCCGCGAACTGGCCGGAGACCCGGTCTGGACACGAACATGACCTGGCCGCAACTAGTCCGAATCCGTGTTGAAGCCGTGCGCGTAAATCGGAGGTGTGATTATATGTCGCCGGTCGCCGCGTCAATCTATTGCTCGCCTCATCCGGCTGCGCTCCAAATTGACCCGTCGCCCGACTCTGGGAGTTTTGCCTCTATGATTTCGCGCCCGGAGAATTGTTTGTGGCAGATTGCAAATTGGCGAAAGTGACTACATGGCGCAATTTTCGGGGTTGGACACAGGCTATTCATATTATTGAACAACCAAAAATATTGAGTCATCTTCACACTCTGATTTTTTGGAAACCAAAGCTCAATTTCCCAATTAGCAATCCTCTATAAAAAAATTTATCCGTGCAGATTCTCCTCCAACGGTGCATCATCCCCGCATCGCGGCCAGTCGAATGGAATCATTCCATGAAAAATCTAAATTTGAATTTTGGCGGAAAACCCGGCAGCCAGATATTCATGGCGGTCGCCGCCTCTGTCGCGGTCAGTCATCTTCCGGTAAAATCACTTTAATCTCATGGCTCGCACCAATTCCACCGACTCCACCGCAACAATCGGCTTTGAGGCCAAGCTCTGGCTCGCCGCCGACAAGCTCCGCAACAACATGGACGCGGCGGAATACAAGCACGTCGTCCTCGGCCTCATTTTCCTGAAATACATTTCCGACAAGTTCGAGGAAATGCACGCCCAACTCACCGCCGGCAAGGGCGAATTTGAAGGAGCCAACCCGGAGGATCAGGACGAATACAAGGCGCAGAATGTTTTTTGGGTGCCGCCCGCCGCGCGCTGGAGCTACCTGCAAAACAGCGCCAAGCAGCCCACCATCGGCAAGGTCGTGGACGACGCGATGGTCGCTCTGGAGCGGGACAATCCGCGGTTGAAAGGAGTGCTACCGAAAGATTACGCGCGGCCCGGTCTGGACAAACACCGGCTCGGCGAGTTGATTGATCTCATCGGCACCATTTCGCTGTTCGCGTCCTCGGCCGAAAAATCACAGGGCGCGGTGGACGTGCTCGGTCGCGTGTATGAATATTTCCTGACGATGTTCGCCAGCGCCGAAGGTAAGAACGGCGGGCAGTTCTACACCCCGTCCTGCATCGTCCGCCTCATCGTCCAAATGCTTGCGCCTTACAAAGGCCGTGTCTATGACCCGGCCTGCGGTTCGGGCGGGATGTTCGTGCAGTCGGAAAAATTTGTTTTGGAGCACGGCGGACGCATCGGCGACATCGCCATTTACGGGCAGGAAAGCAACGCCACCACCCGTCGGCTGGCCATTATGAATCTGGCCATCCGTGGCATCGAGGCGGATTTCGGCCCGGAACAGGCCGATACCTTCCGGCGCGATTTGCACAAGGACTTGAAGGCCGATTTCGTCATCGCCAATCCGCCCTTCAACGATTCCGACTGGCATCGCATTGATGACGACGTGCGCTGGCAGTTTGGCATTCCGTCCAAAAGTAACGCCAACTACGCCTGGGTGCAGCACTTCATCCATCACCTCGCGCCGGCGGGCATGGCGGGTTTCGTGCTTGCCAACGGCAGTATGTCGTCCAATCAATCTGGTGAGGGCGACATCCGCAAGGCCATCATCGAGGCCGATCTGGTGGATTGCATGGTGTCCTTGCCCGGCCAGTTGTTTTACAGCACGCAGATTCCCGTGTGTCTCTGGTTCTTGGCCAAGAACAAGCACGACGGCAAACGCCGAGACCGCCGCAAACAAACTCTATTCATTGACGCCCGCAAATTGGGCACGCTCGTGGATCGCGTCCATCGTGAATTGACCGATGCCGATTTGGAAAAAATCGTCGGCACTTACCACGCATGGCGCGGAGAAAAAGGCGCGGCCAAATACGCGGATATTGCCGGCTTCTGCAAAGCCACCACCACGGAGGAAATTGCCACGCATGGTTACATCCTCACGCCTGGTCGCTATGTCGGCGCGGTGGAACTGGAGGACGACGGCGAAATCTTTGAAGAAAAAATGCCGCGCCTCGTGGCGGAGTTGCGTGCCCAATTTACCGAATCGGCCAAGCTGGAAAATGCGATCAACGCCAATTTGAAAGGTCTCGGCTATGGCGAATGAATGGCTGGATTTGCCGTTTTCAGAAGCCGTGCTGGTGAACCCGACGACCTCGTTGGAACGCGGCAAAGTTTATCCGTTCGTCGAGATGGCCGCGATCAGCGCCGGCACGCGCGACGTGAAGTGTTCGGAACAACGGGAATTTTCGGGCGGCGGATCAAAGTTCCGCGACCGTGATACGCTCATGGCTCGAATCACGCCTTGTCTGGAAAACGGCAAGATTGCCCGGTTTCAAGCCCCGGAAGGCCAGCCGGTCGGTCACGGCTCTACGGAGTTCATCGTGATTCGTGGGCGACCCGATGTGTCGGATAATGATTTTGCCTACTACCTGACTATTTCTCCAGAAGTCCGTCATTTCGCCATTTCGCAAATGACCGGCTCATCGGGGCGTCAGCGTGTGCCAACCGATGCCTTCGACGCCATCTCAATTCCATTGCCGCCGCTGGACGAGCAAAAAGCCATCGCATCGGTTCTGGGGGCGCTGGATGACAAAATCGAATTGAACCGGCGCACGAACGTCACGCTGGAAGCCATGGCGCAAACCTTGTTCAAATCACTGTTCCAGATTTCCGATGCTGCAACTCTTTCCGAAGGCTGGCGCGAAGTATCCTTTTCAGAAACCATAGAAGTGCTCGGTGGGGGAACACCAAAAACGTCAAACCCTGAATACTGGAACGGCGACATACCTTGGTTTTCAGTCGTGGATGCACCATCGGATTCGGATGTTTTTGTAATTGATACTGAGAAAAAAATTACCCGAGCTGGCGTTGAAAACTCATCCACACAAATTTTGCCAGTTGGCACTACTATTATTTCGGCACGCGGCACTGTTGGGAAAGTCGCACTAGTTGGTGTGCCAATGGCGATGAATCAATCCTGTTATGGGATTCGCGGAACGATCGGTAAGAAAGGTTTTTTTTCCTATTTTTCAACTCACGCTCTTGTTTCCACATTGCAGCAGCGTGCTCATGGCTCAGTCTTTGATACCATCACGCGAGATACATTTTCAAGCGTTCGGGTAATAGCTCCGCCTATGCCCATTGTTGAAAAATTTGAAGAAGATATTTCACCGTTGATGACTAGAATCCTCGGAAATCTATTTGAATCCCGAAAACTTGCCCGCTTACGCGACACGCTGTTGCCGAAATTATTGATCGGCGAATTGAGCGTGGCGGATTTGGTTGCCAAGGGAACGGAGGTAGGAAAATGAGGATGCGCCGCTACTACGTTTACAAATGCGTCGTGGACGACGGCGGCGCTCCGTGCGTGGATGACGGACTTCTCTCGCTCACCATCTGCAAACCCTACATCCGCAGCACCGCCCGGCCCGGCGATTGGATTTTCGCCTTTGGCTCCAACGCCGAGAGCCCCGCCAACCGGCTGATTTACATCGCCGAGGTGAAACAGCGGCTGACCGGCGGCGTGTATTTTGACCACGAAGAATTTCAGAACCGAAAAGATTGCATCTATCGTCGCACAACGACCGGTCGCTTGGAACGCCGGAAAGATGCTTTGTTTCACGATTTTCCTGCTGCGCGGATCAGTGATTTAGGCGCGGAGCCAAACTATCCCAAGGCGAATGCTTTGGTCGCAGACGACTTTCGTTATTTTGGTCGGGCAGGCACGGCCAGATGGAAAGATGCTTGCCCGGTTCTCTGCGCCATGGTGGAAAATCTTGGGCAAGGTCATCGTGTAAATTTCACATCCGAATTGTTAGCAGAGCTTCAAAACTTGAAAAATCAGGTCTGGGACAAACATCCGCGCAAAACGATTTTGGGCACGCCGCTACACGATCCCCACCGGCTTACGGCCGTGGAGGATGATGAATTGGTGAAAGTCTGCGGTCGCCGGTGCTATTACGTCCCGAAGAAATGTGATTAACCATGGCTGCCACTGAACCAACTGCCTTGATGTCCGGCGCACGCTTTGTCGCGCAGCATCTGACTGCGCCGGAACGCATCGAGCGTGCCATCCGGGAAATTGAACTCAATCTCAAAGCCGACCCCGGCGTCATCTTCGACCACGCCAAATCGCTGATCGAAACGACGTGTAAAACCATTTTTAAGGAAATGGGCAAAACGGCGGATGAAGGCTGGAGCGTGTCGCAGTTGGCCAGTTTCACCATGCAGGCGGTCGTCCGCATCCCCGCCGGCCATCCTGATCCCGTCAATGCCAAGCGGCGCATGGAAAATGCGCTGCGCGGATTGGTGGCCGTGGTGCAAGGTCTCGGCGAGTTGCGTAATCTGGAGGGCGAAATCGGCCACGGGCAGGAAGCCGGTCGGATCACGCTGTCACCCTGTCAGGCGGAGTTCGCCGCACGATGTGCCGATACCGTCATCAAGTTTCTGGTGGAGTCGCACCGCAATAATCAGGAGGCCGACGGCATCGAGACGCTTTCCTATTACCAATACCCGGAGTTCAACGAATACATTGACCAGCTTCATTCGCCGGTGACGATTTTTCAGGGCCAATACAAGGCCAGCGAAATTTTGTTTCAGTTCGACTTGCAGATTTACAAGGATGTGTTGAACGAGTTCTTGAACGAACCAGAAGGAGAACCGGCATGATTTCCGAAAACACCATTGAACTGGCCACGCTGGAATGGTTTGCCGAACTCGGCTACGCCACCGCCAACGGCCCCGTCACCGGCCCCGGCGAACCCGGTGCCGAGCGCGATTCTTTCGGCGAGGTGGTCTTGGTTGACCGTCTGCGCACGGCCCTCGCGCGGCTCAACCCGGAAATTCCCGAAGAGGCGCGGGAAGAAGCGTTGCGCAAAGTGCTTCGCGTCGGCAGCCCGTCGCTCACGCAAACCAACCGCGCTTTTCACGCGATGTTGCGCGACGGCGTGCCGGTGGAATACCAGCGGCCCGATGGCAGCATCGCGGGCGACCATGCACGGCTGATAGATTTTGACGACGTATCGGCCAACGACTGGTTGGCGGTGAATCAATTCACGGTGATTGAAGGCCAGCACAACCGCCGCCCGGACATCGTGGTGTTCGTCAACGGCCTGCCGCTGGGCGTGATTGAATTGAAAAATGCGGTAGATGAAGATGCGACCATCTGGAGCGCGTTCAACCAACTGCAAACCTACAAACAGCAAATCGGCGGCCTGTTTCATTACAACGAAGTGCTGGTCGTGTCCGATGGCACCAACGCGCGCATCGGCTCGCTCACGGCCAATCAGGAATGGTTCAAGGTTTGGCGCACGATTGACGGCGAACGCGACGCGCCGAAAACGTCGTTGGAGTTGGATGTCTTGGTCCGGGGCGTGTTTGAGCCGAGCCGGTTCCTCGACTTGCTCCAGCATTTTATCGTGTTCGAGGAAGACACGGACAGCGACCGATTGCACAAGATCATCGCGGGCTACCATCAATTCCACGCGGTCAATGCGGCGGTGGAGGAAACCGTCCGCGCCAGCGGCATGGCCGATGACGGCATGTTACATGAGGGTCGGGGGACGTATTGGGCGGGCCGGATGCACGGCGGCAAGCCGGGCGACCGACGCGCGGGCGTGGTCTGGCATACACAGGGTTCGGGCAAAAGTTTTTCGATGCTGTTCTACGCGGCGCGAATCATCCGCCATCCGGCGATGAAAAACCCGACGCTGGTTTTGCTCACCGACCGCAACGATTTAGACGACCAGCTTTTCGGCCAGTTCCAGCGTTGCCACGAATTGCTGCGGCAGATGCCGGTGCAGGCGGAGTCGGTCGAGCATTTGCGCACGCTGCTCAAAGTGGCGAGCGGCGGCGTGGTGTTCACCACCATCCAGAAATTCATGCCCGAGAAGGGCGAAAAAATGCCGGAGCTGTCGCCACGCCGAAACATCGTCGTCATTGCTGACGAGGCGCACCGCAGCCAATACGATTTGATTGACGGCCTCGCGCGCAACCTGCGCGACGCGCTGCCCAACGCCTCGTTCATCGGCTTCACCGGCACGCCCATTGAAAAGAACGACGCTAACACGCGCGCCATTTTCGGTGATTACATTTCGATTTACGACATCCAGCGGGCGGTGGCGGACAAGGCAACCGTGCCGATTTATTACGAAAGCCGCATCGCCAAGCTGGCGTTGAATCAGGCCGCGCTGCCGAAAATTGACGAGGAGTTCGACGAACTCACCGAGGGCGAGGAAGAAGACAAGAAGCAGAAACTCAAAACGAAATGGGCGGCACTCGAAGCCCTTGTTGGCGACCCGAAGCGTATTGCACTCATCGCCGCCGATCTCGTCCAGCATTATGAGCGCCGGCTGGAGGCGATGGACGGCAAGGCGATGATTGTCTGCATGAGCCGCCGCATTTGCGTTGAGCTTTACGAGGCCATCATCAAGCTGCGTCCCGATTGGGCCAGCGCCAAGGATGATGACATTGAGGCTGAGGGCAAAAAATCGTGTGTGGTGAAAATTGTCATGACTGGTTCCGCCGATGACGGCCCGGACTGGCAGCAGCACATTCGCAACAAGCAGCGCCGGCGCGAACTGGCGTCTCGGTTCAAAGACAGCAAAGACCCGTTCCGCATCGTCATCGTGCGCGATATGTGGCTGACCGGTTTCGACGCGCCTTGTCTGCATACCATGTATGCCGATAAGCCCATGCGCAGCCACGGTCTCATGCAGGCCATCGCCCGCGTGAACCGCGTTTTCCGCGACAAGCCCGGCGGCTTGGTGGTGGATTATCTCGGCCTCGCCGATCAGTTGAAGCACGCGCTGGCGACTTACACCGAGAGCGGCGGTCAGGGCAGTCCGAGCATTGACACCGCGCAGGCCGTCGCGCTGATGCAGGAACGGCACGAAATCGCGTGCGGCATCATGCACGGTTTCAATTGGGATAAATGGACGACCGGAACGCCGGCGGAACGGCTAGGCTTGATTCCCGCCGGGCAAGAACATGTCTTGCAGCAGGAAAACGGCAAACAGCGTTTTGTGCAAGTTGTCACCGATTTGTCCCGTGTGTTCGCCTTGTGCGCCGCGACCGACGAGGCGGTCGAGTTGCGCGATGACATCGCATTCTTCCAGGCAATCAAGGCACAACTCGCAAAGACTTCCGGCACCCAGCGCCCGCCGGAGGAACTTGATCTTGCCATCCGCCAGCTTGTGTCATCCGCCATTATGACAGGCGAAGGCATCATTGACGTATTCACCGCCGCCGGTTTGAAAAAACCGGACATCAGCATCCTGTCCGACCAGTTTCTGACCGAAGTGCGCGGGTTAAAGCACAAGAATGTCGCCGCCGAGTTGCTGGCGAAATTGCTGAAGGATGAAATCAAACTGCGCTCCGTGCGCAATCTGGTTCAGAGCCGGCAGTTCAGCGAAATGTTGCAGGCCACTCTCAATGCGTATCACAACCGCGCCATCGCCACGCAGGAAGTGATCGAGGAACTCATCAATCTGGCGAAGCAGATGGATGCGGCCACCAAGCGCGGCCAAGACCTTGGCTTGAACGATGATGAAATCGCGTTTTACGATGCGCTCGCCGCGAACGAATCCGCCGTCAAGGCCATGGGCAGCGCCGAACTTCGCGTCATCGCTGCCGAACTGGTGACCCAGGTTCGCAAGAGCGTGACGATTGACTGGACGTTCCGCGAAAGCGCTCGTGCAAAAATCAAGGTTTTGGTAAAACGCATCCTCAAAAAGCACGGCTACCCGCCGGACTTGCAGGACGAGGCCACCAAGACCGTGCTGGCCCAGGCGGAATTGCTGTGTCAGGACTGGGGGAACAATTGAAAAGAATACCGAAACTCGTATTCAGGTTTATGAACGATTCAGCTCAAAAAAAAGTGAGGCAGCCGGTTACGGCTGCCTCGAAGCGATTCATAAAACTATCTAGTAAGCAGTTCCTCTGTTTACATCTTCAGCCAATATCGGTAGGTATTGGCCTTTAATCAAGCTTTTTTTATCTGTTTTTATGTTCACCGTCCCGAAGCCAGAAGATCTCAAAACGGAAAGCGATGTCGAGCAAAAGCTTGCGTGGCCCTTGTTGACCTCCGCCAGACCTCACGGTTTGGGGTTTCCACCGGCCGAAATTTTTACTAAGCCGGATATTCGCTCCTTTCAAATTGGCAAGGGCACGTCTGCCAAATGGTATTACCCAGATTACATCATCACGGTTTTGGGTTTGCCGGTGGTGATCACCGAGGCAAAAAAACCGGGAGAAGACCTCGCTGGCGCTGCGGGTGAAGCCCGGCTTTACGCTGCGGAATTGAATGCGTGCTATCCTGCCGGAGTCAACCCCTGCAAATTTTGCATCGTAACCGATGGCCTCACCACGCAACTGCGCAGTTGGGATTCGGATAATGTTCTGGCTTCATTTTCACTGGCTGACATCACCCCGGTTTCACCTGCCTTTGGTGAACTAACCCGCTTGCTCGCCCCGGATGCCCTTCATCACCACGCGGCGTTGATTCATGCCGCCATCAAATCCAACCGGCATTTCCGGGCGGTCAGTCTCGTTGGCGGGCAAACCGTCCAAAGTGAACAGATTGCCTTCAATGATTTTGGCCGGGTGTTGGCGGCGAATTTCCAGAGCTTGTTTGATCCAGCCTCATACGAGGATCGCCTGAAAATTGTTCGCAACGCCTACGTCGGATCACCGCGAAAAGAGCGTTACATCGGTGAAATTGACCGCATCATCCGAAATTCTTCGCCAGCACTGCTCTGCGAAGCGCCGCTCATCGAAGACCCGGCAAATCCAGTCGAGGTCACCAGTCGTTTTGCCAATCTGACTTCGTTGCGAAATAAAATTTTGCTCCTCGTCGGTTCCGTCGGTGCTGGGAAATCCACCTTTGTTGACTATCTGCAAGACAGCGGATTATCAGCCGACATAAAAGAACAGACCGCTTGGTTGCGCATTGACCTCAACCCGGCACCAGTCAATTCAACCGAAATTTATGTGTGGCTGAGACGCCAGATTATTGAAGGCATCCGCGCCACGTCGCCCGATATTGACACCCATTTGCTGGATAACCTGAAAAAATTGTATCGCAGTCAGATTCGAGAGTTTGACGCCGGCGAAGGGGCGTTGTTTCCAAAAGAGTCAGAGGCGTATAGTTCCAGACTCGCCGATCTTCTTGGAAAACTTAAGGCTGATGAAGCACTTACCATTCAATGCTTGGAGCAGTTTCTCTGCACCGGACGCGGTCGCCTGTTGGTCATCGTTTTGGACAATTGCGACAAGCGGGATCGCGACCAGCAGTTGTTGATGTTCCAAGTGGCTAAATACATCCAGACTGAAATCCGGTGTCTTGTCGTTTTGCCCCTGCGTTATGAAACCTTTGAGAATCACCGGCATGAACCGCCGCTGGATACCGCCCTCAAGGATTTGGTGTATCGCATCGAGCCACCTTCATTCCAAGCCGTGCTGACGGCGCGGCTTGGTCTCGTGGTCTCCGAAGCCAAGCGCATCGGCCCCAAATGCCTGTCTTATTACGTTGGCGGCAAAACCATTGAGTTTCCCGTCGAAAAATTGGAGCGTTTTCTTCATGCCATGATGGGTGCTCTCTTCGATCACCGGCAGTATGGTCGAAAAATCATCATCGGCTTGGCCGGCTGGAACATCCGTAAAGCCTTCGAGATTTTTTTGGAATTTTGCCGTAGCGGTTTCATCAAGGAAGAAGACATTTTTGAACGTCAGGTCAACGACCCAAAAATGCTCGGGCTGCCACATGGGGTTGTGGCCAAAGTGTTGTTGCGAACTAATCGCCGCTACTACGACGGCGATCAGGCATTTGTGAAAAATCTTTTCCAAGCTGACCCGGCTCGGCCTAGACCCTGCTCCTTTATCCGATATTGGATCCTCGCTTGGCTGCGCGGTAAAGGGGGAGTGGTCGGTCCCAGCGGCGTCAAAGGCTATCATCGGCAGGGTGATTTGATTCGCGATTTGCTTGCCGGCGGAGTGGACCCGGAAGCCATCCGCTTGGAATGTCGTTATCTTGCCCGAGCCGGGTGTTTGCTGGCGGAACACCTTCGGGCCGACGCCATCCAGGATTCTGACTTGATCGCCATCACTCCCGCCGGTCACGTCCATTTGGAATTGGCCCATCGGGATATAAATTATCTGGCCGCGTGTTCGGAAGACGCCTGGGTAACAGATCAGCATTTAGCTGAGGCCGTTCGACAACGGATCTCTCAACAGCCTTATTTCCGGGGTTTGTCTTGGCAAAACGCGCTCTCGAATGCCGCCGACTTCTGCAACTATCTGAAAACTTTGCAAGAGGCGAATCTTGCCACCTCGGCGTTTTTGCCACCCGGCCCGTTCAACGCTGACCAGATAGATTTCCAAAAAATTCTGGATGAAATTTCAGGTCACCGAAACCGCCCGCACCCAGCTAATCATTCCAATAATCCGGTGTCAGGCCAATAATTTTTTGCAGGTGATCTTGCTGAGCGGTTTAGACGGTAATAGCCCGTCAACTCTCACACCGTTTCTGCCGCGGCAATCGTTTCAAATTCCGTGAGCAGTTCACCGTGATGCTCGCGCAGATGCCGTAGCACCCGGTTATTCTCCAATAACCTTTTGATATACCCGCGCCCCAGCGTCAGGCTCATCATATTTTCCGAGTAGTTGGCCTCGATGCTCTTGAAGTCTTTTTCCAGCGCTTCCATTTCGCGCTCCATCCGCGAGAGTTCTTCCGCCGTCATGCCGGCTTTTTTCTTCGGCTCTTGGGGCGACAGCAATTGATCCTTCGGCGTCGCCAGCACCAGCGCTTCCGCATACGCCTTGGTGAAATTGTTGGCCGAGACCATTACTTCCGCGATTTCAATTTGCCGCAGCCCTGACACCTTCCGCAGCAGGCGGATTGCCTCCGCCGTGATATGTTTGTCCCTCAAAAGTTCCGTGGCCTCGGCGTTGACGCCGTCCAGCAGATTGATGAGCGTGGAAACCGTGTGCAACGGCATGAACAGTGCCTTCGCAATGCGTTCCGGCTTCACTCCATTTTTCACTGCTTTCACAATCATCTTGTGTGCCTGGATCGGCGGCAGCCGGTTCACACGCGCGTTGTAGGTGAAACGGTCATCTTCGCTGGCCACGATGATTTCCACCGTCTTCCATCCCAACTGTTTCAAGGCCAGCAACCGCAGATGCCCGTCAAGCACCAGCCAGCTTTCGCCGCTCTTTTGCGGATAGACCATCAGCGGTTCAATCAGGCCGAGTTCGGGCAGCGAATCCACAATGGTTTGGAACCGTCTGATGTTCGTGTGTTCCTTGATGATCTTCGTGGGCAGCAGCTTCGCCACGTCCACTTCTTGCTTTCGCAGCTCGAATGCGATTTTGCCTGTGCTCATGCCGCCTCCCGTTGTTTTTCCTTAACTCGAATCCAGATGTCTTTGGGCATGGTTCCCAATTTTTCCGCGCGCAACAGCGTCACGAAATGTTCGTCGGCCATCAGCCGCCGCAGCGCCGTCACCATAAAGAACAATTTCGCCTCGCACACGCGCGCCTTTTTCACCATCAAACGTTGTTTATCGCTTTCCCGACGATAGGCGTTCACGAGGCTGTCGGCGCTCATGCGCGGTTGTTTTGAACTGCGCGGCCCGTTGCCGCGCTGCTTGCCAATCAGTCGCCGCCGATCCATCACGCGCCGGATCATCCGCAACGCATTTTGTGTCAGTTGCCGATTTTCACACGCTTTCAAAAGTTCGCGTTGCATTTCAATTCCTTCCGTGCGCGCAATTTCCACGGCCACGCCAACCGGAATCCGCCCATGCAACGCCGCATCCAGCAGCCGTGTTTCACCCGCTTTTTTTAGTGTGAGCAGGTCATGGACGCTGGTTGGGTCCATATCAATCCGAGTGCCGATTTCCCGCAAGGTCAAACCCTCTTTTTTCAATCGCTCGATTTCTGTCAGCATTTCAATTGGTGCTGGATTACGTCGCGCCATGTTCTCCGCCAAGCTGCGCAACAGCCGGTCTTCCTTACTGATGCGCACCACCACCGCCGGAATTTCGTTGTAGCCCAAAGCCTGGAACGCTTCGATGCGTCCCTGTCCGCAGACCAGATCATACGTCGGGCCTTCGCCCTCGTCAGCCTCACGCTCGCTGACCTGAATCGGCTTTTTCAAACCTTGATTCTTGATGCTTTGCACAATCATCGCGAATCGCTTCATGTCCCGGTGGCGTGGGTTCAAGGTGCGGATTTGGTCGAGTGGAATTATTTTTACTTCATCGTTCATGGTCGTCCTCCAAATTGATGCGTTCCATCAGGCTGAAAAAATAATCCAGTGAGTCGCAGCGGTAGGTGTCGAGGTAGATGCCGTTGGCTTCGGCCACGCGCAGATTTTCCCAGGTCATATCTATGCCGGGCAGCAAATAGTAATCCTGAACGCCGTGGTTGGTGAAATCCATCCGCACGGCAATCGTGATGTCCGGCTTCAATCCTTCATCCAGCCGGATCAGCCAGCGTGACGAACCGGCGGCAGTGGAGGTGTGTCGGCACAGCACAATGGACACCCGCAGCTCGCCGTTCACCAGCAGCAAGTCCGTGGCGTCATCCATGATTGCCGTCCCGCCCAACTCCATGATTTTCTGTCTTACCGACGCAACGATGTCCGGGCGCAACTGTCGCAGCCGCCGATTTTCCTCGATGAAACTGAAATCAATGCCGGGATCATAGCCGATGAGTTTGTAGGCACTGATGAGTGACCCGAACCGATGTCCGAACGCCGCGCTCGACGGCAGCCCTTCCGTCTCGTCAATCAGGATGCCCGAAATGCGGCCGTGCTGTTTGAATAGTTCGCGCAGCTTTTCCAGCATTTCTTCATTCGTCAATTTCTGGCTTCGCGCCAAGATGATTTCCCGCGCTCGTAAAAAAATTTCCCGCTCGACGATTCCCTGATAGGCACCTTCCTTCCGAACCCATTTGTCCGGTGGATTGTTGACGTGCTTCTTCTTCAGCTTGCAAGAGGTGCGGTGATACACGTTGTTGCCAATGTATTTTTCGTTGATCAGAACTTCATGCACCGTCCCCCGGTTCCATTCCCGGCCAAAGTCAGTTTTGATGCTTTGCGCATTCAGGGTGGCGGCAATCTCGGTTTCCAATTTTCCTTCGGTGACGAATGCCTGATACATCCAGCGCACGGTTTTGACTTCTTCGTCCGGCCCCGGCATCAGAATCACGCGGTCGGTCTGGATGCTTTTGTGTTCGCCCATCTTGAGTTCGCCTTTCCGGTTGCCGCCTGCATCAATCAAAACCCGTCGCAGACCGAAACCGGCCGTGCCGCCTTGCCGGTAGCCCAGCGTCACCAACCGGCAGGCCCCCTGGAAAACTTTGGTGGAAAGCTCGCGGCTGTATTCGCCCGCCATCATCCGTTTGACGCCCTTGATGATGGTGCTCACCGGCGTGCCGTCATTCTCAAATTGCTCCGCGCAAAAATGCACACCCACGCCTTTCGACCGGCAGATAAATTCATAATGCGCGCTTTCGTCGGCGTCCTGAAACCGTCCCCACCGGCTCACGTCATAAACGAGAATGGAGGAATAATCCGCTTTGCCTTCCTCGACATCGCGGATCATTTGCGCCAGCGAATCCCGCCCCTCGATTTTCAACCCGCTTTTCCCATCGTCCGAATATTCCTTCACGATTTTCAACCCGCGCTGCTTCGCGTAGGCCAGGATGACGTCCCGCTGGTTGCTCGTCGAATACTGCTGGTGCTCCGTGGACATGCGCACATACAGCGCCGCCCGCTTGGCCTGAAGCTGTTCGTCATCTCGATTCATGATTCGCCATCGGTTGCCACGCGCACGATTTTCAAGCCGCGCTGTCGGGCATATCGGCGGATCACTTTCAGTTGGGCGGCAATTGAATCATCCCGGCGCTGCCTGGATTTGCGCACATAGACCGCTGCTCGGTAAAGTTTCATGGTTTGGACTTTGGCAAATTGAAAATCAATCGCCATAGGATAGCCACTATTGCCCCGCCAACCTATCATCTCTCCGTAACACAACTTTATGCCGGTGAAATCTGGAGAAAACGCGTCTCCAATGTTTTGACTTTCCGGCGCGCCAGCGCCGCACGCGCTCTTGTTCTTTGGCCGGATCAGCCAGTTTCCGATTGCCCGGCTTGTCCTTCCACTTCTTTTGGCTTGCCGCCTTGCTCACCCGTTTGCAGCGCGGGCGGGAGCAGTATTTCTGGCGGAAGGCGGATTTGGGGTTGGGGAGGAACCATTGCTGGCAGCAATGGCACTTTAGTTTACGGCCATGTTTATTCATGCGCCGCCACTCAATGAAGAGCACGGTGCCTAGCCCAGCCGATTTTTATT
This sequence comes from uncultured Verrucomicrobiae bacterium, assembly GCA_963786375.1. Taxonomy (GTDB): domain Bacteria; phylum Verrucomicrobiota; class Verrucomicrobiia; order Limisphaerales; family UBA11358; genus UBA11358. The sequence continues at coordinate 97,860 of CAWAYP010000003.1, forward strand.
TTTCTTACCGCTGCCGATCACCCTACGCCGGGACGGCTCATTGAGCATCGGCCGATCCGTTTTGGTTTCCGGTGGATTCACGGCGAACCATTCCGCCGCTTCTTTCCGCACCATCAAACCTTTGTAATGCCGGAATAGCATCGCGGGCGACGTGCCCGCCTGCGCCGCCGTCTGGTTTTCGTTCTGATTCAAAGCGTAGTGCGCGGTCAGGAATCCATGACGCAACCCGTTTTTCCGTGACGGGATTTTCAGTCGCTTGCGCAGCTGAATTAACTGCCATGTGTAAGCATCGAGCGTAAGGCTCGTCACCGCGCCTTTATTTTTGCGATACGGTTTAAGCCACGCGGCCAATGTCGGATTGATCTCCACCAACCGCCGGGAGCGCGTCTTGGCTTTGGCAGAACTGATTTCCACATGGCCGGACACGCGCCACACGTCGCCCCAGTCGAGCCGCAACGCCTCTTGCAACCGCAACCCGCCAAAAGCTTGCAGGGCGATGATGACGGCCATTTCCGGCGCGGCGTTGTCGAGCATCAAACGCAATTCTGCCGGGCGGTAATAATCCACGTCGCCGGTGTCCGCGTCCTCTTTCCGCAGTCCATCCGCTTCAAACAGCCGATGATTGGCCGCGAGATAATCGCGCCGCTGGCACCAGCCGAAAAACATCCGCAGCGTGGCGCGGTAGTGATTGCGGCTTTTGGGCGAAAGCTTGGCGTGAGATTCAACAAATAGATCAAGGTGCTGTTTGGTCAGGTCGCACACATCCGCGCCGGTGTTCGCATCGGAAAATTCGGTCAACTGCCGCTCGGTGTCTTGGACATACACAGGCGACAGGGCAGAACGCTTACCGTCTTGCGAAATGCTCTTTGGCCTGCGTGCATCGCAAAATTCCGCGACGGCATCCGCCAGCGGCTTGCGTTGGACGGCGGCAATGCTCTGGCGATACACACGCACGGCCTCCAGCAGCGAGCAGCCTTTCGGCAATTGCTTGTCGGCGGAAAGGTAGTTGCCGGTCATTTCGACGATGGAAACCACCTTGCCGGTTTCCTGCCGATGCGCGGCGAGCATATTGTTCACGGTGAGGGCGTCTTGCGCCTGCTTTGCGGTCAGGGCGGATGATTGCTGGCCTTTGTGAAGTTCCTTCACCTTGTCCTCTGCCGCCTTTTTCGCTTCACCGTAGCTGCCAAAGGTCAGCATCCGCCGTTTGCCAGCCACCTTGAACGCGACGCGGTAGAACGGGAAATTGCTGGCGGGCGCATAGACTTTGGCTCGCTGGTCGTAAAACTCGACTGTGACAGGGAATCTCACACGACGGTCAGGACTTCGAGCCTTACTTTGTGCAAATTCTGTGCAAGTAGCAACAGAATCTTTGTTTTCCTCAACAAAAGTGGTGCCCACGACAGGACTTGAACCTGTATGATGTTACTCACTAGAACCTGAATCTAGCGCGTCTGCCAATTCCGCCACGTGGGCACAACGAATGCCAGCCTTTTCAATACGCGCCATGGTGCGCGTGGGCAAGTCAAATTACCCCGGCAATATCAAGGCAACTTCACCCACCGGCCCTTTTGATGGGATTCCTCGACGGCCGCCAGCACGCGCTGGTTTCTCAAGCCGTCTTCAAAGGTCGGCGGCACCGGCTTGCCTTCGGCACAAGCATTCACGAAATCGGCGACCGTGTGCACGAACGTGTGTTCGTAGCCGATAAGGTGGCCCGGCGGCCACCAGTTGCCCACGTACGGCTGCACGCCACCGCGCTCGGTGACCAGGATGTCCCGAAAACCCTGCCGGTCCTTCGGATCATCGCCGTTGAAAAATTTCAGGCGGTTCATGTCCTCGAAATCAAAATACAGCGAACCTTTGCTGCCGTTGATTTCAATTTCAATGTGATTTATGCGGCCGGAGGCGTAACGCGTGGCTTCCAGATTCGCCAGCACACCATTACCCATCCGGCCGATGAGCATCGCCGCATCGTCCACGGCCACCTTGCCCACTTTGCGAGCGCCTTTGGCCAGCGCATCCGCGAGCGGCCGCTCCGTTACAAAAGTATGGAGCATACCGCAAACCTCCTTGAACTCGCCGACCAGATACCGTCCCAGATCAATGATGTGCGCGTTGATGTCGCCGTTGGCGCCGCTGCCGCTGGTTTCCTTTTGCAAACGCCAGTTGATGGGAAACTCCGGGTCCGCCAGCCAGTCCTGCGCGTAACGCGCGTGGAAATGAAAAATTCGTCCCAACCCGCCTTCGCCGATGATTTTCTTCGCCAGGGCAATCGCCGGGATGCGCCGGTAATTGTGGCAGACCATGTGGACGATTTTGGCTTTTTGCGCGGCAGCCAGCATTGCCTCGGCCTGTTTCACATTCAAGGCGAGCGGCTTTTCGCACAAGATGTGTTTCCCGTTTCGCGCGGCGGCGATGGCAATCTCCGCGTGCAAATGGTTCGGGACGCTGATGTCCACGATGTCAATCAACGGCGACTCGACGACTTCCTGCCAGTCTTTCGTGGAATTTTGCCAGCCGAATTGTACCCGGGCCGCCTGCACGCCCGCAGCATTGCGTCCACAGAGGGTGTGCAACTCGACATTGGCCTTGAGATTGAAGAAGCGCGGCGCCTGCCGCCAGGCATTCGAATGCGCCTTGCCCATGAAACGGTAGCCGATCAGCCCGACGCGAAAAGTTCTCGCCATAAAAGTTGGGGTTGAACTGGATACGCGCGTCTTTATAGTGAGCCGCGACAGACAAGTCAACTAAATGGCCTTTACTATAGCAGAAATTGCAAAATACCTTGAGGGTGAAGTGCTTGGCGATGCCTCCGCCACGCTCAAAAGCTTTGCTCCCGCCGACTCCGCCAAGCCGGGCGACCTCACTTTCGCCGAAAATGAGGGCTTTTTTGAGCGCGCGGAAAAAAGCGCCGCAACCGCCATCATCGCGGAAAAGCGTTTTACCTCGACGAAAAAAATCCTGATTCGCGTGGCCAATGCGCGCCTCGCCTTCGCCAAGGCGCTCGCTTTGTTTTTTCCGGAACGCACTTTCGCCGGCGGCGTTCATCCCACCGCCGTCGTCGCGCCGAGTGCAAAAATTGATCCAACCGCGCATATCGGTCCGCATTGCGTCATCGGCGAGCAGGTGCGCATCGGCCCGCGAACCGTTTTGCAAGGCGGCAATTTTATCGGTGAAGACTCCAAACTCGGCGAGGACGTGAATTTGTTTCCAAACGTGACGGTTTATCCGCGCACGGTAATCGGCCGGCGCGTGCGCATTCATGCCAACACGGTGATTGGCTCGGACGGTTTTGGTTATGTGCAGGACGGCAGCATCCACCGCAAAGTGCCGCAGATTGGAAACGTCGTCATCGGTGATGACGTGGAAATCGGCGCGGGCGTGATGATTGACCGCGGCGCACTCGATTCGACGGTCATCGGCAAAGGAACAAAGATTGATAATCTCGTGCAAATCGGGCACAACGTGGAAATTGGCGAGGGCTGCCTGCTGGTCGCGCAAGTTGGCATCGCCGGCAGCTCGAAACTGGGGAATTATGTCGTGCTCGCCGGACAAACCGGCGTTGCGGGACACTTGAAAATTGGAAATCATGTCACCGTTACGGCCAAATCCGGCGTGATGTACAACATTCCCGAAGGCGAAAAGTGGTTTGGCATCCCCGCGCTACCGGACAAACAAGGCAAACGCCAGCTCATTGCCGTCCAGCACCTTCCCGATCTGCTCCGGCGCGTGGCCAAATTGGAAAGAAAATCCGGCGGGAAAATAAAAAAACGGGCAAAGTAATTTCATTCAGCTTCAACTGCGGGAACAAAATCACGTCGCGGCAATTTCGGCCTCAAACTGCGCCAGCTCCGTCCCGGCCGTTTCCCATTCCGCGTTCGCCTTGGCCAGCCGGTGGTGGACTTCCATTAACTCGCGATTGATCACCATGGCCCGACCGCCGGTTGCGTAGGTTTCCGGCTTCTCCAGTTCCGCCGTCAGTTCCTGCTCGCGCGTTTCCAGCCCTCCGATTTCCTTTTCCAGCATGGCGATGCGTTCCTGAATTTCACGCCTCTTCCGCGAACGCGCCTGCCGTTGCGCGGCTTCAATGCGTTTCTGCCCCTTGCGGTCGGGAGAGGGACGGCGTGCCGCCGTCCCTGAATTTTGGGACGGCAACATGCCGTCCCTCCCGCTCGAAGTCAGCGCCGCGCGGGCGGATTGCGACGTCTTATCGAGGTAATACTGGTAGCCGCCGGTGAAATGCCGGAGCCGGCCGTTTTCGACCCGCACCACGTGGTTCGCCAGCAAGCGGATGAAATGCACGTCGTGGCTGATGAAAATCAGCGTGCCCTCGAACGGCTGCAAGCGCCTCGATGAGCGCGTCCACGCTCGCCAAATCGAGATGCGTGGTCGGCTCGTCCATCAACAGCAGGTTGGGCGGGTCGAGCAGCAGTTTCACCAGCGCCAGCCGGCTTTTTTCGCCGCCGCTCAACACGCTCACGGGCTTGAACACGTCGTCGCCGCGGAACAGAAAACTGCCGAGCACCGTGCGAACGAACTGTTCCGTGACGCGCTGCGGCGTCTCCATCGCCTCCTGCAAAACGGTGTGGTTGGGATTGAGCATCTGGGCGCGGTGCTGCGCGAAATAACCGGATTTCGCATTGTGCCCGAGCCTGCGTTCGCCCGCCTGCGGCTGTAGCACTCCAGCGAGCAGTTTCAGCAACGTGGATTTGCCCGCGCCGTTCGGTCCGACCAGCACAATGCGTTGGCCGCGCTCGGCCTCAAAATTCAGATTTTCGTAGATGAACTTTTCCATCAAGCCAGACGGCTCCTCACCCGGCCTGCGGCCACCTTCTCCCCCATTGGCAACGGGGGAGAGGGACGGGGCGAGGGGGCGTTTAGCTTCAATCTCATACCCAAACTTCAGGTGCTTCAGCGTGATGACGCGATGACCGCTGCGTTGCGGTTGCGGAAAACGAAATCCCACCGTCGGCCCCGCGCCATCGGGCGTCTCGACCATGTCCTCCTTGAGCCGCTCGATCTGCTTGAGTTTGCTCTGTGCCTGCGCGGCCTTGGTGTTCTTGGCGCGGAACCGGTCCACGAACAGTTGCATCCGGTCAATCTCGCGCTGTTGCGATTTGGCCGTGGCAACCATCGTCGCCTCGGCCGCCGCGCGCTGTTCAAGATACTGGTCGTAGTTGCCGGTGTAACGCAGCACGCGCGACGCGCGCAATTCGGCGACGTGCGTGCAAAGGCGGTTGAGAAATTCGCGGTCGTGTGAAATCAGCAGAATCGCGCCGGGATAATGCCGCAGGTAATCCTGGAACCACAGGAGCGTTTCGAGGTCGAGATGGTTCGTCGGTTCGTCGAGCATCAGCACGTCCGGTTCCTGCACCAGCAGCCGCGCCAGATGCGCGCGCATCACCCAGCCGCCGGACAATTCGCGCGCCGGACGCAGGAAATCCGTCTGCTTGAAGCCGAGGTTAGCGAGAATCTGTTTCGCTTTGGCCACAAACTGGCCATCGTGCTCGTGGTCGTGCGGCACGGCGATGTCGAGGACGGCTTCGTTGCCCGCGGGTTCGCTTTCCTGCGGCAGGTAACCGAAGCGCGTGCCGCGGATGAATGTGACCTCGCCCGCGTCTGGAGTTTCCTGGCCAAGAATGATTTTGAGCAACGTGGATTTGCCCGCGCCATTCGGCCCGACCAGGCCGACGCGCTCGCCGGACTGGAGCGTGAGCGACACGTCGTCAAACAGGACGCGTCCGCCAAAGGATTTGCTTAATCCGGCAACGGTGAGCATGGAAAAGGTTTTATGGTAGCACCCGCGTCTCGCGGGTTAAATTCGGCGTCCCGCCGAATTTCGTCGGGCAGCGTGGCGGGTTGATGATTGTTCGCGCATCGGGAATCGTGAGTCGCGGGCGGTTTCCGGCGCGACGCCGGAAACAACAGGCCGGAGGCCTGTGCTACCACAAATGTATTCGTGTCAATTCGTGAAATTCGTGTTTCATTTCGGCTTCAACTGCGGGAACAAAATCACGTCGCGGATGCTTTCCTGGCCAAGCAGCATCATGCACAGACGGTCAATGCCCATGCCCATGCCACCGGCGGGCGGCATTCCGTGTTCCAGCGCAACCAGAAAATCCTCGTCCAGCTTTTGTTGCTCGCCGCCGGCTTGATGTTCCAGGCGTTCGCGCTGCTCGATGGGATCGTTCTGCTCGGTGTAGGCGGGCGCGATTTCCTGGCCGTTGATGCAGCACTCGAAGACTTCGACGGTCGTCGGGTCGTCGGGCGAAAGTTTGGCCAGCGGCACGAGTTCCTTCGGCAGATGCGTGACGAACGTCGGCTGAATCAGCGTCGGCTCGATCAATTTTTCAAACACCGCGCCGGTGACTTCAAAGTCCTGATAGTCCTTGGTGATTTCCGCGCCCAGATCGTGCGCGCGTTGGCGGCGTGCGGCGGGAGAAACATCAAACCAATCCGCGCCCGCTTTTTCGCGGACTAAATCTTTGTATTTTGCTCGCCGCCAATCCGGCGTAAGGTCGATTGATTTTACAATTTTTCCTTCGGCATCTTTCGTTTCAATTTTCAGCGTTCCCAAAACCTTTTGCGCCACATGGCAAATCATGGATTGCACGAGTTCCATCATGCTCTCGTAATCGCCGAACGCCTGATACGCCTCGAGCATCGTGAATTCGGGATTGTGTTTGCGCGAGAGGCCTTCGTTGCGGAAGTTGCGGCCGATCTCGAACACTTTGTCCACGCCGCCGACGAGCAGGCGCTTGAGATAAAGCTCCAGCGCGATGCGCAGGTAAAAATCGCAGCCCAGCGCGTTGTGATGCGTCTTGAACGGTTGCGCCGCCGCGCCGCCGGGAATCGCCTGCATCATCGGCGTCTCGACCTCCACAAAGCCGCGCGCGTGCAGAAAATTCCGGATCTCGCGGATGATTTCGCTGCGCTTGAGCAAAACGTCCTTCACCTCCGGGTTCGCCATCAAATCGAGATAACGCTGGCGGTAGCGGATTTCGGTGTCTTCGAGTCCGTGCCATTTTTCCGGCGGCGGGCGCAGCGCCTTGGCCAGAATCACGAAGCGAGTCGAGCTTGATGGAAATTTCGCCGGTCTTGGTGGTGAACAACTTTCCGCGCGCGCCGATGAAATCGCCGAGGTCGAGATGCGAGAAAATATCCCAACTGCTCGTCGCGGTCCAGAGATGATTTTTCTGCGCGTAAATCTGGATGCGCCCGCTCTGGTCGCGCACGTCAATGAACATGGATTTGCCCATGTCGCGGTGCGCGGTGATGCGGCCGGCCACGGCCACTTCGCGGCCTTCGGTATAGTTCTTCCGCGCGTCGGCGCAGGATTCGGTCGGCGTGAATTTGTTTTTGAATGGGTCAATGCCCTGCGCGCGCAGCGCGGCGAGCTTGGCTTTGCGCTGTTCGATGAGTGAATTCGTGTCGTCCATCAGAGTTGGCGGAGTAAACCAGAAAAGCCCTTTTAGCGCACGAATGAATTTACGATATGCGATTTACGATTTACGCGCCCAACCCAGATGCGGCGCGTCAATCGTGTATTGCAAATCAATGAACCTCGTTACCTCGGCTCCTACTTTTCTGCCGGGCCGTTCGTTGATGCTGGCGCAGCTTCGGGCTTGTAAAGTCCGGCCTTGATGAACGGTTCAAGGCAGGCGCCGTAGCCTTCCGCCTCCATTTTGTCCAGGGGAATGAAGCGCAGCGACGCGGAATTGATGCAGTAGCGCAGATGCGTCGGGCCCGGGCCGTCGTCGAACACGTGGCCAAGATGCGAATCGGCCAGGCTGGAACGGACTTCGGTGCGGTTCATGCCATAGGAATGGTCGGAATTCTCGGTGACGTCCTGGTCCGAAAGGGGTTTGGTGAAACTCGGCCAGCCGCAGCCGGAATCAAATTTGTCCAGCGAGCTGAACAGCGGCTCACCCGACACCACGTCCACGTAAATGCCGGGCTGCTTGTTGTCCCAGTACTGGTTGTTGAACGCCGGCTCGGTGGCGGCATTTTGCGTGACCGCGAATTGTTCCGGCGTCAGTTTTTTTTTCAACTGCGCCTCACTGGGCTTTTTGAAATCTTTCATATCCATCATCCGATTGGTTGAAGCGTTCGCATTTGCCGGCTGGGCGCGGCCCGTATTGCAAGTCAATGCCAGGACACCCGCCGCCAACAACCCTGCCGTCGCGGTTTTTATAATGTTGACCATCTGCATGTGCCTTTGACGAATTTAATCCGCCTGCGTTCAATGCTTTCGGCATCGAGCGCGGGCTGAAGCCATGGGACAGACCATGACTGACCCTGAACCTTACACCCAAACGCCGGTTTTGCCAGTGTTAGTCCGTGGTCAAACCCATTTTGGTTTTTACTTTTCGCGTTGGCTCGTTTAGCAACCTGAGAAAACATGAATTCATCACCAACCCCGGTTCGGACGGACCATTCCATTTCCTGGTTCGACCTTCGGCAACTCGGCGTCGAAGGGCGCGGCTGGAAGGACACGAAGGTTTTTTACGACCGTCTGCCCGCGAAGGCCGAAGGCGTCGTGCGCCCGGAGGTTTGGGATTTGAGCCGGCACTCCGCCGGCATGCATGTGCGTTTTGTCACCAATGCCACCGTCATTCGTGCGCGTTGGGCCTTGAAGCTGCCGGCGCTCAACCTGCCGAACATGGCCGCCACCGCGGTCAGCGGCCTTGATCTTTATGTCCGGACGGATGGCGGCCAATGGCACTGGCTCGCGGTCGGCATCCCGGAAGCGCAGACCAACTCAGTGACGCTCGTGGAAAATCTCGCGCCGGGCCAACGCGAATATCTGCTTTACCTGCCGATTTACAACGCACCGGAATTTGTGGAACTCGGCGTCCCGCAGGATGCCCCGCTCGAACCGGCCGGCCCGTGGGGACCGGGCGAACGCAAGCCGATGGTTTTTTACGGCACTTCCATCGTGCATGGACTGTGCGCTTCCCGGCCCGGCATGACCCACAGCGCGATTTTGGGAAGAAAATTCGATTACCCGATCATCAACCTCGGTTTTTCCGGCAACGGCAAAATGGAGCCGGAAATGGCCGGTTTATTGGCGGAACTCGATCCGTCGGTTTACGTGCTGGATTGCCTGCCCAACCTGGTGGACAGCGAAGTCCGGGAGCGCGCCGAGCCGTTTGTGCGCCGGTTGCGCGCGGCCCATCCCAAGACGCCCATCGTGCTCGTGGAAGACCGGCCCATGCAGGATGGTTTTCTGGTCACGATACGATCCCCGCATCACCGCGCCGTGCGCGCCGAATTGAAGGCCGCCCATGACCGTCTGACAAAATCCGGCCTTCACGATTTGCACTCCATTCCGGGCGAACATCTGCTGGGCGACGACGGGGAAGGCAGCGTGGACGCGTCGCATCCCACCGATCTTGGCTTTATGCGGCAGGCGGAGATTTTTGCCCAAACGCTTGGGCCGCTGCTCAGGGCGCGGTAATACGGCGGCGTCAAATCCGGTCTCAGCGCGGACGCCGGACGCCGCTCACAACACTGCCGGCTGGCGCGGCTACTTTACCGCCCGATAAATGGCGTAGGTCTGGCCGGGGACTTCAATGTTGAGCGTCTGGCCGTCTTTGGTGACATGCACCTCTTTTCCGGCCAGCAACTTCAACTCCCGATACTCGACGGGAAAATCGAAACTGGCGGTGGTGTCACGCGCCGCCGGATTGAAAATCATGAGCAGCGTTTCTTCGCCGCTGGCCCGCGCATAGACAAACGGATAGGTGTTTTCCTTCGCGTAAAGCGGGACGAAATTCGCGTAAGCCGCCAGCGCCGGATCGGTGTGCTTGAGCCGGATGAGTTTCCGGACGCGATTCAACAATGAGTTGGGATCCTTCTCTTCCGCGGCGACGTTCGGGGCGCCGGGCGCCGGATCCACGGGCAGATAAAGTTTCGCGGGATTGGCCGTTGAGAAGCCAAGGTTCTTTCCGCCGGACCATTGCATCGGCGAGCGGGCGCCAGCGCGCGGTTTGTAACAACCCTCAATCTGCGGCAGGTTTTCCAACTGGCGCATGCCGATTTCATTGCCGTAATACAAAAACGGCACGCCGGGCATCGTCATGCCCCAGGCGATGATCATTTCGAGGTCATCCACGCTCCGCCGGTTGTTCAGCCGCGCGATATCGTGGTTGCCCAGCGGCAGGCAGATGTAACCCTCCGAGCGCGTGGCCTGCCAGGCGGAATAGTAGCCGTCCAGGAAATTCTTGATGTTCCCCTTGCCTTCGCGGTCGAAAAAGCTGTGGCCGTCGGTCATCCCGTTCCCAATGCGCCAGCTTTCCTTCTGGTAAACGTCGTTGAAGCCCGGCACCCAATGATAGAAATCGGCGTAAAACGCCCCGTCCAACGCATCGCGCGGGGCGGACCATTCCGAGACGGTGAAGGCCTGCGGATAATTGGTGTTGAGGATTTGCCGGATTTCGCGCCAGAAGTTCAGGGTCTCGTGGTTGGGATCGTCGCCCTTGACAAGCGCCCCGGCCATGTCGGCGCGGAAACCGTCGGCGCCCATGTCCATCCAAAAGCGCATGACCTTGATCATCTCCGCCCGCATGGCGAGCACGTCGGGGTTGTCGGTGGACAACTGCCATTTTTTCGCCGGGTCAGGATTGCCGTAACCCCAGTTCAACGCCGGCTCGTCCCAGAAAAAATTGCTCAGGAAATTGCCGTTGCGCTGGCCGTAGCCGTGGACCCACTGGTTGCCCGGCTCGTCCTTCCAGACGTTGTCGGTCCAGACATACCAGTTCGAATAGCGATTGGTCGCTTGTTGGGTCGAGGCGACGAACCACGGATTGTCAATGGACGTATAAGTGATGACATAATCGAACAGGACCTTGAGGCCGCGCTTGTGCGCCTCGGCGAAGAGCCGGCGCGCGTCGGTGTTGCTGCCGTAACGCGGCGCGACCTTGTAATAATTGCGGATGTCATAGCCCGCGTCGTTGAACGGCGAATCAAAGAACGGATTGATCCAAATGGCATCCACGCCGAGGCTCTTGATGTAATCCAGCTTGTCAATGATGCCCTGCAAATCGCCGATGCCGTCGCCGTTGGAATCGTAAAACGTCTGGGGATAAACCTGATAGACGACGGCGTGGTTCACCCACGCCGGGCACTTGGGAATGATGTCCTGGCCGGAGATGGTGACCTCTTGCGCACGGACGGCGAAGACAAGCAAAGCGGAGAGCAGAATTGAATAAAATTTCATAAGGATGACGCAACGAATTGTAAGAGGACGGGCTTCAAACTCCAATCATTATCTGGCCGGGTATGAGACGTGCCCCCCCGATATGTAATGACGTCAATGGACGTTTGGAAAGACCTTGCCAGCCGGTGACAACCCACTAATCTCACTGAATGGCAGAGTACGTCATTTTGTCACCAGTTGACAGAAAGGCATAAAATGACCAGGACCGTCCATTGGCTTCAGGCGATGTTTGTGTTTTTTCTTTGCCCCAGCTTGACCGGATTTTCCCAAACGACAAACGTAACGGATACAGTTGCCGCAACGCGCGTCGCGGTGTTTGAGGAAGACGGATTTCCCACCTACGGTGGCACTCCATCGCTGCCACCTTTCAAGATGGTTGAAGTGCTTGCGCAACACGGCATCGAAGCACAAGCGCTTTCAGCGGTGGAACTTTCGAATTCAACAAATTTCAACGCACAACATTTCACTGCGCTCGTAATGCCTTATGGGAATGCCTTCCCAGCAATGGCTTTCATGAACATGCGCAACTTTCACGCGGCGGGCGGATGTCTCGTCATGAGCGGCGTTCCGTTTTGTCATCCGTGCGTCAAAACCAATGGGGAATGGAAAGACCTCGGTCACTTTGATTATTTCGGTCACGACGGCTACGGCATTGATACCGGTGGTTTTGGTGGTCCGATGGATAAAGAGAAGAACCCTTGTGTTTCCATCCAGGGACATCCGCTCGGTCTCAATGAAAGCATGTTGCCGACCGACGTGGGCAACATTCAGTGGCTTGACCCTCAAAGTTTTGTTGCTGGGGACCAGGTTCTTCCGCTGGTCAACTTTGGCGCCGGTGATGAACAGCATCTGGCAGCGGCACTCATTCGCCATCTCGGTGCCAGTTTTCATGGGGCACGAGATGTCTGGATGGGAGGAGTTGCGGGCGGTTCTGATGAATCAGACCGTTACTTTGCCGAGCAACTGTTGCTGCGTGGGGTTCTTTGGTGTGAGTTGGAAAAGGGCGAATTGACCACCGCCGCTTTTCGTGCCGGACTCGTAGAATTGAACGAGATTCAGAAACCGGAACCATTGCCGGGAAACCTGCCTTATGCCGTCACGCCCCGGCCATGGGGTGATACCTATTTGCCCAAATCAAAACCACCGGCCCGCCATCTGTTGGTTGTGAACGTCGAACAATTGAGCAGCGAGGAAAGGATTGCCATTACCTGCCTCCAAGGTCTCACAAGCCGCAATCAGCCGCGAATCTGGATTCAGCAAGGGCAGGAGGATCGAACCTGGCTGGACTGGCACAAAGACAAAGGTTACATAGATGACTATGAAGTGGTGACGAATTGGGAAAACCTATTCAAACAATTTTCCAGCGCTTATAAAGGCGTAATCATTCCAGACCCAAAACTATATCGCGGCGACCTGCTGGCGGTGGATATCGCGGAATGTGAGGATTTGATCGTGGCCACGCCGGAACTGGCACAAAAGCTGGGGTTGCCGGTAAAGATTGATTTACGTGGGCGATTCAAAACTTACGTCGAAGGAATGCGCTGGGTATGGACGAACTACCAAAGCCAGTTGAGCCATCATCTGTGTAGATTTACATATCCCCCAACCTTGGAGGATTGTACGTTTGCCTATGACTTCCAATGGCACAGCGTGATGTTCTGGGTTGTGGGACCAGTGGACGAAGCTAAACCGGGTGCTGATACCTTTGCCGAACGCCGGCTCATGGCGGAAATTTTCTCTGAGATGGATCCGAATATAGCGGTGCTGGGATTTCCTTACGGGGGCACAGGCGTAGGGATGGGTGAAGGGGAGGGCGTTGCATTAGCGAGCCGATATGCAAAGGGTCTCGTTTGCAGCGACTATCTACGCAATGCTTGTGTGATGAGCGGTATCCGCATAGATAAACTGGCTCAACCGCAACAGCCATCCGCACCGCCTCTAAACAAAAACTCGATATATATCGCCCTAGTAATGTCCGATGGTGACAACGAAAACGCTTGGTTGGGCGTTTATAGACAATGCTTCCTTGATCCATCATTTGGCAAATTTCCACTGGCGTATGGTATGGGACCGCCGATTCGTGAACTGATGCCTGCCGTAGCGCAGTGGTTTTACGAACACGCCACTCCGGAAACGGAATTCATCGCAGATGTTTCCGGTGTAGCTTATACTCAAGTGAGAAACTATGGTCTCGCCTACACCAACCGCGAGCGTGTCCTCGGAGGCTTTCTGGACTGGACAGCACGTTCGATGCAAGCGATGGGAATGCGCACTGTTCGCACGTCCGATAGCGACGATGAATTGAACGCGCGATATGCACAGGCGCTGCCATTCTGCCACTCTATTTTCGCAGGCATGGGTCATGAGTGGGATCGAGACGATCGTCAAGGTATCGGCAAGTTGACTTATTCATTGCCCGATGGTATGCCGATCTTCTACAATGCATCAACTTGGGATCACGGCGCGGATGGATTCCTCCCCGAAGTACGTGGGCAAGTTGGCTCACAGCGTCCTGCATTTGTAAATGGTTTTATTGGCGGCTTTTCAAGCCCCTCCATAATCCTTGCCAAGATATACAAACAGCGCGACCCGAACATGGTTTTCGTCACCCCGGCGCAACTAGCCGAACTCTACCGTCAGGCGAAAGAAAAAGGCTGGGTCAAGTAATTGTGCGATTGGCAAAATGAACATTGCACGCAACTAAAAAATCAATTTGTCGGCGTTACCTTTACCAGCACAATGCCTGCCGCAACGTTTCGGCCAGTTCCTCCGGCGTGAGCGCAATTGGATTTGCCTTCAGGCTGCTGGCTTGCATGGCTTTCTTCACCACTTCATCAACGTGTTCCGGTTGGATGCCGTAAGTTCCGAGCCGCGGGATTTTCAAATCGCCGACCAATTTACGGACCCACTGGATGCCGTCATCCGCCGTTGCCGTCTCGCTGCTCGTAAGCCATCGCGCCACTTTGTCATATCGTTGCAACGCCCGGCTGCCTGGTGTGCGTTGACGCAGCGCGCGAATGTTTGTGCTCATCACGTGCGGCAACAACGCCGCGCAAATCGCGCCGTGTGGCGCGGGAAACATTCCGCCCAGCGGCCCGGCAAATCCATGCACCGCCCCCAAACCCGCGTTGGCCAGCGCCAGTCCGCCAAACAAACTCGCCACCGCCATGTCCTCGCGCGCCGATTGGTTCTGGCCGTCATTAAACGCCACGCGCAACGAGCGCGCGGCGCGGCGAAGTCCTTCCACGCACAATCCGTCGGTCATTGGATTGGCGCGTGAGCATACAAACGGTTCGATGAGCTGCGTGAGCGCATCGAGGCCGGTGCTGGCGGTGAGCGCGGGCGGCAAATCATAAGTCAGTTCCGGGTCAACCAGGGCGATCTTCGCCAGCATCAACGGGCTGCGCAGGCTGGCTTTCACCCTGTGTTCCGGCGATGCCAACACCGCGTTGCGCGTGACTTCCGTGCCGGTGCCCGCCGTCGTTGGAACCGCGATGAATGGCGCGGACGGCTTCGTCAACACCTGGCCGCGCCCGATGATTTCGACGTAATCGAGCAACTCACCGCCGTTTGCCAGCATGGCGGCAATGGCCTTGGCCGCGTCCAGCGCGCTGCCGCCGCCGAAGCCAATGACCAGTTCGCAGTTTTCCTGTTTTGCCAAAGCCGTGCCATGTTCGATCGTGGAAAGCTCCGGTTCACCGGAAACGGAAACGGTCGCCGCGTGGACGCCGGCTTCGGTGAGCGATGCCAGTAATTTTTTTGCGCGCGACAAATCGCGGCCGGTCACCACCAGCGCGCGCGAACCAAATTCCCTGGCCAGCGCGCCGGCTTCGCGCAGCGTGCCCGCGCCGAAAATGATTTTTACCGGCGATGTGAATTCAAAACGCATAAAAAATCTGGCAGGGACGCCGCGCGGCGGCGTCCGGACAGCGCGGCGCGCTGTCCCTACCACGCTTCATCCACTGGAAAAACATTGTCGAACTTCACGCTGAAACGCGGCCCGGCCATCATCGGCGCGACCGCGTCGCGCCAGACCGGATAATGCGCTGTTTCCTTGTGCGCGGCGTGGGCGTTGGCGTCGCGATACACCTCCACCAGCACGAACCGCGTGGGGTCATCCTGCTGCTGCACGACATCGAACCGCGCGACGCCTGGTTCCGGCAGGCTCGCTCGCGCATTGGCCAGCGTTGCCTGCTTGAAAGCCGCCACGCATTCCGGTTTGACGTGAACATGAACGTGAACAATGAGCATGAGTGACGGATACGCGAAACGGTCCAAAACCTCAAGACTGCCCTTGCCGCCGGCCAATCGGAGTTGTAAATTCACCTGTTCCTGATGCGCTGGATTCTGTTCCCAACCATTCCGCGAATGTAATCACCTGGTTTCAAATTCCACCACCGCGGTTTGAACCGGGTCGCGTCCGGAACGGATCACCTCCGGCGCCGGCATGACTTCCACGCTAAAACGCCGGGTCTGGTCGTCAAACGCGAGCATTCCAACCGAGCCGCGTTTGGCTGCGACTGTGGGCGGCTGGCTGGCATATCCAAACAGGCGCACGGATTTTTCGCCCGGCGCAAACGTGGTCGTCACCGTCAATTTTCCATCCGCATCATCCAGCGCGGCGATTCGTTGCCGGCCATTGGAAACAAATTTTCCGGCGTCGCCAAAAAACGCCAGACCCGACCGGCCAACCGGCGTGATCTCGTCGTAAGCCGTGTCTCCAGGCTTGAACGAAAGCTGGACGGTTTTGCGGGCGGACTGGAAAACCGCGTTGCCCGAACGCGCGTCCAGAACACAAACCTTTCCGGTTAAACCAAACTGCGCCGGTGAGAAATCCGCTTCGGCATCGGCCGGCTGGCGATTGTAGGCAAACACGTAGGCGGTGCGCAGTGTTCCATGGTCGCTGTAAGTCCACGCCATCATCGGAGTTTTGCGGCCGTTGGCCTGGGCAACATAAACGGAATCCAATGGCAACAACGATTCATCGGATTTCACCAGGACGCCGTCCGGCCGGGCCACGCGCATGAGATTGTCCTTGTTTTCCTGTCCGATGGCGTCGCCAACGCCGACCATGCCGGCGGACAAATCACTGATCAGCAAATTGTTCGTTTCACCGCTCAGGAACACGTCCGCCCAGGGCCAGATGCCGACGGCCCGCGCCAGTTGCGAAACATAGAGAAAGTCATCCCATTGGTTGCGGCCGAAACGGTCGCCGCTTGTGCGGATGCTGGTAAGATCGGCATAGCGCGCGCCTTGCAGGAAAAAGCGCGGCAACGCCATGCAATACTGGAGGCTGAGTCCGCGTTCCCGCGCCGCCCGCGCCATGTTGTCCGCGAACGCGTCGCCGACGCCGGGCACGGTCTGAAGTTCCGGCGAATGATAATAGATTTCGCTGAGCCAGTCTTGTTCGTAACAAAAAACTCCGCCATCGGCGAGATAACCCATGATGTCGTCCCACCATTTAGGGTCCACCGCCGCGAATCCGGAAATTTTGTAGTGGTCGCGATAAGGACTGGCGGGATCAATCCAGCGGTTGTGCGTAATCAGCCCCAGGCCGGCCAGCCCGTCCGGCAGCACTGCCGGGTCCGCCTCGTATTTCAGGAGGCCGCCGTAACGGTTCCATTCCCCTGCGGGCAGCCGGGAATTTTTCGTCCCGCCAGCCTTGCCATCGGGCCCGGTGAAGGTTTTGTCATACCACCAACTGTCCAACTGAAGATACCGGATTGGAATGCCCTCGTCTCGATAGCGCGCCGCCAGTTTTTCCAGCGTTCCGGCATAACCGAGCGCCGGTTCGTAGTTGTAGTAATAAGTCGCGCCGTTGTCGGTCCAGTAACCGAGATAACGCAATCCCGTGTCCGCGGCGTTCGACGGCGGCGTTTTGCCTTGAAGCGCCATCAGCGCGCCGCCCCAGATTTGCCAGACGGCGTGAATGCCCGGCGCAAAGGCCATCAAGGTGCTGTGGGAAAAATGCGCCGGCAAACCATGCGCCCCGCGATTCAGCGTGCTGGTTATTTCATGGATGCCGTCGCCCGTCATCGTCGCCAGCATGAAATCATCCGCCGGCGAAATCAGCGCGGCGGTCGCGTGGTCGTCGAACAAGAGCCACGGCGTGCCGTTGGTTTCCAGGTCGAAATGCGGAGGCGCAAAGGGCTTCTCGCCGAAACTGAAATGATGGAGCTTGGCGGGAAACGAGGTGAAGCGCGGGAAAACCGCCGGCCATTTGTCCGCGGCCTGATCACATGTCAGCGTGAACAGCGCCACCGGCTGTTTGTCATAGACGCGAATGGAACCGGTCACCGGCGCGTCCGCGGGCCACAAGAAATGAATTTCCTGATACGCGCCGATGCGGTCGGTCCCGCGGCCCACACCCGCCTCTTTGGCCGGCCCGCCGAGTTCACCCGCGAATTTCCAATCCGGCCGGCGCGACACAATTTCATAACGGCCAGACGATTCATCCAATCGCACGGTAATGCCGGCGGCGGATTTGACGTGAACAGACTGGGCGCCGGACGCCGGGGGCAGGAGCAGGCCGAGGGCGGCGGCTAACGGGAAATAGAATTGAGGCTTCATAAAAGTCGCTGGTTGCGAGATTATGTCCGAAGTTTGCCAGCCCTTCAACCTCTGGTCGCGGGTCTCTCAAATCAATGCGGGAGCAGGCCGCGCCGTGGCACACCGCCCGCCGGGAAATTATTTCTTTCGCGTCGTAGAAACAACAACGGCCGGTTTGACATGAACGCGAACTATGAGCTTAAGCGGCGAATGGGCGAAAACGGGAAAATGCCCCAGCCCGCCCGCCGGCGGCGTCAGCAAGCGTGCTGCCGACAGGTCAAACGAAACTTTCCCGACGCCGCCGGCACCAGAACCGGCATCGCCTCGGTTTTGATTTCGTGGCGGAGACCCAGCAACGCGCCCAGTCGTAAAGTCACGTGGCTCAATTCCCTTTCGCTGGGCCCGGCGCCGTCCGGCACGAAGCGCAGGATGCAATTGCCGTTTTCGTCCTCCCGCAGTTCGTAATGGGCAATGCCGTCCACGCCGGCAAAACTCTGGTCCACTTCCCAGGTCGTGACGCGCCGCCCGTCGCCCGCCGCCAGCGCGTCGCGCGCCCGGCCATGAACGATAAAATTATTTCCGTAGGGATGCTCGATGCGTTCCGCGAGATCGCCGATGCGATAGCGGACCAGCGGCATGTAATCGTTGGTCAGGGTCGTGACCACCAGTTCGCCGATGCCGCGCGCATCCGCGTCCACGATTTCAAGAAACGCCGTGTCGTAGCTGGGCTTCATTTCGCCGCGCTCATTTTCCATCAGCAGATGGCCGGTCTCCGTCGAGCCGTAGAGGTTGAAAACCGGCACGCCAAAAACGCGGGCCAGAATCCGCCGATGCACCACGCTCACAAATTCGTAGCTGCACAACACGAACCGCAATGACGGAAATTTAAGGCCGCGCTGCTCGCAGTAAAGCGCGAAGCGGACGCCATGGACCGGGTCCAGGTCGAGAAATTGCGGCGACCATTCGGAAATTTCCGCCGCCATGCGCGCCAGGTCGGCGTCGCTCAACAGGAACGGAATGCGCGCGAGATTCACGAACAGGGCATTGCCCAGCGTCCGCTGTTCGCGTGACATCCAGACCGTCGGACACGTCAGGCCGTTGCAGGCCGGCGGCACCAGCGTGGCGCGGCGCATGTTGGGATGTTCATCCAGGACACGGGCGACAACGTTGTTCAATCGCAGCGCGCGCTCCTCCTGCGCGTTCCACCAGCCGCGGCCGAAAATCACCGGCAACCGTTCCTCGGAAGTGCCGGAGGTATGTTCCAGTTCCACCAGATTTTTTTCCAGCAACGATTCCAGCAACTGCCCAGCCGGAAGGAAGTTCCGCGGGAATCCATTCCGCATGTCGCGCTTCGCCAGGAGCGGCAGGCCCTTGAAACACTCAAAATTCGGGCGCTCGCATCCGGCCCGTGACAACGAGTGACGATAAAGCGGCACCTCCCGCCAGCGGGGAAGAAGTTCCTCCACCTGCGGGATTTGCGCGGCTTCACGAATCAGTTCCGGCGTCGCCAGCATGGCCGAAATATACACGCTTTTTGCAGAATGCAAATTAGCGGATGGCAACCGCGGAATTTTGCGGCGTCACCGCCGACGCGCGCGCCCGGCAGATTTCCCGGTAAAATTCGCCGACGCGCGTCATCCGGCGCGGCAATTTCTCGTCGTTGAAATCCACCGCCAGCAGCCCGAATTTTTTCGAGTAGCCGAATTGCCATTCAAAATTGTCCAGCAGCGACCAGTAAAAGAATCCGCGCACGTCCACGCCGCCATTCATCACGCCGTGCAGCTCGCGCAGATGTTCCGCCAGGTCGCGGATGCGGAAATTTTCGTCGGACGACGCCGCGCCGTGCTCGGTGATGTAAAGCGGCAGGCCGTAGCGCCGTTGAAAATTCCGCAGGATGGTTCCGAAACCCGCCGGATGCCGCTCGAACATGTCATCGCAGACCAGGCCCAGTTGCTTCAATCGCTCCCCGGAAACGCCGTTGGTGGGGACCAGGGCCTGAAAATGATTGAGACGCGCGCGGCCATAATAATTGACGCCCAGAAAAGTGGAGGCCGCGCGGCGCCGCCCGCCGAGAAATGCGTCCAGCACGAAGCGGTTGAAGGTGTGATGGGAAAGTCCGGCGAGCACTTGGTCCCACAGCGCGAATTTTTGGAACGCCTCAAAAAACGTCCAGTTCTTGGCGATGCCGACTTCCGGCGTTTTGCCGCCGTTGCCTTCGCGCCGGATGGCCTGGCTCGCCTGCTCGTGCGCCGCCGCCATGTGCCTGATGACCTTCCGGTAGGACCAGAAATGCCATTTGTGGAACGGCGGAAATCCGCCCAACAGATACGTCAATGAGGCATACGTGTCCGGCTCGTTGAACGTGTTCCAGAGCCAGACGCGGTCCTTAAGTGCCGACACCAGTTTCGTCACGTAATCCACGAACGCCGGGACCGTGGCCGGATTCAGCCAGCCGCCCGCCGAGGTAATCCACGGCGGATTGGAGAAGTGATGCAGTACGACCATCGGCGTGATGTTCGCCGCCTTGAGCCGGTCCAGCAGGTCCACGTATCGCTCCAGTTCCCGGCCATTGAGCGGCGCGAACGGCGCGGCCTGGAGGCGCGACCATTCGATGCCCATGCGATAGGCATTTACGCCCAGTTGCGCCATCCAGTCAACGTCCTCGTCGTAACGATGATAATGGTTGCAGGCCACGCGGCAATGTCCGCCGTCCGCCGCGACATAATCCGTCCACTCGTTGACGACGTGGCCTTCCACCTGCGTCGGCGACGTGGCCGTGCCCCAGAGAAAATTGTCCGGAAATTTCAAGGCACCTGACATGCTTACGGACAATATGAGACAAAATTAACCAAATGAACAGTCTTGAGTGGCTGAGGCAACGGCCAAAGAAATTTGGCGGAACCGAAGGCCTCAAAAAACAATTCATGGACTTTTGCGCCGCCATGAACGACAATGGCCTTGTTCCCGCCTAGCGAGCCGGACCAAGGTTCATTTTCGACCCAAAAATTTTATGGCCAAAAAACCAGCAATCAGCCTGCCGTCGTCCGACCCCACACTGGTCAACGAAACGGTGGAGCAACTTTTCGACCGCATCCTGGCGCGCGACCAGTTCAAAACCCTGAAAGCCGTCCTCGACGAGCTGCAAGCGGACGCCACGGCGATGCACGGCGCGATTGTCACCACCAATTCTTATCAAAATTTTTTGAGCAAGCTGGGCTATCGCGTCATTCTCGTGCCGCAGATTCACGAACAGGACTGCTACTCGCGGCTGGGACCGGCCGGCGGCATCCGCGCCGTGCTGCCGGTCCACGACATCGCCACCTACAGCACCCTGGTAACGCTCGTGAACTACGATTCGACGGTGACCACCACCGCCAAATCCGTGGACTTCTATGACAGCCGGTTGGCCGAATTCAAGACCCAGTTGATGAAATAGGTCGGAACCGTCGGCACAACTTCTTCAGCTCGCAACCAGTCAAGGACCGGTTAGATATCGGCCAGGGTCGGGTTATCGGCCGGGTTTGGCATTCCATATCGCAAGGGTGTCCGGCGTACCTTGCAAGCGGATATCATTGTCGCTAAGGATGGCATCCGTGGCAGCGAGCATCTGCGCCCGCGGGAAAACCATCGTTTCGCCATGACGGTTGTAGCATTCGATGGTGATAAATTTGCCTTGCGCATCACGCAAAATCTCGACGAGATGATTGAGGTTTTTCACGGGGATGCCATTGACGGCTTTTACGACTTGCGACTGGGGATTGGAATAGCCTTCGGCCAGTTCGTGCGGGAAAAAGGGCGAAGCGATGACCACCAAACCTTCGCCGGGAAACGAAGGTTGGTCCGACACGCGGGTGGCCAGTGGATTGCCCGAACTGTTGAAATTCGCCATGACGGCCGTGCCGTATTTTGTCCGCAGCAGGCCGCCCAGATATTCCTCCGTGGCGGCGGAAAAAACCAACGGCCCGTAAATAAAATACGATGGGTAGGCACCGTTCAATCCGGGAATCAATTGCGGGTAATCTGCCGAAACCGGCAGATTGACCTTCAACTCCCTGCCGGCACGGACAATGGTCAGCGGCACGATGCCATTGGTGGCGATATGCTGGATGAGATAAGCGAAGCGCACCCGCAGGTCATCCCCCAACTTGATCATGCCCTGGTCATCCACCGGGGTGTCGCCGATTTGTGTGATCACATCCCACTCCTTCAACGGGTAAGCCGGATCATCCTGGTAGGGCTTGTGAACCACCATCCCGTGGAGGGAGGGCGCGAGTTTGAGGAATGAACGCAAGGCGGGGTTTTCCAGCGTTTGCAGCGTGTCATACATCGCAGGCTTGCCGTCATAATGACCATCGGCGATGTCCTGCAGAAACAGGTCTATCTCTTCGCTGGGAATAATGTAGCCGATGTTCTCGGCGGCATTCAGGCGGCTGAACGTCAGCCCGATCATCTTGTCGCCCACCACCGCCGGGCCGCCACTGTTGCCGGGGTTGATGGCGGCGTCAATCTGGATGCGCAGGCCGAAAACCGGGAAGTTATAGGGTGTAAACTCCACCCGCGAAACGATTCCCTTGGTGATCGAAAGACTGTTGCCGCCTTCCGGAAATCCGTACGTCAGAACGGCGTCCTTGATGCCCGGCAACGTCTTGGCCCGCGCCAGCGGGGGGTGCGTGTCGAAAAACTTCTCATCCTCCAGCTTGAGTATCGCCAGATCAATCCCCGGGGCAATGAATTCCACCGTGGCAAATATTTTGTCTCCGGCTTGATTCGCCTGAATTTGCACCTGGTTCGCGTAATTGACAACATGGGCGTTGGTCAGGATGCGTCTGCCTTCAATCACCACGCCGCTGCCGGTCACCTCCTCCGGAGACTCTTTTGTCCACGGCCGGTACGGATCCGGATAACGCACGGTGGCGAAAACCTTTACGACCGAATTCTCAATAGGGCTGGCCCCGGCCCCCCCGGCGCCCGCGTCGGAGACGGGCGCCGCCGGTTCGGCGGCATGGAAATTAAGGCATGAGGCGAACCACGCAACAACCAAGAGCCGCAGTGCCTTGGAACCAGCCGGAAATCCAGTGAATCCCATAACAAAACGATGCTAGTTAACCGGCGGGATTCATGCAAAGAAAATGTCTCCGGGTTTGGCGGACAGATGGACGGCGCGGGGAAAGGTTGAGTGCAAACTGCGAGAGCAGGTGAGGTGAAAATTTGAGTCCTGCGAGCGGGTCACGGTTTGCGAGCCGCTTCAAGGGCGCAAGAGCGATTCGCGACTTCAGCCGCCATGGCGCGTCCGGCAATCCAGCCGGTCGTCCAGGCCGCCTGGAAATTGAAGCCGCCGGTGATACCGTCAATATCCAGCAGTTCGCCGGCAAAAAAAAGTCCGGGACAACGGCGGCTTTCCATGGTTTTGAAATTGACCTCGCACAACCGGACGCCGCCGCACGTCACAAACTCGTCCTGGTTCAGGCTCTTTCCGCTCACGGAAAATTCCGTGCGCCGCAACTGTTGAACGAGCCGGTGTTGCGCGGCCCGCGAGAGCGCCGACCACCTCGTCTCGCGAGCGACGCCGGACGCGAGCACAAGTTGTTCCCAAAGGCGCGCCGGCAGCGGCGGGACGGGCGAATTCACGATCCGCTTTGCCGGTTGCGAGTTACGCCGCGTCTCCAGTTCTGCCGCGAGCTTTTCCGCGTTCCACTGCGGCAGCCAGTTCACGTGGAGGGGAAAGGAATAATTCCTCCCGTGCAATTTGCGCGCGCCCCACGCCGACAACCGGAGAATGGCCGGGCCGCTCAGGCCCCAATGCGTCACCAGCAACGCGCCGCGTTCACCCAACCCCGTGCCCGGCACCGAGGCCTCGGCTGATTCCACCGAAATCCCCGCCAGCTCCCGCAACCACGGCGTTTCAATGTGGAACGTGAACAACGAAGGCACCGGCGGTTCCAGCGTGTGCCCAAGCGAGACCGCCAGTTGTCCCAACACCGGAGTCCGGCAGCCGCCCGTGGCCAGCAACAACTTGTCGCAAACCCATACGGCAGGGACGCGTTGCCGCGCGTCCTGGCCGGCCAGCAGGTCGGCCCTACCATGAGCATCATCTGAAAGCGTCAGTTCAAAACGTGCGTCCGGCGTTTGGGTGACGTTTTCCACGCCGCAATTTGTTTTTAACGTCACGCCCGCTGCGCGCGCCGCGCCGAGCAGACAATCAATAATTGTTTGCGACGAATCCGTTGTGGGAAACATCCGCCCGTCGCTCTCGGTTTTCAGCTTCACGCCACGGGCGGCGAACCACGCCACGGTGTCACGGGCTTGAAATTGTTTGAATGGCCCAATCAATGTCCGTTCGCCCCGGGGAAAGCGGGCGGCGAATTCGCGTTCATCAAAACCGGCGTGGGTGACGTTGCATCGGCCGCCGCCGGAAATTTTGACCTTGGAAAGAAACTGCGAGGTTTTTTCGAGGATGAAAATTTGCGCGCCGCTTTGCGTTTCCGCGCAGGCCAGCGCGGCAAAAAATCCAGCCGCGCCGCCGCCGACAATTCCGAGGCGCTTCGGATTCATTGGCGCGGCCACGCAGCATCGGCCCCGGCTTGGACAAACCGCCAGCTGCCGCGGCAGACGAAGAAAATGCGCCCGTCCCTCGGTCGCGGGATCAATTTGCGGCTGACGACTCCATTACGGGCCATAAATGGGATCCGCGTCCTGGGCGAAAACGGTGGGCTCAACCGCCCCGCCGTTTACGCGATTGATGAGCAAATTGTCGAACAGCGCGGTGTTCCGCGCATCGCCTGCGCCGCCCGTGATCAGGCCGGCCATACCCCGCGGGAACGTCCCGTCCTCGGCGCTGACCACCACGGCGCCATCCACCAGCACCGTGAGCTTCGGTCCTTCGAACCGCAGCTTGAGGTTGTGCCAGCCGCCGGCCTTCCAGTTTTTGACCTCGCCCGCGGCCAGTTGCGAATCGCGCGTGCCTTTCAAGCGCTGGTTCGCGATGTACAGGGCGCAGGTGCCATCGGCGTTGAGCCGGGCATAATATCCGTTCGGGTCGCCGTCCCAGCCGTTGCCGGTGGCGTTCACGCGGCCCATGACGCCGGCCCATCCACCATCATCGAAAAATATGTCCGCACTGACCTCGTAATCGGTCCATGCCGCATCGCCCAGGATGGTATAGGGCTTCCATTCCGGAGCCCAACTCTGCGCCTTTTGCTCCACGACCTGGCGCAGGCACCTGCCCCTGTGGTCGGGCCGGTCAACAATTTCGAATACGCCGCAGATGTCCGCCAGGTAGTGCGGCAGATAGCCAAATTGTTTCGGGTCGGAGTAATGATCGAAATCCTCAAAATACGGGAAGGGGAAAGGCTTTTCCGCCGGCACATCCGTGAAGGCGCCCTTCTGCTGTCCGGTGGTCGTTGAAAGAGTATAGATGGCGTCAGGCTCGAACGTGTACGTGAACGTCCCGTCCTTGGCCGGAGTAATGTTGGCTTGCCGGACAAACTGTGCCTCGCGCGTGGTGCGCCAGACGCACAGCGCGTGCGCGGATAAGCCCCCGCCGGTCTTGAAGGTCACGGCTTGCGAATCCATCGCGCCGGCGGTCTCGGCAATCACGCTGTAGTCGCCGCTGCCGGATTTGAGCGTGACCACTGTCCCGCCGTCCGACAATTTCGCGCAGCCGCCATTGACGTAGCGCCAGCCGATTTTGGTGAACTGGCCGTAATGGGCATAGGACCAGACAATCGGCTTGAGCGAATAATGGCCGCTCCAGGGACTGCTGGCGAACATCGCCGGCGGCTGGTCGTAGTACGGTTCGATGGGATACGTGGAGCCGCAGAGATACCAGTTGACGATTTTGGTCGCGCCATCCTCGATGTAGTTTTCGTTGAACAGATGGACGCAACCCAATGCGGCGGCGAATTCGGTGGGGTAGCGGTTTCGGCCTCCATAGACGTGCTCTTCCGTGTCCCAGATCGGCTTGCCGAGCCGGTTGGCCGTCTCGCGCACGGACGCCGGCAGGGGCACACCGGTGAGACAATGGTTGCCGAGGATGTCAACGGCGTCGGCGAGTTGCTTGTTCGTATTAAGCTGCGGAATCCAGTCCCACATTTGCCGGTTGCCGGGATTGTCGAACGCGTGAATGCGCACATGGCTCAGGCCGGCGTCATTCAGCGCCTTGCGAAACTGAGGCACCCACGATGTGACCGAGCCGCGCTCGTTGCGGCAGCCAATCGCGGTCAGGTCCAGGCCGTAATGGGCTTTCAGGCCCTTGGCCCATTTCACGTAGTAATCGCACATGTCCGGCGACCAGAAGTCACCGTTGCCAATCCAGCCCGGGCAACCCCACGCGCAGGCGTCGAGGGTGAGGGCGGGATTGCGCCGTTTGGCCTCGGCCATGAGCCACCACTCGTAACCCCGGCTGTAGTTCTCATCGTTGCGCGACCGCATGTGCGTCGGCTCGGTGCCCTGGGTGGAGTTGCCGTCGCTGCCCACTTCGACGTACAGCGTCTGCATCGAGGCGGCAAACTGCGGCTTGAACAGGAGGTCGAGAATCTGGCTGCGTTGCGGTTCGGGATAATCCTTCAACAGCACCGAGGTCGCGCCGCCGCCGCTGACGGCGCCGACACCTTCAAATATTTTTCCGGGAACCGCACCGTCCAGGACCAGGGTCTGGTTCGAACTTTGGGCCAGCCCGTGGCTGGCGCCGGCCAACAGGATCAAGGTGATGAACAGGGGGACAAACGGGTGGCTTCGGGAGATTGACATGGGATGCGAAGCTATACGGGGGCGCAAGGGTCGTCAATGAAGATGGCCCATCAGTGATGGCATGACTGTAAACTGTAAATTGGAGCCCGATGCGCAGCGCCAGGAAAAGCAGGTCACGCTTGGAAAGCCTCGAGGCAACTCAACAACCGAACCCGTTCAATCCCGCACGGCGCGGCAGGTGTGGGCAAGGGAGTTTTTTGCAGGTAATCCTGATGGTACGCTTCCGCCGGATAAAATTGCGTGGCCGGCGTGATTTCCGTGACCACCGGGTGGTCCCATTTGCCCGATTGACTGACCCTCTCCTTCACGCGTTCGGCGATTTGGCGTTGTTCCTCGCTGTGGTAAAAAATGGCCGAACGGTATTGCACCTTCGCCCCGCTGGTTTGATGGCGGGGCGACGTGGGGTCGTGAACGCGGAAGAAGTGGTTCAGCAACTCTTCGTAGCTCAGGTTTGCCGGGTCAAAGATGACTTCCACCGCTTCCGCATGACCGGTTTTGCCGGTGCAAACCTGCTCGTAGGTCGGATGGGGCGTGATCCCTCCCGTGTAGCCCACGGTCGTCTTGATGACGCCGGGAATCTGGCGCAGGGATTCCTGCAACCCCCAAAAGCAACCGCCCGCCAAGGTCGCCGTTTCGTAATGGGCCGGCAGCCTGGCCGTTGAAGCGCTTGCGGCCGGTTTTTCGTTGGGCGAACCGATGGCCGATGCCGCAATCAAAATGGCGGCCACGGATGACGCTCTCACCAAGCTTCGCATGATGGTGAAGAGTAAACCACTTTCGACCGGCTGTCGAATGAGCCCGACGCAACTGGCCCAACCGCCGCCCGCCAAACAAAGGCGCTGGCGTTCATGAGAAATAACAGGCAATATTCCCTCCGTGAATCCCATGCGGATTGAACAGTTCTTACATCTATTAAAACCGGTTTGTTTTTTCATATTCGTTATGACCATTTCATCTTCCATCGGCCAGGCGGCGATGTCCGCGGAGAAAGATGCCTTTGCCCAAAACAAAATGCTGGGCCGCGGCGTGAACGTCCTCGGCTACGACCCGATCTGGGGTTCCTTTGCCCAGGGCCGGTTCAAGCAACGGTATTTCCAGATGATCCACGACGGCGGCTTCGACACCTTGCGGGTCAATCTTTACCCGTTCCGGCACATGGGCGCCGCGCCCGATTTTGCCTTGAGCGATTCCTGGTGGCGTACGACCGAATGGGTTGTCACCAACGCCCTGGCCGCCAATCTCAACGTGATTCTTGATTTCCACGAATACGAAACCATGGGAACAAACGGCCCGGCCAACAAAGCCAAATTCCTCTCCTTTTGGCGGCAGGTGGCACCGCATTTCAAGGACGCGCCGGACAAGGTGTTCTTTGAAATCATGAACGAACCCAATCGCGACATGACACCGGATGTCTGGAACGAGTATCTCGTCGAGGCGCTGGCCGTCATCCGCGAGAACAATCCGACCCGCACCGTCATCATCGGACCCGCCTTTCATAATTCGGTTGACCACCTCGACGAACTGAAGCTGCCCGAGCCGGACCGCAACATTATTGTGACCGTGCACTTTTACAAGCCGATGGCTTTCACCCATCAGGGTGCGCCCTGGGTGCATCCGATGCACAAGGTCGGCGTGGCGTGGCTGGGCACACCCGAAGATCACGCGGCGATTGACGCGGATTTCCAGAAGGTTTCGGAATGGGCCCAAAAACATCAGCGCCCCATCTTCCTCGGCGAGTTCGGCGCGTATGACAAAGGCGACCTGGCGTCGCGGGTCCGTTGGACGGAATACGTGGCGCGCCTGGCGGAAAAGTACGGCTGGAGCTGGGCTTATTGGCAATTCGACTCGGACTTCGTGGTCTATGACATTGAAAAGGAGCAGTGGTTTGAACCGATTCACAACGCCCTGATTCCGCCCGGCGAGGTGAAAGCGCGCTGACCATGATCACCCACATGACCCATGATGCAGTGCTGTTCTGCATGGTGTTGAATTTAATGGCCGGCCCCAACCCCGCGCCGCCCACCCGCGATCCGCACACACCCGGATATGTCACGGCCACGGAATTGCCCGACGGCGCCGTTCCGCCGACGGATGCCGACGGAAACTTCATCATCGGCCCGACTCACAATCGCGCACCGGAAATGATGGTGCAGACCAACGTGCCGCAGGGAACAATCTATGGTTTCACCATGAGTTCGGCGGACAGTAAAATTTATCCCGGCATCGCGCGCGCGCCAAAAACCTTTGGCACCGTGGACCCCACCGACCCCGCCAAACTCATTGTGACCACCAGCCACCCGGCGCCCTATACCCGGCACGTGTCGGTTTATGTTCCCAAACAATACGTCCCCGGCTCGGTCGCACCTTTCATTGTCGGAGCGGACGGACCGGATCGTCCGTTGTTCACGGCTTTGGATAATCTCATCGCCGAAAAAAAGGTGCCGGTGATGATTGCCATCTCCATCGGCAACGGCAGCGGCGACGCCCAAGGCAGCGAACGCGGACTGGAATACGACACCATGTCAGGCCGCTACGCGGAATTCGTCGAGCGAGAGGTGCTGCCGCTCGTGGAAAAACAATGCCACGTGACCTTGACCAAAAATCCCGATGGCCGGGCGACGATGGGCGGCAGTTCCGGCGGCTCATGCGCCTTGATCATGGCATGGTATCATCCTGAGCTTTACCACCGCGTGCTGACGTATTCGGGCACCTATGTGAACCAGCAGTGGCCGTACAATCCTGTGACCCCGCACGGCGCCTGGGAATTTCATGAGCACCTCATCCCGAACAGCCCGGTCAAGCCGTTGCGCATCTGGATGGAAGTCGGCGACCGCGACCTTTTCAATCCGAATATAATGCGCGACAACATGCACGACTGGGTCGTCGCGAACGAAAACATGGCCCGCGTGCTGGCGGCCAAGGATTATCATTACCAGTTTATTTTCGCCCGCAACGCCGGGCACGTGGACGGCCGGGTGAAACAACAAACCTTGGCCGAAGCGCTGGAATGGCTGTGGCAGGATTACCAGCCGGTGACCAAGTAATGCGAAAAACAGGAGACAGTGGGAGGGATTGGGCGCGATTCAGAGCGTTGCTTGGTGGTAAACTTCAATGCCGTCTATCAGAGGCTGTGAAGCAATGAAGTTCTCGAGTTCCACATAGAGGTGTCCGCCTGTTTTTAGGCCGAAGTCGAAGCGAACCACCAAGAACACAATCTTTCGTTCCGATGGAGGAGGATAACTGTTCAGTTGTTTGCGCGCCTGCTCAATTGTGGAGACGACTTTGCGTTTGAACTCTTCAGACAAATTTGGCCTCACCATCACCGCCTCGTTTCGCCACGAAGCATTGGGGGCTAGGTTAGCGTCCGATTCGTTGATGGTCTTTACTTCGAGGATTGCAGTTGAGCCAACCTTTGTCGCCAATAAGTCTGGGGACTGTCCAATCCCTTGCTTTACACTGTTTGGTTTAATGAATTCGATTCGTTCATACCCTTGGCCAACGAGAAAAATGTAGCCTCTCGCTTCATCCAAGGCACTGAACAGTTGTTGATACCCTCGGAGCGGATCATCAACCACAACGTAAGGTAGGGCTTTTTCTAACAGTTTTTTCCAAGATTCAGTATCAAGTTCGGCAAGCTTCTTTTCAATGTCGGAGAATGCTGCTGACGCCCATGGAAACAGCTCCTTGAAATTGAAATAGTTCTTGGGGTCGGCTTTATTGCTTTGCTGATACAAATCAAACAGCCTTGGAAAGTTGGAGAGCCACTCTTCAGCTTCCTTTTCTTGGATGCCGTTCATTTTGAATCTGCTGTGCGATGCTAATTCTTCGTCCCAACAAGTCGCCGCTTTGCCTTGGGCTTGTCATCATCATATTTCACATGAAAACCGATTTCCCGGCGTTTGGGTTCCGGCGGGGACATTAGCTGCCGGATGGCGTCAAAGACAACTTTGAACTGCCGGTCGTATTTCTTTTCCATGGCCTCCAGTTTGCGCGCCAGTTCGGTATTGGAAGCCAGCAGCTGCCGCAACCGCACGAACGCGCGCACCACCTGCACGCTGGTCTGGGCTGCCCGTTCACTGTTTAACACGTTCGCCAGCATCAACGCGCCGTGCTCGGTGAAGGCGAAGGGCGGAAAACGCGGATCGCGATGTTTCTGGGAACCGGTCACAATTTGTGACCGGTTAAGCTTAAAGACCTCAATTGCAGTGAGTTGAAACATGAAGTCTTCCGGAAAACGGGAGGCATTGCGTTTGACGGCCTAGTTCAAAACTTTCGTTTCCACCCCGTAAAGTTCAGCCAGATCGCTGTCCAACATGACCTTCTCGCCGCGAATGGAGAGGATTGCCCGCTCAATTCGTTCCATCGGAATTAAATTCGTTTGCCCGTCCATTTCAGACCTTTCGCCCAAGGCGGTCGCAACTTGCTATCACCTTCATGTATTTAAGGTCACAAATTGTGACCTTAAATGGCAATAAGTTTATTTCATCGGATATGACAGCCACATTGCCATCTCAAATGGGCCACGGCCATACCCGTAGGGCCAGTCACAGCAGCCCCAGCGGGGCGGCGTCTTTGTAGTTGTGCGATAATAGCAGATTCAAACTCCGTCAGGAGCGGCATATTTCGCCCCTGACGGGGCTTGAGAAAATGATGGGATGTTGAGCTACAAAGATTCCGCTCCTGACGGAGCTGCCAGATCTTGAGATGCCAATTTGGCATCTCAAACGGCTCGTGGGGACCAGCCTTCGCCAAGCTACAGCTCGACAGGCGCTTCCCCCACCGGCGCGCACGGAGTGACGCGCCCTACCTGGCTAATTCTTCGCCCCGGCCAGCTCTTCCTCGAAATCCACAATCTCTTTGATCTGCACTAAAAACCATCTGTCGATTTTCGTGAGGTTGAAAATCTCATCAATGGTGAAGCCGGCGCGCAAGGCGTGGCGGATGAAGAAAATCCGTTCGGCGTTGGGCACGCTCAGTTTGCGACTGATGACGTCGCGGGGCAGGATGTCGCGGTCGCCATAGACTTCCGTGCCGATGCGCCACGGTTTGCCGTCGCCGCCCAGGCCGCTGCGGCCAATCTCCAGCGAGCGCAGGCATTTTTGCAACGATTCCTTGAATGTCCGGCCAATCGCCATCGCTTCGCCCACGCTTTTCATTTGCGTGGTCAGCGTCGGGTCGGCTTGCGCGAATTTCTCAAACGCAAACCGCGGAATCTTGGTGACCACGTAATCAATCGTGGGCTCAAAACTGGCCGGCGTTTCGCGGGTGATGTCGTTGCGGATTTCGTCGAGCCGGTAGCCGACGGCGAGTTTGGCGGCGATTTTCGCAATGGGAAAGCCGGTGGCCTTGGACGCCAGCGCGGAGCTGCGGCTGACGCGTGGGTTCATCTCGATGATGACCATGCGGCCGTTGTCCGGGTTGACGCCGAACTGGATGTTCGAGCCGCCGGTCTCGACGCCCACGGCGCGGATCACGGCAAAGCTCTGGTCGCGCATGATCTGGAATTCCTTGTCCGTCAGGGTCTGGATGGGCGCCACGGTGATGCTGTCGCCAGTGTGGACGCCCATGGGATCGAAGTTTTCGATGGAGCAGATGATGACGCAATTGTCGGCCTGGTCGCGCATGACCTCCATTTCAAATTCCTTCCAGCCAAGCAGGGATTCCTCGATGAGGATTTCGCTTACCGGCGAGAGGTCCAGGCCGCGTTTGGCAAGTTCCTCGAATTCGTCGCGATTGTAGGCGATGCCGCCGCCGGTACCGCCGAGCGTGAATGCAGGCCGGATGATCAAGGGCAGCCGGCCAATCTTTTCCGCGATGGCGCGGGCTTCGGTCATGTCATGGGCCACGCCGGAAATCGGCACGTCCAGGCCGATGGAAATCATCAAGTCCTTGAACGCCTGCCGGTCTTCGCCCTTGTGAATGGCCTCGGCCTTGGCGCCAATCATTTCGACGCCGTGTTTTTCGAGCACGCCGGAGCGGTGCAGGGCCATGGCGGTGTTGAGCGCGGTCTGGCCGCCGAGCGTCGGCAACAGGACGAGCTTGTGCGGGGTCTTGGTTCCGGCGTCCGGGCTCTGGGGAACGCCCAGCTTTCGCATCTCGTCCAGTTCGCGCACGATGATTTTTTCGACGCATTCGGGCGTGATGGGCTCGATGTAGGTGCGGTCGGCGAACTCCGGGTCGGTCATGATGGTGGCCGGATTGGAGTTGATGAGGATGACGCGATAGCCCTCCTCGCGGAGCGCCTTGCAGGCCTGGGTGCCGGAATAATCAAACTCGCACGCCTGGCCGATGACGATCGGGCCGGCGCCAATGATGAGGACGGAATGGATGTCAGTGCGTTTGGGCATCTTCGAATTTACGATTTACGATTCGCGATTTAAAAAAACAAACCGCGCGCGTCGGGTCGCCGAAATTCCGGCGCAACCCGTCGCCGTCCAAAACAGCCTTAGAGGAAACACGAATTCGGCTCGGAGCGAAAGAAAATTGCGGGCGTTCATCCGGGGCTGGGTGCATTTCAAGATCGTGCGGGCGTTTTGGTTCTTGACCCGGCACCTCCGTGATTATTAGCCTTTTCTTGTCCGCATAAACCGGTTCAGTTTCTTCGCCAGCAGTCAGGGGTATTCCCCGAGTAAATTTGTGAATCGCCGCCGCAGACCCGTTGGCGGAAGTTGGTTGCAGCAAATATGTTTAAGAAGCGTTGGTTGACACAGATTCCCGACATCGGAGAAGGGGCCAGTTTTCTCCGCAAATGGGGCTTCATCGGCATTCTGGTCGGCATCGGCGCGGGGTTCGGGGCTTTGGCGTTGATTTGGTCCATCCAACTGGTTTCCCATTATCTGCTTGGCAATCTGGTGGGTTACATACCGCCGACGCCGGGCGGCGAAGGCGGTGCGAGTGAATATGTTTTTCAAATGACCCGGCCATGGCTGCTCCCGTTGATTACGGGCGCGGCCGGTCTGGTCAGCGGCTTTCTCGTCTGGAAATTTGCCCCGGAAACGGCGGGCATCGGCACCAATGCAGCCATCCGGGCATTTCATGCCAATGAGAAGATCAAGGTCCGAACTTCGCTGTTCAAACTGATTACCTCCGCCATCACCATCGGGGGCGGTTTGACCTCCGGACGGGAAGGTCCCGTGGCGCAGATCGGGGCCGCGACCGGCGCCTGCATTGCCGACGCCCTCAAGCTCACGGTGCGGGAACGCAACATCGCCCTGGCGGCGGGACTGGGGGCGGGCATTGCCGCCATTTTCAAGGCGCCGCTCGCCGGCGCCATCATCGGCGCGGAAATTTTCTACACGGAGGATTTCGAGGTGGAAGCACTGGTGCCGGGGCTGATTGCGTCGGTGGTCGGCTACACCATTGTCGGTTCGGTCATGGGTTTTCAGCCTATCTTCAACCCGCCCGCCGAACTGATGCAATTTGATCATCCTTGGTCGCTGGTTTTGTTCGCCCTGCTGGGAGTGGGTTGCGCCCTGCTGGCGAGGTTCTTGTTCAGTTTTTATTTCCGCACCGAACGCTTTTTCAAACGATTTCCCCTGTGGCTGGCGACCACCATCGGCGGCGTTTGCACCGGACTGATTGGCCTGGCCGTTCCGTCCGTGCTCGGCACCGGCTACGGCTGGGCGCAATTCGCCATCACCCAAAATGCGGTCTTGCTGCCGCCGTTGATGCTGTTGGCGGCGGCCTTTGCGGAAATCATCGGGGCTTCGCTGACGCTGGGTTCGGGCAACTCCGGCGGCGTGTTCGGCCCCAGCGTGGTGACGGGCGGAATGTTCGGCGGCGCCTTTGGCTGCGCGGTGGTCCATTTCTTTCCTTCGCTGCACGCGCATGTCGGTGACTTTGCGATTGTGGGCATGGTGGCGTTTTTCGCCGCGGCCGCCAAGGCGCCGATTTCGACCATCATCATGATTTCGGAAATGACCGGCGGTTATGCCCTTTTGGCGCCGGCCATGTTCGCCGTGGTAACCGCCTTCATTCTCTCGGGCAAACGCACCATCTTTCCGGCCCAGGTCCACAGCCGGATTGATTCGCCCTTTCACGCCGATGAATTCGAACCCATCGTGCTGCACCACGTCAAGACCAGCGACGTCATGATTCACCTGCCGGTTTGCGTCAACATTGACACTTCCATCGGTGACGCCATCAGTTTGATGGGTGATTACGGTCTCAGCGGATTGCCGGTGGTGGAACAGCACAAGCTCTGCGGTCGGATAACCCTGCTGGCGTCCCATCGGGTTCCGGAAGACAAGCGCCAGAACGTCAAAGTCAGGGAAATCATGTCCACCGAGATGTATCGGGCCTACCCGGACGAGGACCTGTTCACCATTCTCAAGAGGTTTGCCGCCAACGACGTCGGCCATCTGCCGGTGGTGACGCGGAAACGGCCGGATTATCCCATCGGTTTGATCACCCGCTCCGGTCTCTGGACGGCCCTGGAAACCGCCAGGGAACAACGCGCCGAACGGATGGAACGGGCGGATGCGGCGCCGGCGGCGGCTTCGTAAATCCTTGCCGGAACAATCGAATTTTGGAGTCTAATTGACTTCAGGATTCAAAACGTACCACTACCTCATCTCCGCGGTCCTTGATTTCAGCGGTTCGCGCCCATAGCATCGGGCCATGAAACCCATGGGGCGCGATTTTTTTGGCGTCGTGTTCCTTTCAAAGAAACGATTCGTATTGCTTTCGTTTCTGGCGATGCTCTGCCCGCTGCTCACGGGCTGCCCGCATAACGATTATACGGTTGAACTCAAGCCCAAGGGCAGCGCCGTTGAACGGACGCTGGTTTTCTATCGGGCCGATGGCGGCAATTCCAACGGCGTTCCAAATTATCAGACGTTCCCCTCCAATGAACTCGCGATGATCAGCCGCGCCTATCCGGCGGGGGCCGTGAAACCGGACGGGGAACGGCATATTGCCACGGGGGAATTTGCCGGGCCGCTGCCCAAGGACATGGGTGGTGCCGGCGCTTACACGAATTTTGCCACGAGCCTCGGAGACGCGGGGTTCTACTCGGAACGCTTTCGCGGCAACGACGATCTGGCCGCGCAAACCGCCAAAGGGTTTCAGGCGGCAGATCAAATTGCCGATTTGGTCATCGGTTGGACGCGGACCGAGTTTGGCCGCGAGCGCGGTTACAAAAAGTTGCGCAAATTTCTGGACGAAGATTTCCGGCACGACCTAAAGAACGCCGGACTGTATTTCTGGGTCGAACAGGTCAGCGCCTTGTCTGACACGAACGCCCCTCAAGAATTCGCCGTCCGCTTTGGCCAGTATCTGCTCGAACGCGGCTACCTGAAACTTTCAGACGCGCCACAGATGTATCTGGCCGCCGGGGACAGCGGGGATGGTTTTACCATGTTGAATTTGGTTCAGCGCCTGGTGACGGACAAGATGGGGATTTCGGCGTCCGGTCCGCCACCCAAATCATTTGCGGTCTTTGAAAATCCCGCGGCGCTCGAGAAATCGTGGACCAATTATCTGGCGCGGAGCGACCTTTATCAGGCCAAAGTCAAGGAATGGGAGAAGAAAAAGAAATCCGATCCCAAGCTGGAGGCGCCGAAGCCGCTGGATGTGCCTGGTGATTTGTTTAAAACCTTGTTGGAACCCTTGGATATATCCGGCGAAGGGGTCGATCACTTGACCGTCAAGCTGGCGCTCAATCACGCCCCGAATCATTCCAACGGCAAATGGCACGACGGACAGGTTGTTTGGGCGGCGGATCTGGACGAGAATCGGCCCCTGCCCGTCCTGTGTTACGCCAGTTGGAGCCATCCGGACGTCGAGTTTCAAAAAGCGCATTTTGGAAATGTGATTCTCGATGGCGATGAACTGTCAGAATATTGCCTTTGGCAAAGCAGTCTGGACGGGAAACACGCGCAGGAATGGGAATCGTTTTTGGCGGACTTGCAACCCGGAGAAAAAATCCGGGGAAAACTTGAAGCTTTCCAGTTCACCGCCGAATCGGTTCCGGCAGCAACCAATCAAGTGAATCTTGGCCGCAAAATGCTGCTCGACGCGCTGCCAAAAGCGGCGAAGGCAAGCCCAACTGGCTCAAAGTAGGCGGGCCTGATTCTGCGGGTTTGGACGCAGCCCCAGCTTCTGGTAACTCAATTCCGTGGCCACGCGGCCTTGCGGCGTGCGGTTCAGATAACCTTCCATGATGAGATACGGCTCGTAAACCTCCTCGATGGTGTCGGGCTCCTCGCCCACGGCCACCGCGAGCGAATTGACGCCCACCGGGCCGCCGCCGAATTTCATGATGACGGCTTCGAGGATGCGCTTGTCCATTTCATCGAGGCCGCTCTGGTCAATCTCCAGCATCGCCAGCGCCTTGTCAGCGACGTCGGCGGTGATGCGGCCGTCGTGCCGGACCTGCGCGTAATCGCGGACGCGGCGCAGCAGGTTGTTTGCAATGCGCGGCGTGCCGCGGCTGCGCCGGGCGATTTCATGCGCGCCGGCCGGCTCGATTTCCACCTTCAACAAACGCGCCGAGCGGACAATGATGGTCTCCAAATCCACTGCCACGTAATAATCCAGCCGTTCGCGCACCGCAAAGCGCGTCAGCAACGGCGCGGTAAGCAGGCCGCTGCGTGTGGTCGCGCCGATGAGCGTGAACCTCGGCAGATTCAGCCGCACGCTGCGCGCGTTTGGTCCCTGGTCAATGATGATGTCGAGTTTGAAATCCTCCATCGCCGGATAAAGGTATTCCTCGATGGTTTTTTGCAGACGATGAATTTCGTCAATGAACAGCACGTCGCCTTCCTCCAGATTGGTGAGCAGCCCGGCGAGGTCGCCCGCCTTTTCAATCGTGGGGCCGCTGGTGGACTTGAGGTTGGCGCCCATGGCCTTGGCCAGGATGTTGGCCAGCGTGGTTTTGCCCAGGCCGGGCGGGCCGTTCAGCAAAATGTGGTCGAGCGGCTCCTTCCGTTTCTTCGCGGCGGCCACGGCGATTTCCAGCCGCTCCTTGACCTTGGGCTGGCCGGTGAATTCGGAAAAGAGCGACGGACGCAGCGTCAGCTCCAACGCCGCGTCGGGTTTGTTCAAAGTGGAAACGGCCGGTCAGGCATTGCATTGAGCATGGAAAATGCGCCGCCCGGCGGCAAGCGCGATTCATACGAAGATAAAAGGGAATTTAAATCTCCGCTTGTTTCCCGCGTTTTCGGCAACAAACTCCCCTCATGCCGGAAGTGATGCGAACGCGCGGGTTTCGGTTCTTCT
Organism: uncultured Verrucomicrobiae bacterium; assembly: GCA_963786375.1. Classification (GTDB taxonomy): domain Bacteria; phylum Verrucomicrobiota; class Verrucomicrobiia; order Limisphaerales; family UBA11358; genus UBA11358. Next base: position 135,598 of record CAWAYP010000003.1, read on the forward strand.
TTTTCAGCCGCGAAGGCCACGAACCGCGCGCACATCCACGTGGAGCGCGCGGAGAAATACGCAAAATTCTGGCTGGAATTCTTGTGTGCGGCATTTTCATGGGTTGATTAGACCGTTTCTGTCATTCCAAGCCACTGCAAATTCTGTTGCGGCGCTTTACCTTCTCCGCCTGGCCATGCCGAAATGGTAGCCGCCGTGGACGCGGGAGCCGCGGGCTTTGCCGGGAAAACCGCCTTCGGCTGGCCGGGTTTGCCTTCCTCAAACAGCATGGTGTATTGGTAATCGAAATTTTCCAGTTTCACGCGCGGGATTTTCTGGCTGATGAACCGTTCGATGGCGAACACGTGGCTCGCATCCTCGGCGGTCATGATGGTGAAGGCGTCGCCGCTGGCCTCGGCGCGGCCGGTGCGCCCGATGCGATGGATGTAATCCTCCGGATGCTGCGGCACGTCATAGTTGACGACGTGGCTCACGTCCGCGATGTCGAGTCCGCGCGCGGCGATGTCCGTGGCCACGAGCGCCTCAAATCGGCCGTCGCGGAAACCCCTGAGCGCCTGCTCGCGTTCGCGCTGGGTGCGGTTCGAATGCAGCACGGCCACGGCGTGGTTGTTGCGCTTGAGCAATTGCGCGATGCGGTCGGCGCCATGCTTCGTCCGGCAAAAAACCAGCACCGAGTTGTAATTCACGCGCTTGAGCAATTCCAGCAGCAGGTCGGATTTTTGCGAATCGGCCACGGGATAGATGACGTGCTTCACGGTTTCCGCCGGCGTCCGGCGCGCGCCGATTTCAATCGTTTCCGGATTGCGCATCGCCCATTGGATGAGCGTTTCGATTTGCGGCGGAATGGTGGCGGAGAAGAGCGCGGTGTGCCGCTGGCGCGGGCAGCGTTCGACGATGCGGCGCACATCGGGCAGAAAGCCCATGTCCAGCATCCGGTCGGCCTCGTCGAGCACCAGAAATTGGACCTTGTCCAGCCGCAACGTGCCGCGTTCGAGATGGTCCAGCAAACGGCCCGGCGTGGCGACGAGGATGTCCGTGCCGGCCCGCAACGCGTCGTTCTGGCGTCCGTAACCGACGCCGCCAAAGACCACGGTGATTTTTAAATCGGTGAAGCGCGCGTAATCGCGGAAGGCCGTCTCCACCTGCGCGGCGAGTTCGCGCGTCGGCTCGAGGATGAGAGCGCGCGGGCCGGCGGAATATGCTGGCCGAGCTTCGAGAGAATGGGCAGGGCGAACGCGGCGGTCTTGCCGGTGCCGGTCTGGGCGCTGCCGATGACGTCGCGTCCGGCGATCACGAGCGGGATGGCGCGGAGCTGGATGGGCGTCGGTTCGATGTAACCCGCCGCGCGCACGCCATCAAGGGTCGTCGGGGCCAGGCCTAATTTACTAAAAGGCATGAGTGAAATTAGCAGGGCGGCAAATTAAAGGAAGCAAGGAATTTGGCAGCCGCCGACGTGAGCCGGCTCATTTCCTATTAAAGCTCAGAGCAGACTCACGGCCGCGGCTACGATCACGACGGTGACTCAATCGATTCCCCGGTTGTTTCTTCAGCCGGCGCGGGTTCAACCGCCGCAACGGATTCTGTGGTGGGAGCCGGGACTTCGGTGGGGGTTTGAACTTCTAGGACCGGCGCAGCGGTGGCTTCAGATTGCGGCGCGGATTCCGCCGCCGGGTTTTCTTCCGCCGGTTTTTTTTCCGGCTTTGGCGGCCGGGGCGCGGGTTTCTTGGCGGTTTCCAGCCGCCCGTCGGCGAACTCAATGACGTGGCCCTGATGCACGAGCCAGTGCAAATCGGCGATGATGGCGTTTTGCTCCGCTGTCGGTTCAGCGGCCGCGGCGGGAACGTTTGGCGTTCCGTCCTCAGCCGGCGCGTTGGCCGGCGCCTCCGTTTCGGGTTTGATTTCGATGACCGCCGGCGTTGGCGCCAGCGTCTCGATCAACTGCCGCCGGGTGCACTTCGGATGGGCATTGATGTGGCCGACGATGCGTTTGATGTTTTCCGAAACCGGCGTGGTTTCGAGGTCAAGAAATTGCGGGCGCGCGACGGAGACGTGGGTGAAGGTCTTGTTGACCTTGAAAAATTGCAGGCCGTGCGCGCGCCAATTGCCGGCTGAGTTCGGTGGCCAGTTGCAGCGGGAAATATCGTTGCTGCTCCCATTCCGTGCGCACCAGCCGCTGCAATTCGCGGCTGCGCAAATTGCGGCTCGGCACGCCGGCAACCAGATGCGTCTCGACCGGCTTGATGATCGTTTCCTTGTGAACGGCGCGGAAATGTTTTTCCACTTCTTCGAAGGTCCGGCAGCTTGAGCGGTTCGGGCACGTTGAGCACAACGTATTCGGTCTTGAAACTTTGCTCCTCGACCCATTTTTTCACCACTGCCTCGTCCTTCACGATTTTCACGCGCGCCTTGAAGGCGTCGAACGGCATCCGGGCGAACCGCTCGGCGTGCAGTTTGCGCAGCTGGTTCTGGTAATCGTGATGATTCGGCGGGCCGAGAATCACGCCGCTCATGCCGCATTGCGCGACAAATGTGTAGGTGCCCTTGGGCGGCTCGGTGGCCGTGCGTTCGGCCTGATAAAACGTGGCAAAATGATTTTTCAGGACGTGCGCCACCGCCTCGTCCTCGCTCAACCACGGCGTGTCGTCGAGCGCGCAGACGAACAGCGGCTGCGCCACGGCGCCATCCGGCTTTTTCTTCACCGCCAGCCGGACGGCATAGCGTTCCGGCTTCTGCAACACCAGCTGCGCAATCTGGAAAAGCGGATACGCCCGCCCGGTCATTTTGATCTGGCGCGCGAGCGATTCAACGCCCTTCTCGTCCGGCAGAAAAACAACGGCGATTTCCGGCAACGGCGCGGGTGGCTCGGCGCGTTCGCGCTCCCGCCGGTCATCGCGGCGGTCGAACCCCTTTTTGCGGTCGCCGAACTTGGGGCCGGAACGCGGCGGACGCGGGCCGCGGCGCTCACCGAATGAATCCCCGCGCGGCCCGCCGCGACGGCCCTCGCGCTTGCGGTCATCGCGCCCGGCGGGTTCCCCGGCAAATTTTTCGTAGCGATTTTCCGCCGGCTTTTCCTGCGCCCACGCGGGCTGGAACAAATTTTCCAGATCCAGGTCCATGTCGGGAATGCTGCTCATGGGAAAAACGGCCGGGCCGCGGTCAGGCCGATGCGCGCTGGGTAAGAATGGCGCTCACAATTTTTTGGGCGAGCGCGGGGTTTTCCATAAGCGCCTTTTGCGCGGCTTCCTTGCCCTGGCCGATCAATTCGCCCTCGAACTGCAGCCAGGCGCCTTTTTTGGCCACCACACTGCTTTCCACCCCCACGTCGAGGATGCAGCCTTCCTTGTTGATGCCGTGGTTGTAAATAATGTCGAACTCGGCCTCGGCGAATGGCGGCGCGACCTTGTTTTTGACGACCTTGACGCGGACATGATTGCCGATGGCGTTGCCGGCGTCGTCCTTGAGCGTGTCCTTGCGGCGGATGTCGAGGCGGACGCTCGCGTAAAATTTCAAGGCCTTGCCGCCGGGCGTGGTTTCGGGATTGCCGAACATCACGCCGACCTTTTCGCGCAATTGATTGGTGAAAATGCAGGTGGTCTTGGACTTGCCGAGGATGGCGGTGAGCTTGCGCAGCGCCTGGCTCATCAGCCGCGCCTGCATGCCCATCGTGGCCATGCCCATCTCGCCTTCGAGCTCGGCCTTGGGCACCAGCGCGGCCACGGAATCAATGACGATGACGTCCAGCGCGTTCGAGCGCGCCAGGGTTTCGCAGATGGTCAGCGCTTCCTCGCCGGAATCCGGCTGCGACACCAGCAAATCGTCGAGGTTCACGCCGAGTTTTTTCGCGTAGCCCGGGTCCAGCGCGTGCTCGGCGTCAATGAACGCCGCCAGGCCGCCGGCTTTTTGCGCGTAGGCGATGACGTGCAGCATGAGCGTGGTTTTGCCGGACGATTCCGGCCCGAAAATTTCCACGACGCGACCGCGCGGAATGCCGCCGACGCCCAGGGCGAGGTCCAGCGCCAGCGCGCCGGTCGGAATCACGTCAATTTTGACCTGCGCCCGCGCGTCACCGAGGCGCATGATGCTGCCTTCGCCGTAACTTTTGGTGATGGTGGCGATGGCGGCGTCCAGCTCGCGCGTGCGCGACGCGGTGGCTTTGGTTTCGACGGCGGATTTGTCGGCGGCTTTCGCAGGCATAAATTTCAGGCAACTTTTGTTGTTGGTCTTCCGAACTGAGAGGTTAGTCAATTGGCTTGGAATAGTCAAACATCGGATAAAGGAACCGGAGCGGTTGAAAATCGAAGGCGATTGGGTGTAAGCGGCAGACAAATCGCTGGCGGCAAAACGCCCCCACTGGAAAGCTGGCCGAAGTGAGTTTTTAGGGCCTGAAACGAATCTATCAAAATGAGCAGCCCTCGCGTTAAATGCAGACTCCCGCGAATTTTTCACAACCACAACATATCCGGCCAGCCGGTAAATGTCGGCCCAACTAATGGTGTTTTTTGCCGAAAAATTCCGTAATTTGTCATTGTGTGAAAATGGCAGTTTTCATATAATTTTTCCACTAGGAATTTGACGCTCACAAACGAGCTTTCTGAATTTTTTTATGCCGAAAAATGCTGAAGCAGCAGAGCCGGAAAACAAGCCGGTAACCAGTGCCGCCGAGAAATATGACGCATCCAAAATTGACAAACTTGAAGGTCTGGAGGCGGTGCGCAAACGGCCGGGCATGTACATCGGCGACCCGGACGAACGCGGCCTGCATCACAGCGTGTTTGAGGTGCTCGACAACTCGATTGACGAACATCTGGCCGGATATTGCGACCGGATCGAAGTAACGGTCAACGTGGACGGCTCGGTGTCCATCCGCGACAACGGCCGCGGCATTCCGGTGGACATGCATCCGAAGTGGAAGATGCCCGCCGTGGAACTGGTGCTGACCAATCTGCACGCCGGCGGAAAATTCGGGCAGGGCGCCTACAAATACTCCGGCGGCCTGCACGGCGTCGGCGCGAAATGCGTCAACGCGCTTTCCGACTGGTTCCGCGTCGAAGTCTCGCGCGACGAAAAAGTTTATTCGATGGAATTCGAGCGCGGCAAGACGACCCAGAAACTCGAAGTCATCGGCAAATCCAAAAAGACGGGCACCCTGATCACGTTCAAACCCGACCCGACGATTTTCACCCTCACGACCGAGTTCAAATTCGACATCCTGGCGAACCGTCTCCGCGAGCTGGCATTTTTGAATCCGGGCATTGAAATCGTGCTGAAAGACGAGCGTGATGAGAAGACTGAGACGTTTTTTTACCGCGACGGCATCGAGCAATTTGTCCGCCAGCTTGGCCGCAGCAAGCAGCCGTTGCATCCCAAGCCCATCGTGCTCACCGGCAAGCGCCCAAGCAAAATTGAGGGCAAGGACGAGGACGTGTTTGTGGATTGCGTGCTGCAATACACGGACAGTTACAGCGACCAGATTCTTTGCTTTGCCAATTCCATTCCGAACACGGACGGCGGCACGCATTTGACCGGCTTCCGCTCGGCGCTGACGCGCGCCATCAACCAGTACGCCAAGCAGAACAATCTGCTGAAGGAAAAGGACCCGGCGATTTCCGGCGACGACGTGCGGGAAGGCCTGGTGTGCGTGTTGAGCGTGAAATTGCCGAATCCGCGTTTTGAGTCGCAGACGAAGGTGAAGCTGGTGAACACGGAAATTGACGGCATCGTGTCGTCCATTGTCTATGACGGGCTGATGACGCACTTCGACGCGAATCCGGGTGTTGCCAAAAAAATCATCGAGAAAGGCCTGCTGGCGGCGCGCGCGCGGGAAGCCGCCCGCAAGGCGCGCGAGACGGTCCGCAAAGGCGCGCTCACCGGCGGCGGATTGCCAGGGAAGCTGGCGGACTGTTCCGACCGCGACCCGGCGAACACCGAATTGTTCATCGTCGAGGGCGATTCCGCCGGCGGCTCGGCCAAGCAGGGCCGCGACCGGAAATTTCAGGCGATTCTGCCGATTCGCGGCAAACTCATCAACGTCGAGAAGGCGCGGCTGGACAAGGTTCTGCAAAACAATGAAATCCGCACGATGATCACCGCCGTCGGCACGGGCATCGGCGACGGCGAGGGCGAGGGCGCGTTCAACCTGGAAAAGCTCCGTTACCACAAGGTTGTCATCATGACCGACGCGGACGTGGACGGCTCGCACATCCGCACGTTGTTGCTCACGTTTTTCTACCGGCAGATGCCGCAGTTGATCCGGCAGGGCTTCGTTTATATCGCGCAGCCGCCGCTTTACCAGATTGCGCGCAAGAAACGGGTTGAATACGTGGATGACGACGCGCGGCTGAACAAGATTCTGATTGAACTGGGCACGGAAGAAGTCCGGTTGAAAAATCTCTCCGACAAAAAGGAGCTTCCGCAAAAGCAACTGGCGGAAATCCTCGAATTGCTCGAATCACTGGATAAATACGCCAACGCCATCAAACGGCACGGCGGCGATTTTGAAAATTACGTTGAACATCGCCACAAAAAGACCGGGGATCTGCCGCGGCACCTCGTCAAAGTGCGCGAAGGCAACTATGAAACGGTTCATTACTTTCACACCGAGGAGGAACTGGCCCAGTTCGGCGCGAAAAACTCAGATTTAAAGCTGTTCGGCGGCGAGGAGGAAGGCGACACGACGGCGTTTGTCGAAAAAGCGAAGAACGGCTCGACGCGGCGGGCGCGGCACGTGGAGTTGCACGAAAGCAAGGCCATCGCCGAACTGCTGGGCAAGCTGGCCAAGAAGGGGTTCAGTGTCGAGCACTACGCCGGCCAGGACAAACCGTTGTTTGAAATTCTTGAGGGCGAAGGCGACAAGGAAACCGTCAAGCCGTTGTTTTCCATCCCGGAAATCCTGGCGGCGGTCAAGGAAGTGGGCCGGCGCGGGCTGTCCATCAAGCGTTTCAAGGGCCTTGGTGAAATGAATCCCAAGGAACTGTTTGAAACGACCATGGACCCGACCCGGCGCAAACTGTTGCGCATTGACTTGACCAACGCGGTGGACGCCGAGGAAATGTTCACCAAGCTCATGGGCGAGGAAGTCGAGCCGCGCCGCCAGTTCATCGAGGACAACGCGCTCAACGTGCGCAATCTGGATATTTAATTTCAGTTGGGAAATTTTATGGCGGAAAAAAAAGATTCAAATGATTTGCCGGTGATCAACACCCCGTTGTTTGCCGCCGGGGAAAAAATCACCAAGGTCAACGTCGCCGATGAAATCAAGAACTCGTTTCTGGATTACTCGATGTCGGTGATCATTTCGCGCGCTTTGCCCGACGCGCGCGACGGCCTCAAGCCCTCGCAACGCCGCATCCTTTACGCGATGAACGACCTCGGCGTGATGCCGAACCGCAAGCATCTCAAGTGCGCCAAAATCGTCGGCGAAACGATGGGCAACTACCATCCGCACGGCGACCAGGCGATTTATCCGACGCTCGTCCACATGGCCCAGCCTTGGGCGATGCGCGAACGGCTGGTGGACGGCCAGGGCAATTTCGGTTCGGTGGAAGGCGATCCGCCGGCGTCCATGCGGTACACCGAGGCGCGGCTGGCGCACCTTGGCGCCGTGCTGATGGAGGACATGGACCAGGACACGGTGGATTTCATCCCCAACTACGACGAGACCCGCAGCGAGCCAACGGTTTTTCCCGCCGCGTTTCCGAACCTGCTGGTCAACGGCGGCACCGGCATTGCCGTGGGGATGGCCACGAATATTCCGCCGCACAACCTGGGCGAAATCATTGATGCCATTTGCGCGCAGATTGACGACCCGGAAATCACGGTCAAGGGTCTGATGAAGTTCGTCAAAGGCCCGGACTTTCCGACCGGCTGCATGGTGTGTGGACTGGAAGTCATCAAAGAATACTTCACGAGCGGCCGTGGCAGCATCAAGGTCCGCGGCAAGGTTGGCGTGGAACAACTCAAGGGTGGCAAGGAACAAATTGTCATCACGGAAATCCCTTACAACGTCAACCGCGCGGTGCTCGTCGAGCGCGTCGCCGACCTCGTCAACGAGAAGGTCACGGGCTTCACGGACATTACGGCCATCCGCGATGAATCGGACGAGAACACGCGCGTGGTGGTTGAACTCAAGCGCGACGCCATCCCCAAGGTCGTCATCAACAATCTTTACAAGCAAACCGCGCTGGAATCGAGCTTCGCGGTCAACATGCTGGCGATTGATCATGGCCGGCCCAAGACGCTCGGGCTCAAGGAACTCATCAATTGCTACATCGAACACCGCCGCGAAGTGATTTTGCGACGCACACGGTTTCAGTTGAAAAAGGCCGAGGAACGCGCGGAAATCCTGGAAGGCTACCTCTGCGCGCTGGCCAACCTCGATGAGTTCATCAAAATCATCCGCGGCAGCAAGACCCGCGAGGAAGCGCGTGTCAAGCTGCTCGCGTTCGAGTGGACGCAAAAGCAGGTTGAACGCTGGAGCATTTTGATCCGTAACGAATCGCGCCTGACCAGGGGCCGTTACGCGCTGACCGAGCGGCAGGTGGACGCCATTCTGGAATTGCGCCTTTACCAGTTGACCGGCCTGGAAATTGACAAGGTCGAGACCGAATACAAGGAATTGCTCGAACGCATCAAGGATTTGATGGACATCCTGGCCAAGGAAGCGCGCGTGTTGACCATCATCAAGACCGAACTGAAGGCCATCAAGGAAAAATACGCCACGCCACGCCTGACCGACCTCGTGCCCGACGAAGGCGAAATCAACATCGAAGACCTCATCGCCAATGAAGGGGTCATCATCACGCTCACGCACAACGGCCTCATCAAGCGCACCAACGTCAGTTCCTATCGCGCCCAGCGCCGCGGCGGCAAGGGCGTCATCGGCATGACGACCCGGGAAGCTGCGACCGACGAAGACAAGGATTTCATCGAGCATCTGTTCACCGCCAGCACGCACGATTATCTGATGTTCTTCACGAACACCGGCCGCGTTTATGTCGAGCGCGTGCATGAAATTCCCGACATGGGCCGCGCCGCCAAGGGCCGGAGCATCGCCAATTTGCTCGAATTGAAGGCGGGTGAAACCATCGCCGCGCTCATCCGCGTTTTGTCCAAGACCGACGCGAACAAGGAGGACGTGACCTGGGAACAACCCGGCTTCGTGTTTTTCGCCACCAAACAGGGCACGGTCAAGAAAACTGAACTCAAGGATTTCGCCAATGTCCGCAAGGGCGGCATCATCGCCATTGGCATTGATTCGGGTGACACGTTGATTGACGTGAAGCTGACGACCGGCCGGAACGAAGTGGTGCTGATTACCCACGACGGCATGAGCATCCGCTTCAATGAAGAGGACGCGCGCCCGATGGGCCGTCCCGCTGGCGGTGTGCGCGGCATCAATCTGTCCAAAGGCGACGAAGTCGTTGCGCTCGCCATCGTGGTCCCGGACGCCAAACTGCTGGTGGCCGGCGAACACGGCATTGGCAAACGCACGAATTTCGAGGAATACCGCCAGCAATCCCGCGGCGGCAAGGGCATCATCACGATGAAAACCACCGAGAAAACCGGCGGCGTGGTGGGCGCGCTGACCGTGCGCGACAACGACGAAATCATGCTCATTACCTTCAAGGGCCAGATGGTCCGCATTTCCGTCAATGGCATCCGCGAAGCCGGCCGCAATACGCAGGGCGTGAAGCTGATTGATTTGGATTCTGGCGACAAACTTCAGGCCATCGCTCCGGTCATTGGCGAGGCCCAGGAAGACGCTGCCGGCGATACCGGGCCGGAAAAGTAATTTTTGCCGAACGCCACTTGCCTCTCTGTGGTTTTCAGGTAGAATAATGCCTCCGATTTGTTTCGGAGGTAGCAAGAAGTCGTGTCTTCTGCCGATCGGTTCCTCGTTCGATGCAAATTATCGGCAAGAAGAACAATGAGAAAACATATCCTGATCGTATTGGTTTTGGCCGTTTTGGCCGCGCATGGTCGCGCCAGTGAGACGAGTCAAACCAGCGGGGCGCCAGGCAACAGCCCGTTCGAAGACAGCAATGAAGCCTTGATGCTCCTGGCAACGGCGGCCGGTGCCGGTACCGGCACCCCGGTCGCCGTGGTTTCGACCAATGTTTCAACCCATCATCCGGTCTGGGACAGTACCGTTGCCTTCGGCCTCACCGCCAGCGCGGGCAACAGCGACAGCGCGCTGGTTACGGGTAATTTCCAAACGCATAGAAAAACTCCGTTGGACGAATGGGCTTTGGGCGCAGACGCATCCTACGGCGAAGTGGCTTCCGTCAAGAACAATGAAACCTTGCACGCTTTTGGCCAATACAATCGCCTGTTCGACGAACGCTGGTATGGCTTCATGCGCGCCGACGGTTTGCATGATGGCATTGCGGACGTGACTTACCGGTTCACGTTCAGCGCCGGTGCCGGCTATTACTTCATCAAGAACAAGCAAACGTCGCTGGCCGCTGAATGTGGCCCGGCGGTCTTGTATGAAAAACTGGACGATTCGTATCACACCTACCCGATCCTGCGCCTGGCCGAACGCTACGAACATAAATTCGACGACCATGCGCGGGTCTGGCAAAATGTGGAGTTTCTGCCTCCGGCCGACAGCCCGCGGAATTTTCTCATCAACGCCGTCATTGGCGTGGAAACCACCCTTACCAAGCAACTCAGTCTGCAGGTTTATGTACAGGACAATTATGCCAACCAACCCGCGCCGGGGTTCAAAGACAACGACGTAAAACTGGTCAGCGCCCTGGCGCTAAAATTTTAAGGCGCCACCCGCTCCAGCTTCCAGGAGTGGTCGGGCTGCCGCGTATAGCAGAAACGGTCGTGCAACCGGCTGGGCCGGCCCTGCCAGAATTCAATCCATTCCGGCTTCAAAACAAACCCGCCCCAATTCGGCGGCAACGGCACATCCTCGCCGGGAAAGCGCGCCGCCATTTCGTTCCATTTTTTTTCCAGCGCGGCGCGGTCGGCAACCACGTCGTGTTGATTGGACGCCCACGCGGCGAGCTTGCTGCCGCGCGGACGGGATTTGAAATACGCCTCCGATTCTTCCCGTGACAATTGGCTTACCGTGCCGCCGACACATACCTGCCGCTCCCAATCCGCCCAGTAAAACGTCAGCGCCGCGTGGGGATTGTCGGCGAGTTCACGGCCTTTGCGGCTGTCATGATTCGTGTAAAAAACGAAGCCGCGTTCGTCCACGCCCTTGAGCAACACCGCGCGGGTCGAAGGCCGGCCGTCCTTGTCGGCCGTCGCGAGCACCATCGCGGTCGGGTCCGCCGGCGCGTGGCCGAGGATGGCGTGCCAGAGTTTGAAAAGTGCGATGCCAATTTCGCGCCAACGGCCGCCGGACGATTCACCCGCCGCCGACGCGAACCAATTTTGGAATTGCGCCACCGGATTGGCCTCCAAATCCGCGCGCCGCAAGCTGCCCCGCGCGTATTCCCGTCTGATGTCCGCCACGCCCATAATCGTGCGAACCTTACATCGGCGGGGCCTCCGGCGCGAATCAATTTTGCCAGGTCAACCCGGAGGATCATTGGATTTTTCCCAATTTTATGCACCGGCGAAAACTCGTTGTCGGCTTGCGGTAGCAAGAGTTGGGCGCCAACACCAGATACCACAATGTCAAGTCATTGGCGCAAGCGGCGGCATAATAATCCGGAACCATCAGCGCCGCCGGAGAATTTTCTTCGTGATTGCGGCCTATTCAACGACGTGCCGGCCTTTTTTTCGTTTGTGATATTGTTCGCGAATCCACTTGTAGGTGGCGGCCAGACCCTGGTCCAGGGTTGTGTTCGGTTCCCATTTCAGAACCTGCTTGATGAACGTGTTGTCGCTGTTGCGACCGGCCACGCCGCGGGGCGCGGTCAGGTCGTAATGCCGTTTGAGTTTCACGCCGGCGATTTTTTCAACCTTGGAAAGCAGTTCGTTGACGGAAACCAGTTCGCTGGAACCGAGATTGATGGGCGTGGCGATGAGGTTGTCGCCGTGCGTAATCATGTCAATGCCCTTCACGCAATCGTCAATGTACATGAAGCTGCGCGTCTGGTGGCCGTCGCCCCAAATCATGATGTCCTTCCTGCCGGTATCCATCGCCTCAATGACCTTGCGGCAAAGGGCGGCGGGGGCTTTTTCGCGGCCACCGTCCCAGGTGCCATGCGGGCCATAGACATTGTGAAAACGGGCAATGGCGGTTTTCATGCCGCGTTCGGCCCAGTATTCCTGGCAAAACATTTCGGAAACCAGTTTCTCCCAGCCGTAACCGCGTTCAGCCATCGCCGGATAGGCGTCGGATTCCTTGAGGGCGCGGACGTTCGGGTCCTGTTGGAGGAGGATGTTGTAGGCGCAGGCGGACGAGGAATAAAAGTAACGGCGCACACCGGCGCGGTAGGCGGCCTCAATCATGTGTGTGTTGATGAGAATCGAGCGCAGGCACTCCACGCGGAAACGCTCGATAAACCCCATGCCGCCCATGTCGGCGGCCAGTTGATACACCTCCACCGCGCCTTCACAAACCCGATGGCAGTTGTTCTCCTGGCTGACGTCGAGGCAGAGATTCTCCACGCCCGGCACTCTGAGATACCATTCGTAGAGCGGTTTTTTGTCCACGGCGCGAATGCGCTTAAACCCTTTTTTCTTGAAGTAAAGCGCCAAGTTGCCGCCGATGAAACCGCCGGCGCCAGTGATGACGATTAAATCATCCTTTTTAAGCGCCGGGTCTTTTTCCACAAGTCGTTTTGTATCCATAATAGTTTTTCGTTATATCAAGGAATGTGCATCTGGAATCGTGCCAAATTTCTCATCAAGGCCGTCAATAAAACCGCCTGTGGCCGGGCTGAAGTTTTATTTTGCATGAGGACGATCAGGCTGTTCGATAAAGTGCGGCGTGGCAATCCAATTTTCACCAGTTTCACCAGTGGAAACGGAAATGCCAACTTGCGTTTGATGGGCATTTCAAAGATGCTTTGGCCATGTCCAATCTTCAAAAGCTGTCTGTTTTCGGTTTGGGTAAATTAGGCGCCTGCATGGCGGCCACCTTTGCGCAAAAGGGATTTGAGGTGCTGGGCGTGGACATCAATGCCGAGGTCATCGGCAAAATTAATGCCGGTGAACCGCCGGTGGATGAGCCGCGATTGGCGGAAACCATGGCTGCCGGCCGTTCCCGCTTGCGTGCCTCGACCAACGCGAAGGATGCGGTCGAAACGGACGCCTCGTTTTTTATTGTTCCGTCGCCGAGCCTGCCTGACGGCAGTTTTTCCAATGAATTTCTCATGCGCGGCCTGCAACCGCTGGCCCAGGCCGTGCGGGCGGCGGGCAAGAAAAACCACCTTTTCATCATCAGCTCCACCACCACGCCCGGTTCCTGCCGGCGGGTTTTCATTCCCATGCTCGAACAACAGACCGGCGGGATTTGCGGCAGGGATTTTGGTTTTTGTTACAACCCCGAATTCATCGCGCTGGGCAATGTGGTCCGGGGGTTGCTCGAGCCGGATTTGGTGTTGATCGGCGAATCGGATTCGGCCAGTGGCGCGCGCTTGGAGGCGCTTTACAAAAAATACAATTCGAACCAGCCGCGCATTGCCCGCATGTCCCTGACCAGCGCCGAACTGACCAAGATTTCCGTCAACAGTTACATCACGGCCAAAATCAGTTTTACCAACCAGCTTCGGATGATTGCCGAAGCCTACCCGGACACGGACATCGAAATGATGCTGGATGCGATTGGCGCCGACTCACGCATCGGACACAAATATCTCCGACCGGGCCTGAGTTACGGTGGTCCGTGTTTCCCGCGGGACAACCGGCTGGTGTCCTACGCCGCGAAGGAGGTTGGCCTGACGGCGCCGCTGGCGGAAGCCACGGACGCCGTGAATGAGATGGCAAAAAACCGCCTGGCGCAGCAGGCGCTGGCCTGCGTGAAAAATGGCGAAGCGGTTGCCGTGCTGGGCATGTCTTACCGTCCCGACACGTATATCGTGGAAGAATCCGCCGGTTTGCACATTGCCCAGACATTAAAGCGGCATGGCTGTCGCGTGGTGGTTCACGATTACGCGGCCAATCCGCAAAAAAGCCCGAGCCTGCTTGAGTTTGAATTTTTGTCCGACCCCGCAAAGATGGGCAACGACATCAAGGCCGTGCTGATTTGTTGCCCGTGGGATGGGTACAAGAAAATTCCACTGCCCAAGGGCGCCAAAGTTTTTGATCCTTGGGGCGTGCGCCGGTGACGCGCTTGGGGAGAGAATTGATAAAACCCTCAAGGGTGAGGAGCGCATTCACCGCCGGTCAAAGCCTGCCGGGAAATACGGCTCCAACCGAATTTAAATCACCGTCCCGTGCGGGATGACGCCGTTCTTGGGAATGACGACGATGCCGTCACGGACATAGTAAAGTTCGTGGTCAAGCTTCTCGGGTTTGTCGGCGGGCGAAATGGTCACGTTGTTTCCGATGCGCGCGTTTTTATCAATGATGGCGTTCTCGATTTTGCAGTTGGCGCCGATGCCGATTCGCGGCTTGCCTTCACACTCGTGCATGAGCACGGACTCCTGGGATTCGTAGTAGTCGCTGCCAAGGATGACGACGCGGTTCAATTCCGTCCCGCTGCCGACGACGGTGCGCAGGCCGACGATGCTGCTGGTGATGCGCGCCTGGTTGATGATGCAGCCGTCGGAAATCACCGCGTGGTCAATCTGCGCGCCGTTGATTTTGGAGCCGGGCAGGTAGCGCGGGCGGCTGAAAATCGGCGCGCCCATGTCAAAGAAATTGAAGCGCGGCAATTCGGAAACGAGGTCAAGGTTGGCCTCGAAAAACGAGCGGATGGTGCCGATGTCCTCCCAGTAACCCTGGAAAATGTAGGAGAAAACGCGGCGGGAGTTGATGGCGTGCGGAATGATGTGCTTGCCGAAATCGGGCAGCGGATTGTCCAGCAACTCGCGGACCAACTGGCGGTTGAAAACGTAGATGCCCATCGAGGCGAGAAACAACTCGCGCTCCCCCTCAATGCCGAGTTTGGAATACCATTCCGGCGGCAACCGCAACGAGTCCAGCACCGCGGTATCGTTCGGCTTTTCCACAAACCGCGTGATGCGGCGGTCCTCGCCAATCTGCATGATGCCGAGGGAATGCGCGTCGTTGCGGCTGACCGGAATCGTGGCCACGGTAATGTCCGCGCCGGTTTCGGCATGCTGCGCCATCACGTGGCGAAAATCCATCCGATACAACTGGTCGCCGCTCAGAATCAGAAGGTAGTCGAAATCGTGGTTAAGGAAGTGAATCAGATTTTTGCGAACGGCGTCGGCGGTGCCCTGGTACCACGAGGTGTTGGTGGACGTCTGTTGCGCGGCGAGAATTTCCACGAAGCCGCTCGTAAAGTGGTCGAACTTATACGTCCGCGAAATGTGGCCGTGCAGCGAGGTGGAATTGAACTGCGTCAAAATATAAATGCGCCGGAAACCGGAGTTGATGCAGTTGGAAATCGGGATGTCCACCAGCCGGTATTTGCCGGCCAGCGGCACCGCAGGCTTGGCGCGGTCCTTCGTCAGCGGAAACAGTCGCGAGCCCTGGCCACCGCCCATGATGACGGAAAGGACATTGCTGAAAAGAACGTTGCTGACGTTAAAGGACTGGCCGCTGGTCCGTGACATAGTTTTTTTTCGACTCACAAAATATAACTAGAACACCGGCGGGGAGGCAAGCGGCGGATGCAGGCGCGAAAAATGGCGCTCTGGCGCAACCGCATGGACCGGCGACTTGCCGCCGGGCAGCGGCGAAGGCGCCCTATTTTCTATTGTCAACCGGCGGTCGGTGGCGCCTGGGCAAAGGTCATTCTCATTTGCCGTCTATTCTTTGAAACGCAACCTGGTCTTGCCCCGGTTGTGCGGACTGGGAAACAAACATCGGCAGGGACAAGGTAAACGTCGAGCCTTGGCTGGCTTCGCTTCGCGCCTGGATGGCGCCGTGATGTTCGTGCGC
Organism: uncultured Verrucomicrobiae bacterium; assembly: GCA_963786375.1. Classification (GTDB taxonomy): domain Bacteria; phylum Verrucomicrobiota; class Verrucomicrobiia; order Limisphaerales; family UBA11358; genus UBA11358. Next base: position 151,579 of record CAWAYP010000003.1, read on the forward strand.
GATGCGTTGGCTGATGGCCAGACCCAGGCCGGTGCCGTTCTTTTTGGTTGTGAAGAACGGCTCGAAAAGCCGCCCCAGATTTTCCCGCGCAATGCCCACGCCGGTGTCCTGGATGTGGATGCGCAACCACAACGTGTCGCGTTCGCCTTCCGCTGTTTCCGTGGCCACCGTCAGCACGCCGTTTGTGTCCATGGCTTCCAGCGCGTTGAGCAGCAGATTCATGAAGGCCTGCTGCAATTGCACCCCGTCCCCATGCACCGCATCCGTTTGGGCGTGGTAACGGCACTGGAGGGAAATCAGTTTTCCGGCGATTTGGTGGTGCAGCAGCCGCAACGAATGGTCCAGCAACTCATGCACGCGCACGGTCGTGAAGGCCGCTTCCTTGGGCGCCGCGAACCGCAGCATTTGCGTGACAATCGCATTGATGCGCTGCAACTCGCGGTTCACGACTTCGGTCAGTTCCGTGTCCTGGCCTTTTTGCAGCAGCAGGTCAATGAACGTTTTGATGGCGACCATGCCGTTTTTGATTTCGTGCGCCATGCTGGCCGAAAGCGTGCCGAGGCTGGCCAGCCGGTCCAGCCGTCGCATATTCCGGTCAAAATCCGGCGCGGAGCTCAGGTGGTTGAGCACGACGATCACCTGCGATTGCGCGCGTGTTTTCACCGGCAGGATGCTTACCCACAGTGTGGCGGCACTGCGGCGGGCGGTTTTCAGCAAAATTTCCCGGTTGGTCACCGGCCGGCCGCTTTTGGCCGCGTCTCGAATGAGTTCGGAGAGCGGGGCGGGCAGGGAACTTGCCGCCGTGTTTTGCAGTCGCGCCGCTTTCGTGCGCAGGTGCGCGGCGGCTTCAGGCGTGCAGGCAACGATGCGCCCGCGCGCGTCCACCACCAGCACCCCGGACGCAAGACATTCCTGCAACAGACTTGCCGGATTTCCGGCCGGGAAACCGCGCTTTTCTTTAATTGAGCCACCGGGTGACATAAATCTAAACAACCTTCTGGCGCCCGCTGCCCCCGCCTTCATTCATCTTCAGACAGACGACGGCGCCGATATTAGGTCGCTTTTGCGTTATGATAAACAAAAAAAGTCAAAATTGCGTCTTTAAACCCGCTTGGAATAAAAGGTTTTTGCGGCTGACGTTTGTGCGCCGGGCGATTAGGCTGTCTTTGCCGAATGAAAAATATTTTCGACAGCATAGAATCCGTCATCGCCAGCATCCGTCGCGGCAAAATGGTCATTGTCGTGGACGACGCCGACCGCGAGAACGAAGGCGATTTGATCCTGGCGGCGCAATTCGTCACCGCCGCCGCGGTGAATTTCATGGCCAAACACGGCCGCGGCCTGATTTGCGTGCCGACGACCGCCGAGCGACTGCAACAACTCGGCATTGACCGCATGGTGCATCAAAATCGCGAGAGTTTCCGCACCGATTTTCAGGTGAGCGTGGACGCCGCGCGCGGCATCACCACCGGCATCAGCGCCGCCGATCGCGCGAAGACAATTCAAATCATGGCCGCGCCCACCGCCGTGCCGGATGATTTGGTTCAGCCCGGACACGTCTTTCCGTTGCGGGCGCGGCCCGGCGGCGTTTTGCAGCGCGCCGGCCACACCGAGGCGGCGGTGGACCTCGCGCGACTCGCCGGCTTGCGTCCCGGCGGCGTGCTGTGCGAAATCCTGAATGACGACGGCACCATGGCGCGGCTGCCGCAGTTGCGCAAATTTGCCAAAAAACATCGCCTGAAAATTTGCACGATTGCCGATCTGATTAAATATCGCCGCACGCGCGAAAAACTGGTCGAACATATTGAGGTTGTGAAGCTGCCGACCGATTACGGCGATTTTGATTTGCATTTGTATCGTTCGAAGCTGGACGGCCAGCATCATCTGGCGCTCGTTCACGGCGACGTGGCCGGGCGTGAGAAGGTTTACGTGCGCGTCCATAGCGAATGCCTGACCGGCGACGTGTTCGGTTCGCGCCGCTGCGATTGCGGGTCGCAACTGCATCAGGCCATGCGGCAGGTGGCCGGGGCGGGGTGCGGTGTGATCGTCTATATGCGGCAGGAAGGCCGCGGCATCGGCCTCGCGCCCAAAATCAAGGCCTACAAATTGCAGGAACAGGGCTACGACACCGTCGAGGCAAACCAAAAACTGGGTTACGAAATGGACCTGCGCGAATACGGTCTCGGGGCGCAGATTCTCGTTGACCTCGGCCTGAAAACCATCCGGTTGCTGACGAATAACCCGAAGAAAATTGTGGGGCTGGAAGGCTACGGTTTGAAAATTGTTGAACAGGTGCCGATTCGTGTGAAACCCAATCCGCACAACGAACGGTATTTGAAAACGAAGCGGCAGAAGATGGGGCATTTGCTTTGAACCGCAGATGACGCAAATTTTTATTTTTGCAATCTGCGAAATCGGCGTAATCTGCGGATAAATCATGATTTGGTGGATTAGTCTGTAAGCTCTATGGCCAAACTTGTTGTGGTTTCACCGGCGCTGGCCGGCTTGTCCCATGAACTGAGCGGGGGTTGGGTCACAATCGGACGCGCCGACGGCAATACGTTTCAGATCGTCGAGTCAACGATTTCGGCCCGGCATTGTGAAGTTCGGTTGGAGGGCAATGAACTGGTCGTGCGCGACCTGCTTTCCACCAATGGCACGTTCATCCAAAACCAGAAAATCAGCGGGGCGATGTTGAAGCCGGGACAGACATTGCGTCTTGGCAACGTGGAGTTGCACTGGGAACTTTCCTCTGTTCCGATTCCCCAATCGAAGCTTGTTAAAACTAAAATACCGGCCAAGCCCGTCGTTACGGCGGTGGAGACTCCAGTTCCGGCCCCAAAAACAGTTGTACCGGCCAGGACTGAGACCGACGGGGATTCCGCAAAAAAACATCACGTGCTTTTCGTGGACGACAGCCTGGCGTTTCTTGAAACTTTCAGCGGGTTGTGCGCCGTCTTTGCCGATCATACGTGGGAAATCCATACCGCCACCACGGCGGACCGGGCGCTGGCCATTTTGCAGGAAAATCCGATTGATCTGGTCGTGCTGGACATCGGGATACCGATGGTGGACGGCATTCAGTTGCTTGGAATCATCAACCAGCGTTATCCCGGCCTCAAAATCGCCGTCATGACCGGCAACGCCACGGACAGCAACCGCGCGGCCAGCCTGTCGAACGGGGCCGAACTTTTTATCGAGAAACCGGTTTCGCCGGACGGAGTCAGAGTCGTTTTCAACATGTTGAACGACCTGATGTCATGGGCGCATCGTGAAGGTTTCAGCGGCGCGTTGCGGCAGGTCGGCCTGCAGGAGGTCATTCAGATGGAATGTATCGGACGCCACTCCTCAATTCTGGAAATCCGCAACCGTCAGTTGCGCGGCCAGATTTACATCGAGGCCGGCGCCATTACTCACGCCGCCGTCGGAACGCTGACGGGGGAACAGGCATTTTATCGTTTGCTTTCCCTCAAAGGCGGAGAGTTTCAGTTAAAACCTTTCAAGGCACCGCCGCAACGCACCATCCAGGACCGATGGGAATTCCTGCTCATGGAAGCTGCCCGCGCTTGCGATGAGGAAACGGCTTTGATTCGGAAAAGGCCGGCGGAAGATGAGACCAAGCCGTTCGCATCCGGTCCGACTGAAAACACACCCGCCTCCAAGCCTGTGCCGGCCGAGATGCCTTCGCCCAAGGGTTCGCCGTCCGCAGCCGAAGGAAAACCAGCCGGCTTAACTGACGGTGTTGCGGTGGTTGCCGCTTTCGATGGCCAACGCAAGCCGGTGGATGGTTCCAAGAAATAGCCCGGGCGTTTCGAATTTCAGATTCATTCGGATTGATTCTTTGCCCCTCGCGTCCGTCTTGACACGGGAGATTTGCGCGCCAATCCCCGATAAAAATTCCTCCAGTTCCGGTTTCGTTGCTCATCGGCTTCAGTGTATTTTATAAATTATTCTTATTTATGTTAAATATAATAAAAGATATTTTAAAGCAATATTTGTTGGTTGTATGCCAATATCGGTGGAGTTGTTTGAGGCAAGGTGAAGGAATCATGGTAACGAAGCTAATGAAAAATAAACGAGGCACCGAACACTTATGAAAAAGCGAAAGATGATTTGGTGGAGCACATCGGCATTGGCCGGCGCCTGGCTGATCGGTTTTGGTTTGATTCTGGTTCAAGCCCAGCCGCCGAAAATGGATTCCGCACCGCCCCCAACCAATTCCGTGGAATTGAAAGCCAAGGCACCGGAGGCGGAGCAGCCCGTGCCTAAAAAGCAAATCACAGGAGCCGAACTTTATTCGATGAATTGCGAACGGTGCCATCAGGAGCGTTATCCAACCGAGCGGACAGGGGCGCAATGGAAGACCATCATGCTTCACATGCAGGTGCGCGCGAACATCCCCGTGAAGCAGGCAAAGCTGATTTTGCAATATCTCCAGGAAAACAGCGGCCGTTGAGCGGCCCGTCCATCACTTGAACCACGAATGAAAAAGACAATGAAAACACGCCGCGGGCTGTTTGGACTGGTGGCCGCGGGCTGCGCCATGGGGATGGCGCTGCCGCCGTGTGCGTCGGCCGAAGTGAGCGATGCTGACTTCAACGCCTTGAAGGACACGGTGCAGAAGTTGAGCGAACAGGTGCAGGGTTTGCAGCAGACCAATGCTCTTCAGCAGCAAATCCACCAGAAAGACATGGAGCAGTTGCAGCAACTCCAGTCTAGGCTGGCCGAAACCCAACAACTGGCCACGAACACGGAACAGCAGATCGTGGAGGCGGCGCAGACGCAACCGATTCCAAGGCAGCCCATTGACGAAGCCACCGTCAATCACAACTTCATGATGCTGGGAGACGCGGAATTTCAATACGCGAAGACGGCAGGTCAACACGGGGCATTTTTGATGGCTGATTTTGCCCCTATTTTTCTATACCGCGCCGGGGACAACATCTTATTTGAGGCCGGCTTTGACACCATCTTACAGAATGGCCAGAACACTGACGTCAACCCGCCCCACGATAGCGGCACTACGACCTCGTTTGATTTGAGTTTCGCGCAATTGGATTATGTAATGAATAATTACATGACATTTGAGGCCGGAGAACTGTTGCTGCCGCTGGGAACTTATACCGAGCGTGGAGCCGGATGGTTGAACAAAATTCCTGACGATCCGCTGGCAGTGGATGCGCTTCTGCCAGGCACCGGCGTGGGTGCAGAGTTGCAAGGAGCGGTCCCGTTGGGGGATTCCGGTTCGTACCTTGGTTATCAAGTGTATGGAGTGAATGGTCCGAGTCAGTCGGACAACACCGCAGATGCCGAAGCGCTTGATTTGGGTGGAAACGTGGGGCTCCAATCCGACGGCAGCACGGTGGCGAATCTACACGGCCATCCGTCCGGCGGCGCACGGTTGGGGGTGTTTGTGCCGTTCCCCTACAAACCCCATTACGATCTGGAACTGGGAATCTCCGGCCAATCAGGCGAATGGGACGACGCCGGAACACATCTCTGGTCGGCGGGTGTGTTTGATGCGGCCCTGCACTTGGGGCCTTATTTTGAGGCGAAAGGTGAGTATATCCTGACCCGCTATGGCAGCTACGACCTTGGGCAAATCCATCAGCAGGGTTGGTGGGTACAGGCTGGCTACAAGCTGGCCGGCTTGAATCTGGAACTGCCGGTAATCAACAACGTGGAACTCGTGGGACGCTACGATTCGCTGCACAACGGTTACGACTCAGGTTACACCTCCAACAATGGTTTTTACAAAGAGCAGCGATATACCGCAGGTTTCATTTACTATTTTACTAACACGCTGCTGTTCGAGGGCGACTATGAGTTTGTGAACAGCACCGATCCGGCTCAAGCGAACCAGATTATTTTGCAACTTTCCTTGGGATTTTAATCAACGATAAATATTGTGATGAATTATCCAGCAGTCATGCATACATTCCTATTTCCGAACCAGCGGCGGCCGGTGCGATCGAATCTGGCCGTCTGTAACCGCAGTAATCGGGTGCATTGTATTTGCCGGAACTTTGGCGCAGAGCGCGCCGGTGGAAACCTACGACAACGCCGGGACCACACCTTCTACATCAACAAACCAAGCCCCGACTTACCTCGGCGATATTCAGGCCGATCTTCATGGGGCATTGCGCCCGATGCCATAACGAACAGTCCCTGTTCATTTACGACTGGCTGGACTATAAAACCGCCTACGCGGATCGTTGGGAACTCAGACGGCGGATATGGAACAGTTGGAAAGGAACGTATTACAAGGAGGCAATGCCGGTTGCCAACAGCCCGGAATCACAGTCAATCACCGAAGGGGAACGGTCATTGATTCGGAACTGGGTGGACGACGGAGCACCTCGCGGGGTGGAGCCATCGCCCGGCGCCGCCAAAACGAAGGCCGAGCGGATCGAACTGGGCCGGCGGCTTTTCACTTCCATTTGCGCGGCCTGTCATAAACCCACGGGACAGGGACTGCCGAATGTGTTTCCACCTTTGGCAGGATCGGATTATTTAAATGCCGACAAGGTCCGGGCGATTAAAACTGTCATCTTTGGCCGGCATGGGGATGTGGTGGTGAATGGGCAGAAATTTAACAACACCATGCCTGCACTTCCGCTTACCGACCAGGATATCGCCAATGTTCTGACGTACGTTTACAATTCATTCGGAAATTCCGGGCTTGAGGTGACTCCGGAAGAAGTCAAGGCCCTCCGCACACAGGCGCCGGAGCCATCCGGCCCCCCTCCAGCAAAAAGTGTTTTTGAGTGAAAGTAATTCAAGGAAGTTGGAATCACACGGCCGGTGAAAGCACCGTTCGCAACTTCAAAATTATTCGTGCCCTTCCGCTCGGGTTCATGGTTAAATCTCCGCGATGCTTCGCAAGATTCGGCAAAAAAAGATTCAATCGCCCGGCGGCACTTTTGCCATTGTGGCGTCGCGCTACAACGCGCGGTACGTGGATGCCATGTTGCGCGCGGCCAGGGCGGAGTTGGGGCGCGCCGGCGTTTCCAGGATCCAAATGGTTCGCGTGCCGGGCGCGTATGAAATTCCCCTTGCGGCCAAACGACTGGCCCGCGCCTCGCGCCTGGGACCGAATACCCCCCTTTCAGCCATCATTTGTCTGGGCGTGATTTTGCGCGGCGAAACGGTCCACGCCGCGCACATTGGGGACACGGTCAGCCGCGCGCTCATGGAAATCCAGCTCGCGCACGAAATTCCCGTCATTCACGAGGTGCTGCTTTTGGAAAACGAGGCGCAGGCGCGCGTCCGTTGTCTTGGCCGGAAACACAATCGCGGCGCGGAGGCCGCGCAAACAGCCCTGGCCATGGCGCGGGTCATGGCCGGTTTGAACACCCCGTCTCACAGTCCATCAAATACAATTATTTAATGATAATTATGAGCGCTTGTGAAATTTTTCACATAATCCTTGCTCACTCCAAACGTGGGTGATAGGCTGTAGCTGGTTTTTGCGGTTAAAAAGCCAAAAAAGTATGAAAAAAATCCCGCTAATTCTTCTGGTTGCGGCGCTTGCGTGCATACCCAGCGCGCGGGCGGCGGACATCATTGGCACCATCACGCTCAACGGCACGCCGCCGCCGGAGGTGCCCTACACACCGCTGATGAATGATCCGACCTGTGGCGCGATGTACACCAACGCGCCCACGACGCATTTTTATGTCGTCGGGCCGAATCACGGATTGGGCGATGTGGTGGTCTATGTGAAAAATGTCACCGGCAAATCCACTGGCGCGAGCCAGCCGCCGGTTGTGCTGGATCAAAAAGGCTGCCTGTATCAGCCCCAAATTCTGGCGATGCAGACGGGCCAGAAGCTCTTGGTGAAAAATTCGGACCCTTGTATTCACAATGTGGATGTGCAACCCACTGTGGCGGGCAATCCAACATCCAACCAGATGCAACCGCCCGGCAGTCCGGACCTGACCTTCACCTTTCCAGACCCGGAAATGTTCATTAAATTCAAATGCGACGTGCATCCGTGGATGTTTGCCTGGGTAAGCGTGTTTGACAGTCCCTACTATTGTCTCAGCGACCAGGAAGGCAAATTTGTCATCAAGAACGTGCCGCCGGGCAAATACACGGTGGAAGCCGATCACCGCAAGCTCGGCCGCTTGACCAAGGAAGTGGAGGTCAAAGACAGCGATGTGACCGTGAATTTTACGTTTGACGTCAAATAAATTGGAATCGGGGCGGCCCTGATGGGTATCCATGGTTTGCCTCTTTAGGAAATGTCCGAGAACGCGACTGTAAAAATAAATCGTCCGTTGCATTGGTTTGCCTTGTTGACGGCGCTGTTCACCTTTTTGCTGCTCGGCGCGGGCGGCTTGGTCACCAGCCACAACGCCGGCATGTCCGTGCCCGACTGGCCCAACAGCTACGGCTACAACATGTTTTTGTTCCCGCCTTCCCAATGGATTGGCGGCATTTTCTATGAACACACGCACCGCCTGATTGCCGCCGGCGTCGGGCTGATGACGACCATCCTCGCCGTCTGGCTCTGGCTCAAGGACTCGCGCAATTGGATGCACTGGGTTGGCGTGGGGGCTTTTCTTCTCGTTGTGGCGCAGGGCGTGCTCGGCGGTCTGCGCGTGGTTCTGGTTGATGCCCAACTTGGCATTTTTCACGCGATTATCGGGCAACTATTTTTCGTTTTGACCTGCGCCATGGCCCTGTTCACGAGCCGGTTTTGGCAAAATCTGCAAACAGGTGGGGCAGGCAGTCCTGTGCCCGCCGCCGGCACGCACGGAGTGGCGCGCCCGGCCGGGACAAATCTGCGAAAGCTGGTGTTATTCACAACCATTTTGATTCTGTGCCAGTTGATCATCGGCGCGACGATGCGCCAGCAACACGCCGGTCTGGCCATCCCTGATTTCCCGCTCGCGTACGGAAAAGTCTGGCCGGACACCAGCGCCGCCGCCGTTCAAAGTTACAACGAACATCGCATGGCGGTGATTGCGGAAAGCCCAATCACAGCGTTCCAAATCATTTTGCAGATGGGGCATCGCCTGGTGGCGGTGGCGATTGGCGTTTTGACCGCGGCGTGCGCGTGGCAGGCGCGGCGGCGGCTCGGCAAGCAAGATCCGCTGGCGAAATTGGCGCTGTTCTGGCTGGGGTTGATTCTGGTGCAAATCCTTCTTGGGGCGGCAACGATTTGGTCGAACAAGGCCGCCGACGTGGCGACCGCCCACGTGTTGGGCGGCGCGCTTTCGCTCGTGACAGGCGCGCTATGGTATATTATTTATTTCCGCCGTTCGGCAGTATTGCCGAAAATTGCGCCAGCCACAGCAATATCCGGCGCATATGGGGCCACTCCGGCCATAGCCACAAACAAGTGAAATGAAAGAAGCCTCGGTGGAAATTTTAAGCGCCCCAACTTCCGGCGTCGGGACGATGGAAAAGAGCTGGGCGGCGGTCTTTGCCGATTTGGTGAAGGCACGATTGACGACGCTCGTGCTGCTGACCACGCTCGTCGGCTTCTACGTAGGGTCGCGCGGCCCGATGAATTTCGCGCTCATGCTCAACACGCTGGCGGCCACGGCGCTGGTCGCGGCCGGCGCGGCGGCGCTGAATCAATTGCTCGAGCGCGCATACGACGCCAAAATGCGCCGCACGCAAAACCGTCCGCTGCCGGCGGGCCGTTTGCAACCAACCACCGTGATGCTTTTTGGCGGCGTCTGCGCGGTGACGGGGCTGGTTTATCTGGCGCTGGCGGTGAATCTGCTCACATGCGTCATCGCCGCGGTCACGCTCACCAGCTATTTGTTCATTTACACGCCGTTGAAGCGCGTGACGTGGCTGAACACGGCCATCGGCGCGGTGCCCGGCGCGTTGCCGCCGTTGATGGGCTGGACGGCCGCGCGCGGTGAGTTGAGCGGTGAAGGCTGGGCGTTGTTCGCGATTGTGGCGTTCTGGCAGATCCCGCACTTCATGGCCATCGCCTGGATGTACCGCGATGAATACGCGCGCGCCGGTTTCAAAATGCTGCCGGTGATTGATCCGGACGGCCATCGCACGGGGCGGCAAGCCGTGAGCCACACACTGGCGTTGCTGTTTGTGAGCCTGTGTCCGTTCGCGTTCAAGGTGGCCGGGCCGACCTACCTCGCCGGCGCGCTGATTCTGGGCGCGGTCTTTTTGTGGTGCGCGATTCAGTTTTCGCGGCAGCTCACCCTGGCGCGGGCGCGGCAATTGTTTCTGGCCTCGATCCTGTATCTGCCGCTGTTGCTGGCGGTGATGGTTCTGGACAAGGTGAAATAACATGGAAACGATTGTTCATGAATTTCCGCCATATCGCGAACGTGAGGCGGCTGACGAGCACGAAGCGCACGGCCATCACGAGGACATCGGTTTCTGGCGCAAGTACGTTTTTTCGAGCGATCACAAGATGATCGGAATTCAATACGGCTTCACCGCGCTGTGTTTCCTGCTGTTCGGACTTTTTTTGATGCTGATGATGCGCTGGCAGATTGCGCATCCCGGCGAACCGGTCCCGGCCATCGGGCCGCTGCTGGCCAAAATCCTCGGCCAGCCCGCCGCCAACGGCGTGATCTCGCCGGAGCTTTACAACTCGTTCGGCGCGATGCACGGCACGATCATGATTTTCCTCGGCGTGGTGCCGCTGGCGTTCGCGGCGTTCGGCAATTATGTGGTGCCGTTGATGATTGGCGCGCCGGACATGGCGTTCCCGCGCGTCAACATGGCGAGTTACCAGGCGTATTTTCTGGGCGGCATTGTGATGCTGGTGAGCTTTTTTATTCCGGGCGGCGCGGCGCAGGCGGGCTGGACCTCGTATTCGCCATTGGCAACGTCCATTCCCACGGACGGCCAGTTGTTTTGGATCATCGGCATGGTCCTGCTCATCACGTCGTCGCTGTTGGGCGCGGTGAATTTCATCGCGACCATTATTCAATTGCGCGCGCCGGGCATGACCTGGATGCGGCTGCCGTTTTTTGTGTGGGCGCAATTCGTGACAGCGTTCCTGTTGCTGCTGGCGTTTCCGCCGCTGGAAGCCGCGGCGATCATGCAGTTGATGGACAACGCCGCGCACACGAGTTTCTTCCTGCCGACCGGGCTGGCCGTTGGCGGCCAACTGGCGCACATCAGCGGCGGCGGCAGCCCGTTGCTGTGGCAGCATCTGTTTTGGTTTCTTGGCCATCCGGAGGTGTATGTGTTGATTTTGCCGGCGATGGGCATTGTCGCCGAAATTATCGCCAACAACACGCGCAAGCCGCTTTGGGGCTACAAATCGCTGGTCTATTCGGTGTTGGCCATCGGTTTCCTCTCCTTCATCGTCTGGGCGCATCACATGTATTTGACCGGCATGGGCAACAAGATTGCCACGTTTTTCCAGGCCACGACGCTGGCGATTTCCATTCCGTCGGTCATCATTCTGACCTGCCTGCTGATTTCGCTGTGGGGCGGTTCCATCCGGTTCAACACGCCGATGCTTTTCTGCCTGGCGTTCCTGCCGATGTTCGGCATCGGCGGCCTGACCGGCCTGCCGCTGGGGCTGGCGCCGGCGGATATTTACCTGCACGACACGTATTATGTCATCGCGCACTTCCACTATGTGGTCGCGCCGGGGACGATTTTCGCGCTGTTCGCGGGCATTTATTATTGGTTTCCGAAAATGACCGGGCGGAAAATGAATGAATTCTGGGGGCGCGTGCATTTTTGGTGTTCGCTGGTTTTCATGAACGTGGTGTTCATGCCCATGTTTGCGCAAGGCATGGAAGGCATGCTGCGCCGCATGGCCAACGGCGGCGCCAATTACTCTGCGGCGCGCGTGCCCGGCGTGCTGGACACGCTGCCGAACGATATCATGGCGATGAATTCCTGGATTCTTTGGGCGGCCATCGCCCTGGGGCTGGCGCAAATTCCCTTCATCATCAACGTGTTTTGGAGCATCAAACACGGCGAGCCGGTGGCAAGCGACAATCCCTGGCACGCCACAACCCTCGAATGGCAGACGCCCACGCCGCCGCCGCACGGCAATTTTGCCGCACCACCCCAAGTTTGTCGGGGTCCTTATGAATACAGTGTGCCCGGCCACGCCACGGACTTCACGCCGCAAAACCAGCCGGGAGGTCCGCCGCCGCCACAAATTGCAACCGCACATTGATTCATGGAAATACCCTACACCATTCACGCGCGCCCCGACACCGGCATCTACAATGCCAAGGTCGGCATCTGGCTGTTTCTCGCGTCCGAGATCATGCTTTTTGGCGCGTTGTTTTCCGCCTACGTGTTGATTCGTGTTGGCACCCCGCCCGGCGAATGGCCGCACGGCTGGCAAAACGTGACGCTCGGCACCATCAACACCATCGTTCTGGCGCTCTCGGCCATCACAACCCTCATGGCCTGGGTTGCGTGCAAGGTGCGGCAATTTGGCAAATTCAAATTTTTCCATGGCTGCACGCTGTTGCTGGCGCTGACGTTCCTGTGCATCAAAGGGTTCGAATATTCCGACCATCTCACCCATTACGAAATTCATCTCACCGACGGTCGCATTGCCGACGGCCACATGCTGGCGAACAATCCCAAGGAGGATTACGTGATGATTGACGGCCGGTACGTGAGCAACGAACAACAGTTGATGGACCTGCGCTCACAGAAAAACATCCAGGAAACCGAGATCAAGATTCCGCGCTCGGAAATCAAGGACATGCAGAGCTACGGCCCGTGGCACAACGATTATCTGGCGCTGTACTTCACCATGACCGCCCTGCACGCCCTGCATATTCTCGGCGGCAGCATCGTCATCGGTTATCTTTGGGGGCCGGGCCGCAAGTTGTGGAAAATGGACCCCGAACATTTTACCAACCGCGTCGAAGTGTCCGGCCTGTTCTGGCACTTTGTGGACTTGGTCTGGATTTTTCTGTTTCCTGTCTTATATTTAACGTAAATCGAATTTATGAGCGAGTCACATTCCGTTGATTTCAAGAGTTACCTGCGGCGCTGCCTCTACATCTTTATCGCCGTGCTGTTCGCGATATCGTTGATGATTTACGCCTCCTATCTGCCGCATTACAGCTGGACGACGAAGGTGACGCTCATTCTGGCCATTGCGTGCGTCAACGCCTTCCTCGTCGCGGGCTTTCTCATGCACCTGCTTTCCGAGAAAAAACTGATTTACACCCTGCTCGCGTTTACCGCCTTTTTTTTCGCAGGGCTGATGGGGCTGACAATTTACGCGATGCAAGACATGCCGACGGGCACGATCTATCACTGACATGTCACTCAAGGCCGTCCATCTTGTTTTTGTGAGCCTGCTGACCGCCTTGGCGTTCGGCTGCGCGACATGGGCGTTCTCCGCCGGCAACCCGTTTTTCGGCGCGGGGGGAATCGTCGCGGGTGTCTTGGTCATCCTCTACGGAATATACTTTTTGAAGAAGCTGAAAAAAGTGAGCTATCTATGAAAATACTCCGCAAATTCCTCATCACTGTGGTCCTCGCGGGTTGGATGCCATCGCCGCTGTTCGCGTGCGCGGCGTGCTACGGCAAATCCGATTCGGCGCTGGCCCAGGGCATGAACTGGGGCATTTTCACCTTGATGGGCTTCATTGTGACGGTGCTGACGGGCATCGCGCTCTTTTTCGCGCATATCGTCCGCAAGGAAGAAGCCGCCGCCAATCCGCCGCCGCCCGACCGGCCTGCTGAACTATGACGCAATGGTTCGCTCAAAAAGTTCTCCGCCTGCCTGAACTGGCCTCCAAAAGCGGCGTGGAGGTGGACAATTTGATGGTCTATGTCCACTGGCTGATGTTCGCGCTGTTCATCGGCTGGACCATTTATTTCTTCTACGCGATTTATCGGTTCCGCCAATCGCGAAACCCGAAGGCCGATTACGTGGGCGTAAGGGGTCACGTTTCGAGTTACCTCGAACTGGCCGTGGCCGGCATTGAGGCTGTGTTGTTGATTGGCATTGCCGTGCCGGTTTGGGCGCGCCGCGTGGACCAGATGCCGCCGCCGGCCCAGTCCACCGTCCTGCAAATCGTCGCGCAACAATACGCCTGGAACGTCCGCTATCCCGGTCCCGACGGCGTGTTTGGCCGGCAGGACATGAAATTTGTCAGCGACGCGAATGTGTTCGGCGTGGATCCGTCCGACCCGCAGGGCAAGGACGACATTCAGACACTCAATGACATCCACGTGGTCGTCAACAAACCGGTCATCATTTATCTCAGCTCGAAGGACGTGATTCACTCGCTGAAGATCATCGCCATGCGCGTTTGCCAGGACGCGATTCCCGGCCTGCGCATTCCCGTCTGGTTTACGCCCACGAAGATTGGCCGCTATCAAGTCAATTGCGCCCAGCTTTGCGGTCCCGGCCATTCCGAAATGTCCGGCGGCTTTCTCATCGTTCAAAGCCAGGCGGACTACGACAAATGGATTGCGTCCCAATCCAACACGCCCTCCAGCAGCTTTGAATAAGCCGCGCGAGCCGAACAAAATCGCGCCGACTTCAAATCCGCGGCTGCCGACGAGCCGGCTCGCGGAGACGCTTGCCCACCGGAAGTTGTAATACGTGCCACTACCGGCTGCTGACTTGGCTTGCCGTCGGTTTTTTTGGAGCGTATAATCCCGAAAACCGGCATGAATGGTTCCGCTCAACGATTGCCACTGACAATTTGGATTGGTTTCGGCCTGCTTTTAGGGCTGTTGGGTTTGGCGTATCTGCTCTCCATTGCGGAATACGGCAAGGCCAGACAAAAGGCATTGCCCGTGATTGATCAGATTGCCGACTTCACGCTGACCAACCAGGATAACCGGGTTGCCACGCTGGCTGATTTGACCAACCACGTCTGGGTGGCTGACATCATTTTCACCCGCTGCGCCGGCTCGTGCCCGATCATGTCAACACAGATGAAATCGCTTCAGGCGGCGCTGCCGTCCGCCAGCCGGGCAAAACTGGTGACGTTGACCTGCAATCCAGAGTACGACTCGCCCGCGATAATGAAAAGATACGGCGAGCGTTACGGCGCGGATTTCAGCCGCTGGATGTTTCTGACCGGCAATGCAAAAGAACTGGCCGGCCTGGCCACCACCGGCCTCAAACTCGGCGCCACGCCCGTGGCGCCCCAGGACCGGACAACCCCCACCGATTTCTTCGTCCACAGCACGATTTTCGTGGTGGTGGACAAACAGGCGCGGCTGCGCGGCATCTTTCAAACCGAAGGCCAGAACGTGGATTGGGCAAAGGTTAAACCGCAAATTCTCGCCACCGTGAAGGAATTGGAAAGCGATTGATGAACATTCACAACTGGCCCGCCGTCAATGCCTCGCTCAACGGCCTCAGCGCGAATTTTTCTGACCGCCGGTTACGTTTTCATCCGCCGAAAAAACAAGATCGCGCACCGCAATTGCATGGTCGCGGCGTTTATCACTTCCGTTTTTTTCCTGGCGTGTTACCTCACTTATCACGGCTACCTCGCGATGGTTTTGCACGAAGGACCGACACGGTTTCTGCACCCGGCCTGGTTTCGTCCGATTTACCTGACGATTCTTCTAACCCACACGCTTTTGGCCATGGTCATTGTGCCCATGATTTTGGTGACGCTCTATCGCGCGAAAAAAGAACGCTTCGAGCTTCACAAAAAAATCGCGCGCTGGACCTGGCCGCTGTGGATGTACGTTTCCGTGACCGGCGTGATTGTTTATTTCCTGCTCTACCGGATTTTTCCGCAAAACTAGAAGGCCGGTTCCAGCAAGAACTTGTTTTGTCGCGCGGAATCGGCGAAAACCAGCGCATGTCATCGCTTGCCAACGTCGTCATTCACACCAGCCAGTTCCCGGAGAACGTGCGGCGCGATTTGCTCGAATCGCTGCGCACGCGCCGGGTAAATCACAAGTTCCACTACGACAGCGTCAAGCAAACCCAAAAATGGCTGGCGTTGCACCAGGCGTATTCGCCGACGCGGAATGATGCGGATTGCGGGCGGTTTATGAACGGGGGTTTGCGGCGGCGGCTGCACAAATCAAATCGAAAAGCGTCCAGGTCATCGGCCTCGGCTGCGGCGGCGGGCAAAAGGACACACGGTTGCTGAAATTGCTGAAGGCCCGCGGCAAAGATGTATTTTACACGCCGTGTGATGTCAGCGCGGCGATGGTTTTGACCGCCCGTCAAACCGCGCTGGCCGTTTTGCCGGGGAGAAATTGTTTTCCGCTCGTCTGCGATCTGGCCACGGCGGATGATTTGGAAAAGATAGCAGGGTCGGCGCGCTGCGCCGACCGGACGCCGCAGCGCGGCGTCCCTGCCATTTCGCGCCTCTTCACCTTTTTCGGCATGATTCCGAATTTTGAGCCGCAGGACATCTTGCCGAAACTCGCATCGTTGATTCGCCCAAAAGATTTTCTGCTTTTCAGCGCCAATCTTGCCCCGGGCGCCGATTATGCCGCGGGAATGAAAAAGATCCTGCCGCAGTACGACAACGCTTTGACCCGCGACTGGCTGATGACATTTCTGCTCGATCTTGGGGTTGAGCGGCGAGATGGTGATTTGAGGTTCACCATTGAAAATGGCCGATGCGAATTAAAGCGGATGGTTGCTCGTTTCCATTTCTATCGCCCGCGCAGGATTGAAATTAAGAACAAAGCGTTCAAATTTAAAGGCGGTGATTCAATTCAACTTTTCTTTTCCTACCGCTACCCGCCGGAGCGCGTCCGCAAAATCCTGGCGCGTTACAAATTGGAAGTCTGTGACGAGTGGATAACGAAATCCGAAGAGGAAGGCGTCTTTCTATGTAGCGGCGCTCTTATCTGAATAGCGGCGGTCACAGACCGCCGCTGCAATTTGCGAATCCGCAGTCAATAGACCTTCATCGTGTCCAGCACGGCCTTGATGCGCGGGACTTCGTGCGTGCGGAACAGGTCGGTTTTCCCCAGCGCGGCCAGCACGGCAAAGAACGGTTCGGCACAGCGCACTTCATCGCGGAAAAATTCAAACGCGTGGGGCAGGGCGTGGCAGATCGGGAAACCCAGCGCACGCAGCCGGAATGTGTTCAGGAAAACGGCATTTGATGCCGCACCCGCACCGCGCTGTCCTGCAGGTTGCGGTAGTAAAAGCCCAGGCCGGGATCGAGCAGGATTTTTTCCACGCCGTTGCGTTGCGCGATTTCAATCCGGCGCGAAAAAAAATCGCGCATCTGCTCAATCGGATCGGCGCTCAAATCAAAATCACCGACTTCGCGGACGTTTTTGCCCTGTACGTAACAGAGGATGACGGCGGCGTCATGGGCGGCGACCATTCGGAAAAGTTCGTCACCGCCCTCCGTGCCGGTCAGGTTCAAAACATTCGCGCCCGCTTCCAGACACGCGCGCGTGACGGCGGGTTGGTACGTTTCCACGGAAACCAGAATGTTCGCGGCGCGCAACGCCTTGATGACCGGCAATAATTGGGAATTTTGCGCGCCTTCGTCCACGCGCGCGGCGTGCGCGAGCGTGGATTCCGCGCCCACGTCCACAATGTCCGCGCCCTGGGCGCGCAGGATTTTCCCGCGGGTCACGGCGGCTTCCGCCGTCAGGCAGACACTTTCGCGATACCATGAATCGGGCGAAAGGTTGACGACGCCCATGATGGCCGGGCTGGAATTGAAGGCGAATGATTTGCCGCCGAGGGAGAATTCCCTTACCCGGGCGGGCGCGGCATCACGATGTTTCTCCAGCAGTTCCGCAAGGTCTTCAAGACTCAACATGCCGGGGAATCCTATGGCCTAAATCGCCAATCGTAAATGGAAAGTGACTTTCAATTCCGGATTTCGTCGCTCGCGGCAGGGCAGAATTGTGATAGCCTGATGGGTAATGACTGGCAATAATGGGGCGGACAACCATAAACGAGAGGAAACACGATGGCCCAAGCAATCATGGATCCGGAAAAGGTGCGGCGGTTCGCGGAAGAACTGCAGCGTTTCAACAGCGACCTCGAAAATCGGATGATCCTGTTGCAGGCCCGCTTTGGCGCGCTGGGCGACACCTGGCAGGACCAGGAGCACGAGAAATTCTCCGAGGAATTCAGGCAGGCGATGAAGGCGTTGAAGAAATTCATTGAACTCTCGAAGGAACACACGCCTTACCTGTTGCGCAAGGCCCAGCGCATCGAGGAATATCTCAACCAGCATTAACCCCATGGCTGAACGCGCCCAAGTCACTTCCGTGGAAGCGATTGAATCGTTCCGTGCCAGCCTGATTTTGTTTTTGAGCAAGGTGCGCCCGACGCTGGAAGAGGTGAGTGACGAGGTGTTGCGCCTGCAGTTCTGGCTCCAGAATGACCAGCGCCGGCACTGGGAAAGCGAGCTGCGCCGGCGCGGCCTAAAGTTGGAGGAAGCCAGGCGGGAGATGTTCAACACCGCGCTTTCCCACTTGCAGGAGGCAACGGCACTGCAACACATGGCCGTGCAACGGGCGCAGCGCGCCGTCCGGGAGGCTGAAGACAAGCTCGACACCGTGAAAAAATGGGAGCAGGCGTTGGAAGACCGCACGGCCCCGTTGATCAAACAGGTGGAGGAACTCCATGGGTTTCTGATCATGGACATGGGGCGGGCGGTCACCCAGTTGGTCCAGATCGTCAGGGCGTTGCAGGCTTATGCCAAAGCAAGGGCATCCGGCAGGGAAGGGGTGCAGCCATGAACTTGAGCGGGAGCAAAAGCCGATTGCTGGGCAGCGCCCGGGAATTATCACTGAAATGGAAGGAAACCAAAAACTACTGGCGGGACGGGAAAAGCCAGGAGTTTGAGCACCGGTATCTGGAGGAGCTTTTCATTCGCGTGGACAAGACGGTTGTCATCATTGAAAAACTGGATGAAATTTTAAAAAAAGTCAGGAGCGATTGTGAGTAGCAATTTGGGCGTCAATGAAATGCTCGCGCTGTTGGACGCGCTCAAGGGTGCGGTCGAGGACTTTGCCCTGCGCGAAGAACGGTTGAACCACGATTTCCAAACCCGGTCCGCCGCCGAACTCAACGCCTTTGAAGCCGCCAACCTGGAGCAACAGTCAAACCTGGCCGGGGAACTAACCGCGGCGGAAACCGCTGTTGAAGATGGAAAAAAACAGCGCACCGCCAGATTCGAAAAGCGCAAGGCCCGAATCAACCGGGCGCACAGCGTGTTGAGCCGCCGGGTGTTGGATGAAGTTGGTGGACAGGAAGGGAATCTCAGACAAAGAACCCGGAAAAACCTGGCGGAAGCGGAGCGCCGGCGGGACGTTGAACTGGCCGATGCCGCCGCGGCTTTTGAGAATTCACAGAAGAAATTGGACGGAAGCGGCGAAGCCTTTGCCCATCTCGAAAAACGTGCCCGGAAGGCATTTCGCGGCTACGGCAAATTCCGAAGGCTGCTCGGCCGCCGCCAGCCATCGCCAGAGCCTGACCTTTCACCGGATGAAAACCGGTTGTTCGAGGAACTTCAAGGTCTGGACTCCAAAACCCGCGAAGCCTTGGACAGGTTCCAACAAATCCTGCTTCCGCGAATATTCAGGTTCCTTCCGGTTTCACTGGTGGTTTTGTTGCTGTTGGGCACGGTCGCGGCGGTTCCCGTCCTTCAACATTTTGATCGGAGCACGGTCTCATGGCTGGAAACCGGACCCGCCACAGCAGTGCTGCTGGCGGTTTTGGTTTTTTACCTCCAAGGACGCCGCGCCGCCGTGCCGGCCGCCATCACCATTGCCGGACAACTCAGGCAGGCGCGGCGACTGCTCGAAGCATGCTCGCAAAAAAACGCGGGACATTACCAGCGGGAGCAGGAGCGGATTCAAGCCGAGTTTGACACCACGACCCGCAATTTGAACCAGCAATGGAAACAGACGGTGAGGCAGATTGTCAGCACCCGGGGCGACCGTCCGATGAAGGTGGATGAAAAGGCGTTTCGGGCCGCGCAAAAGAACGAACAACACCTCCGTGCCGGACTCGCACGGCTTGAACGCGGGCACGCGGACAAGGCGGCCAGCCTGAAACAGGAAGCCGAGGCGCAAGCCAGCCGGCTTGCTGACGCTCACGCCAGGAGCACAGCCGCTCTTAAAAGCCAGCATCAAGCCCGGTGGGAAGCGCTCGAATCGGAATGGAAAAATAAAATCGGGCCGATGTATGCGACGATCCACGAGACCAATGCCGCGGCGGAACAACTTTTTCCCGCTTGGGAGCCGCCATTGTGGAAGACCTGGACACCGCCGGAAGAATTCAAAAACGCCGCCCGGTTTGGCCGCCTGGAAGTCGCTCTGGAAAACTTCGCTGAAAGAATGCCCAAAGACCAGCGCCTGTCGCTTCCCGGCCCGGCCAACTTTAGCGTGCCGCTGGCGCTGGTTTATCCGCTCCAGGGTTCCATCCTTTTTGAAACCGCCAAGACCGGCGGCAACGAGGCCGTGGCCGCCATTAACAACGTCATTTTCCGTCTGCTTTCCACCACGCCGCCGGGCAAGCTGACGTTCACCATTTTTGACCCGGTCGGTCTCGGCCAGAACTTTGCCGCGCTGATGCACCTGGCCGATTACGAGGAAAGTTACATCAACAGCCGCATCTGGACGCAGACCGCGCAGTTCGAGGAAAAACTCGCGGAACTGAACGAGCACATGGAAAAAGTCATCCAGATGTATTTGCGCAATGAGTATGCGACGATCTCGGAATACAACGCCGAAGCCGGCGCCATTGCCGAAAAATATCATTTTCTCGTCATTGCCTCGTTTCCGGTGAACTTCAGCGAAACCGCCGCGCGGCGGCTCCGGAACATCGCCGCCAGCGGCGCGCGCTGCGGCGTTTACACACTCATCCAATGGGACCAGCGGCAGGCCCCGCCGCAGGATTTTGTTCCCGATGAACTCCGGAAAAACAGCGTCTGCCTGACGCATACCGAAAGCGGTTTCAAAATGTCCGGCTGGCGTCCGCCGGGAACCAAACTGATTCTCGATCCGCCGCCGCCGCCGGAAACCGCCACGCATTTCCTTCATGAGATGGGCCGGAGCGGCAAGGATTCCACGCGGGTCGAAGTGCCTTTCGCTCAGGTGGTGCCGCCGGATTCCGATTTTTGGAAAGAAGACACGACCGAGGAACTCCGAGTGCCCATTGGCCGTTCCGGCGCCACCAAGCTGCAATACCTCGCCATCGGCAAGGCCACGCGCCAGCACGGCTTGATTGCCGGCAAGACCGGTTCGGGCAAATCCACCCTGTTTCATGTCATCGTCACCAATCTGGCGTTGTGGTGTAGCCCCGGGCAGGTCGAGTTTTATCTGGTGGATTTCAAGAAAGGCGTGGAATTCAAATGTTACGCCAACCGCCGGCTGCCGCACGCACGGGTCGTTGCCATCGAGAGCGACCGTGCCTTCGGCCTGAGCGTGCTCGAACGGGTGGACGCGGAACTGCGCCGCCGCGGCGATTTGTTCCGCCAGCTCGGCGCGCAGGACCTCGCCGGTTACAAACGGGCGGGCGGGACGGAGCCATTGCCGCGGTCGTTGTTAATCATTGACGAATTTCAGGAATTTTTCGTCGAGGAAGACCGCGTTTCCCAGGGTGCGGCTGTTTTGCTGGACCGCATCATCCGGCAGGGCCGCGCGTTTGGCATACATGTCCTGCTCGGATCGCAAACCCTGGGCGGCGCCTACACCCTGGCCCGCGCCACCATCGGCCAGATGGTCATCCGCATCGCGCTCCAATGCAACGAAGCCGACGCCTACCTGATCATGGACCAGGACAACCCCGCGCCGCGTCTGCTTTCCCGGCCCGGCGAGGGCATTTACAACGACACGGCCGGTTCGATTGAAGGCAACAGTCCGTTTCAAACCGTCTGGTTGCCGGACCATGAGCGCGACGGTTACCTGGCAAAAATCCGTGAACGGGCGGACCCAAAGCAATATCCGGGGCCGATTGTGTTTGAAGGCAACACCCCGGCGGACATCATGGAAAACCTGCCGTTGCGCGCGGCGCTGGCAGCTCCCGCCGTCCAACCGGCGGTGCCGGCGCGCGTCTGGCTGGGTGCGCCCAATTCCATCAAGGGACCGACGGAAGCCGCTTTCCAGAGACAGAGCGGCAACAATCTGCTCATCGTGGGCCAGAGCGAGGAGCGCACATTGACGCTGCTATCGGTGGCCCTCGTCTCGCTGGCCGCGCAGTATCCGCGGGGGAGCGCGCGCTTCATCGTGCTCGACAGCACGCCCTCCGGCTTTCCGCAACGCGAGTTTTTGCAACGTGTCATCCGAGCCGTTCCCCACGAAGTGATTCAGGTCGGCAACGGAAATCTCGCTGAAACCATGAACGGACTGGCGGAAGAATTGAAACGACACACCGATGATAAAAACGCGAAGTCACCGGAAACCTTCATGCTGGTCCAGGGTTTGCAGAATTTCAAAAAGCTCCGGCAGGAGGACGAGTTCAGCTTTTCCTCCGGCAACGCCGGGGCGGCCACCAATCCCGCCGCCGCGTTCCTCAACCTGGTCAATGACGGGCCGGGGCGCGGCTTTCATGTCATTGCCGCCTGCGACACCTACAACAATGTGACCCGGTTCTTGGGGCGAAAAACCTTGAGCGAATTTGAAATGCGCGTGCTCTTCCAAATGAGTGCCAGCGATTCCGCCAGCCTGATAGACAACCCGGATGCCGCCACGCTCGGCTTCCATCGCGCGCTCTACTACAACGACCGGGAAGGTTACCTTGAAACCTTCCGTCCCTACGCGCAGCCGGGCAATGAATGGATTGAAGAAGTCACGCGAAACCTGGCACGCCTGCGTGATACCACGAATCAAGCAAAGGGTTGACGACGACCCCGATGGTGGTCAGTTGCAAATCGTGAACCATAGACGGAGAATGGCGCGCCCGCCGCGACTCGAACGCGGGACCACCTGCTTAGAAGGCAGATGCTCTATCCAACTGAGCTACGGGCGCAAAAATGCGATAAACCAATGAAAAACCAAGCATGCCAATCTAATTCGCAATGCTTCATCAGGAAAACACTTTGCCCGATTTGGACATAACGGCAAGCTCATTTGGAGAAGCTTGGACACTCCAGCCTGTCCATGACAACGGCGGCTGCTCACCGCCATTTACTTTACCCCCGGTCGCTGCTAAAACTTCCACGTGCTCAACGACGCTGCCATCTGGAAAAACCTCAATTCCCCGCGCCGATTGTTTTTGATCGCCGGGCCGTGCGTGATTGAAAGTGAAAGGCTGTGCCTGCAAGTTGCCACCGCACTCAAGAAAACCTGCGCGCAACTGGGTATTTTTTACGTCTTCAAGGCCAGCTTCGACAAAGCCAATCGCACCTCCGCCAAATCGTTTCGCGGGATGGGAATGGAAACCGGCCTGGAAATTCTGGCCAGCGTCCGCACCCGGGTCGGCGTGCCGGTTTTGACCGACATTCATACCGAAACCCAGGCCGCCATTGTCGGTGAAGTCGTGGATATTCTGCAAATTCCCGCGTTTCTCTGCCGCCAGACGGATTTGATTGAAGCCGCCGCTTTGACCGGCCAGATCGTGAATCTTAAAAAAGGCCAGTTCCTTTCACCGGCGGAAATGGAACAGGTCGTGGAGAAGGCCCGGCGCGCGGGCGCGGAAAAAATCCTGCTCACCGAGCGCGGCACGACCTTCGGCTACAACAATCTCGTGGCCGACATGCGCTCGATTCCAATTCTGCAGCGCTTTGGCTGCCCGGTGATTTTCGACGCGACCCATTCGGTGCAATTGCCGGGCGGCGGCGGCGACAAATCATCCGGCCAGCGGGAATTCGCGCCGGTGCTCGCCCGGGCCGCACTGGCCGCCGGGGCCAATGGAATCTTTCTCGAAACCCATCCGCGGCCGGACCGCGCGCTCAGCGACGGGCCGAACATGATTCCGCTGGCGGAAATGCCCGCGTTGCTCCGCGGCGCGCTCAAGGTTTTTAACGCGGTGGCAAGGTGACGTGTGACAAGTAACAAAAAAGTCGAGGGCCGGGGGCCGGGAACCGGGCGTCAGAAAAACTCTCGAAATCCGTCCCTCAACGCCCGACTCAAAGCCGTCAGGCTTTTCCTGTGCGACGTGGACGGGGTGTTGACCGACGGCTCGGTTTTCATCGGCGGCACGCGGGAAATCAAGCGGTTCAACATCCGCGACGGCCTCGGCTTGATTTTTTTGCGCCGGGCCGGCTTCAAGGTCGGCTGGGTTTCGGCGCGGCCATCGCCGGTGACGGAAGCGCGCGCCGCCGAACTGAAAATTGATTTTCTCGTCCAGCAAGGCGACCGCTTGAGCAAAACCGGCTCGGTGGAGAAATTGTTGAGCCGGACGAAGCTGGATTGGGACGCCGTTTGTTTTGTCGGCGACGATGTGGTGGATTTGGGGCCATTGACGCGGGCGGGTCTTGCCGTGGCGGTGGCCGACGCGCGGCCGGAAGTCAAGGCGGCGGCCCATTACGTGACGCAGGCGGCGGGCGGCCGCGGCGCGGTGCGCGAAGTGGCGGAAATGGTTTTACAGGCGCAGGGAAAATGGGATTCGATTGTTATCCATTACCGGGAATGAACGTCAAAGTGACAGATGCCCAGAAACAGAAACGGGACAGGTGACCGGTGACCAGTGACAGGAAAAACCACCACCGAGCGCGAATGACCATTCGTGCCACCTGTCATCTGTCACTGGCCACGCGGCTGCTGGCCGCCGGTTTGATTTTATTATTTGGCACACTCGCAAGCCCGGCTCAGTCGAATGCCGTCAGCCACGCGAGTGATTTTACGTCGGTGGAATATTATCCGGCACCGAACCAGCAGCAAATGAGGTCGCGTTTGTCGGGCGCGGAAGCACAGCCGCTGTCGGGCGGATTGCTCGCCATCAAACAGCTCAAGCTCGAAACGTTCGGGTTGAACGGCAAACCGGAAATCATCGTGAACGCGCCGGAATGCGTCTATGACCAGTTGAATGGCACCGCGTGTTCTCCCGGCTGGTTGCAGGTGCGGACGGGCGATGGGAAAATCCGCGTTGAAGGCGAAGGTTTTTTGTGGCGGCAAAGCGATTCCTTCCTCACCATCTCCAACCGCGTATCTACTGTAATCAAACTTGGGCCGGAAAGGACGAATTGAGCCATGAAAACCTTTTTTTACATTGCGTTGATTGCCCTGGCAAACACCGGCCCGTTGCGCGCGCAGACGAGCACAAATATCAATACGAATGCCGTCAACCAACTCCTGGCGCTGGTGACGACCAACCCGCCCGCCGCCAAGCCGCCGCCGCGCGCGGAGACGTTGATTGAAGCGGACGGTCCGGCGAATTTCGATTTGGCCGGGCGCGGGGTGATTTATCACGACAACGTGCGTGTGGACGCCCAAGGCATGAAGTTGCGCTGTGAATGGCTCGCTGCCGACCTGCCGCAAACGGGCGGCCGCATCAACCATATTGTTGCCGAGACGAACGTGGTGATTGACGCGACGGATGACAAAGGCCAGAAGATGCACGCCACGGGCGACAAGGCGGTGTACGTCTATAACGTGCAAGACGGCGTGACCAACGAAACGGTCACGCTGACGGGCAATGCGCGCCTGGAAAACTCGCAGGGCTGGCTCACCGGTGATTCGATTATCTGGGACCGCGCGCACAACCGTTTGAGCGTGCCGTCCAATCCCAAAATGGTTTTTCATCAAACCCTCACCCGTGCGATGGCCGGCACGAATTCGCCCGTGGCGGAAACCAATTCACTGACAGTGGAAACCAATTCGCCGCCGCCAGCAACCAACCCAATGACCGCGCCCAAGTGATTTGAATGGAAACGACCACGGCACCAACCAATGGCGCGTTGCTCGCCACGGAGAATCTGATGAAGGAATATTCCGGCCGGCGGGTCGTCAACGGCGTTTCGGTGAACGTGAAGGCGGGCGAGATCGTCGGATTGCTCGGCCCGAACGGCGCGGGCAAAACGACGACCTTCAACATGGTCGTCGGCGTCGTGAAACCCGACGCCGGCGCGGTGAAATTTCAGGCGCGCGACATCACGCGCCTGCCCATGCACAAACGCGCGCGGCTGGGCATCGGTTATTTGACGCAGGAACCCTCCGTGTTTCGCAAGCTGACGGTCGAGGACAACATCCTGGCCATTTTGGAAACATGCAAGCTGTCGCGCGACGAACGCGCGGTGCGGCTGAAGTATTTGCTGGCGGAACTGGATTTGACGCCGGTGGCCGGCAGCCTGGCGTATCAAATCAGCGGCGGCGAGAAGCGCCGGCTGGAGATCACCCGCGCGCTGGTCACCAGTCCCAAGCTGATGCTGCTGGACGAACCATTCAGCGGCATTGACCCGATTGCGGTTTATGAAGTCCAGAAAATCCTGCGCCGACTGAAGGAGCGCGGGCTGGGTATTTTGATCACGGACCATAATGTGCGGGAAACCTTGAAATTGATTGACCGTGGCTACATCATCCACAAGGGTCAAGTGCTGGTGGAGGGCAGTTCGGAATTTTTGACGAACGACCCGAAGGCTCGGGAAATTTATCTCGGACCGGAGTTTAATTTATGAAATTAGATTGCGATTATGATTGCGAAAATGCGCGGCACCCGCTTTTGATCGCGCGTTTTATCGCAATCTCGCTCGGTTGAAAAAATATGTCACACCAACCCGTCACGGTTGAGCAGTTTTACAAAGAGCACGCCGACTCGTTGCAACTGCGCTTGGTGTCCGGCAAGAACGGATTCAAGCGCATCATCCGCGAGCCGACGGTCAATCGTCCCGGCCTGGCCTTGTGCGGATTCACGCGCTACTTTGCCTACAAGCGCATTCAGGTCCTGGGCAACGCCGAAGCGTATTATTTGCGGTCACTCGCGCGGACGGAACGCGAGGCGCGCTATGCGGATTTGTTCGCTTTCAGAATTCCCGGCATCGTGTTCAGCCGCAGCCTTCGGCCGGACGGCGAGCTGCTGACGGCGGCGGGCCAGGCGGGCGTGCCGATTTTTCAAACGGCGCTCGTCACCATGCGGTTCATCAACTTTGCCACCTTTGCGCTCGAAATGATGTTCGCGCCGCGCGGCACGGAAATGGGCAGCACCGTGGACATTTTGGGCGTGGGCGTGCTTATTCGTGGCGAGAGCGGCATCGGCAAAAGCGAGGCCGTCCTGGCACTCATTGAACGCGGCTACAGTCTGGTGGCCGACGACGTGACCAAAGTGACGTTGCTGGACGGCCGCGAAGTGATGTGTACGAGCGCCGAATTGACGCGCGATCACATGGAAATCCGGGGCATCGGCATCATCAACGTCGCCGCCATGTTCGGCGTCAAAAGCGTCCGCAAGGAAAAAAACCTTGATCTGGTGGTCACCCTCAAGGTGTGGAATGAGGTCGCCGAGGTGGAGCGGGTTGGAGTGGAACAGGAATTTGTCAAGGTGCTTGGCGTGGATATTCCGCATATTGTGATTCCGGTGCGGCCGGGGCGGGATTTGGCCCGGCTGATCGAAGTCGCCGCTTTCCAGACCAAATTAAAAATGTCCGGCTACAACGCCGCGGAGGACTTGGACCGGCGCCTGATCGCCCACATGGCGCCAAGCCAGCCGCCGCCGCCAACACAGAAATAAGTGGAAATTCAATTCACTTCCGTTAATATAATATGAGCAAGCCGATGAGCGCGAAACAGTTGCCGGACGGGAAGTTCCTCACCAGGGAATTGACCATCGCCAATAAGCTGGGCATTCATGCCCGGCCCGCCGCTGTGTTTGTGAAGACCGCCAACCGGTTTGCGTCGGAAATTCTGGTCGAAAAGGACGGCGAAAAAATCAATGGCAAAAGCATCATGGGTTTGATGATGCTCGCCGCCGGTCCCGGCAGCAAACTGACCCTGCACGTCCGCGGCGACGACGCGCACCAGGCCATTACCGAACTGGAAGCCCTCGTCGAACGGAAGTTTGATGAGGAATAAAAATTGCCGACCGGCAATTTTAGGTTTTCAATGGGGACATGGCAGCGGCTCATTTTGATGTCAAATACGTCGCGCATCTGGCGCGGCTGCAACTCACACCCGACGAAGAAAAAAAACTCGGCGCGCAGCTCGGCAACATTCTCGGCTACATCGAAAAGTTGAATGAACTCGAGGTCACCGGGGTCGAGCCGACCGCCCACGCCGTGCCGATGGTCAATGTCACGCGCCCCGACGAAATCCGTCCGTCGCTCCCGCACGACGACGCCCTGCGCAACGCGCCTGCCCAGGCCAACGGCCTGTTCATCGTCCCGAAAATCGTGGAATAGTTTTTAAGCCGCAGATGGACACAGACAAACACAGATGTTTTAACCTTGGCGTTTGCGACTTGTTCGCTTGTCCCAATCTGGGTCTATCTGTGCCTGTCTGTGGCTGAACATTCATGTTGAACCAACTGACCATTTCTGAACTGGCCGCCAAGCTTGCCCGGCGCGAAGTCTCCGCGCGCGAGGCCATGCAATCGTGTCTCGACCAAATCGCCCGCGTGGACGGGAAAATTCACGCCTTTATCAGCCACAACGACGCCGACGCGCTCGCGCAAGCGGACGCGGCGGATAAACTGTTTTCTCAAGGCGGCAGCGGCGCCAGCCGCCCGCTGCTCGGGGTGCCGGTGGCCGTCAAGGACGTGCTGGCCGTCAAAGATCAGCCGCTCAATTGCGGGTCCAAAATCCTCGGCCAGTTTGTTTCGCCCTACGACGCGACGGTGGTGGAAAAATTAAAGGCGGCGGGCGCCATCGTCTTTGGCCGGCTGAATATGGACGAGTTTGCCATGGGCAGTTCGACGGAAAATTCCGCGTTTGGTGTCACGCGCAATCCGTGGGACATCACGCGCATTCCCGGCGGCTCGTCCGGCGGCTCGGCGGCGGCGGTCGTGGCGGATGAATGTCTCGCCGCGCTGGGCTCGGACACCGGCGGCTCAATCCGCCAGCCGGCGGCGTTGTGCGGCTGTGTCGGATTAAAACCCACCTACGGACGCGTTTCGCGTTACGGCCTCGTCGCGTTTGCCTCGTCGCTGGATCAAATCGGCACGTTTACCAAGGATGCGCGCGACGCGGCCACGATGCTGGGGGTGATTGGCGGCCACGATGCGCGCGATGCCACCAGCGTGCCGCAGCCGGTGCCCGCTTACGCCGCCGCGCTGACCGGCGACATCAAAGGACTCAAGCTCGGTTTGCCGAAGGAATACATGATTGGCGGGCTGGATCCCGAAGTAAAAGCCGCGGTGGATGCAGCGGTAAAACAATTGCAATCGCTCGGTGCGGAGATTGTGGAAATTTCCCTGCCGCACACGGATTACGCTGTGGCAACGTATTATATCATCGCCACCGCCGAGGCCTCAGCCAATCTCGCGCGGTTTGATGGCATCCGTTACGGCGCGCGCGTGGACGGCGCGGACCCGGTGGAGCTATACGGCAAGACGCGCGGCGCGGGCTTCGGCGACGAGGTGAAGCGGCGCATCATTCTCGGCACTTACGTTTTGAGCAGCGGCTACTACGACGCGTATTATTTGCGCGCGCAAAAGGTCCGCACGCTCATCCGCAACGATTTCCTGCGCGCGTTTGAAACCGTGGATATCATCGTCACGCCGACTTCGCCAACGGCGGCGTTTAAAATCGGCGAAAAATCGGACGACCCGCTGCAAATGTACTTGAGCGACATTTTCACCATTTCCTGCAACCTCGCCGGCATCTGCGGCGTCAGCCTTCCGTGCGGGTTTACGAAAAGCCCGAAGCTGCCCATCGGTTTGCAACTGCTGGGCAAACCGTTCGGCGAGGAAATGCTCCTGAAAATCGCCCATGCCTACGAACAGGGCACATCATGGCACAAGGAGAGACCGCCGCTTTAGGTCCAGCCTGCTTTTACCAAAGCATTTTTTGAACGGACAATCAGGCTTGCCTTCCAAGTAACTTGGTGGTTACTTGTCCCCAGTTTATGGCCAAACCCGCCAAAACAGCACGTTTTGCGTTGCGCAATCCCGGGCGCACGCGCGAGCGGATTTTAGCCGCCGCGCTGAAGGAGTTCGCGACCCACGGCTTTGCCGGTGCGCGGGTGGATGCCATTGCGCAACGCGCGGCGATCAACAAGCGGATGCTCTACCATTATTTCGGCAACAAGGAGCATTTGTTCCGCGAAGTGCTGCGCCTGAAAATGGCCAAACGGCAGGCCTGGGCCGAAACATTGTCAGGCGACCCGGCGGAAAGCCTCATTTTTTGGTTTGAGGCCGCGTGCAAGGACACGGACTGGGTCCGGCTGCTGGAATGGGAAGCATTGCAGGAAGCGGATCAGCGGCTGATTGATGAAAAAAACCGGCGCGCGGCAACGGCCCGCGGCCTGGAACGCATCCGGCGGCGGCAGGCGCGCGGTCAAATCTCCCCCGAACTCGATCCACGTCACGTGATGCTGACCATGCGGTCGCTGACCATGTTTCCGGCGGCGTTTCCCCAGTTGACCCGGCTCATCATGGGCCGGCCGGTTTCCGATCCCGGGTTTCAGATGGAACGCGCCGCATTTTTGAACCAGTTCGCGGCGGCCTTTCAATCCTCCCCGGCACGTGAGTCCGTCAAAATCAATTTTGCAAAGTAAAACGGCATGAAAAAATCAATTCTAATTTTGGCGGCGCTGGCGGTCACCGTGGTCATGCTTGCCGGCGGCTGTTCGCGGGGCGCGAAGCAGGCCGCAGCCAGCGCCGGCGTGCCGGTATTGGTGGCGCAATCAATGACCACGAATGTGCCGGTGCAGATTGATCCCCCGCCGGTCGGCCACGTGATGGCGTACTCGACGGTGACGGTCCACTCGCAAATTCAGGGGATGATCAGCCAGATTCATTTTCAGGAGGGACAGGCGGTAAAGCGGGGCGACCCGCTGTTCACGATTGACCCGCGACCACAGCAGGCAGCGCTGGATCAGGCGCGCGCGAATCTGGAACGCGATTCCGGGCAGTTGGAATATCAAACGGCCAATTACGCGCGCGATCAAAAATTGCTCACCGCCAAAATCATTTCGGAGGACCAACTGGACACGGACAAGGCCAGCCTCGACGCGGCCACCGGCACCGTGGCGGCGGACAAGGCGGCCATCACCAACGCGCTTTTGAACCTGGGGTTTTGCCACATTAACGCTCCGGTGGATGGCGTGACCGGCGGTCTGCAATCTTATGTGGGTAACGTGGTTAAGGCGCCGGACGACACGCTGCTGACCATCAACCAGATTCACCCGATCTATGTCCAATTCGGCGTGCTGGAGCAATACCTGCCCGAAATCAGGCGGGAAATGCGCGACAAAACTTTGTCGGTGGCGGTGACGTTTGAAAACATGGATGCGCCGCCGCCGCACGGCGAATTGACGTTCATCAACAACGCCGTTGATGAAACGACCGGGTTGATCCAGCTCAAGGCGACGTTCCCGAACGAAAACAGCGCGTTGTGGCCGGGACAATTCGTGAACGTGGAACTGACCTTGTTGGAATTGACGAACGCCATCGTGGTCCCATCGCAGGCGGTGCAAACGGGACAAAACGGCGAATATATCTACGTGGTGAAGCCCGACCAAACGGTTGAAGAACGATTTGTGACCATCGGCATCACGTATCAAGGCGAACACCGTGGTGCAAAGCGGGTTGAAAGCGGGCGAGACGGTGGTGACGGATGGCCAGTCGCGGCTGATGCCGGGCGTGGCCGTGAAAGTCAATAGCGCCGGTTCGTCCACCAACGCGCCATGAGCATTCCGGCGCTTTTCATCCGCCGGCCCGTAATGACCACGCTGGTCATGTTCGGCATTTTGTTGTTTGGCATCATCGGTTACAGCCTGTTGCCGGTGAGCGATCTGCCGAGCGTGGATTATCCCACCATCAACGTCTCGGCCAGTCTGCCCGGCGCGAACCCCGAAACGATGGCCTCGGCGGTGGCCACGCCGCTGGAAAAACAATTCTCCACCATCGCCGGCGTGGATTCCATGACTTCAGTCAGCGCGCAAGGCGCGTCGCAGATCACCATCCAATTTTCACTGGACCGCAATATTGACGCGGCGGCACAGGACGTGCAGGCGGCGATTGCCAAAGCCGCCCGGCAGTTGCCGCCGAACATGCCCAGCCCGCCAACCTACAGCAAAGTCAATCCGGCGGACTCGCCGATTTTGTACATTGCCATGTCGTCGCCGACGTTGCCGCTCTCGGACGTGGACAATTACGCCGAGAACCTGCTGGCGGAACAGATTTCGATGGTGAACGGCGTCGCGCAGGTTTCGGTCTATGGCTCGCAACAATACGCCGTGCGCATCCAGGTGGACCCGAACAAGCTGGCGGCTTACGGCCTGGGCATTGATCAGGTTGAGCAGGCGGTTACGGAAGGCAATGTGGATCAGCCGACCGGCATTCTTTACGGCAAGCACCAGGCCTTCACGGTGGAGGCCAACGGCCAGCTTGAAGACGCGGCGGCTTTTCGCCCCATGATTGTCGCCTATCGCAACGGCAATCCCGTGCGGCTGGAGCAATTGGGCAACGTGCTCGACAGCGTGCAAACCGACAAAGAGGCCGCATGGTATAACACGCCGGAAAGAAGCACCCGCGCCATAGTGCTGGCCATTCAACGCCAGCCGGGCGCGAACACGGTCGCCGTGGTGGACAACATCAAGAAATTGCTGCCGCAGTTCCGCGAGCAAGTTCCGGCGGCGGTGAAACTGGACATTCTTTTCGACCGTTCGCTGTCCATTCGCGAATCCGTGGCCGACGTGGAGCACACGCTGTTTCTGGCCGTCTGCCTGGTGGTCCTGGTGATTTTCATTTTTCTGCGGAATTTGTCGGCGACCATCATCCCCAGCCTGGCGCTGCCGATGTCCATCATCGGCACGTTCGCCGTGATGGCGCTGCTCGGCTACAGCCTCGACAACCTTTCGCTCATGTCATTGACGCTGTGCGTCGGGTTTGTGGTGGACGACGCCATTGTCATGCTCGAAAACATCGTGCGCCACATGGAGAACGGCGAGCCGCCGATGCAGGCGGCGTTGAACGGCTCCCGGGAAATCGGCTTCACCATTGTTTCCATGACGCTGTCGCTCTCGGCGGTGTTCATTCCGGTGCTGTTCATGAGCGGCCTGCTCGGCCGTTTGCTGCACGAATTTGCCGTGACCATCGTTTGCGCCGTGCTGGTGTCCGGGTTCGTCTCCCTGACCCTGACGCCGATGATGTGCAGCCGGTTTGTTCATGCGCAGCACGGACGCAGGCATGGACGGATATACAACTTCTTCGAGCGGTTCTTCAACGGCCTGCGCGACACTTACGACCGCACGCTGCAAGTCGCCCTGCGCCATCGGCGGGTGACGCTGTGGATATCGTTTGCCGTTTTCGTTGCGACGATGATTTTATTTTACGTGATTCCCAAGGGCTTTTTCCCCAGCGAGGACACGGGCCAGATTTTCGCGATCACCGAGGCATCCCAGGACATTTCCTTTGACGCGATGCGGCAACACCAACTGGCTGCGATGAAAATCGTTGCGGCTGATCCGAATATTGACGGTTTCATGTCCGCCATTGGCGCCGGCGGGGCGTCCTCCACCCTGAACCAGGGCCGCATGTTCATGCGTTTGAAGGACCGTTCCGAACGCAAGTTGAGCGCGGACCAGATCATCCAGGAACTCCGCAAGAAACTGGCGCAAGTGCCGGGCATCAATGTTTTTATGCAGAATCCCCCGCTGATTCGCATCGGCGGCCATCTTACCAAGGCGTTGTATCAATACAGCCTGCAGGACACCGACACGAAGGAGCTTTTCCACTGGGCGCCGATTTTGACAGACCAAATGGCCAAGCTGCCTGGATTGCAGGACGTGACGAGTGATTTGCAAATCGCCAACCCGCAGGTCAACGTGGACATTGACCGCGACAAGGCCGCCGCGCTGGGCGTGACGGCGCAGCAAATCGAAAATGCCCTCAACGACGCCTACGGTGAAATGCAGGCTTCCACGATCTACGCCGACGTGGCCGAATACTGGGTCGTCTTCGAAGTCCTGCCTCAGTTTCAACTCGATCCCGCCGCGCTGGCGCAACTTTACATCACCAGCGCGAACACCACCACCAACGGCGCGCCGATCCTCGTTCCCTTGAGTGCCGTGGCCAGGCTCACTCGCAGCCTTGGTCCCGCGAGCATTTCGCACGTCGGCCAGTTGCCCGCCGTCACCATTTCCTTCAACCTCGCCCCCGGCATGTCGCTCGGCGCGGCGCTTTCGGAAATTCAGAAGCTCGAAGCTCAAATGCACCTGCCGGCAACCATCTCCGGCAGCTTTCAGGGCGCGGCCCAGGTTTTCCAATCCTCACAACAGGGGCTGGTGGTTCTGCTCATCATGTCCATCCTCGTCATCTACATCATCCTGGGCATCCTTTACGAAAGCTTTATCCATCCGCTGACGATTTTGTCCGGCCTGCCTTCGGCGGGTTTTGGCGCGCTGATGACGCTGATGCTCTTCCACCTGGAGCTGGACATTTACGGCTTTGTCGGCCTCATCATGCTCGTCGGCATCGTGAAGAAGAACGCCATCCTGATGATTGATTTTGCCATCGAAGCGCAA
The DNA here is from genome assembly GCA_963786375.1 of uncultured Verrucomicrobiae bacterium. Classification (GTDB taxonomy): domain Bacteria; phylum Verrucomicrobiota; class Verrucomicrobiia; order Limisphaerales; family UBA11358; genus UBA11358. The sequence continues at coordinate 186,040 of CAWAYP010000003.1, forward strand.
CGCAGCGGCAAAAGCCCGCAGGACGCGATTTACGAAGGCTGCCTGCTGCGGTTCCGCCCGATTATGATGACCACGATGGCCGCACTCTGCGCCACGCTGCCCATCGCGCTCGGTTTGGGCGCGGGCGGCGGCGCCCGCCGGGCGCTCGGCCTGGCCGTCGTCGGCGGCCTGATGGTGTCCCAGTTGCTCACGCTCTACATCACGCCCGTCATTTACCTCTACCTGGAATCGTTCCACCAATGGTTCGTGCGCAAACACGCCAAACGCATGGCGGTTCAAACCGGAACCAACCCGGCGGCGGCGTAGGATGATTGGGAGGGAGGCCGTGGCGGCGTCCCTCCCGGAAAAAAAAAATCCGTGGTAATCCGTCTCCATTCTCCTTCGCAGCATTGCTACGGAGGACGGATCCGTGGTAAAAATGGCCCGCCCTTATGGACTACGAAGCGGTCATTGGACTGGAAACCCACGTCCAGCTTAAAACCAAATCAAAGATGTGGTGCGGCTGCGCCAATGCCTTCGGCGCGCCGCCGAACACGAACGTCTGCCCCGTCTGCCTCGGCCTGCCCGGTGTGCTGCCCGTCGCCAACGAGGAAGCGCTGCGGCTCACCGTGCTCACGGGTTTGTTGCTGAATTGTGGAATCCCGCCGCGCGCCAAGTTCGACCGGAAGAATTATTTCTATCCGGACATGCCGAAGAATTACCAGATCACCCAATACGACCAGCCCTCCACCGCGAACGGCCATCTGGATTTTGAGTTTAAGGGCGGCATTTCGCGCGTTCGCATCACCCGCGCGCATTTGGAGGAGGACGTGGGCAAGAGCTTTCATTTCGAGCGCAACAGCGGCGTGGATTTCAACCGCGCCGGCGTGCCGCTCATGGAAATTGTTTCCGAACCGGACCTCACCAGCGCGGACATGGCCTGCGAATATCTCAACGCGCTGAAAGATATTTTGCTTTATGGCGGTGTAAGCGATTGCGACATGGAAAAGGGCATGGTGCGTTGTGACGTGAACGTGAGCGTGCGGCCCAAAGGCGCGCAGGAACTGGGCGCGAAGATCGAAATCAAAAACATGAACAGCTTTTCCGGCGTGCGCCGGGCGCTGGAATATGAAATTCCGCGCCAGATTGAAGTGCTGAAAAAGGGCGGCAAGCTGATTCAATCCACCCGCCGCTGGGACGACGCGGCGGGTGTGACTGAGGAAATGCGCACCAAGGAATTTGCCCATGATTACCGCTATTTTCCCGACCCGGACCTGATGCCGTTTGAACCGACGAAGACATGGCTTGCCGGCGTGAAATCGCGCGTCGTTGAATTGCCACTGGCGCGCAAGCAGCGGTTCATGCGCGATTACGGTTTGCCTGCGTCTGACGCCGAAACGTTCAAAAATGATGTTCCGCTTGGAAATTATTTTGAAGGCGTCGCGAAGAAATCCAAAAATCCCAAAGCGGTTGCAAACTGGGTCATTAATAATCTTCGCGCCAGGCTGGCCGAGGCGAATGAACTGCGTAGCTCAGGCGTCCCGCCTGTCCAACATCTGGATAAGAGTGCAGGCGAGACGCCTGCGCCGTGTTTCACGCTCGCCGACCTCAAATTCAAACCCGAAGCTGTTCTTGAATTGGTTAATCTGGTGGAAGCCAAAACCATCAGCAGTTCCGCCGCGCAGCGGGTGTTTGCCGAGATGTTCGAGAGCGGCAAATCACCGGCGGCGATTGTTCAGGAAAAGGGCCTGGCGCAGGTCAGCGACATGGCTGCGATTGAAAAATTCTGCGATGAAGCCATTGCTGCGAATCCGAAATCCGTCGCGGATTACAAAGCCGGCAGAGTGGCTGCGCTCAATGCCTTGAAAGGCCAGGTGATGAAGTTGAGCAAGGGCAAGGCAAACCCGGCGGTGGCCGGCGAGATTCTGGAGCGCAAACTCAAGACTTAACCACGAAGGCGGCACGGCGCCATGATTCAAAAAACTTTGTGCCCCGGTGTCTTCGTGGTTTAATTCACCGGCATGTTTTCATCGGAAATCAAATCGGTGCATTTTACCGGCATCGGCGGCACGGCCATGGCGTCCGCCGCCGCGGCCATGAAGGAGAAAGGGGTCAATATTACCGGCTCGGACCAGAATGTTTATCCGCCGATGTCCACGTTTTTGGCGGAGCGGCGGATCGAGGTGATGAACGGCTACGCGGAGCGGAATCTCGCCCACAAACCCGACCTGGTGGTGATCGGCAACGCCATTTCGCGCGGCAACCCGGAAGCGGAGTTTGTGCTCGATCACAAATTGCGTTATTGCTCGCTGGCGGCGCTGTTGGCGGAATTTTTCATCCGCGGCAAACGCTCCATCGTCGTTGCCGGCACCCATGGCAAAACCACGACCACTTCACTGCTCGCCTGGGTTTTCGAACACAACGGATTGAATCCGAGTTATCTCATCGGCGGCATTCCGAACAATCTCAGCCAGGGCGCGCGGTTTACCGACAGCGACTGGTTCATCATCGAGGGCGACGAATATGACACCGCCTTTTTCGACAAGCGCAGCAAATTCGTCCATTACCTGCCGGAAATCGGCGTGGTCAACAACCTTGAATTTGATCACGCGGATATCTTTGAAAACCTCGAGGCCATCAAGAAATCCTTCTCGCATTTCATCCGGCTCATTCCGCGCAACGGACTGTTGCTGGGCAACGGCGATGACGCAAATCTCGCGCCGTTGTTGAACGTCACCCATTGTCCGGTGAAGCGATTTGGTCTCGGCGAAGACAACGCCATTCAGGCCTTCAACCTCCGTTATGGACCGACCGCCACCGAATTTGAAATTCCCAGTTTCAAATTCCACCTGAACATGGTCGGCGAACTCAACGTCCGGAACGCGCTGGCCGTCATCGCGTGCGCCAAGCATTGCGGATTGAAAAACCAGCAAATCCAGTCCGCGTTCGACACCTTCAAGGGCATCAAACGCCGGATGGAAGTGCGCGGCATCGCCGGCGGCGTGACCGTGCTGGACGATTTCGGCCATCACCCGACGGCCATTCGGGAAACGCTCCGCGCGCTGCGCATCAAATATCCGCGCGAGAAAATCTGGGCCGTCTTTGAGCCGCGCAGCAACACGACGCGGCGGAACGTCTTTCAGAATGAACTGGCCGGCGCGTTCGCCGATGCCGATGCGGTGGTGGTGGCCGAAGTCGCGCGGCTCGAACAAATCGCCGCCGAAGAACGGCTCAATCCCGAAAAACTCATGCAGGATTTGAAAACCTCGGGCAAGGAGGCGGCTTATTTGCCCGATGTGGATTCAATTGTGGCTCACGTCGCCAGGAACGCGCAGGGCGGCGACATCGTTTGCGTGTTCAGCAATGGCGGGTTCGGTGGAATTCACGGGAAATTGCTGGAACGGCTGGGGCGCAGATAGCTGGCTGTAGGAGAAAAGGTGACAAGTCTCGCATTTGGGGATTCGGAGATTGCCGATCAGAGACTCCTCACATCGTCTCCTACATTTCCTGATGATCTGATTTGGATTCTGCCAAAACATCCTGCAAGCAGGCAAAGACCTGTTCGGGTGAAATGGCGGCAAGGCAATGCTTGTCGCTTTGGCAGATGCTTAAATTGCCATCGCAACCGCAGGCACTTCCCATCAGAACCTGATGACGCCTGCCGATGGGCGCCCACTGCGCGGGGGAGCTTGGGCCAAACAACGAAATCGTCGGCACCCCCAATCCGGCGGCGAAATGCAACGGGCCGGTGTCGCCGGAAATGAAAACGCCGGCGCGCGCCAGCACCGCCAGGAACAGGGGCAGTTCCGGCACCGGCGGCAGAATCACGGCATCCGGCGCGAGCTTTTTTAGTTCCGCCATCAGCGCGGCTTCGCGTTCGCCACGCGCGGTGGTGAAGACAACGCGGTACCCGGCTTCGCGGGCCAAACGGCGCAACGTTGTCCAGTGGGGCAGCGGCCATTCCTTTTTCGGCTGGCTGGATGCAACATGGCAAACAACCGCGCGGTCGTCGGGAAGAATTCGTTGCGCGGCATCGGCCAACGACGAATCAGCGCGGATTTCAGCTTCAAGTGAAGGCGGCGGCGGAATTTGCCAGCCGGACAAAAGCCGCGCCAGCCGCGCGGATTCATGTTGCGGTTTCGTCTCCGGCGCCGCGCGGTCGGTATAGCAAAATTTCCGGCCGAAAAATCCACCCCGTTCATCCCAGCCCAGCCGGCGGCGCGCGCCGATGAGCCGGCTCAAAATGGCGCCGCGGTCGTTGCTCGCAAAATCCACTGAACGATCAAAACGTTCACGGCGCAAGGCATGGATGACCGGCCAGGTTTGGCTGAAATTGGCGCGGCCGCGCCGGCGCGGCATCGGCCAGATTCGGTTGAGCCAGGGCAGGTGCTGGAAAATCGGCGCGATTTCCCCCGGCACGAGCAGGTGCAGTTCGGCGCCGGGAAAATGGCCGCGCAAAGCGCGCAGGGCCGGCGTCATCAGCACAGCGTCGCCGAAGTATTTGAACTGGAGAGCAAGAATTTTCAATCAGGAAGGGAGATTCAATAAAGAAGGCGGGAAACAAGGAATTTTTCCTGCATTTCTGCTTTCCTTATGAAAAATTCTTCATTCACGATGTAAATTGCAGTTCGTACAACTTTTGATAAACGCCGCCGCGCCGGACCAGTTCCATGTGCGTGCCGGTTTCCACAATGCGGCCCTGATCGAGCACCACAATCTCGTCGGCATGGAGGATCGTCGAAAGGCGGTGCGCGATGCAAATCGTCGTGCGGCCTTTCATCAATTCGTCCAACGCGGCCTGCACCGCCCGTTCGGACTCGGTGTCCAATGAGCTGGTGGCTTCATCAAGCACGAGAATCGGCGCGTTCTTCAAAACGGCGCGGGCGATGGCAAGCCGCTGGCGCTGGCCGCCGGAGAGCGTCACGCCCTTTTCGCCGATGAAGGTGTCAAAGCCGTTTGGCTTTTCCATGATGAAATCATAGGCATAAGCATGGCGGGCGGCGGCGATGATTTCCTCTTTCGACGCGCCGGGCCGGCCCAGCTCGATGTTGTTGCGAACGGTGTCGTTGAACAAAATGGTTTCCTGCGTGACGACGGCGATTTGGTTTCGCAGATCGCGCGTGGTGACGTCGCGGATGTCCACGCCGCCGATGCGGATGGCACCGCGCTGCGGGTCGTAAAAACGCAGGAGCAGATTGGCGAGCGTGGTTTTGCCGGAGCCGCTGGCGCCGACGAGCGCGACGAGCTGTCCGGGTTTGATTTGCAACTGGATGTCGTCCAGCGCGATTTTTTCGCCGTAGGAAAAGTGGACGTGATCGAACTGGATGTCCGCGCCGTCGGCCTTGAGTATTTTGGGCTGCGCCGGCTCGCGCACGGAGTTTTGCATTTCAAGCAAGTCAAAAACCTGCTGGCTGGCGGCGCGCGCCTGTTCCAGCTGGTTGTGGAGGCGGGTGATGTTTTTGATGGGGCGATACACGACAAATATCGCCATCCCGAATTGAATGACTTTCGTAACATCGGGATTCGGTTGAAAAGCAAAGTAACCGAACAACAGGGCCACGCCGATGGCGGCTAGAAATTCGTTCAACGGGCCGGGAATTTCCTCCGAGCGGATGATTCTCATGCGATGGCTGACAAAGCGTTGGGAAACTTCCTTGAATTGCTGCACGGCCCGGGCTTCGAGGTTGTAGGCCTTGATGATGCGGTTGCCGGTGAAGGATTCGTGCATCACCGTTGACAGTTCGGAGTAACTGTCCTGGACGACGGCGGCGGATTTGCGCACCTTGCGGCTGTAAACAATGACGGGAATGAGACACACGGGAAAAGCCAGCATCGTGATCAACGTGAGTTTGGCATCCACCCCGAAAAACATGACACCCACCATGATCATCACCGTGGCCGGGTCTTTGACGATAACGGCCAGCGTCCCGGTAATGGTGTTTTGCAGGGCCATGGTGTCCGAGTTGATGCGCGACATCAAATCGCCGGTGTTGGACCGGGCAAAGAAGCCGACGGAAAGATTTTGGAGATGGGCAAACAACCGGATGCGCAAATCGGTGATGGCCCGGATGGCGGCCCATTGCAGGCAATACACGTTGAGGTAGCTGAAGACGCCGCGCAAAACAAACACGAGCGGCACGAGCAATATCGCCAGGATTTTCAGCCCGGCGCCGGGCGAAGCGCCGGAGGCGGAAAACCAGTGAGCGACGGTGTCTGCGATAGTTTGCAGTTTGGGCGACAGATTTTTCAGGAAGGCTGTGGCGCTGTTGTTGTCCGCGCCGGCAAAAACCACACTGCCGACCAACGGCACCAGCAGCACCAGCAGCGGGTCAATCAGGCCGCCGAGGAATCCGAATACAATGCCCAAAACCAGCCGCAGCCAATACGGCTTTGCCAGATTCAACAGGCGGCGGAAAAATTCAATCATGCCAATGGCCGGAGTTTGCCGAAAAACCGTCCGGTCTTGCGAGACTTTTTCGATTGCTGCTTCAACCCGAAAACCGGAGTTGCGCGTGGCTGCGACGCCCCCGTCGCAATTATTTGATACCATCGGAGAAGTCCGCCGGGCCAATGGGCGACGGGGGCGTCGGCAGCGCCTTTCTGCGACGGGGCGTCGCAGCCACCTGCTGGACGGCTTCGGAAATCACCGTGCAAACCACGGGGAAATTTTTCGGGACCAGGTTTTGCGCAATTTCCGGTGCAGGCGGGCGAGCGGTGGCAACGGCCAGTTCTTATGGGTGTAATGGGCGTGCTTGAATGCGGCTTGAAGATGGCCATGGTTTCGCAGCCATGAGTCCACGCGTTTCTCAAAAAGCTCGCCGCCATACTTTGGATAACGCGCGGAGGCGGGGTTGGATTCGTTGTAGATGCGCTGGCGAAAATCCGCCGCGCGGACAAGGTAGCATTGATCGGAGAACCCTTGGCCAAGGTAAAAATCATTTGTTTCCCCCACCAAGCCTTGCTTCTCTCCGCCAGGGTCTTCGCCCGGATGGAGGGTGCAGACCTTGATGCGCGGGTCCTGCGACATCAAACACACCGCGCGGGACACCCAGTTACTGGCGGCGGCGGGCATACAGTCACCCGCGTAGTGCAAAAGAAAATCGGAGCGGCACAAAAAAATTCCCACCAGCTCGGCAATGGAATAGGAATAGCCGATGCCCAGCGATTCGCGGCTGATGGAAAAAAAATCAAGCGCCTCGGCGGCGTGCTCTTCCACGATGATATATTTGGTTATCCACCCTCGCTGAATGGCGCGTTCCGCGTGTTTGGATACCACGGAGTAGTTTTTCGCGTTGTTGATCATCAGGATTTTTTCACCGAACGGATAATCATTCCGATCCGCCAACAGACGCAACCATTCACTTTCAAGAATGTGCCGCCAATCATGTTCCCAGCATTTGGTTTCGAGGGTGACGGTCGGTGTCATAAGAGAACAGGCAGGACTAACGATTTGCCTCTCCGCCATGTTGATAGACCGTTGACGCCAGTTTGAAATCAACCTTGCCACCCCAATAGTCGTCAAGGAACCGCTTCATCTCGTCACGCAGCCAGTCGGGGTCAAACACGGCGTCCATTTTGGCAGCCTGCCCATAAACCTGACCGCTATACCATTGGTGATACGCGACCGGCGAACCGTTAAAAAAATAGGCTTGCCCCAGGCCATAACCGGTGTGTGCCGAGTCCAGAGTCAGCACGCCATCCGGCTGGTTGCGTCTGACCAATTCGGTCAAACCGTAGTAACGTTCCAACGGATGCTTGCCCCATTCGCCTCGCCAGATGAATGGTTTGGCGGACCACTGGCGGACGCGCGGTGTACTGACCGCCATGAGACTTGCATGGATAAATTTGGGGGCGATGCGAAAACACCGATTGGCGAGCTGGGGGTAAACCGAACAAAGATTTTGATGCGTCAGGCGCATTTCATCGGCCGGCCCGATAAGGGTTGTTCCGCCGGCGACGGCTTCCAACAATGCGTCCAGTCGGCCCAACAACACGCAATCTTGATCGAGAAAGACAACGGCTGGCGTGGTCACCTGTTGGAACATGTAGTTTAAGAGACCCGTGTGGCGATGATAGTTTTGTAATGGATGCAGTTCGGCACGATACCGTGTGCAAACTGATTTGGCGGCGCAAAACTCGGACCAGACTGAGCTTGCGTCAGTCACTATAATCCGCTCGTCACGATAACGGCGGCGCACTGCATCCAATGAAACTTCAAGAAAATTGGGAGCGTTGAAGTGGGCAAGACAGAAGGTCACTGAACCGGTGGAAATAGTTTTACCTCCGAAACATCGTCGCAAGTGAAATAACATTACTTCACGAAAACGGGCGAATTTGTCCCGCCAGGGCGACGAAGCCTTGCCTCCTGATGATTGTGCGGCGTGCATTGACCAAAGGATCAAGAAGCGGCTGACCGACGCCAATAAACTCCCGTCCAGTCAATCGGATGGATTTCTTCCCGAATGTGATGTTGTTCGCGATAATCATGCACGGCTTTTTTGCAAGCTGGGATCGCGCCGTAATCATCCACAATTAAAAAACCTCCCGGCGAAAGCTTGGGATACAAATTGATCAGACCATCCATCGTAGATTCATACATGTCACCGTCGAGGCGGATGATTGCGAGCTTTTCAATGGGCGCGGACGGCAGGGTGTCTTTAAACCAACCTTTCAGGAAACGGACCTGATCGTCAAGCAGGCCGTAACGCTGGAAGTTGGCCCGCACTTGCTCCAGCGAAACCGCCAGGTTTTCAAATTGATGGTGAGAGTCGCCAACATCCATGGGATATTTTCCCGCGTCAGGTTGTGGCAGCCCCTGAAAGGAATCCGCCACCCAGACACATCGGTCGGAAACTTCATGGGCCTTGAGGATGGCCCGCATGAAAATTGCCGAGCCACCCCGCCAAACTCCTGTCTCAATCAAATCGCCAGAGACCCGGTCGGCTAAAATGCCTTCCACGCAAAATTGCAAATTGTCGAGCCGCTTGCTGCCAACCATGGTCTGCGCCATGTACGGCCAATCCCTGCCTTCATTCCGTGCCTCAGGGTTTACTGGCCGCAAAAGGCGGACTTCAGACGGCACACACATTTTCAACAGCAATCGTTGCCAGAAACCACCGGGCGACCAGACCGACCCGTCCATACCTTCATACAGTTCGCAGGTAAGGGATTTTTTTACGAGATTGAGGTAGAGTATGTTCAGGTCGTTCATTTCAATTTCGTGGGCGGAATGCCTACCATTTGCGGCGTATTTTGCAATAAACAATTTCCGCCCACGGCGAGTTTGGCCATAAGGTTGCAAAATACCAAAGCAGCCATTTGAGGCGGGTGGGACAATGCAACCAGGCGCGCAACACCGCGAGAGGCACGGCCTTGGGCTGTGTTCCAATCAGGGGGCGGACCTTGGCCAATTCCAGGTTGCCACGGGCGATTTGCAGGGAACGTCTGTAAGCACGTTGCCATACAGCGCGCTGTGGCCTGGTTAGCGCCTGCTCCAAGATATCCGCAATTTCCTGCGTCATATCGAGGGTTCTTCTGCTCTCGTTGCCGGACCAGATTCGGTAACGAACCTGCGGTTCCCATACTCCTTTGGCTAGCAAACCTTTTTCGGCGAGACGCAGCCATAAATCCCAATCACCACTTAAGTGAAATTTTGAATCAAACCCTCCAAGCTCCTCGGCCGCCGCGCGACGGATCATCACCGTTGAAGCGCCAAACAAACACCAGCGCGTCAGATTTATTCCCACGTCCCCGTCGGGAAACTTATGGCGTTTGGTATAGCGCGCGCCAAGGTCGCGCCTGCCATCCCAATGAACATAATTGGTGAAAAGCAAATTGGCCCGCGGCGACTCTTTGAGCAATGCAATTTGAACTTCCAGTTTTTTCGGCAGCCAGACATCGTCCTGATCAAGCAAGGCAATCCATTCACCCGAGGCATGATGTAATGCGGTATTACGCGCGGCTTGGGTGCCGCCGTTGGGTTGGCGCAGAATTTTGATGCGACCGTCCGCCTCCGCAAAGTTTTGCGCGAGCATGTGGCTGCTGTCGGTGGAACCATCATCAACCACAATGATTTCAAAATTTTGACAGGTCTGTTGCTGAACGGAAGCCAGAGCGTCCGATAAAACGATTTCGCCATTGTAAACCGGGACCAGAACGGAAACAAGCGGAGCATCGTTCATGTGTCGGATTGGCCCGCCAGCACGTTTGGTTTGGTGGCGAGCATCACCAATTCTTCAGCGAGTTCTGGTTGAACAGCCACCTGCCGATCCGCGCGGCGGGCCTCGCGTTTCAACCGCCATTTCTGAAAAAAGGAATGACCGGGCGCATTGAGCGGATCGCGGCCTTTTGCCACCGCCGCGCTGACCCGGAAATGCCATTTCGCCCCGCCATCGGGGAGCAGGCGAGGCGCCACCTTGAAACCTGCCCGCTCCAACGCGGTCCGCAGCGACGCCGGGGTGAAAAGAATCAAGTGACGCGGCGGATCCAGCGCAAACCAGTTGCGCCCAAACTTGGTGTGACCCAAGGCGTTCAGATTGGGTGTGGCAATCCAAAGCACTCCGCCAGGTTGCAAAAATTTAAAACATAATCGAAGTGTCGCCGGCGGGTCGTGGAGGTGCTCGATCACGTGATTGAGGGTGATGGCCGCAAAAAAATCATCAGAAAAACTGTCTTCAGCGAGCATGCCCAACCGCACTTGCAATCCGGCTTTCCGACAGGCCTCCACAGCACGCGCATCGGGATCCAAACCATACGCCTCCCAGCCACCGGCCCGCATCTCCACCAGAAAATGACCGTTACCGCATCCTAAATCCAGCAACCTTGGCGGCCCTTTTGGAAAACATAGATTACGAACCCAGCGGTCGGCTTCACGCCGGCGTGCCGCGGAATAAAGAACCGGACCCCATGCCGATGACGGCGCAAAGTGGCAGCCGTAACGAGCATTCAAGTAGCCGTTTCGCAACGCCAAGCGAAAGCGCCGGCGCAGGCCTGTCGGAGCTTTCGGTTCCGAAGGGACATCGCTGTGTGTGTAATAAACCCGATAGGCTTCACTGATGGTCGCCAAGTTTGGACGTGGATCCAAAAAGGCCGAAGTGCAACCCAAACATCGTCGCAAGGTCCATTTTCCGGGCGCACAAAAAAAAACGCGGTCTTGCAAGTCCTCATACAATGGCTCGCGTTGGCGGCTGCCACAAACCGGACAAAGGGCAACGGATTCCAATCCGTCAGGCGGCCAGGCACCGGACGGCGGACTGCAATGCTGGGAAACGGGAGGCATTACTGCGGGGAAAATGGCTTTCTACGCACCGTTCGTCAACTGGCAAGCAAAACCCAGAATCATTACAGAACGTTTAAGGAGATCCACAGCTTTCACGCAGTTGAATGGCCATAGAAACAAAGCGGCCAGGAGGTTGATTGTAAAGTGAAACGGAGCCGCCGCCAGGCGCCCGAACCGAAAAAGGGCACGGTGCGCCCGGCCTTTTTTTTCGTTGAGACGCTGGATCGCCACCGATTGGCCTTCCTTAAAAGCCGAATACATCACCCAACGCAAATTCAAACGATTGGCGTGGACAACATGACGGATTGCCGCATCAGGCAACCACCAGATTTCATAACCCGCATCCTGCAACCGAAGATTGATGTCGCCCCCTTCACGGTATCCCCGGACTTCACCTTTTGGCCCCAGCCTGGTATCGAACATGCCAATCTCCAGCGCAACCGAGCGCCGGTAGGCGCTGTTGCCTTCGGCCAGACTGGCGCGGTAAGGAAAACGCTTTGGCGACCGGCTAAGGTCCAGTTTCCTTTGGGGATCAATCCATTTGGGTGGGGGAGCCTCATATACGGGAAATACCGCCCCCCCCACCACCGCGATCCCAGCCGAAGGCGGTGCTGACAGAAAAGATTGATAAGCCGCCAGCCAGCCCGGTTCTGCCGTCGCGTCGTCATCCAAATAAAGCACATACTGTCCGCGGGCTTTCTTTAAAGCCGTGTTGCGCGCAGCGCTTACCCCGATTTCATTTTCGCAACAAACAGTGAGGCGCGGATTGGACGAAGCCAGCCGCGCGGCCACCTCCGCCGTGTTATCCGTTGAAGCATTGTCCACAATCAGGAGTTCCGTCCCATCGAACATCTGCGGCAAAACACTCTCTATCGCCCGCTGTAAAAAGTGCGCGCGATTCCGCGTGCAAATGGCCACCGTAATCAGCATCGGAGTGGGCGGTGGGGGAGTGGAAACCGGTTTATTGTCAGTCTTTTGGGTGTTCACGATTCTTTTCTAGGTTGTCCAATGAAATATATCTGCGCTGGTCCGGGCGTGCTCGTCGCGGCGGCCAGCATTTCCGAGACACCCGCGCACCGATGTGCCTTGGGCCGACGGAATTTCGCCAGGCTGCGGGAAAGTTTCGAGGCGTGACGCCCGATTTGAAAATACCAGAAATCGAGTTCGTAATCACGATCAACCAGGTCAAGCACCTCCTTTGTCGAGTGACCGAATTCTTCCAATTGTGTGGGGTGGACTTCGAGAACCAGCCACGGCCGATGCTGTCTGATGAGGTTCGCAGCACCTCGAAGCACTTCATATTCAAAACCCTCGCAGTCAATTTTGAGCAGCGCGACCGGCGGAACGTCCGCCAAATCTTCATCCAGCGTCGTCACCGGCACATTGACCACGGCGTCCCCGCCTTGGGTTATTTCTGCTTGCTGTTCCAAATCGAAAGGCGCTGGTCCGGCAGATGATAATTTCCCTCCGGTCTTTGCGCCGTCGCAAACAATCGAGCCGTTGATGCCAAGCGAGAAGGCGACTTCGCCGCATCGGGAACCGCACGCGACGTTGCGCGCGTCAACGCCGGTCAACCGGTTGAACCCGATGTTCCATTGCAGTAATTTGAACAAAAACGGCTGCGGCTCGTAGGCGATGACTGGCAGCGTGGAAACCGAGCGCAACAACAGCGTGAAGGCGCCGATGTTCGCTCCCACGTCAACCAAAACGCCGCCGGTGAGTTGCCGGCAAATGGGTTTTATCACCTGAAATTCCGACGCAATCTCAACGCCGGAAAGCAACTGGCTCGTGACGGCTTTTGACCACGCCGCGGGCTGAAGCAGGCGGTACCGGTCAAACGGCGTGGCCAATAATCCGCGCCGCCCGTTCAGGGCGCGGAGCAGTGGATGATATTTGCGGCCCAGCGGCAAAATCCGGTTGAGGCCGCGTAGAAATCCTCCGCCACGAACGTCGCGCGCTTCAGAAGCGGGTAAAGTCCCGTTCGCATCAGTCATTTCAGTGTGACTTTGACTTGCTGAAGTTTCTGTGTCAAGCTGGTCATCCTTTTATGCCGCAGTCATTTGTTGTGGACGCCGTCGTGGCCGCAGTCAAAAAGCTGCCGGAATTTCCCCGCCTGCGGGTGCTGGATTTGAGCTGCGGCGAGGCAGAGATTCTTAACCGCCTCAAATTGATCGGATGCGAAGTTCAAGGCACGCATTACCGGACGGATGACTACATTGTGGAAAACCGGAAGGGTCTTTCAAACATACCTATCGTTTCGGGCGTTGATCTGCACAAGCCGCTTCCGTTTGAAGAGGCGAGTTTTCAAGTCGTCATCCTCTCGGAAGTTTTAGAGCACCTGGAATGGCATGGAACGGTGATTCGCGAGGCGGGGCGCATTCTGAAGCCAGGCGGCCATTTGCTCTTCACCACGCCAAATATTTTCCGGCTGCATTCGCGCCTCCAGTTTTTTCTCACCGGCAAGCACAAGCTGATCCGGCGGCGGCTGGGATGGGATTTGAACTACGATGAACGCTACGCCTACCACATCACGCCGGTGGATTTCCCGCTAATCCATGCACTGCTGCACCAGGCGGGACTGCGGGTTCAGGAACTGCGTTCCACGCGGATCAAACCCTTCAAGACCGCCATTCTGGGCGTATTATATCCCTTGATTTGGTTGGGCTGTCGGATGACTTTGGATCGGAACCTGGACGGGGCGGGGAAATTTATTGACGGAGAGAAGGACTTGAACCATTGGCTTTCGCACCCGGCGCTCCTGTTCAGCGAACAATTGTTTGTAGTGGCCCAAAAACAAAATCTTGAATGAGCCGGCCCGTTTCACTCTACATCATTGGCTACAACGAGGAAGCCAACCTCCGCGAGCTGCTGCCCACGGTCACATGGGCGGACGAAATCGTCTACGTGGATTCGTTCAGCACGGACCGGTCGGCGACGCTCTGCGCGGAATTCGGTGTGCGTCGTGTGAACATCAAATTCGATGGCTTCGGCAAATTGCGCAACGACACACTGGCGCTGCTCAAGCATGACTGGGTCGTGAGCATTGATTCGGACGAGCGCAGCACACCGGAATTTGCGGCCGAAGTGCGCGAAACCCTTGTCCAGCCCAAGTACGACGCTTACTTTGTCCCGCGCCGGAACACGTTCCTAGGCAAACCGGTCCGTTTTGGCGGCATGTATCCCGACTACCGGCAGCCGCAAGTGTTCAATCGCCGGAAATTCCGTTACCGTGAAGACCCCGTGCATGAAAGTTTTCATTGCGACGGCAGCGTCGGCTTTTTCAAGAATTTCATCTGGCAGCATCCGTGGCCGACCCTGCAAGTCATCATGCAGAAGGGCGACCGCTACACGACGCTGGTCGCGCGACAGCGGTTTGAGAAGGGAAAACGCGCCGGCGTCGCGCAGCTTTTGGGACATCCGCCCGCCGCGTTTTTCAAAAAATATTTCATCCAGCAGGGTTTTCGTGACGGCATGCCGGGACTGATGATCGCCACGCTGCACGCGTTTTACACCTTCATCAAATACGCCAAAATGTGGGAACTACAACACACCCACACGCACGCATGACACAGTCACGCGGCAAACCCCGGTGCCGGATGAAGTGCGACTGGCTGACGATGGCTCGGATGTGCCAACGGAGGGACTGTTTTCGCGCTGGACAGGGGCGGCGGAGCATTGCGTGGTGAAATTGTCCGGCGACCTGCCGCATTATACCAACCCGGCGATCGCGAGTTGCGTCGCCAAAATCAATTATTACGACGACATCTATCTGCACCGCCAGTTGGCCGAAAAGCGATGCTGGGCGGCAGTCCCGGCGGTCCTCCGTTCCCCGTGGCGCTTTGTTCGCGCCTGCGTTTTTCAATTGGGAGTCTGGGACGGTTACTCTGGCTTTTTAATCGCGACCTCAACGGCTTACGCCACGTTAGTCCGCCATACGCGACCCTGCGTATATCTGAAATCAGGCCCACCGCCGGCACGTAGAACCTCCGTCCCGGTTCCCCAATAGTCCGCCGTTCAGGTCTGCCGATATCCGACGGATGCCGCCAGGACCACGCCTTCGCCGTCCATCCGCGAGAAGCCGCGCACCGCCTGCGTGCGCCGTTCAGCGCGCATCCGTTCCAGTTCGTCGTCGAGGTGGTCCCGTTGACGTCGCTTCACCTGTTGGTGGTGCAAATGGACTTGCAGGGCGGCAAACCATGCGTTGCGGCAGCGGACTCCCGAATGAAACAGACGGTAGGCGAAGTCCGAATCCTCGCGGCCCCAGAAGCCGTCGTAGAACTCGTCGAATCCGTCGACCTTCAGAAAATCTTCGCGGCGCACGGCGAGGTTGCAGCCGCGGATGGAGCTTTCGAACGGCTTCGGCGCGGCGAACAGGCGTCCCAGCGCGGGCCAGTGGAGCGCGTTCTTGCGGTTCTCCAATCCGCGCCGCCAAGGCGACGGCCACCAGCCCGGTCGCAGTCCGTCGCGGGCAATCTGCTCGCTGGATTCGGCCGACAGGAAACAGCGCTTGCCCTGCACGAAAATTCCCTCGCCAGCCAAACGAATGTGGTCGGCGACAAAGTCGGGATGGAGCAGCGTATCGTGATCAATGAAGATGAGCAGTGGGGCGGTGGAATGCCTGACACCGAGGTTGCGGACGCGCGACTGGCGGAAACCGGTATCTTCCTGCCGGACGTGACACCACAGGGCGCCGCTGGTTCCGAGCGTCGCTACGACCAACTCCGCCGTTTCCGGCCTGGAACCGTCATCGGCGATCACCAACTCAAAGACTGGTTCGCTCTGCACCAGGGCGGACTGCAGCACAAGGCGAAGGGCGCTTGGCCAATTGTAGGTGCTGATGATGACTGCCGCTTTGGGCGGACCGGCGCGCATGCCCATAAGTTGTCCTGCCGATGAAGCAGCGTCAAAAGCAAATTCCGGTGGCAACGAATCTATCCCCGCCTGCATGGGACGGTTCCATCAGAACCTGCCAACCCGGACAGCGTGGCCGTCAACAGGATATTTTTGCGGGTTATCCTGCGGATTGCGGCGTTGAAGTTACCAAAGTCGTCTCATCTGACTTTTTGATTTTCCTTCCATTCCATCTACCTGAAAAAATTCAAATCTCGATAGGAAGAAAGAGCGCGACATCAACGCACCAGCCGGTAATGTTTCTTGCTGAATTGCAGGCCAGACATTTTCTCCAGCTTCAGCATGAGGCGGTGTTTCCTTTCGCGCGAAGTCAATTGGTGGTTCGGATCGGCTTGAAACAGCCCACCAGCCTTCGGCAGCCAGTCCTGAACGATTTGGGGATGCGTGCCGGTGAAAAGTTTCAGCGCCGCCGGATCAATTTTTGAATAATCCACCGCCGCCGCCGGTTTTGCCTCCCAATATTTGTGGACCGCCGCCGCCTTCAAATTCATCTGCGCCTCGCTGCGGACCCAGCCGTAGTGATAAATCGTCGCGCCCGTGCGCGCCGCGCGCGGCTGGCGTGATTTTTTGTGGCTGACGACGACATTGAAAAACAATGATTCGCTCGACCACGCCGGGATGGAGTTGCGGATGATGCGCACCTCGCTGCGATACCAGCCCGGCGACCAGGCCAGGGTGTTCGGGTTGCCGTAGAAATGCAGATAATCGAACACCAACGCCTCAACACGTGGATCGGCCAGATATTTTTCCATCGCTGCGCGGATTTTCGGCAAATCGCTTTCGTGGACAACTTCGTCCGCTTCCAGGTAAAACGCCCAGTCGCCGGTGCAATTAAACAACGCAATGGATTTCTGCTGGCCATAAACGAATCCATTGACGCTATAGCCGGGTTGAATGCGTTCGTTCCATTGTGTCGGAAGGATGCGAATTTTCGGATCGCCGATGGCGCGCACCATTTTTTCCGTGTCATCATCGCACGGGCCGAGCGCGATGACGAATTCATCCACAATCGGCAGAATGGAGCGGATGGACGCGACGAACGGATAGCCGAGCTTCTGCCCGTTGCGCAAAAAGGTGAACCCGCTGACTTTCATCGGCAAAGTTTCAAGTTTCAGGTGTCAAGTTTCAAGCAAATGCGGCATGGGCGCGCGTCCGAACCTTGCCCGCGAAGCATTTCCCAGGCCCGCCCGGATAACCGTCAGGTTTTGGACTGCCGCGCTCCAAGACGCTACCGCGTCATCGCCAGCCCTAATCGCCAAATAATTTTTTCAACTGCTCCCGCGCGGCGGCTTCGCGTTTGTTGGTCTCCGATTTCGGCGTCCAGGTCCGGAGGGCGAATTCAAAATACTCGCAGAAGTTGCCGACATGTTTTTCCAGCATCGGCTCGGCCCGGCGCTCGCGGCATTGCTGGGCCACGCGCGGGTCGTAATGGGCGCAATTCAGGCAGACGCGCAGGTCGGCCCGGCATTTCATGCAGGTTTCGCCGCGCCCCGGCTGGCCGTTCAGCATCCAAGACTCGCCGCAATTGTGGCAGTGACGGGTCATAAACATTTGCGATTTATGATTTACGATTTACGATTCGGAACGGCATTATCAACGGCGGCAATAATATATCATCAATCGCAAATCGCAATCGGAGACAGGCGGGAAGCCCGTCCGAGGATAACATGAAACTTGGACTTTTTGGCGGTTCGTTTGACCCGATCCATTTCGGCCACCTGCTCGTCGCGCAGGCGGCCATCGAGGAACTGGGTTTGGACCGGCTGTTCTTCATTCCGGCGGCGCAATCGCCATTCAAGCCGGAAAACCAGCCCGCGCCTGCCTCCCGCCGGCTGCAATGGCTCCGGCTCGCGCTCGCGGGCAAAACGAATTGCGAAGTTGACGACCAGGAAGTCCGGCGCGGCGGCGTTTCCTACACCATCGAAACCGTGCGCGATTATGCAAACCGATTTCCGCGGGCGGAGTTGTTTTATCTCATCGGCGCGGACAACGCGGCCAAACTCAATGAATGGCGCGAGGCCAATGAACTGGCGCGGCTGGCGCAGTTTGTGGTCACGCCGCGCCCCGGCGAAGGACCGGTGAAATTCCCACCGCCATTTCACGGGCGGACGTTGAAGGGTTTTCCATTGGCGGTTTCGTCGTCGCAAATCCGCGAGCGCGTGAAGGCCGGGTTGCCCATTGAACCGCTGACGCCGCCGACGGTCGCCGAGGCCATTCGCGCAGCGCGACTTTACATCTGAAATCGTTCTCGCCCTCCTTCTCGTCCTCGTAATCAGAAATTTTTCGGGCACGAGGACGAGGAGGAATAGGGCAAAAAATCCGTGTTCATCCGTGTTCATCTGTGGTTAAATTTCCCCGGCAATTATGGACTCCCGAAAACTGGCTTTGCTCTGCCGCGAGTTCGCGGACAACAAAAAGGCGGAGAACATCGTCATCCTCGACGTGCGCAAAATATCGTCGGTGACGGATTTTTTCGTGATTGCGTCCGGGACGAGCGAGCCGCACTTGCGCGCCATCGTGGAGGAAATCAGCGGCAAGGTGCGCGACGAAGGCGGGCAGCGCCCGCGCGCGGTGGACGGCACGGCGCACGGCGCGTGGGTGGTGCTGGATTATTTCGACGTGATCGTCCACGTCATGCGGCAGGACGTGCGCGAACGCTATGATTTGGAAAGTCTTTGGGGCGACGCCGCGCCGGTGAAGCCGAGGAAAACCAAAACGTTGAAGAAAGGAAGCTGAAGGCCGGCATTATCGCGCCGGAATAACAAGCCGGTGGTGGAGATGCCAGGAACATCCGGCAAAGTTGGAGGCTGGAAGAGCGGACGACGCCTTTTTGTCACGCTGAAAAAAAAGCAACAGCGATTTTAGTTTCCCGAAAGGACAAGGTTCGCGAAATACGGCGAATTTTGACAAAATCCCCTGAATTTCACCGACGGCACGCATGGTGCTTGGAAGGGCGCGAAGTCTGAAAACGGTCTTTGCCACGCGACAAGATGCGGGTGGGGAGCCCCGTGGCAGCCGGGAAGCCGGTGGTGAGTTGTTTGGCCTTTTGAAAGATGGGATCATGGGCTGTTTGAGGTGGAGGAACACGACGCACGCGCCTGTCAGGCTTGTCCGCAAACCAACCTGCGAAAAAGGAGGTGTAGTTTGGCTGCGGCCGGGCCGGGCAGTGCGCGTGCGGTGGGCCAAAGTTGTTTCATGATCGCCGGCAACCTGCAATTTTTCTTCCCGTCGTGACAGTCCGCGCTTTGTGGATTAGTTTTGGCCGATGCAGCAAACGACGTTGACGCTTGGCCATTCGCCCGATCCCGATGACGCCTTCATGTTTTACGCGCTGGCGAAGGATTTGATTCCGACGCAGGGTTTCCGTTTCAAGCACATTCTACAGGACATCCAGACGCTGAACGAACGCGCCACGCGCGGCGAGCTGGACATCACCGCCATCAGCCTTCATGCCTATGCCTACGTCAGCGACCAATATGCGTTGCTGCCCAGTGGCGCGAGCATGGGCGACGGCTACGGCCCGATGCTGGTGGCCGGGCAAAAATTTTCCAGGGCCGAAATTGCCCGCAAGAAGATCGCGGTGCCGGGAACCATGACCAGCGCGTTCCTGGCGCTGCAACTCTGGCTTGGCCGAAGCCCGTTGCAATTTAATTACGTCGTCGTTCCGTTCGACCAGATTTTCAAGGCCGTTCGCTCCGGCCAGGCCGACGTTGGCCTCATCATTCACGAAGGCCAGTTGACGTATCAAAACGAGGGACTGGTGGTTTGTGAAGACCTTGGTGTCTGGTGGGGAAAGGAAAATGGCGGCCTGCCGTTGCCGCTGGGCGGCAATGTCATTCACAAGAAATTCTCACCGGACGTCCGCAAAACCATTGCCGGAGTTTTAGCCGCGAGCATTCAATTCAGCCTGGATCATCGCGCCGAGGCCGTGCAGCACGCGCTGCAATACGCGCGTGACATGGGCCGTGATCTGGCCGACAAATTCGTCGGCATGTACGTGAATCACTGGACGCTCGATTACGGCGAACACGGCCGGAAATCCATCCGCCGGTTTTTGGGGCAGGCCTTCGAGCGCGGGCTGATTCCGCACCGTCAGGAATTGGAGTTCGTTACGTGAGGCCTTTTTTCGCGCGGGAAAATCCCTGGTAAACCAGTACAACGGAGGTTTCAATTTGCCGTTTGGGAATCTGCCAATAAGTGGCCAGCAACCGGTTTTTCTCTTCTTCGTCAACCAGTTGAAATCCATGTTTCTGGTAAAACCTGACCGCCCAATCGGCGGCCTGCCAGGTGCCGACGAGGATTTTGCCATTAATCCGGCCCAACAAATGGTCGAGCAGTTTTCCGCCGACGCCGCGATTTCTCCTTTCGGTTTTGACGTAGGCGTGCCGGATCAATGTGACGTCCCTGACCGGCTGCATCCCCATAACACCGATGAGCCGGTTGTCTTCTTCGTAACCCCAAAATTCGACCCCGCGGCTCATTTCTTCCTTCAGTTCCGCCAGCGGCAGGTACGGCTCATGCCAGCGGTCGGCAGGGATCATGCCTTGGTAAGCTTGGGCAGCGTCGTTGATGATGACGCTCATGCTCGGGGTGTCGGCGTCTGTGCAGGGCCGGATCATTGCGGTGCTTGACACCGGATGGCGCCATCGGCCTCCAGTTTGGCAACGCGCGGGAAAATGTCTCGTTGCAGGCAGAAGGCAACGTCGTCGCGCAGTTCAGGAATTGCCAGCAACCGTCGCGCATTTTCTGAAATGCGGACTATTGCCGCCAAGTCGGCTTTTGCCTGCGTGTAAACGCACCACGCAATTTCCGCCGAATCCGAAATCTCACGCGCGCCGGCGCCGTCCAACAACATTTCGCACAACGCGCCCGCGGCCAGCACGTCCTCAAGCGCAGTGTTTTCGTACGTGCCGGCGCACACGAGCACAACCTGCGCGGGCGAAAGCCGCCGCAGAAATTTCGCCGCGGCCGTGAGATTCAAAAATGAAGCCGCCAGCACCGTCTGCGCGCCGGCGCAGGCGCGCAGCGCGCGCGTGCCGTTGGTGGTCGTGGAAACAATGGTTTTGCCCCGGACTTTTTCCGGCGTGTAGTCGCGCGGCGAATTGCCGAGGTCAAAATCAATACCGCCGGTCAGATTGGCACGAATGGTTACGCCGTCGCGCTCGCCGCCGAGCAGAACGTCCGGCTGTTGTTGCCGGAGCGCCAGCGCCTCGTTGATTTCGCCAACGGGCACGACGGCCTTGGCGCCGTTCTGCAACGCGGTCACGAACGTGCTGGTGGCGCGCAACACGTCAAACACGACGCAGGTTGCGTTGCGCAAATCGCGCTGTTTCAGGGCGGGCAATTCCGCCGGAGTCAGGATGACATCAATTTTCATTTTATTTCGCGCGAAGAACGCGAGGGAAACGTGGAAGCTGTTTTCCTTTTCCCTTCGCAACCTTCGCGGTCTTCGCGCGAGTTTATTTCATTTTCGTCCGCATGTAATGAAAAAGATACTGTTGCGCGTGGCCCGCGTGCGGTCCGAAATGCGTCGCGGCAAAATGGCGGAGCCGTTTTCGGCGTCACACGGCGGCGCGGAAAATAGAGTTCACGCAACGCGCGTTCCACCCAGACGTCCACCGGAAACGCGGCGTCAAAACCGTAGGCGAACAGCAACACACAATCGGCGATTTTGCCGCCCACGCCGCGCAGCTTCATCAATTCCGCGCGCGCCCCGGCCAGCGGCAAATGGCGCGGCCGATCCAGGTCAAATTCACCTTTGGCAATCTGCCGCGCGGCGGCAAGCAGGTGCGGCGCGCGAAAGCCCATTTTGCACGCGCGCAGTTCGGCTTCAGTCAGGGCGGCAATTTGTGCGGGAGTGGGAAAGGAGTTGCAGCGGCGGTCTGTGACCGCCGGTCGCACCTTGTCATCCTGCGCGGGTCGCAGACCGCCGCCACAGAGCGGTTCGCCAAAACATTCGCAGAGCAGCGAAATAATCTGCCGGATTTGGACGATTTGTTTGGTGGAGGACAAGATGAATGAGGCGAGGCATTCCCACGGGTCCTGGCGCAGCACGCGCAGTCCGCGACACGCGGCGACCGCTGCTCGCATCGGCGCATCGTCGGGAAAGGTCTTGAGCACGGCGGCCAAATCAATTTCTGTTTGCAGAAACTCGCGGAGCCAGTCCCAATTTTTGACCGGCACGGCGGTTTCTGCGTGGATGCCTTCACGCCTTTGCGTCAACCGCACCCACTGTTCACCGACAACGCCGGTCCAACCGCCGTTGGATTCCCGCCAGCGGAAGACCTGGCCGGAATTCAAGGTGGCCGATAAATCGTAATCACGAACGCGCAGAAGGATTTCCGTTTCGACCATTCTACTTCAGATTGTAGCACGCCCAGAAATGCACGCGATGAAACACGCGGTCGCCAAGTTTGATGTCCTGTTCGCCCAGATCGGTGACGGATGTGAACTGCCGCAACAGTTTCGGCGGCGCGGCCAAAGGCGGTGGAATTTTGGCGTATGGGACCGGCTGGCCTTCCAGCCATTTCCAAAACCAGCCGCGCTCCAGGGGATACGGGTCCACTTCACTGACGAAAATGGCGTTCTGGCCCTGGCGATGGGCGAGGTAGTTATATTCGGGCCAGAAATAAAATTGATTTTGCGGCTGGTCGGAATCCATGGAATAGACCAACGGTTCATCGGATTGAATCGCCGCTTTCGCCGCGGGTATGTAGAACGAATACAACCCGGTTATGCCGTAATGACCGCAAATGATGAACGCGGGCTTGCCAGACTGCTGAAGTTTTTTGCGTTCCGCATCCACCTGCGCCGCTTCTTGTTTCCAGCCCTGGACGCGGCGCATTGGGTCTTTTGAAGGAGGCAACATCTCTCCCGTGATTTTCCCCACGAGCTTGCTGTTGTGCATGATGGCAAAGGCGAAAATCCCCAGCGCCAGGCCAATGATGAAAAAGGGCCGGGCCAGACGCCGCCGCCCGTCCCAATAGGCGACCATCAGGCAAAACATCGGCACGACGGCGACCGCAATCCAATTGGGCAGAATGCGCGAATGAAATGAGTAGAGCCAGTATCCCAGAAAAACCGGCGCGCCCATGCAGAAAAGATACAGCCACAACGGACGTTCGCGCCGCCGGCTCCAAAAGCCAATCATGGCCCAAAGCGCGCCGATCAGGAAAACCGGATTCAGCAATCCCAGTTCCTGAAAGACAAAATCCCAGAAGTAACGCAGCGTCGGGTGCCATTGGGAATGAAGCCCCGCATTGCCCTTGAGCGCCTCGAGCGTGCTCCAGCCATGCTGCCAGTTCCAGATCGCCACCGGCAACGTGCAGGCCGAAAAAACCAGCAAGGCCAGCCATGGACCGCGCCGACGCAAATGGATGCGCGCCACCGGCGCCAGCGCGAAAAAAATGGCCCAGCAGACGATTTGAAAAACGGCGGTGTATTTGCAGAGAAAGGCCAGCCCCATGGCCAGCCCAACGACGAGCCAGTGACGGGTCCTTCCATCCGGTTGGACCGCGCGCCAGCCGGCAACGAGCGCCCACGTCCAGCACAGCACCAGCGGCGGATCAATCGTCATCAGGATGGTTCCGATGCCGAGCAACGGCGTGGCAATGAAAATGGTCAAAAGCCAGAATGCCGCGCGCGCGTTGATTTCGCGGGCAAGGAAGCGCAACACCATCACGCTCAAAATCGCCGCAAACAAGGGCGAAAAGCAGCGGACGCCGAATTCCGTGTCGCCAAAGAGCGACGTGCCGGCGGCCTGAATGAACGCGATGCCCGGCGGCTTGCTGTAATACGACAGGGCGAGGTGCTTGGACCAGACCCATTGGTAGGCCTCGTCCTGACTGAGCTGGACCGTGCCGCTGGCAAGGTAAATCCAGTTCGCAACCAGCATGATAAAAATCAGAACGTAGCCGACGCGGAGCCAGTGACGGTCAACGGTGGCAGGCAAATCGTGAACCGTGGCTGGAGCGGGCGATTCTTGCTTCTGCCTTAAAAAATTCAAGGCGGGCACCAGCGACGGCATTTTTGAGTACCAGACCGGAAACCATTTTCTGCCGAGCCGTTGCCATGTGACTTCAAACGCGACCGCCAGCGCCGCCGCGTAACCCGCGCCCAAAATCATGCCGGCCAAAACGTCGCTGGGATAATGGACGCCGTTATAGACACGCGAGAAAGAAACCGTCAGCGCCAGCGGCAGCATGAACCAGAGGCTGCGCCGGTAAAAGAGGAACATCACCATTGTCATCGCAAACCAATTTGCCGAATGCGCCGATGGCATGCTGTTGCGACCGCCGGTGTCAGCGGTCATTTGCTCCGGCGGGACATAGCCTTGGCCGACCACGCCGAACACCCGCGCGTCCGGCAGGGTGACAAACGGACGCGGCCGGTGCATGGCGTGTTTGATGGTGTTGACGACCAGCGGGTCGCCAAGGGCGATGACGAGGAAAATCATCACCGCGCAGAGGCGGGCGCGCGCGGTGCCGAAACAAATCGCGGACAGGACGAGGGCAAGGGCGAGGGGAACGAACCAGCGCATAACGCCATCGCCACCGCTCATGCGGGGCATGAGCCAGTCAAAGAACGGGTTGCTTAACGAGCCGTTGATGAAATGGAATACGGCAATGTCAATCGTTTGCAGCCAGTGCATTGGCGACAGTATAGCGGGGAATGGCGCGTTGGAAACTGAATAGCGTTTACAAATTTATCGAAAGGGAAAAATTCAGATTGGTTCAAAGGCTCAACCGACCCGCTTCCGGCATAACTACTTCGTTTGCCATTCGTGGAAGCGGGTCAGTCAGGTTGAATTTCCCGATTTTTGGGCCACGAAATCCTGCGCGCCATCAGCCAGCGCACACCGACCAAATCATAAAGTCCGCGCATGGCTCGTGCCCGGGTTGTGTATTTCGACTTCCCATGTTGGCGCGGGCGATGATTGACGGGGACTTCGACAATCCGCAAGCCGGCGTTATTAAAGAAAACCGGGAGATAACGGTGCAAACCATCAAACGGAAGCAAATGCCGCGTATCCGCCCGGCGCATGGCCTTTAAGGTGCAACCCGTGTCGCGGACATTGTCGCGCAAGACCATCCGGCGGATACAGTTGGCAATCCGCGATGAACTCCGCCGCAACCAGGTGTCCTGCCGGTTTTGCCGGTAGCCACACACGAGGTCCGCGCGATCGAGCATAAAAACCAGTTTGGGAATATCCTTGGGGTCGCTCTGGCCATCGCCATCCATCATCACGCACATGTCACCCTGCGCCGATTTCAACCCTGCATAGAGCGCGGCGCTCTGTCCCAGACGGCATCCAAAGGAGATCAAACGGACGTCCGAACGCTTCCGGATCATCGCCTCAGTCTGGTCGTCGCTGCCATCGTTGACGGCAACAATCTCGGCTTCCGGATTCGCCTGGCGCGCTTCCTCCAGGACCGATTCAACGTTTTCCTCTTCGTTGTAAAATGGTATGATGATGCTGATTTTCATATTGTGTTGGCGCGGTCTATGGCCGCGCCCGAAACGGCATTGGGCGACAGTGTAGCGGAAAAAGGCGTGTTGAAAACTGAATTGCGCCGGCAAAATCCGGCAACGGCGGCGGGAGGCGGGAAAGCGGCAGTCAGGCAACCGTCCGCGGCAACATTGCATTTGCCTTCAAAAAAATTCCCGGCAAGATTCGCGCCATGCACAGATTTTTTATCCTCATTTGCATGGTGATGCTTGCCGGCAATTCCTTTGCCCGGGAGAACACGTTGCTGGATTCGAATTGGCGATTCAAAGCGGGCGACAGCCTGGGCGCGGAAGCCGTGAATTTCGGCGACACCAACTGGCAGACGGTTTCCATCCCGCACAACTGGGGTTGGGAGCAGGCGCAACAGGGAAAGGATTATTACCGCGGGCCGGGCTGGTATCGGCGCGAACTGGACCTCAAACCGGAACCCGGCAAACGTTATTTTCTGCGGTTCGAAGCCGCGAGTCTGTTTGCCGATGTTTACGTGAATGGCAACTTTCTTGGCGAACATCGCGGCGGGTTCGGCGCGTTCGGATTTGAAATCACCAAGCATCTTTCCCCAAACGGCACAAACGTGATTGCCGTGCGCGTGAGCAATTCCTGGGAGCCGGACATCGCCCCCCTGAGCGGCGATTTCTCTGTTTACGGCGGCATCTACCGGCCGGTACACCTGATTGAAACAGCGGCGGAGAATTTCTCGCTCACCGACCACGGTTCACCGGGCGTCGCCTGGCTGCAAACGAGCGTCACTAAGAAAAAGGCGCTGATTGACGTGACCGCGCAAATCTCCAACGGCACGGCGGAAAGACAACCGCTGACACTGGTTGCAACCGTGCTCGATGCAAACGGAAAACAGGTTGCCGAGAGCAAACAACCGGTTGTTTTGGCGCCGAATACGACTTCGCCTTACTGGCTGCGCGTGGAGATGACGCGCCCGCATTTGTGGAACGGACGCCGGGACCCCTACCTCTATCAGGCGGTGGTGGAATTGCGCTCAACGAACGGCGTGGTGGATTCGGTCACACAACCCCTCGGATTGCGATTTTACCGGATTGACCCGGACAAGGGATTTTTCCTCAATGGCAAACCGTATGCCTTGCACGGCGTGGACATGCATCAGGACTGGTGGAACCAGGGCTGGGCGATTTCCCACGCGGACATGGATGAGAACATGCGGTTCATCCAGGAAATCGGCGCCACGGTCGTCCGCTGCGCGCATTACGAGCACAGCGATTATTTTTATGGCCTGTGCGACCAGGCGGGCATTCTCGTCTGGGCGGAAATCCCGCAGGTCAATGAAATCAATGCCTCGCAGCAATTCGCCGAAACTTCGCGGAGCCAGTTGCTGGATCTCATCCGCCAAAACATCAATCATCCCTCGATTTTTGTCTGGAGCCTGTTTAATGAAATCGGGAATGCAAAAACCCCCGACCCGGAACGCGAGCTGGAGGACCTGAACAACCTTGCGCACAGTGAAGACCCGACACGCCCGACCATCGGCGCCACGGATACCGATAAATTTCCGCAAATGAACAAGATTCCCGACCTGCTCGGCTGGAACATGTATCCCGGCTGGTATTCCGGCTGGGGCGCTTTGAATAGTTTTAGCAGACTGCTGGGCCAACATCGTTATGACAGCCGGTCCGGCGGTTTTTGCGTGAGCGAGTACGGCGCGGGCGCAAACGTGGAACAACACGAACCAAATCCGAAGCAGCCACGCACCGACGGCCAATGGCATCCCGAGGAATGGCAGGCGACGGTGCATGAAAGGGCGTGGGCGGTTTTGAAGACGAAGCCGTATGTCTGGGCCACGTTCGTCTGGAACATGTTCGACTTTGCCGTCAGCACGCGCCACGAAGGCGGCATTCCCGGCCGCAACGACAAGGGCCTGGTGACCTACGATCGCACGATCAAAAAGGACGCCTTTTATTTTTACAAGGCGAATTGGTCGGAGGAACCGGTGGTTTACCTCACCGACCGCCGGTTCACCGAACGCACCAACGCCGTCACCGACGTGAAAATCTATTCCAATGCCCGAAGGGTGGAGTTGTTGCTGAATGGGAAATCAGAAGGCTACCGCAACAACGCCACAAACTGTGTGTTCGTTTGGAAAAACGTCACCCTAAAGTCCGGTGAAAACCGGGTTGCCGCCCGGGCGGAACGCGACGGAAAGAAGTTGAGCGATAGCTGCACGTGGACGTTGAAGTGAACCGCGGATAGCGCGGACTACGCCGATAATCATCGCAAAGACTGCAAAGGGTTGACCGCAGAAAACTGTTTTTACGGCTGCGGCGGAGCCGGTGGACGAAATGCCGCCACCACCTTCGGGTGCAACATGAAGATGAGCAGCAGGATGGGATAGATCAGCCAAAAAAGTCCACCGATGGTTCCACTAATTGGTCCGCCGATGGCGCCGGCAGCTTCAAGCTCTTGTTGTCGCGGCGCTTGTACGAACATCGGTTGGACCATTAAAACGAGATTGATCAACATCGCGACCAGGCAAAAAACAATGGCGAAGATCGCGTAAGCAATCGAAAGAGTGCGCGCCCAAGATTTGAGACCCAACAGGCCAATGGCCGCCGCCAGCAAAGCCGCGCAACTCAACAGCCCCAGCGGAATGCAGATCTTCAACCAAATGGCGTACGCCGGACCTTCATGTATGAGTTTGAGGACTGAATTATTCGGATTGGCTGGCGGGGAAAACAGGGCGACGGAGGCAATCAGCCCGACTGCGCCGAGTGCCGCGAACAAAAAATTCAGGATTCCGAAGACGGTTATAGAAGCCGGTCGTTTCATGCGTTATTGTCTTTTCCTGGTAATTTAGATTAGGTGAAACGCTTTGGCGTTCAAAAACAGAACCAACCCACGCGCACAATCAACTCCACTGGCAAACAGCGCCTGGCGGCAAGCCGGCTTGGACTTCGGTCACAACGCGCCCACGGCGCGGGTGATTTTGTGGACCGTGGTTTCGCCGGGGCAACCTTTTCCGGTTCCCGCATTCTGGTTATTGCCCACGGAACCAGGCGCTGGTTACTTGCCTTCGAGAACCCGGGTCGCAATTTCCTGCGCTTCGATGGCGTCATCCTTTTCCATCGCGAGCCGGTAGGCCGGCGATGCCTTGACTTTTTCGCGCTCCTTTTCGGAGTAGCAATTGCGCGCGAAAAACTGGTTCATTTCTTTTTCGCATTTCATATCTTTGTCCGTTTCCGGCAATTCGCCTGCTTCGATCCCGGCGGCGGGGGAGGGTTGAGCTTCCCCTGGGCGCGTTCCCAAACCTTAAGGGGCCGCAAACCGCGGTTGAACTCCCCATCGGCTTACACGCCGGCCTGTACCACTGCCGGAATGGCTTTTGCCACCGGACTGGCTTCAGCCAGACCCTTGCCATGTCCACGATCCAAGTTGATGAACTGTCTCGTCTGGGGGATGTAAAAAACGATGTTAAACCTGCCAATCGGCTCTTTTTTCGCAACCTGAACGGCCGCTTCGGTGGCCCCGAAATTTTTAGCTTCGGTGGCATTTTTTGTCCACTGACTGTTGTTGGCGAGATATTCCAGTCTCTCCGCGTCTTCGATAAGGATGTTCATGAACGCCAATGCTACCACATTTTTCCGAATCACAAGCATTCAAACCAACAAATCCAGGCGGCGAATAACCGGCATTCATTCGCCTGCATCAGCGGCTCAATCCCACCGCGCCTCTGCGTCTTCGTGGTGATAATTCCGCCGACCCGCCGGGACCCGGAAAGGAAGGGTGGAAAAAGCAAGAAGCCGGAGACGTTTCTCCGGCCCTTTTGAAAAACTGACGGGCATCCTGGCTGGCCTTAGCCGGTCAATCCCCGTTGGCGAAGGTCTTTTTGACCACGCGGGCCAAGGTTGTGGCATCGTAGGGCTTGAGCAGACAATTGACCCCTTCAATCAGGTTCATGCCCGAATCGAACAAATCCATGCTGTAGCCACTGGAATAGATGACGTGCATTTGAGGTTTATCGCGCAGAAGGCGATCTGCCAGTTCCCGTCCGGTCATCCCGCCGGGCATGACCATGTCCGTGAACAGCAGGTCAATCTTCCCGCGGTATTGCGGCCAGAGGCTCAACGCTTCAGGTCCGTCCTGGGCGGTCACCACCTGGTGCCCCAGCCGTTTCAAAACCGTTGACGCCATCTCGCGCAAAGCGGCTTCATCCTCAACCAGGAGAATGGTGTGCGCGGGAACGCCGGCGGCGGGGATCAAATCGGTTCCGGATTCGGAGGTCGCTTGCGCCTCCTGTTCCGCCACGGGCAGAAAGACCTTGAACACCGAGCCGGCGCCCGGCTTGGATTCAACCTCAATCCATCCCTGGTGTTGCTTGACGATGCCATAAACCGTGGCCAAGCCCATGCCGGTGCCCTTGCCCACGTCTTTGGTGGTAAAGAACGGTTCGAAAATCTTGCTGCGCACGGTCTCGTCCATGCCAATGCCTTCGTCGGCGACACTCAACCGTATGAAAGTCCCGATCACGGCATCCGGCTCCCGTTCCAGGTATTTCGCGTCAATCACCGCCAAGCCGGCGGTGATGGTGAGCGGACCGCCCCGCGGCATGGCATCGCGCGCGTTCACCGCCAGATTGATGATAATCTGCTCGAAATTGACCGCATCGGCGAACACCGGCGGGAGATTTTCCGCGCATTCAATCCGCAAAGAGATGTGTTCACCGATAATTCGGCGCAGCATTTTGCTGGTATTATTGAGCGATTCCCGCACATCCAGGGGGCGGCGCTGCAACATCTGTTTGCGGCTGAACGCCAGCAACTGGCGGGTGAGGGACGCGGCACGGGCGGCGGCACGGGAAATTTCACGCAGGGAATCCGCGAGTGATTCATCCAATTTTTCCACATTCAATTGTATCTCCGCGTGGCCTTGAATCACGGTCAGGATGTTGTTAAAATCGTGCGCGATACCGGCGGCAATCTGGCCGACCACTTCCATTTTCTGGGCCTGGCGCAACTGGTTTTCGACGTTAATGCGCTCGGTGATGTCCTGGATGGACATCAAAAAATGCGACTGGCTTTCCAACTCAAACGCTTCCGCGGAAACCAGCACAGTCAGGGGCTTCCCATTCCGGATGGCCAGTTCGGTTTGCAGGTTGCGGACCAGGCGTTTGGCCGAAAGCGCGTCCGAGATTTCCCGCCCGGTTTCCGGTTGGGAAAACAATTTCAATCCGGCGGGAGTTTGTTCCAAAACCTCTTCGCGTTTGAAGCCAGTCAAATGGAGAAAGCTCTCGTTGACATCCACAAACCGCTGGTCACGGGCGCTCTGCAACAACAATGGAACCGGGCTGGCCCGAAACGCCTTGACGAAACGTTCCTCGGAGCGCCGCAGCGCTTCGTTGGCCTCCTGCAGGTTGCGCGTGCGTTCCAGAACGCGCTCCTCCAATTTGTCATGGGCAGCTTTTAATTCCACCTGGGCGCGCAGAAGCTGACTATTTTTGCGCCGGGTTTCCTCCGTCCACAAAAGCGCCAACAGGGAAATCAACCCGACGCCGGCCAGCGCCAGCAAAAGCCGGCGAAGCGTCCACCAAGGTGGCGGCGCCAGCACGCGAACATCGCTCCCATCGCGAAGGTTCAACAGGAAGGAATGGGGTTTGCCATATTCGTCCCGTTGAATGCGATAGACGCCGGTAAGGGCGAGTTTGCTCCCCAACTCCGGTTTTCCTCCCGCGAATTTTCCGGGCTGGTCGAGTTTGGCCTCGAAAATCACACCTTTCCACTGAATAACCAGGCGGGTCTCGTCGGGCTTTTCCACAACATCGAGCAACAAACCCTCGGCGCGCACAAGCAAGCCGTCCAAATCCTCGTTCACGGTTTGCTCGGTGGATAGTTGCACGGGCACCGGTTCGGAACCGGCGGAAATTCGACGATAAACCGCCTCCCGCAACACAAAGTTCCCGCTGTCATTTCCGGAAAAGCCGACGACTTCAACCCGGTCACCGGGGTGCAGCGGAGGGTCGGTCTGCTCGCTTAAGGCCAAAATGCTGCTATCGCCGTCCTGCACATACAAGTAGTGTCCCGGCAGATTCAATGTGACCGAGCCAGCGGTATGCACCCGTTCGTTCAATGTGTTGAACAGATTAAATTGTCGAAGGCTCGCAATGGAGCGCATGGGCAGCGCAAACACATCCGCCGGGGCAGTTTGTTCAACCTGGATGTCTTCGATCCCGGGCGACCAGACTTCGATGCCGGTCAATTGCCGGCGGGCGTTCGCATCAACCACACAAACGCCACACGCCAGCATGACCGAACCTTGCAAGGTTTTCAAAGATTCGTCCCTGGGCAGGCGCACGGTGAATTCACCACCGGGCGCGACCAGTTGCAGTTCAGTGATCCTGGCCAAATCGGTGACTTTGCGGACGTAGCCGCGCATTTGAACCCAGCGACCGTCTGCCGTGCCCGTCAGGGCCTGTTCCAGACTGATTAACGGCGCATCATCCGGCAGAACCATGGTTCCGGTCTGGCGCGCGACGGCATTGGTAATGACGGGAGCGAACTCGCCCGCGGCGGCAACGCCATCCACCTTGACCAGCATGCCGGGTACAAACCGCCTTCCTCCCAGCAAATGGGGGCGCATGACGCGGATG
The DNA here is from genome assembly GCA_963786375.1 of uncultured Verrucomicrobiae bacterium. Classification (GTDB taxonomy): domain Bacteria; phylum Verrucomicrobiota; class Verrucomicrobiia; order Limisphaerales; family UBA11358; genus UBA11358. The sequence continues at coordinate 218,326 of CAWAYP010000003.1, forward strand.
CCGCCGCTGCTGTCCATAACAAAGATAAAACCTCTTCGGGGATCCACCCACGTCACCACACCTTCAATGGTGACGGGGAGATGCCGTGCGATGTTTTCCTCGTCCAGGCCGCGGACCTGATCTGCCAGACGCAATCTTGCGTGGTTGGTAGAATTGCCGTAACCGTCCGCCACATTGTTTGTGGTGAGGCGAAATAATCCGTCCCGCAAAATCCGGTCAAGGCCTTGGACCGCAGGATAGCCTACCGCTTCGACATAGTCGCCCCGTTGCAAAGGATGGAACTGTTTGGTAAGAATGCGAATCTGCCCGGAATCATCCCAAATGGTCACAGCTTGCCCGGGTTGCTGGCTGCGAACCACACCCGCGACGCAGACCAATGTTTTGGGGTCTGCCATGGCAAAGTTCTCGGAAGCGGTGACGGGCACGGAAAACCGCGGGTCACTCTGCAACGAACCAATGACTTTGAAATGGTCCAAATCCGGAGTCCACAAAGTGAGGGAGGCAATTTTTCCAAAGGCGTCGAGAGTCTCCGAATAAACGCCACTGATCCTGACAAATTTACCAGCCAGATCCGGGTGGACCTGTTCGGGATTGGCAACGTTTACAAACGCGTCGAAATTCAAATTATCGCCAAGGAGCCCAAGCTTCAGAACGTGCATGGAAACCCATGCCTGGGAATTGGGAGTCCACGATTGCGAATCCACCAGCGCGTCCACCTCCACAAAATGTTTGTCGAGACTGACAACATCCAGCAGTCTGCCCTTCGCGGAAAGGGTTTTGATTTCGTTGGATTCGGAAAGAATTTTGACCGAAGTCCGGTCCCAAAAACATTCCTGGTTCACCGGCAGAATCCGGCCGTCAATGGATATTTCATCCCCGGCCTTGAGTGACACGGGAATTCCCCGCAACGGCAAAAACGTGTCCAAGCCATCCGAGTCCCCCCAATAAACATTCCAATTGGTGTCACAATAATAGATCAGCAAGTCCATCCGAACGCGATGCGGCTGGCCTTTTTCTTCCAGCGGGATCGCCCAAAACTCATTCATGTTGGTTATGACCGCTTCGCTGAGGACGGGTCGTCCGTTCGTTCCCTGAGCCGTGGCTGTGAGGGGGTGCTGACTGCGAACCGTGCCCGCACTGCGGACCAACAAGTTGGAACCTGTCGTGGCAGAGTTCTCGGAAGAGGTGGCGGGCTTTGAAGAACGGGAACCATCTTTCAATGAACCAACGATTTCGACATGGTTCAAATCCGGCGTCCACAAGGTGAGATTGGTCATTGTTCCAGGAGCGTCGAATGCCCCCGAGTAAACACCGCTGATCCGGACAACTTTGCCGGTCAAGTCCGCGTAAGTCTGGGAAGGGTTGACCACGTTTACAAATGCGTCGAAATTGAAATTCTGAGCACGCAGCCCGAGCTTCAGAACGTACACGGAAGCCGATGTCTGCGGATTGGGAACCCACGATTGCGAAACCACCCGCGCTTCCACCTCCACAAAATGTTTGTCGAGACGGGCGGCATCAAGCAACCTCCCCTGGGCGGAAATGGATTCGACTTCGTTGGATTCGGAAAGAATTTTGACCAAGGTCCGGTCCCATAAAAACTCATGGTTCGCCGGCAGAATCTGGCCGTCAATGAATATTCTTTCTCCAGCCTTGATGGGCACGGGGATTCCCCGCAACGGCAAAAAAGTATCCAAGCCATCCGAGTTTCCCCAAAAAACATTCCAATTGGTGTTACAGTAGTAGAGCAGCACCTCCATTCTGATGCGGTGCATCCGGCTTTGTTCTTCGGGGGGAAGCGCCCAGAGCCCGGTCATGTTGCTAATGACCGTTTCGCTGGAGACGGGGCCTCCATTCGTTCCCTGGGCCGTGGCCGGAAGCGCGCGTGCAATTAAGAGGAGCCCCAGCAGGAAAAGTCCGACCGTCGCTTTCTTGCGGAAACGCATCAATATGTTAATGGCGCGGGGCATTTCGTTGGCGGTTGACCCAATTTGGAGCTAAATTGAGCATTTGGCGCGCCAAATCAAGCGGAGTTAAGCGTACCCGGCACCGGTTAATCCTGCTGCGGCTGCCCTTTTCAAGTACGTCAATGCCAATAAAAAAGCCGAAACCTGGGCCGGTTTCGGCTTTTTTGAAAGACTGGCGGCAACCTACTCTCGCAGAACCTATAGGACTACTACCATCGGCAAGACTGTGTTTGACGGCCGAGTTCGGAATGGGATCGGGTCGGACCACAGCTTTATGGCCACCAAAAAGTAACGGGTGACGAGTGACGGGTGCCTGAAAAGCCACCGGCCAGCGCACCAAATGTAAAAGAACAAACTTTCACGGCAACTCGTCACATGTCACACGTAACTCGTCACCGCATTCGGCGATTCTCTGAAAACTACACACAGGGACACCATTGCTTATACACAATTCGCGAGTTGAAATCGCTATCTTCGATGCGTGATTTATTAAATGCTGAAATCGTTGAAACCGGTTGCCCGATGAAACAACGCAACGTTTTAACGAATCACCGTTCGAAAAATAAGCGATCAAGCCGCACGACCGATTAGTACCAGTCAGCTTAACGTCTCACGACGCTTACACCTCTGGCCTATCAAACGGGTGGTCTGCCCGTGGTCTTCAGGGGGCTTGCGCCCCGGGAGACATTATCTTGGGATGAGCTTGGCACTTAGATGCTTTCAGCGCTTATCTCTTCCGCACATGGCTACGCAGCGCTGCCGCTGACGCGACAACTGCCACACCAGAAGTGCGTCCAACCCGGTCCTCTCGTACTAAGGTTGGAACCCCTCAAGTCTCCTGCGCCCACAGTGGATAAGGACCGAACTGTCTCACGACGTTCTGAACCCAACTCGCGTGCCGCTTTAACCGGCGAACAGCCGGACCCTTGGGACCTTCTCCAGCCCCAGGATGCGACGAGTCGACATCGAGGTGCCAAACCGGGTCGTCGATATGAACTCTTGGACCCGATCAGCCTGTTATCCCTAGCGTACCTTTTGTCCGTTGAGCGACGTCAATTCCACATTAAAACGTCGGATCATTTGGGCCTGCTTTCGCATCTGCTCGACTTGTAGGTCTCACAGTTAACCTGGCTTCTAGCCATACCCTCGACGCACGGTTGCCAACCGTGCTGAGCCAAGCTTAGCGCTCCTCCGTTACTCTTTGGGAGGAAACCGCCCCAGTCAAACTGACCCGCACGCACTGTCCCCCAGCTGGATGACAGCTTGAGGTTAGAATCCTAATTAGCAAAGAGTGGTGTTTCACATTGCGACTCCACGGGAACCGAGGCCCCCGCTTCAAAGTCTCCCACCTACGCTACGCATCGCTAACCAGAACACAATACGAGCTTACAGTAAAGGTGCATAGGGTCTTTCCGTCCTACTGCGGGCAGGCGGCATCTTCACCGCCGTTACAGTTTCGCCGAGATCCTCTCCGAGACAGTCGTTCAGTCGTTACAAGATTCGTGCAGGTCGGAACTTACCCGACAAGGAATTTCGCTACCTTAGGACCGTTATAGTTACGGCCGACATTCACGGGGACTTAAAGACCGAGCTTCGCCTTGCGGCTAACAAGATCTCTTAATCTTTCCGCATTGGTCACTTGTCACTCCCTATACGTCGTCTTCACGACTTTGCAGAGAGCTGTGTTTTTGTTAAACAGTCGCTAAACGCAATTTACTGTGGCTTTACACCGCGACATTGCTGATGCGGTTTCAGCACCTCTTTTCCCGAAGTTACGAGGCTAATGTGCCGAGTTCCTTAGAGAGGTTTCTCTCGCGCGCCTGAGTGCGCTTACACTCACCCACCTGTGTCGGTTTACGGTACGGGTGAACAAGACATACCATGAAACTTTTCTCGGCACAGAGACCCACTGATGCGCTTCGGCCGAAGCCTAAGCTCAGCATTCGATAGCCTAGTCAATGTCTCTCCATGCGTCATTCTCATGGCTAATTCTTGTCCAGCGCAGGAATATTTAACCTGCTGTGCATCGATTACGCCTTACGGCCTCATCTTAGCTCCCGGCTAACCCTGGGAGGACGAACCTGGCCCAGGAAACCTTGGGTTTACGGCGACCAGGATTCTTACCTGGTTTATCGCTACTCGTGTCTGCATTCTCACTAATCAGCGCTCCACCGTCCGTTTCCGTTCGGCTTCACTGCACTGATTACGCTCTCCTACCACTCAACCCTGACGAATCAGGATTGAATCCATAGCTTCGGTATGTGATTTAATCGCCAATCATTTTCGGCGCGACCTCGCTCGATGAGTCAGCTATTACGCACTGTTTAAATGATGGCTGCCTCTAAGCCAACATCCTCACTGTCTAAGCAAAGTCACATCCTTTCCACTTAATCACATTTAGGCACCTTAGCTGATGGTCTGGGCTGTTGCCCTCTCGGCCATGGATCTTATCACCTCACAGCCTGATTGCTGTGATACTGAGACCAATGGAATTCGGAGTTTGATTGGTTTTGGCAGCCTGGTGGGGCCCCTAAGCCATTCAGTGCTCTACCTCCACTGGGTACTTCCACAACACTCGCCCTCAAGCGATTTCGGAGAGAACCAGCTATCACGGGGTTTGATTAGTCTTTCGCTCCTACTCTCAAGTCATCTCAGGATTTTTCAACATCCACGAGTTCGGTCCTTCACTGCGTGTTACCGCAGCTTCAACCTGCTCAAGAGTAGATCACCTCCGCTTCGGGTCTATTGCCAGCGACTGATCGCGCTGTTGGCACTCGGTTTCCCTTCGCCTCCAGTTCAGAGGACTTTAGGCTGGCCACTGACAATAACTCGCAGACTCATTATGCAAAAGGCAAGCTGTCACCACGCCTTGCGGCATGGCTCCAACACATTGTAGGCATATGGTTTCAGGTTCTATTTCACTCCGCTAACAGCGGTTCTTTTCGCCTTTCCCTCGCGGTACTAGTTCACTATCGGTTGCCAAGGAGTATTTAGCCTTATCCGGTGGTCCGGACGGATTCACACAGAGTTTCACGTGCACCGTATTACTTGGGATACCTCTAGAGGCTTTGAGTTTTCGCTTACCCGGCTGTCACGGTCTATGGCTCAACTTTCCAGAAGATTCTGCTAACTCTCGCACTCTCACATCGGGGTCCCTCAACCCCGGGAAGACAAGTCCTCCCGGTTTAGGCTGTTCCGCTTTCGCTCGCCACTACTGACGGAATCATTTCGTTTTCTTTTCCTGCGGTTACTGAGATGTTTCACTTCACCGCGTTTCGCTTCGTTGGACTATGAATTCATCCAACGATAACCAGTTATAACACTGGCTGGGTTGTCCCATTCGGAAATCCACGGATTAACGCCTGCTTGCGGCTCCCCGTGGCTTATCGCAACTTACTACGTCCTTCATCGCCTCTTGGCACCAAGGCATTCACCATAAGCCCTTAGTAGCTTGATCACAAAAGAAACCATCGTTTGAACGATGGATCACTCAGCGAATTGTATTAATTTGCCCTAGTGTTTTACCTATGTGTAGTTGTCAAAGAACGCGCCGAACCGAATCGCCGGGACTACTAGACCCGGCCATTCGCTTCGGAAAATCGTTTAAAAATCAAGTGGTAGGCGTGACTGGAGTTGAACCAGTGACCCTGCGCTTATCAAGCGCATGCTCTAACCAACTGAGCTACACGCCCAACAAACCTGGCTTGCCGAGCCGAAAGCTCGGAGCGATGTCGCTGTCGTGGCCCGGCTGGCCCGCCTTCGCTATCGCTGCGGCCGGCAGCCTACGCTCTGCGCTGCGCTCCGAGTATAGGCTGGTGGAGCTGAGGAGATTCGAACCCCTGACCTATAGCTTGCAAAGCTGCCGCTCTACCAACTGAGCTACAGCCCCAATCGATTTATAATTTATGATTTGATGATCTATGATTTTAAAGACTTACGCCGCGCAAATCATAAATCGCAAATCGTAAATGCCGATCAGAGTTCGATCTCTTTCACTTGATTGTTCAAAGAGCAATGCCCTTGAAAACTGAATTGTGCGATTAGCTTCGAGCCGAATCCGACTCTTGCGAGTCGTTCGACCTCGGAAGTCCGATTGTTACCTCGGACCCGTGGTTTCTCCTTAGAAAGGAGGTGATCCAGCCGCAGGTTCCCCTACGGCTACCTTGTTACGACTTCATCCCAATCACCAGTCATACCTTCGACACCTTTTAAGGGGCGGCTTCGGGTGCAACCGGCTTTCATGATGTGACGGGCGGTGTGTACAAGGCCTGGGAACGTATTCACGGCGCCGTAGCTGATGCGCCATTACTAGCGATTCCAGCTTCATGCCGTCGAGTTGCAGACGACAATCTGAACTGGGCCCGGTTTTGGGGGATTTGCTCCAGCTTACGCTCTTGCTTCCCTTTGTGCCGGGCATTGTAGTACGTGTGCAGCCCTGGCCGTAAGGGCCATACTGACTTGACGTCATCCCCACCTTCCTCCTCGTTGAAGCGAGGCAGTCTGTCCAGAGTGCTCCCAGTTAAGGGGTGGCAACAGGACACAGGGGTTGCGCTCGTTGCGGGACTTAACCCAACATCTCACGACACGAGCTGACGACAGCCATGCAGCACCTGTGCAAGCTGGTATTGCTACCTCGTCAGACTTTCATCCTTCTACTACTTGCATGTCAAGGCCAGGTAAGGTTCTTCGCGTTGCATCGAATTGAGCCACATACTCCACCGCTTGTGCAGGCCCCCGTCAATTTCTTTGAGTTTTAACCTTGCGGCCGTACTTCCCAGGCGGCGCATTTAACGCGTTAGCTTCGCCACGAGCGGGGTCGATTCCACTCACAGCAAATGCGCACCGTTTAGGGCCAGGACTACCGGGGTATCTAATCCCGTTTGCTCCCCTGGCTTTCGTGCCTCAGCGTCAGGAAATGTCCAGAGACTCGCCTTCGCCACTGGTGTTCCACTTGATATCTACGCATTTCACTGCTACACCAAGTATTCCAGTCTCCCCTCCATTCCTCGAGCCGGATAGTATCCAACGCCATTTCCGAGTTAAGCTCGGAGATTTCACATCAGACTTACCCGACCGCCTACGCACCCTTTACGCCCAGTGAATCCGAACAACGCTTGGGACCTCTGTATTACCGCGGCTGCTGGCACAGAGTTAGCCGTCCCTTCCTCTTCCGCTACTATCAATGCTTCACGTGTTAGGTGAAGCAATTTGTTCGCAAATGACAGGGGTTTACGGGCCGAAGCCATTCATCCCCCACGCGGCGTCGCTCCTTCAGGCTTTCGCCCATTGAGAAAAATTCTCGACTGCTGCCACCCGTAGGTGTCTGGACCGTGTCTCAGTTCCAGTGTGGCTGGTCGTCCTCTCAGACCAGCTACCCGTCTTAGCCTTGGTGAGCCGTTACCTCACCAACTAGCTGATAGGCCGCGGGCTCATCGTGAAGTGCCAGGCCTTGCGGTCCCCAGCTTTGATCAGGACTCTGCGATTCACATCCGGTATTAGCTCGCCTTTCAGCGAGTTATTCCAGGCTTCACGGCAGATTGCCCACGTGTTACGCACCCTTGCGCCACTCCGACTTGAAAATATTGCTACCCTGCAAATCAGCGTTCGACTTGCATGTCTTATCCACGCCGCCAGCGTTCGTTCTGAGCCAGAATCAAACTCTCCGTATAAAAACGTTAGTTGATTCCTGCCTGATCGTAAAATCAGGCAGCTTTACTTTAATGGTTAAAACCTTCGCAATCAGCCAACTAACTGGCCAATTTTGAAGGGGCTCTCACTAATCGCACAAATCAATTTTCAAAGAGCAACTGGTGTTTAAAACACCAAAAAATCATGTCCAAATCCGCCCGGCTTCGCTTCCCGTCTAGGGGACAAAAAACCTGAGAGCCGAATCACTTCTTCCAACTCGGCATCTCAGATACGAGCTTTAAGGGCGCGCACTTTATCAAAACCGCGCCGCATGTCAACAGGCTTTTTTTGCCAGTCGCTTCCTCCGCTACGCAGAAGACAGGTAAAGATTACCAGTCCCCGTAACATGTGCAAGAGTTTTTTTGATAATTTTTTGAGAGCCGCACCAAACTGGACAAACATCATTTCAGCCCGCATTTGAGAGTCCAAAATGGCCATTAATTCATTCCCTTTGCCCTCGTTTCATTTAATCTGCCTGCAAAGTGAATCTGTTGGCTGACGCCATTGCCGCGGCTTCGTTCGCCGCCGCCGGAGCCTTGTTTGGATACTTCAAGGAAAAAGGCCAACTGCCCGGCTGGTCAAAAGACGATAAAGGATCGGTGACGGTTCATCTTCGTTATGCTGAAGCATTCCCGGAATCCGCAACCTGCGATGGCCAGAGAAATGGCGATCCGTCCGTCTTTCATCATACAACTACCCGTGTGTCCAAAGACAGTCCTTGGAAGTTGCAAAGGGCCTGGCGAACGGACGCAAACGGACACTTGGCTGAGGAGTATCCCATTCCGTAAGAATTTTAACCGCGATAGCCCTTCATCAAACCCAGCATATCCTTGACGGCGGCCTCAAGACCAACCATAACCGCCCGGCTGACAATGCTGTGGCCGATGTTCAGTTCCACCAGGTGCGGCACGCGGAAAAGCGCAGGTAGATTTTCGTAATTCAATCCGTGCCCGGCATTTACCTTCAAGCCGAGCGCGTGCGCCTGTTTCGCGCCGGAAATCAGCCGCTCCCATTCGCCCCCCCTGGTACCGTGGCAGCCGGCATGAGTCGGCTCTGACTCGTTTTGGTTGTTTCGATTTGAGCCAACTGACGTTGGCTGCTACGGAAAAAATGTTCCGCGAACTGGCCGGTGTGTAGTTCAATAAACTGGCTCCCGACCCGCGCGCTGGCCTCAATTTGTTTTTCATCCGGCGCAATGAATAAACTCACTTCGATGCCCGCGTCGTTCATTTTCTGGCGCGTTTCGGTCAGGGATTTTTCTGCGCCGACCACGTCCAGTCCGCCTTCGGTTGTCACTTCCAGCCGGCGCTCCGGCACGAGGCAAACGATGTCCGGCTTCAATTTCAGCGCGATGGCGATGATTTCCGGCACGTTGGCCATTTCCAAGTTCAGCCGGGTTTTGACGGTTTCGCGCAGTTTCCAAGCGTCGCGATCCTGGAGGTGCCGGCGGTCTTCGCGCAGGTGCGCGGTGATGCCGTGCGCGCCGGCGGCCTCGCAAATCCGCGCGGCTTCGACCGGGTCCGGTTCGCCAAATCCGCGTCCGCGATAGCGCGCTTCGCGGATCGTCGCGACGTGGTCAATGTTGACACCAAGTTTGAGCATTAAATCAATATGCGGCCATGCTTATGACACAGCAAAATGTTTTCTGTGCCAAAAGCACCGCCTTTTGGCAAATTCAATTACATTCTAATTGCCCCGCCGCGCCGGATTCGATTTTATTTGGCGTGCCAAACACTCGCTCAATTTTCAAATACTGGCTGCCGGTGGTGATCTGGATGGCGGTGATTTTCACGGCCTCCAGCGACACGCATTCCTATCAACATTCCTCGCGGCTCATCGCCCCGCTGTTGTACTGGCTGTTCCCGCACATTTCGGCGGGAACGGTTGATTGGATTGTTTTCATCGCCCGCAAATGCGCGCATTTGACTGAATACTTCATCTTTGCGCCGTTGCTCTGGCGCGCGCTCCGCCAACCGAAAAAGAACGATCCGCGCCCGTGGAACTGGCGTGAGGCCGGCATCGCGCTGTTGGTCGTGGCGCTTTACGCGGCGAGCGATGAATTTCATCAAATTTTTGTGCCCACGCGCACGCCCGCCGTGCATGACGTGGTGATTGACACGCTGGGCGGCGCGGCCGGTTTGTTTGCGCTTTGGCTGCTTGGCCGCTGGCGAAAACGCTGGTAATCTCACAACGTGAAACGTCCGCTGGTTGCTGTCGTTTCGTGCTATGTCATCGGTTTGCTGCTGGCCGGAATTTATCAACCGGCACCCGCCGCGCTGTTTGCCTGCGCGTTTGTCGTCCTCGCTTCCGCCCTGGTGCTCAAGAAATTCCGTCCGTGGCTGATCTGGCCGCTCATCGCGCTGATCGGCTGGACGAATCTCGTCAGCCGCACCACCGTCGTTTCACCGGACGACCTGCGCGCCTTGCTGGGCAACGACGACGCCATCGTGTCCGTGCGCGGCATTTTGCAGGAGACACCACACGTCAAAATCGTTGAACGCGGCGACCAGGAAACCGAACATTCCCTCGCCCGGGTCCGGGTGGTGGAATTGCGCCGGGGCGAAAATTGGCAGCCGGCCGTCGGCGAGATCATGGTCGCCACACCGGGCACGCTTTCCGACCGTTTTTTCGCCGGGCAGCCGGTGGAAATTTCCGGCGTCATCGCCCGGCCGCCGGCGCCGCTGGCCGAAGGCCTTTTTGATTATCGCGATTACCTCCAGACGCGAGGAATTTATTACCAACTCAAAGCCGGTTCCACCAACGATTGGCAACTGCACGCCGCCGTCCCTGGCGAATCCGCCGTTAACCGACCGGTTTTTGAACTGGTCGAAACGCACACTGGCGCTGGGTTTGCCGGTAGAAGACGAGCCGCTGCATCTGCTTTGGGCAATGACGCTCGGCTGGCGGACGGCGTTCACCGGCGACATCAGCGAACCCTTTCTCCGCGCCGGCACGATGCATTTATTTGCCATTGACGGACTGCGCATCGTGCTGATTTCCGGAATGCTCGTCGCGCTGCTCCGCGTGCTGCGAGTTTCGCGCGCCTGGTGCGGTGCCGTCGCCATCCCGGTCATCTGGTTTTACACCGCCGCCACCGGCTGGGAATCCTCCGCCATCCGCGCTTCAGTAATGATGACCATCGTGCTCGGCGGCTGGGCGTTGAAAAGGCCGGGCGACACCGTCAACTCGCTCGCCGCCGCCGCGTTTATCATTTTGCTCTGGGAACCGCGCCAGCTTTTCGAGGCGAGCTTTCAGCTTTCGTTTTTCGTCGTGCTTGTCATCGCGCTGATGCTGCCGCCGCTGAACCAACTTATTGACCGGATGTTGCGGCATGACCCGTTGCTGCCGGTCGAGCTGCTGCCGCGCTGGCGGCGCGCGCTCAACGCCGCGTTGCGATTGATGGGGCGATATTGCGCGCTTTCACTTGCGGCGTGGGCCGGTTCCATCCCGCTCGCGGCCAAATTTTTTCACCTGTTCAGCCCGGTTTCGACACCCGCCAATATCGTCGCCGTGCCGCTGGGCACGCTGGCCTTGCTGAGCAACCTGGGCGCGCTCGTCTGCGGCCCGTGGCTGCCGTGGGTGACCGAATTGTTCAACTACAGCGCGTGGTTTTTCATGGTCGCAATGACGTGGGTCAGTGAAACTTTCACCAAAATTCCGGGCGCATTTTTCTACGTGCCGGAACCATCGTGGCTGGAAATCGGAATTTATTACGCCGTGCTGGTCGGCGTTTTGAGCGGCTGGCTTCTGGCGCCCAAACGAAGAATCTGGAGCGCGGCGGCATTGATTCTAATCGCGGCCGGCTGCGCCTGGCACTGGCAGACCACGCGCGCCGAAGTTAAGCTGACCGTTCTGCCATTGAATGGCGGACACTCGGTGTTTGTGGATGCGCCGGGGCGGAAAAATGACTGGCTGGTGGATTGTGGCAACGCCAGCGCCGTCGAGTTCACGCTCAAGCCATTTCTCCGCGGCCAGGGCGTGAATTGGATTCCGCGTTTGATTTTGACACAAGGCAATTTGCGGAATGTGGGCGGAGCGGAAGTGCTCGATGAACTTTTCGGCGTCGGTGAAATTGACACCAGTCCCGTTCCCTTTCGTTCCCCGGCCTATCGCAAAATCGTCGCCGATTTTGAGAAACCGCCGACGCGGCGTAAAATCATTGATTGCGATGACGCCGCAGGCCGCTGGCGGATATTATATCCCGAGGCCACGAATAATTTTCCGCGCGCGGACGACGATGCGCTGGTATTGCTCGGCAATTATTCCGACGCGCGCGTCCTGCTGCTGTCCGACTTGGGGCGCGCCGGCCAAAACGCATTGCTCGCGCGCACCAATGATTTGCGGGCGGACATTGTGATTGCCGGCTTGCCGAACCAAGGCGAACCGCTGTGCGACGAACTGCTGGGTGCGATTCAACCGAGAGTCATTGTGGTTGCGGACTCGGAGTTTCCCGCGACCCGGCGCGCGGGTTCCGAATTAAAAGCCCGGTTGGCCGGGCGAAATGTGCCGGTGATTTACACCCGAACGGCGGGCGCGGTGACCATTCTTGCGCGTCCGAATGATTGGGAGTTGCGGACCATGGACGGGCAGAAGTTTAAGTCTCCGTGACAGTTCCACATAGCGGGATGAGTTCGCTCATTCTTTCCATCCCAAAAATCAGCGCCGGCTTACGCTGGCTGCCACTTTTTCTTGGCGGCGACGACTGAAACATAACGCGCTTCCGGCATCGGAAATTTTTTAACTTCGACCGTGACGCTTTGCGGTTTAAATTCAGGCAAAATCATGTCGGCAATGTCAGCGGCCAGTTTTTCAATTAATTTCCAACTCCGCCCTTCGCCAAACTTTAATAACCGTTGAGAAACCGTAAAATAATCAATCGTGTCGGCGATGCCGTCGGATTTCACCGCCTTTGAGAAATCAAAATCCATTTCAATCGTCAGCAACAAGCGCTGCGGCTGGGCGCGTTCCTCGTCCGGCACGCCAACGCGATAAAATACTTCAAGGTCAACAATGGAGATTTTAGACATTCCCGCTTTTCTTGTGCTTGGCGGCGCGTTGCGGAGAACGCGCTTTGCCTTTTTGTTCCCCCACGGCTTCCAGCAAAATCCGCGTCGGTGTGTTCAGCGGCATTTTCAATGCTTCGGCGGTGGCGACCCAGCGGAATTCCCGCGCTTCGTCGTTGAGTTTCACCAGTGGTTTGCCGGCGCAATGGCAGGTGTAGTTCAGCAGTACAAAATGCGCATCGCGGTAAAATTCCTTTGAGTGGATGCAATCCTGTACCAGCTCAAACTCGATACCGGTCGCGTCCAGCCCGGTTTCCTCCTTGATTTCGCGGCGGAGCGCGTCCACGGACGGCTCGCCCCATTTGATTTTGCCGCCGGGAATACCCCAAAGGTTCGACCATTTGTGGGTGCGAATCATCAGCACCTCGCCCGCATCGTTGAAAATCAGCGCGCCAACGGTGGCTTCCGGCGGATGGGTTTCCTCGAAAATTTCCCCGGCCGGTTTCAGTTGCAAATCATTTTGTTCGAGCACGCGGCGCAATTCACCGAGATGTTCCACGATCAAATCCGGCTTCACTTCGCGCAATTGTTCCAGCGTGTTGTAGCCGGTCAGCACGGCGCAGGAATGAATGCCGCCGTGTTTGGCGGTTTCGATGTCGTGCTGCATGTCGCCGATGAAAAGCGTTTCGTCCGGCACCAGCCGGTTTTCGGCGAGGATTTCGTGGATTTTTTCACGCTTGTCAAAAACATCGGTGTAAGGCCGGTCAAGAAAGGCGTCGAAGCCGGTGACCTGGCATTGCACGGCAAAATGTTCGTGTTGGATGGTGCTTAACAGAAACGTGCGCAACTGGCGCGAGTGGCAAAATTCAAGAAAATCGCGCGCGTAGGGCAGTTCGCAAACGGAATCCTGGATCTCGCGGTAATGACTGTGGAACCAGTCTTCCAGTTGCGGCAGCGGCACGTGCGGCGTGTGGCGATCGTAAAAGTTCGTGAACGGGAGGGAAAATTCCGCGCGAAACTGCTCCAGCGTCATTTCGGGGCGGTCAGCCTGGGCGAGAACGAAATTGGTCGCCTTCCAGACGGCGGGCAGATCGTCCACCAGCGTGCCCGACCAGTCGAAAATGATGTTGCGAATCACGCGCAGATTTTAGCCGCCCAACCTGTGGAATACACGAAAACTTTTCGTGTCATTTGACAGTTTGTAGTTTCCCCAAAAGCAGCGTGACTGAAATTTTTATTCCACGCTGTAACCCAGTTCGCGAAACCGTTGCAATTTGTAAAGCAGCGCGCGCCGGCTGATGCCCAGCGCCTTGGCCGTTTCCGTGCGATTGAAGCCGTGCTGGCGCAACGCCTGGAGGATGGCCTGCCGTTCGATTTCCTCCAGCCGCGCCGGATCGGCGGCTTCGGCGGCGACCGGCGGTTTCGCCGCGCCCCGCACGCGCGCCGGCAGATGTTCCGGCAAAATCAGCTCGCTGCGGGAAAGCAGCACCGCGCGCTCCATCGCGTTGCGCAACTCGCGCACGTTGCCCGGCCAGGGATAACGTTCCAGACAAGCGGCGACCGTTTCTGAAAACTGCGCGCGGCCCTTGGTTAATTCCTCAATGAACCGGCCCGCCAGCGGTAAAATGTCTTCGCGCCGTTCGCGCAGCGGCGGGATGTTCAATTCCACCACGTTCAACCGGTAAAACAGGTCCTCGCGAAACCGCCCGTTCTTGACCTCATCCTCCAGATTGCGGTTGCTCGCGGCGAGAATGCGCGCGTTGGTGTGGATTTCACGGTTCGAGCCGACGCGCTGAAACCGACCATCCTGCGTCACGCGAAGAAGCTTGGCCTGGAGCGCCGGTGACATCTCGGCCACCTCGTCCAGAAAGATTGTGCCCTCATTTGCTTCCTCAAACCGGCCGATGCGCTGGGCGTGCGCGCCGGTGAACGCGCCCTTTTCGTGCCCGAACAATTCGGCTTCGAGCAGCGTTTCGGGAAGGGCGGCGCAATTGACCTTGATCAAAGGCCCCGCCGCGCGCGGACTCCAGGCATGAAGCACATCCGCCACCACTTCCTTTCCCACCCCGCTTTCACCCGTGATCAACACCCGGGTTTCGGACGGCGCGATCAACGAGGCATCCCGGAACACGGCCTGCATGAGCGGGCTGCGGGCAATCACAAAATCGGGCAACGGCTTCTCTTCGTTGTACCGGAGCGGAACGGGCTTCGAAAGCCCGACGGCCTGCCGCACCGAATTGAGCAGCTCATCAAGGTCAATCGGCTTGGGCAGATAATTGACCGCGCCGTCGCGCATGGCGGCCACGGCATCGCGAATATCGGTAAAGGCGGTGACGAGCAGGACCGGCAGCGTGGCGTGTTCCTGGCGCGCGCGCCGCAGCGTTTCCAGACCGCTCAAGCCCGGCATCCGCACGTCGGAAATCATCATGGCAAATTTCCCGGCGCGGAGCATTTCCAGGGCGCGTTCGCCGGAATCCGCCAGCGCCGTCTCAAACCCCTGGCTGCGCAGGAACGAATTCAGCAGGCTGCGCTGGCCGGGATCATCGTCCACGATCAGGATGCGCGGCGTTTCGGCAGGATGGTTGCGGGTTTCGGCCACGGCTTAAAGCTATCCGATTCAGACGTTGCGTTTCAAGCGGTGGATACAGAGATGTCGCGCTGACGGCGTTGTGGAGTGCGGCGACACGTCGCTGCTTTGGAAGCGCGGACGAGTCCGCACCTTCTTAAAATCATCCGGCAAATCCCGGACGGCGGACGATTCTCCTGCTCTATGTCGCGGAGCGACACCGGAAATTAGCCAGCTATGAAGTGGCTGGAATGATGAGCGGTCCGCCAGACACGATGTGTCTGGCTAGAGAATTTTCTATTTAGATAGACGCATATCGGGCATGACGAAAGAAGCCCCGGCAATGTTGAGCTGAGAAGGAGTCCAGGGCCGTGGCCAAGGCTGAATGAAGCTCACCCAAGGTCCGCGCCGCTGCGTGGCGCAGGTGTGCCTTGAGTTTGGCGAAAGCTAGTTCAATGGGATTGAGATCAGGGCTGTAAGGCGGCAGGTAGCGAATGCCAACTCCGCGAGCCGAGAGCAACGGGCCGATCTTTTGGATTTTGTGAGTGGAAAGGTTGTCGAGGATGAGCGTGTCGCCTGCACGCAGTTGCGGACCAAGCACCTGCTCAAGATAAACCGTGAACACCTCGGCATCGACGGGGCCTTCGACCAAAAAGGGGGCTTCAACGCTTTCCTGGCGCAAAGCGGCAATGAAGGTGGAGCTTTGCCAGTGACCGTGCGGGATGGTGCTGAGGCAACGTTGGCCAATCGGACAGCGCCCGTAACCGCGGGCCAGCTTGGTGTTCAGGCCGGTCTCATCGATAAACACCAGTTGGCGAACATCCCAGTCGGGCTGTTGTCTGCGCCAAAGTCTCCGAGCGGCTTTAACGTCCGGCCGATCTTGCTCGGCGGCGCGCGTCGTTTTTTTTATAGCTCAAGCCCAGTTGCTCTAGCCGATGCCACAAAGCGGTGATGCCAATGGAAACATGCAACTGCTCCAGACACCGCTTTTGGAGTTCGTTGAGCGTCAGATCGGCCTGGGCTGCAATCCAGCGGCGCAGCGTTCGGTCATGCTTTTCCAAGCGGGAGCGCCGGTAACCGCCGATCTTTTGGGGTCGGCACTGGCCCGTTAGATGGTGCTGCTTCCAAAAACGCTCCACGCTTTTGCGGCTGACGCCAAAACGCTGGCAAACGTCGCCGGTGCCCTCCCCGCGCTCTCGCGCGGCGATGATCCGCTGTCGTAAGTCCTGGCTCAAAGGCCGCATAGTTCCCTTTTCATGAAAAGAGAATAGCACCAATGGCCAAATGCGTCTATCTAAATAGAAAATACTCTAATTTCCGGTTGTCCCTACCGGGACGAAACAGTCCCACGCGCGAATGTTCAAGGGCGCGGCGAAAGGTTCTCGTTCTCCGTGGGAGTGTCAGCGTCAATTCGCAGCCTGTCAATTTCCCTTTCGTTGCCCGCATTGCGCGCGCCAAATTGAAATTGAAAAGAAGCCAGCCGAATCAACCGGCGATTTTCAGGTGGGTAATGCGGAAGAGCGCGCCTTTCGGCTCGTTCGCCAGGCATTCGATTTCCCAGCCATGCACCAGGACAATTTGTTGCACCACCGCCAGGCCCAGGCCGGTGCCCTTCTGGTTCGTGGTGAAATAAGGTTTAAAAATTTCCTGGCGGCGCTCCGGCGGCACGCCCGGGCCGTCGTCACGAACTTCGAGGCACGCCTCGGTCGCGCTGAGTTTCCGGGTCGCAATTTGTATCCCGCCATTTTCCGCCACCGCCTGAATGGCATTCAGCGCCAGATTGAACAGCGCCTGCCGGAACAGTTGTTCGTCCGCCTCAATCGTCATTGGTTCGCCCGTGACTTCCAGGTGGATTTTCTTTTCTTCGAGGTCGTGGCCGAGCGTGCGGACGACTTCGTTGATGGCGGCGGTCAGCGCCAGGGCCGAGCGGCGCACTTCGCGCGGACGGGAGTAGTTGATGAATTCGTTCAGTTGCGCAGTGACCTTGTCGGTCTCGTCCACGATGGCGCGGGTTTTTTGCCGGATTTCCTGCGGGGTCACGGTGGTTTCCTTGGAAAGCATCTGGGCCATGCCGCGGATGATGTTGAGCGGGTTGCGGGTTTCGTGCGCGAGGCCGGCGGCGGCGAGGTTCATTTCCTTGAGGTGCGAATTCAATTCGCTGGCGCGGACGAGGCGAATCTGCAAATCCGAGGTTCTGGAAATGTTGCGCCAGGCCGAGCCGATGCCGGCGACCGCGATGCCCGCAAACAGAACGATCACGCACCGCAGCCAGAAATCGTAAACGCTGGTCGCCTGCAAATTTTCCGTGGACATGGTCATCACCAGACCGTGCAATTCCCGCTTTTTAACCAGGGAATCGAATTCAGCCTCGCTCATCCAACGCATCCACGGCGGACGTCTTGGCCTGAAATCACCATCGCGTGGCGGCGGGCCGGGAGGTTCAAAATGTCCTTCGCCGGCACCCGGGCCGGCCGGATGGGCCGCCGCGCCGTTGGTGGAAATGGCGCCCGGAGAATTGGTAGCCCCGGAATCTTCCGGCCGCCGGTCCCGGTGATGAAATTCCTGCCAGTTCCCGGTCGGAGCGTTGGTGAAGGTATTGGTCAAACTGCTTAAGGATGGGAGAACCACCGTCGTGTTGGTCACGCCTTCCGGGGTCACATTGGCGCCGGCGATGGCGGTGACAAACGTGACGCTGTTGGCGCCCCAATGTTCGCCTTCCTGCAGCAGGTCTTTCTGCTGGAGGTTCATGGGGCTGCCGACCGAGACCACCGGATCGCCGGCGGTGTTCAATAGCGCAATGGAAAGCAACTCGCTGGACCTGACCAGTTCATTGGTGCGTTCATTGACCAGCTCGTTGAGCACCGGTTCCAACCGGTCCTGGAGAACGGCATCGCGGAAGCGCATGGCCCGGATCACGGCACTCAGGGTATTGGCAATTTCCTTGGAACGATTTCGCAAATCAGCCTTGGCGGCGTCTTTGATGCGCGCGTGCTCCTCGACCTGCCAGCCGACGACCAGCAGCCAGACCCCCAGCAGGAGTCCGTAAATCACGATGTGGCGGCGGGTTGGTTTCATGAGTTGCCTGGCATCTTATCGTTCAGTGTTGCAATCAGCAATGGCCGTCCTACGGACTTTTCTTGACCGGCACCCGTTCCAGAAAACGGTCCAGTTCCTGTTCCGAAATTGAATTGGTGATGAGGGGCGCCTGGCCGGTTTCATTTGCGGACATCGCGACGAGCTGTGCCGGCAGCCGGACAATGTGCGGCGTGATGAACATCAGCAAATCGGTCTTCTCGTTCGCGTGGCTGCTGAACTTGAAAAGGTTGCCGAGCAGCGGGATGTCGCCCAGCAGCGGGATTTTGCTCTCGCTGGAGGACTTATCGTTGGAAATAAGGCCGCCGATGACGACGGTCTGTCCATCCGGCGTCACAACCACGGTGTTGGCGGAACGTTTGTTGAGATTGGGCGCATATACGGCGGACGAAATCAGACTGCCGCCTTGAATCACTTGGCCGGGCGTCGAGGTGTCAATGGACGTGATTTGCGGCTCGAGAATCATCTGCACCAGATTGTTTGCCCCGATGAACGGCGTGACATCCAGTTGGATGCCGACGTTCTGATAGGTCCCGTTGATGGTTGGAACGGTGGTGACGCTGTTGCCGACCGAGGTTAAACTGACACTGCTGGGCAGATAGACGCTCTGGCCGACGACAATTTCCGCCATCTGGCCGTCGCGCGCGAGAATGGACGGGCGGGACAGCACCTGCGCCTTGCCGGCCGTGGCGATGGCCTGGAGCGTCGCCGAGAAATCGCTACCCATGATTTGATACACCCCGCCATTCCCGACCGCTCCCGCCAGGGACTGGGGCAAGCCAAAGTTGTTGTTCAAATTGTAACTCTGGCTGGCCGGGGTAACACTGCTGGGGACAATCGTGGCGGTTGTGGTGCCGGGACTGGCCACGGTGTAATTGGTCACAAGGCCGGTGATTTGCGAAAAGTTTTTGCTGAAACCGGTGTAATCGCCTTGAACACCGAGGTCGAGCGCCTTGTTGTCATCCACTTCGACGAAGACGGCCTTGATGAGCACCTGCGGTTCGGGCGCGTCGAGGCTCTCGATCACGCGATGAATCTGTTCGCTCGTCTCCTGGTCGGCGATGACGACGATATTGTGCGTCACCGGGTCCACGGAAATGACCGCGCTGCCCACCTGGCCGTTGTTGTTGTATTGGTCGCCGCTGGAGCTGCTGGCGTTATTGCGGTTTAAATTGTTGAATCCACCAAAGCCGCCAAAGCCGCCGCCGCCGGGACGAAACTGCGCGTGAAGTTCAGCCGTGGCGCACAAAATAAAAATCAGAACGCCACCGAGATATTTTGGGAAACATTTTGTTCTCATAATTTGCTTTCTTTGAAAGTTTTGGCATTTCAAAACTGCCTTGCGCCGGTACTAACACCGCCGCCGATTCCGGTTCCGCCCACGCCGGTGCTGGTGGTGGTCGTCGTGCCCATGGTCGTCGCACTGGTTTGCGCGCGTTGCTGGAGCGGACTTTCCGTCGTAGTGGTCGTCGTGCTGCCGCGCGACGAACTGCTGCTCTGGAACATGTTTTGCAGCACCTGCACCGCCTGCTCCGGATCACCGTTTTTCATCTGGAAAACATAAACGCCCTGGTCCCGTTGCGAAGGCACGTCCAACTGTTCCATCATGCCGGCAATCTGGTCCATCAAATCCTTGGAGGCGCTGACGATGACCGATTGCGTGCGGGCGTCCGCTACGGCAACAACTTGTGAGTTTTTTTGGACCGCGGAATTTTGATTGTTACCGGCGGCGGCTTGCGCGGCGGCCATTCGCGCAAAGAATCCGCCCGGACCACCACCGCCGAATCGAATCGGCGTCTGGGTTTGGCCGGTGCCGGTGCTGTTGTTTTGGAAAATCTGGCCCAGTTCATTGGCCACATCGGTCGGGTTGGCATATTTTAATGGAAACACCCGGATTTCCGTTTCACCCTGGGCGCTGTCATCAATGGCTTCGATGATTTCCACCAAATGCCGGATGTTCGACTGCGTGTCGGTGACGACTATGGAATTGCCGGCCTGATTTGCCACAATCGTTGCCTGCTCGGAAACGAAGGGCGACAAATCCGTCGCCAGTTGTTTGGCATCCACATAGCGGACCGGGACGATTTGCGTGACCATTTCGTCGTTGTTGGGAATGTGGTTCGGGTCGTTGCCAATCTTGACCGGTATATCGCGTGTTTTCGCGTCCGTCTTGCTCATAATCGTCAAGGTCCGTCCGTTGCGAATCGCGGCATAGCCGTTTTTATTCAAAACCGAATTGAGCAGGTTCACCGCCTCGTCTTTCGTCACCGGCTGGTCGCTCCAGACATCCACGCGCCCGCTGACCTGCGTGTCCATGACAATGATGAAGCCCGCCGCGTCGCTGAGATAGTTCAACACCATGTCCAGTGGCACGCCGCGAAAGTTCAGGCGCAATTCGTTTGTGCCGGCGCCGACCGCGGCGGGAACAGGGGACGCATTGGTTGAAGATGCCGCTGCCATCTCCGGGGCGGCGGCGGGCGGGACGCTGGCGCCAGCCGCCGGCATCGCCGGGGGCGTCGCGCCGCCCGACTGGGCGTTCATCCGGTGGGTTCCGGTGGCCAAAACCACCATTAAAAGAATTGTTGTGATTGTTTTCATTGTCCTTGTCCTAATTGTTGTTCTTCCTGGGCGCGCCGTTGCATCAATCGTTCGAGCGCGGTGTTCGCGTTTGCTTCGCCGGGAGGGGCCGAGTCATCCGGTGAGTTGTCTTCGAGCGCCGGAGAGGACGGCTCCTCCGTTCCGGCCGCCCCTGTCATCACCACGGAATGGCCCCGGGTTGAATCGTAATGATGTGCACGATTTGAATTCGCCTTTCCCGAAATGACGCCGGACGAACTGTCCGCGCTGGAATAGGAAACCGGCTCGGCCGAAACCGACCAGTGCCCGTCGTCATCCCGGCGCATTTGCGTGGTAATTTTCAAAACCGCCTGGTTGGTGCCGTCGAAAAGCGTCACGGAATTCAGCGTAACGGCAGTCACCTTGAAGCCGGCGATGTCGCCTCCCACCTTCAATGCCTTGCGGTAGGCGTCACTGGTCCCGTCAAAAAAGGCGATGTCGCCCCCGGCGTAAAACAAAGTGCCCACCAGCGAGAACGAATCCGCAATCCGCGCCGCCGGACGCCCGTCATGCTCACGCGCCGTGCGGTCCTGGTTGAAAATGTTCCGTTCGGCAATGATTTGGAACGCGGGATAATCCAGCGCGGACAACAGGTTGGTTTCCTGCGCCACCGCCGTAAAGGCGGTGGCCATCAGCGCGGCGAGCAACAACCCCCTGGTTTGAGCTGGTTTCAGCCGCGCGTGAAAATCGTGTTGTGACATTTTCGACTTCATTGTGTTTGTGGCGTGAGCACCAGGCCGCTGACTTGCAGATCGAGCGTAAGCTGTTGTCCCGTGTCGTCGCGCGTGCTCAGATTCAGAGTTTCCAGCCTCAGCGCCATTGGACCTTTTTCAACGTCATAAACAAACCGGCTCAACGCTCCGAGGTCGCCGGACGCCTCCACCCGGCAATCGAGCGTCGTGTAATCCTCCGTGTCGCTTTTCCATTGCGGTGTAATGGAACTGATGCTGACGCCGCTGTCCCGCGACCAGCCGTCAAACGCCTTCAGCACCTGTTGTTCGGCCACCGAGGTGTCGGCAGGCAGCGTGTTGGTGCGCATCTGGCTCCAGCGGCCGCGGATGGTCGCTTCGCGTTGGACCAACATCCGGCCGTTGTTCACTTCCTGGCGCAGTTTGACCACCCGGGTCTCGCGCGTTTTCCACCATTGGATCAGCGGTTCAAACAGCAGCCGATCGCTGACAAAGAGCGCAACGACGGCAATGGTCACCGCCACCAAAACCTGCCGGCGATTCTTAATTTTCATTGCCGCCTCCTTTTCCCCAGTGAAAAACAAACGAGAATTGCATCGGCGATTTGCCGCGAATCTGGTCCACTTTGATATCGCTCACGCCTGGAGCCGCGCGCAATTGGTTCAGCGTCCGCAACAGCGCCGTGTTGTCACTCGCCACGCCCGAGCAGGTCACCACGTTCCCCTCATGAATTTCCACCGTCTTGGCCGAAACCACGCCATCTTCGGGAAAGGACAAAGTGAGCTGCCGCAAAATGCTCAGGCCGGTGAACGAATCATCAAACCAGGGACGGTATTGCAAAATTTGCTGCTGCAACGCGTCCAAATCCTTCACCTTGGCCGACATCGCCGACCATTGCGATTGCAGCCTGACCAACTGCCACTGCTGGAACGCAAACACTCCGACGACGATCAACACCACCCCGGCGGCCACCGCCCCCACGCTCTGCAAACGGCCGGAAGAATACTTTGCGGCGATCTGCTGCCAGGCGGTGGGTTTCGGCGGCAAAAACTCGAAGACCGGCGGTTGTTCCACCAGCAGCCGGGCGGCCAGGCTGAACGCGGGCGAAACCGGGGCTTCCGCCGGAAGCTGGATGCCAAATTCGTTTGCCGCGTATCCCGCCACCACTTCAATCCCCAATCCCATGGGTTCAAAGCGCAATTCCATTTCGTCGGCCAATTGATGCGCGAGGTTGCCCGGGCCAAAAATCCGGATGCGGCGCACCGCGTCGCGGAGTTCGGGAGGCAGTTGGCCCAGGGTGATGCGCGTTTCGCGCGCCACGAGACCGGCTTGGAGCGCGCGTCCACCGCCGCCCGTTTCAATCGCGTTCTCCAGCGTGCGCAACGCCACCACTCCGCCGCCGCAACTGATTTGCAATCCCACGTGGCTTTCGCCAATCATCAACGCCAGCACGCCATGGGAGGTTTCCGCCGCCGGCGGTTGCAAGGCCGCCAGCCCGATGGCAAAGCTGACGGGTTTGAGCTTCGCCGACTGCAGGACCTGTTCCAGCAGCGCAAGATGGCTGTTGGGCACTCCGACCTGCGTCGCGAGTTGTTTGCCGGCCGACAAGGGACAATGCGAGCCGGCTACCCGCAATGTCGCAACGTCGCTGGGAAATCCCCGCTCCGCTTCCAGTTGCAGGAAGCCCGCCGCATCCACTTCCGTCAGCGGCGGCACTTCGGTGTTCAAGGTGAGCAGCCATTTCAGCGGCAAACCGACGATGCACTGCCGCTCGCGCACACCCGCGGCATCGAGGTGATTACGGATTTCGCGGCCGACCAGTTCGGGCGCGGCCGTCAACGGATCCAACGAAAGCGTCACGGAGAACGATTGCAGGCGTTGCAACGCGCCGTTGGCCCGGCGGAGGACCACGCCTTCAAGCCGCCCGCCGTCCAGCGACAGGCCCAGCACACTGGACAACCGCCGGCGCCGGCGAAAATTGATTTTTAACATCTTATCCATTTGTTCGTTGGGTAACCCAGGCTTCGCGGACTTTTTCTCCCAGTGCCCAGCCGAGCCGGGTGAGGTCCTGGCGGTAAATGATTTTGGGCGTGCCGTCACTGGTGTCGAAAATGAATTTCACCCGCCGGTAGCCGCGCCCATAGGGACCGATGGCCGCGACGTCCGCGGTAAACTGGAAACTGTGCGTGGTGATGTAGTCGCTCCGGGCCAGCGCCTGTACGACGGAACTGCCGCTGCCCAGCGCATCCACCACCCAGGCGATGGAACCAAGAGTGTCCGGGTTTTGCTGGCGATAGGTCACCAGCGATTGCGCCGCGCCGGACGCGGTCTGTTGGTCCACATTCAAACCCATCAACAGCGCCTCCAGCACAGGAGCACTGGCGGTGTTCACGTTCACGCGGCCGTAAATGTAGGCATTGGTGCTGGCGGTGATGTTGTCGTAAATCTTGGCGAAGTCAGACGAACTCATCCCGGCGCCTTTGCATCGGACGCAAAATTCCAACATCCCGGCACAGGTACTCATCCGATTCGGATTTTCCGCTGACGGGTACCGCTCGAAGAGTGAAGTGGCCAGGCTGCCGCTGAGGTTGGCGTTCTGGAAAAGCGATTGCAAGTCCTCCTCGGAGGCATCATTTACATTGGTCAGCAGGGTGCCGTCAGAGTGAAAATTCGGTTCACGAGTATAGACGGTTGTGTATTCAAACAAACCGGGGTTCCATTGGCCGTTGCCGCTCAAATTCTGTTCGTTGGCGTCCAGCACACCGTTGCGGTTGAGGTCATTGCCTGCCAGCAAATCCATCGTGGCGCCGTACACCAGCCGCAGTTCGTCCACGGTTTCAAAGGGGGCATTCTTGTCCTCATACCCCAGTTGCGAATAATTCAGCGCGTAGGTGGAGGAGGCGTTGGTGCCGCGCCAGTCCACGATGGCGGCGGCAAAATCCAGGGTCATGTTGGGCAGATACGAGAGGATGTTTGTATTCGCCTTGTTCAAATTCAATTTGGAACCCTCGTCAATCAACCCGAAACAGGGATCGGACGACGGCGTCCCGGACGGGTCGCGGCCAATGAGCCAGAAATGCGCGTCACCGATCGGCACGGCGGCGCAGACAAACTCGCTGTTGTTGGTCGGCATCACGCCGTTGGTCGCGTAGGTGGCGAGCATGTAACTGACGTAACGCGCGGCCCCTTCAATGGCCTGCTCGGTTGCCAGACCGGAAGCCCGGTTGTCCGACGCGCGCAGTTCAAACGTCATCGAATGCGCAAAATACAGCGCGATGCTGATCAACCCGAAGGCAATCAACATGACAATCACCAGCACGGAAGCGCGTTGACCGAGGCAACCGCTCCCACGGCGTCCCGCGGATGAAAATGTGGATTGGGACAATTTCATTTCATCTTTCTGGGTCAGGGATAAGCCACGGCCGCGTTTGAACGTGATTGCGAGTCAATCGGCACCAGGATTTCGATCGGGCTGGCCGAACCAGGACCGTTGCCAGCCATTTGAATTTGCAGGCGTACAGCCACCGGCAAATTGGTATCGCCCGTGGACGGGTCGGTGGTGTCCCAAGTGTCATGCCATTGCGCGCCGTCGAAGCAGGAAAATTGGATGCTGGCGACCCCGCTTAACAACGACTGGTTCTCCACGTCGGGCGTCGTCACGCTCAACAGGTTTCGCGTCACGTTGCGCACCAGGTCCATGCCCGGCGTGGAGCGATCCGCCGGTGACGTCAATTCGTAAGTGACCCGTTGAATGTCGCCCCACGGTTGACTGGAACCGGAACTGAGCGCGCCGGTGGCGGTGTACATTTCGACGGACACCGGCGTGCCCAGGCCGGGACTGGTGACCTGGCCGGCCTTGAAATCGCCGGACAAGACCTTGCTGGTGCCATTGGTGGGAGGCACGACACAGGCCAAATCCTGGCGGATGACAGACATGGCCTGGTCCACCGGCGTGGCCTCGTCCACCGCCGCCTCCGTCGAGGCCTGTAGATGCAACGCGGTGTAAAAGGCGGCGTTGACTGCCGCCAGCACAATGGCCGCCACCGCCACCGCCAGAATCATTTCCAGCAGCGTGAACGCGCCAATCTTTTTTCGAGTTGAACGGGTGATTTTCATTGCGGCAAACTCATCGTTGGATTCAGCGTTTGTGACTGCGCGAGCGTGCTCAACTGCACCGAATAATTCCTGCCCAGCACGGAAAACCGCACCTGTGCCGTCAACCATTGCATCGCCGAATCCACCGGCCAGGACCGGGAACTCAAGGTCCAGTCGAATTCCCGCCCGCCGTCGTTGAGCGTTCCAGTTTGGGTTCCCAGGTTCCAATTTGTGGCGATGAGGCTCTGGTTCAAAACCTCGTCCGCCACCCGTGCGGCCTCGCCTTTGCGGGCGGCGACGTCGCCGGCCAGGCTGGCCGTGTGCAACGCCTCCAGGGCCACCGGGATCACGATGGCCAGCAGCAACAGCGCCGCCAGCACCTCAATGAGCGTGAAGGCGGAGCGGCGGCGTTTATTTGTCGGTGTCTCGAATTTCATAACCCATGCGATTGCGCGACTCGGCCAGCCAGAGCGAGGCGCCGCTGGCATCCGTCAAACGCAAACTTTGGAGACTGTTTTCATCAATGGTGCCGCCGGGCAAAAACCGGATTGCCGGCAGATTGCCCATCGTGACCGGCGTGCGGGTCGCGTTCGCGGCTTGAATTTGCAAACTGTCGTTGAGCTGGAGCGTGATGGCCTTCGGATCGCCGCCTGACGGCGGGGTTTCCTCTTCGAGGCCGTAGGCATCCTGTTTGGCGTCCACCCAAAGGAGCATCGGCATGCCTTCGGAAACGGCGCGGCTCTGGCCGGCGCGCGTGAGCGACAGCAGTTGCCGCGCCTCGGAATCGAGGGCCCGCCCGCGGAAAAAGCCGGCCAGCGCCGGCGCGACCAGGGCCGTCGTGATCACCAGCAGCGTCATCACGAGGATCAACTCGATCAACGTGAAGGCGCGCAAGCATGGTTTTCCGCCGATGTTCGGTTCAATTCGCATTGTTGCCCGTTGTCCAGTTGCAGATGTCATCCGCCGTTCCCGCCTGGCCATCCGGACCCATGGACATGATGTCGAAGGAAGCCGGATTATGTTTGCCCGGGCAGGTGTAAAGGTAGTCGTTGCCCCATGGATCTTTTGGAATGGTATCGCTGTCCAGATAAGGTCCGTGCCAGTTTTGGCCGGCATTCTGCGGCTGCACGATCAAATCCTCCAAACTCTTGGGGTAGCCGCCCAGGTCCACCTCATAGGCGTTCAAAGCCGTTTTGAACGTGGAAATCTGCGTTATCGCCGCCGTGTTGCGCGCGCGCTGGGAGGTGCCGGTGAATTTCGGCAGCACGATGGCCGCGAGCGTGGCGAGGATGACCAGCACCAAAAGCAGTTCGACCAGCGTGAAGCCGCGGCGCGCGCGCGGGTGTTTCCGGGATTGAAGGGAGGATTGGATTTTCATGTTAAACTTAATCGGGTTTATTTGATATATTGTTGGAGGGTGAAAATCGGCAGCAACATGCCGATGAAAATGGTGCCGATAAATCCGGCGATCATGAACAGCATCAACGGCTCCGCAAACGCGACGGCCGTTTTCAATTCGCGGTCCAGGTCGCCTTCGGTGACGCCGGCGATGCGCACCAGTTCAGCGTCGAGCCGGCCGCTTTCCTCCGCCACCGAAACCATTTCCAAAACGGAGCCGGGGAAAAGACCCCGGCAAGCCGCCAGGCTCTGGCCCAGCCGCCCGCCCTGCTGCACGCGCTCGATGGATTGCGTGACGCCGTCCACCAGAATCTGATTGCCGATGGAGCGGCGTGCGACGTTCAAAGCTTGCACCAGCGGCACCCCCGCGCCCAGCAGCGTGCCGAGCATCCGGCAGAAGCGCGCCATGGCAAATTGCGCGACCAGCGGGCCGACCAGCGGCACGCGCAAGACCAGACTTTCCCAAACGCGCCGTCCGTTTTCCGAAACGAACCAGGCCCGCAGCAAAAATCCCGCGGCGATCAATCCCGCCAGGACGAAAAATCCGTAGGAGCGCACCACCTGGCTCGCGCCAATGATGAGTTGGGTGATCAACGGCAGCGTGCCGCCAAAACCGCTGAACAGCTTCTGGAATCGCGGGATGAAAAATACCAGCAGAAACGTCAGCACGCCCAACGCCAGCACCAGCAAGATGCACGGGTACAACATGGCGCTCATCACTTTTGAACGCAGCTCCTTTTCGCGCGATTGAAAATCGGCAATCTGTGAAAGCACCACGTCCAGAAAGCCGCCCGTTTCACCCGCCTGCACCATCGCCACGTAAACGCGCGGGAAAACGTCCGGCGATTTCGCCATGGCGTCGGCCAGCGACATGCCGTCCACCACCAAATCGTGGATTTCCTTCCATTTGGCCGAAACCACGGGCGCGGTGGCTTCCTTGTAAAGAATCACCAGCGCGCGGCTCAACGGCACACCCGAAGCCAGCAAACTGGAAAGCAGCCGCGTGAAATTTTCGAGGGCTTTGGCGGAAATTTTTTGCGCCGGCAATTTCAAGGAAAACTGTCCCAGCACCGCCGGCAGGGCCGAGGTATTGGTTGATTCGGCCGTTGCGCCGTTTTTTTCAAGCAGGTTCACCGGCCGCAGACCG
The DNA here is from genome assembly GCA_963786375.1 of uncultured Verrucomicrobiae bacterium. Taxonomy (GTDB): domain Bacteria; phylum Verrucomicrobiota; class Verrucomicrobiia; order Limisphaerales; family UBA11358; genus UBA11358. Next base: position 246,588 of record CAWAYP010000003.1, read on the forward strand.
AGCACCTCCATCTGGCGAAGCGCGTCGGGGCGGCCCGGGGCGTCGAGCTGGCCTTCCGTCATGCCGCCGTCGGTCTTCAACGCTTTGTACTGGAATGTGGGCATTTAAGGTTGAAGTTTATTTTGCCGCGGCGCCCGCGGGAGCCTTTGCCCGCGTCGTTGCGTCGAGCGTTTCATTCTTCGTGGCGCGCGCCACCTCCTTGGCGGTGGTCACGCTCAACACTTCCTTGACCGTGGTAATGCCCAGCCGGACCAGCCGCCAGCCGTCTTCCGCGAGGGTCTTCATTCCCACACGCCGCGCGGCGTCACGGATCTGGTCCGTTGAGGCGTTTTTCAAAATCAACTGGCGGATTTCGTCGTCGGTGTCCATCCATTCAAAAATCGCGTGCCGGCCGAAAAATCCGGTGTTTCGGCATTCGCGGCAGCCCACCGAATCATAAATTGTGACATCTTCATCAATACCGACCTCGGCCTTGAAGGCCTGCGCCGTGGGCGAATCATCCAACCGCTTGCAATGCGGGCAAAGCACGCGCACCAGGCGTTGGGCCAGCACGGCTTCGAGCGATGATGCAACGAGATAGGGTTCCACTCCCATGTCCGCCAGGCGGGTTACCGCGCCGGGGGCGTCATTGGTGTGCAGCGTGGAGAAAACCAAATGGCCGGTAAGTGACGCTTGCACGGCGATCTGCGCCGTCTCCTGATCGCGAATTTCACCGATGAGAATCACATCCGGGTCATGCCGCAGAATCGAACGCAATCCGCGGGCAAAGGTCAGCCCGGCCTTTTCCGAAACCTGGATCTGGTTGACGCCTTTGAGCTGGTATTCAACCGGGTCTTCGATGGTGATGATTTTGCGGATGGAATCGTTGATTTCATTGAGCGCCGTGTAGAGGGTCGAGGTTTTGCCGCTGCCGGTGGGGCCGGTGACCAGGATGATGCCGTGCGGCATTTCGAGCACGCGTTGGAAGCATTCCATCTCCCGCTGGTTCATGCCCAGTTCCTTCATGCCGCGCAACGTGGCGTTCTGCCGCAGCAGGCGCATCACGACCGCCTCGCCATGCAGCATGGGGATGATGGAGACGCGGATGTCCACCTCCGCCTTGTCAATGCGCACCCGGATGCGGCCGTCCTGCGGCAGCCGTTTCTCCGCAATGTTGAGATGGCTGAGGATTTTTATCCGCGAAACAATGGCCGGCTGAAAACGTTTGAGCTGCGCGGGCACGGAAATATCCTGCAACACGCCGTCAATGCGGTAGCGGATGCGGAATTCATCCTCAAAGGGTTCGAGATGGATATCCGATGCCCGCAATTCGATGGCGTCTTTCAGCACCTGATTCACGAACCGGATGATGGAGGCTTCATCCCCGGCCTCATCCAGGTTCGTATCCTCGGCGTTTTCATCAACGACTTCAAAACCCTTTTCTTCGTCAAGTGTGCCAATGGTGTCCGCGCCGACGCCGAGGCGTTTTTTAATTTCGCGCTGAATGGCTTCGCTCGAGGCGAGGACCGGTTTGAGGTTCAGGCCGGTCAGGCTTTTCAGTGTGTCAAGCCCCTGGGTGGCAAACAGGCGGCTGGTGGCCACTTCCACCGTCCCGTTCAAGCGTTTCAAAGGAAGCAATTCCTCCTTCAACAGAAGGCGCGCGGGGAAAAGCGAGAGCAACTGGCGGTCGGGTTCCACGTCGTCCAACACGGTGTAGGTGAGGCCGTATTCGCGGGCCAGCCAGCGCAGAACGTCCTCTTCGCTCTGCACCGGCGGGTCGGCCAGCGCCAGGGATTTCGCGTCAATCGCGGACAATTGCTTGAGCGCAACCATGCGTTCGAGCAATGGTTTCGGCGAAGTCTCTGGCAAACCGGTTTCACTCATAACAACAAATCAGCTTCTCATTGTTTGGCCGGCTGGAGTTATGGCAACAAGCCCATCAATGTCGCCTGGGCCTCCTGTCTGACGGTGAGAACTTTGCGGAGGTTTTCCTGGGCCTGGGCCAACTGCGCTTCCTTGTCCTTTACCGAAGCCCGGTATTTGTCCAGCGCCTGTTTGATCTGCGCGTCAGGGGCGTGGTTGTCAATGGCCTGTTGCAGGGCTTCGGCCTGCGGACTCGGTGGGCCAAAGAAACCACCACGCCGGCCACCGCCATTGGCATTGTCGTCGTTGCCGCGGCGATTGCGGAACATCATTCTCATGCCCATGCCACCACCAACGTCGCGGCGGGCGTCCATCACCTTTTGAATCAGCGGCTGGACGGCGCTCCAATCGGTGTCGTTGGTGAAACCGAGCTGGTCCCGGAGGTTGTCCATCATGCGCTGCTGGAATTGCGCGGGATCGAAGTTGCCGCGGCCATTGCCAAAACCACCGCCATTGTCTTGCGCGGAAACATTGGCGGCGCCCAGGAATAAAGCGGCGGCGAGTCCGCATACTGTGAACAGTTGATTCATTTTCATGGAGTTTTGTCCTCTTGTCGTTTTTGTTGATATTTTCATGCCATTGACAGACACCACGCGTGTGTTGCCTGATGGTTGTAAATTCTATCGAGGCAATTTACGTACCAACGCGAAAAACCGGCGTTTTCTTGAAAAGCAAATGGACGATTGCGCAATTACTGCTCGCGTTCGTCGAGCGTGCGCGCAATTTTTGCGCGCCGGATGCGCGTTCGTCCTTCGTCCATACTTGCAGAAGCTGGAAAATTTGGAACACAACGTTGCGCTGTATTTTATGAACTACAATTTTTGCCGGATTTATCATACACTCCGCGTTACTCCGGAAAAGAAAACTGTTGTTGCGGATTGAGTTTTGGGGTTGACGGAAGTGGTCACTTGGATTGACGCAGATTCAAAATGACACCATACCGTCCCCCACCTGAAAATTTTTTCCTGAAAGTCGGGAAACAACCAATGTCAGGGGTCTTATGCCGATTTGTTTTGGTTTTGTGATGAAATCTTTTAAGCTGTCGTTACGTCTATTGACCATGATGACCAAATTTTCCCGGTACCCGATGAAAGCCATCTTTAAGGTCGCTGTTTTACTCTGTGTCCTGGCCGGCGCGGGGGCGCCGGTGCGGGCGCAAATGGCGGTTCCGCCGCCGATGCCCGCTTATCAACCGCTTTCCACCGCGCAGCTCGACCAGGTGCTGGGGCCAATCGCCCTTTATCCCGACCCGCTGGTTGCCCAAATTCTGCCGGCGTCCACCCTGCCCACCGAGGTTGTGCTTGCCGACCGTTACGTCAGCGGCGGCGGCGATCCCAACCAGATTGACCAGCAATCTTGGGACCCCAGCATTCAAGCCCTGGCCCGATACCCGGATGTTTTAAAATGGATGGACGATAATTTGAATTGGACAACCGAACTGGGTCAGGCGTTTCTCAACCAGCAGCAGGATGTGATGGATTCCATCCAGCGCCTGCGCACCCAGGCTTATAATCTCGGCAATTTGCCATCCACGCCGCAACAGCAGGTGATTAATGACGGCGGCGACATTGAAATTCTTCCCGCCGAACCGCAGGTGATTTATGTGCCGGTTTATCAGCCAAGCGTGGTTTATTATCAAAGCGCGTATGGCGCGCCCTTCATTACCTTTGGAGTCGGCTGGCCGGTGGGCGGGTGGCTGGATTGCGATTTTGACTGGCATCACCACAACCTGATTTTATGGAGCCGCGACCATCCGCGTCCGGCCAATTGGTGGCGTGACCGTCCCGACCAGCGCGCCGTCGTGATTGCCAGTCATACCACGGTCTGGCATCCGGTTAATCGTCAAACCACCCCCACGGCGAATTGGGGCGACCGTGGCTGGGGCGTTCAAAACCAGCCTGTGGTGGCCACCGTCGGCCGGTCCATTTCCGATTCAGCGGCGCCGCGGCGGACACCGGCCCCGGCGGCCCGGCCGGGAGCGCCGGCAACCCGGACTTCATCGCCGGTCGCCCGGCCCGCGCCGGCTCCGATTCAACATGCCGGGCCGGTCAGCCGCCTCCCGTCGAACAACGCACTCATCGGCATTCAAAACACGCGCGAGGCGAGAACCTACAGCGAGCGCGGCCAGCAAAGCATGAAAACGATCACCCATGCGGCGCCGGTTTCACGACCCGCGATGTCGTCCGGCAGCAGCGGTGGTGATGGCCATGGTTCAAACCAACAGCGACATTGAATTATTTACTCCCATGATTTCTTCAAAAACATTGCCGCGGATGAAATTCAACTGTCTTGCACTATTGCCCAGGACTTGGCGGCGCGCGGTCGTTCTGGGTCTGGCCGTTCTTGTGCCGGCGTTGCCAGCCTGCGTTTCGGCCGCGGATCAAGAAGGCTTCGCTTCGCCGGAAGCTGCGGCCAGCGCCTTGATGGCGGCGGCTAAAAATCACGACACGAATGCCCTGCACGCGATTTTCGGCCCGGAAGGCCACGGCTTGGTTTCGCCCGATGCCGTCCAGGCCGCCGAAGAATACAAACTGTTTATCCAACGTCTGACGGAAAAAACGCAGGTGCTGACCAATTCCGATTCCAGCGCCGCGCTCGAATTGGGCGCGGACGGCTGGCCGTTCCCCATTCCCCTGGTCAAACAGGAGGGACAATGGTTCTTCGACACGGCGGCCGGCAAAGAGGAGATTCTCCGGCGCCGCGTTGGCATGGATGAACTGGGCGCGATTGCCGTTTGCCACGCCTATGTGGAGGCGCAACGTGAATACGCCGGCCAAGACCGCATGGGCGACGGCGTGCTGGCCTACGCGCAACACCTTCGCAGCACGCCCGGCACGCACGACGGTCTTTTTTGGCCGGCGAAAGCGGACGAGGCGCTGAGTCCATTGGGGCCGCTGGTCGCCGCCGCCCGCGTGGAAGGCTATCATCGCAGCGCGAAGATGATGAACGACCAGCAGGCGCCTTATCACGGCTACTATTTCAAAATCCTGACGCGTCAGGGCAGACACGCGCCGGGCGGCAAATATAATTATATCATCAATGACCGCATGATTGCCGGATTCGCGCTGGTTGCCTGGCCGGCGGAATGGGGGAACACCGGCGTGATGACTTTCATCGTCAACCAGCAAGGCAAGGTCTATCAAAAGAATCTTGGGCCAAAGACCGCTAAAATCACCAAGGCCATGACCACTTATGACCCGGACGATACCTGGACTCCGGCACAGTAAAGCTTAGAAGCAGAACATTGCCAAGTGCATGTGACAATACCGTTGTCGGTGCCGGCCAGCTTTAGAATCACAGCCGCATAGTACCCACTAAACCACACCGGATGCGGCCTTATTTCGTCCTCAATAGAGGCACTTTGCCAGATAGCCGGCCAAAGCGGTGTATCTCTGGCTGGCGCGGAATTCAGCGATGGTCTGCCGGTCCACTTTAAGTGCCTTGGCCCAGAGGCGCTGCAAATTGGCGGCGCTGGTGCGCAGAATGTCGGCGATGTCCTCTTGCCGGTCAGTCCGGGGGGCTTTGACATCAAAGGCCAGAATGCCCTCCCACTTTGCGTCCTGAAGCACAACGCACAGCGCCAAGTCCTTCAGCGGTTCCATATAACCGAAGGGCATGTCCTGGTCATAACGGGTGGTGTCTTGTGAATTCAAATGAATATGGAAAAGTTTCCCGGCCTCCAGGCAAAGCTCCACGTCCCAGACGAAATCCAGGCCGGCCATCCGGCTGTGCGCGGTTTCAGGATTCAGCCCGAACAAGTGTTGCACGGCGGGATCCAGGCGGCTGATGAGATAAAGCGCCTCGCCCGCGTTGCCCAAATACATGTTGGCGCGCGGCTCGTTGGGTTTCGGTTCCAAGGCAAACCGCGGCGATTTTTTGCCGTACTTTTTCAGCGAATACGCGCCCACCGCGTTAAAGCCGTCCATCAGCCGGCGGAATGAATCCCGGCCGTTCTTGGCCAGGAGAAAATCGAAACCTTCGCGGCCATTCCAAAAGACCATCACTTCGGCGCCCAATTCCGCCGTGGCGTCCACCGCCCGCAGGGCGTTGTCCAAAGCCTGCTTGCGCACCGCACGGTCGTTGCTGGTCATGGCGCCGTCCTTGAAAATCGGGTCGGCAAAAAATGACGGCGTGTACATGCCCATCTTCAAGCCGTATTGTTTCAATACTTTTTTCGCCTGCGGCACTTCACTCAATGAAATTTCAACGTCATGCGCCTCGACGTAGGTAATGCCCGCCTCGGCCAGCAGTGGGATGCGCTCCAGAACGGGAATTTCCTGGCGGGTGGGGCCGCCAAAGGGATCACGACCGGGACCGAGGTTCCAGACGCCGGCGCCAATGCCCTGCTTGCCTTTTTTGGGTGAGATGATGATTTTGCTCATAAGTTCAAGTTTGTGATTATTTCGTGATGATCTGCGCTTTGCTTAATAGTTCACGGGCAAAGCACAAGTTTAATTTAATGTGAAAAATTTGTAAATGCTGGTCTTGCAGCCGGTCTGACCCGGATGGATGATTCCGGCGCGACGGAAAAATCTTTTCACAGGCGGACAACTCATGTTATCCAAAGTTACCTGAACGAAACCAGTATGGCCAAACTCTTTCTTGGACTCGACTCCAGCACGCAAAGCTTGAGCGCGGTGGTCATTGATTACGACCGCCGCGAGGTCGCTTATGAAAAATCGCTGAACTTCGACCGGACGCTGCCGCATTACGGGACGCAAAACGGCGTGCTGCCCAACGCCGATCCGCTCATCCGGCACAGCCCGCCGCTGATGTGGGCCGAGGCGCTCGACGTGATTTTTGCCGAAATGAAAAAAGACGGCGTCGCGCTCGGTGAAATCCTTGCCATCAGCGGCAGCGGCCAGCAGCACGGCTCGGTTTATTTGAACCGCCGCTGGCCGGAGACGCTGGCGCGGCTGAATCCACAAAAAAAACTGGTGGAAAATCTGCGAGCCGTCTTTTCGCGCCCGACTTCGCCCATTTGGATGGATTCCTCGACCGCCGCCGAATGCGCGGAAATCCGCAAAAAACTGGGCGGCGTCAAGCTCGCCGCGCAGGCGACCGGTTCGGACACCTTCGAGCGGTTCACCGGCCCGCAAATCCGCAAGTTCTACAAGACCGCGCCGGCGGCTTACGCGGAAACTTCCCGCATCGCGCTGGTCAGTTCGTTCCTGGCATCGCTGCTCGCCGGGAAAATCGCGCCGATTGACCATGGCGACGGCGCGGGCATGAACCTGATGGATATTCGCAAAAAAATCTGGCACGCGGACGCGCTCAAGGCCACCGCGCCGGGTTTGAAACAAAAACTGCCGTCCCTGGCAAATCCCTGGAAAGTTATCGGCGCGGTCAGCCCCTATTTCGTCAAAAAATTCGGCTTGAATCCCGGCGCGCAGGCCGTGGTCTGGTCCGGCGACAATCCGTGCAGCGTCGTCGGCCTCGGTTTGATCCGCGAAGGCCGGGTCGCCATCAGCCTGGGCACCAGCGACACCTATTTTGGCACGATGAAGCGGTGCCGCACCGACGCGCACGGTGAAGGCCACGTGTTCGGTTCGCCGACGGGCGATTACATGACGCTGATTTGTTTTAAAAACGGCTCGCTCGCCCGCGAAAAAATCCGCGAATTTTATGGAATCAAGGATTGGAAGCAATTTGGCGGCCTGGTCACTTCGACCCGGCTGGGGAACGGTGGCGGCATTTTGTTGCCGTGGTTTGAAGCGGAAATCGTCCCGCGCGTCAATCATCCGGGCATTCACCGTTTTGACCTCGACGCAAAGGATGTGGCGGCGAACTGCCGCGCCGTCCTTGAAGCGCAAATGATGGCGATGCGGCTGCATTCGCAATGGATGAAAGTCGCGCCGGACTCCATTTACGCCACCGGCGGCGCGTCCAACGATCTGCCGTTGCTGCAAATCATGGCCGATGTGATGAATTGCCGCGTGCGGCGGATTGAAGTTTCCAAGAGCGCCGCGCTCGGCGGCGCGTTGCGGGCGGCGCATGGCTGGCTGGTCGGGGCCGGGGAAAAACCGAAATGGGAGAAGGTTGTTGCCGATTTTACCAACCCGGTTCCGAACAGCGAAATCCGCCCCAATCCGAAGGTCACAGGGATTTACGACCAGCTCCTCAAGAAATATGCCGCGTGCGAACGCGAGGCGTTGACGAAATTGGGCTGATTGATTACGGACTGTTTCAGGACGCAGTTGCCTGCCACGCCCTCGCCCTGAAACATATTAAACAATACTGCAGCCACACGCCAAAACACTCTGGTTCGTTCGCGGCCCGCCGGCATGAAGGCGGGGTTCACTTGGGATGGGAAACCGGGTCTCCGTAAACAACCCCGCGCCCGCCGGTGCCGAAGTAAACCCGGCCATAAATCCGCGGATCACCGGTGACATGGTTGATCCAGCCATATTGATGCTGATCGTCGTTGATGCGCACCCAGTTTTTCCCCTCGTCGTCGGAGCGGAAAATGGCCTGGAGATTGCCGATTTTGCCGGCAAGAAAAAGGGCCGGGTATTTCCGCCCGGGGGCGGCCTTGCCGAATCCGAGCGAATAAGCCTCCGAAACGGCATCCCACTTCGTAAAGGTGGCGCCGGCGTCGGTCGAGTGATAAAGGCCGTTGGAGCGGAAAGCCAGCCAGAGATCGCCCTGCCTGTCAGGCGTGGCCGACAGCCCGGCGCCTGAACCGCCGCCACCACCGAACCCGCCGCGGTAACCTTCGACCACGGGGAAGGCCGCCGCCGTCGGTTTAAACGAGGCGGAACCGTTGGTGCTGACCCAAACCTGCCCGGCGTACGGTTCATAAGCGTAGAACCGCTCCGGGTTCACCGGATCGGCTACGACCCGGACATCGGAAGCAAGTCCCGCGCAAACCGTCCAATGAGTTCCCCGATCCACAGAGTAATTCGGTTCGGCGCCCCGCGGCGTCCACACAATGGTTTTACCGTCCGCCGAGATCGCTATCGGGCCGGCGCCGAAAATGTCGGCCGGTTCGCTGGCGAGTGTTTTCCAGGTCTTGCCGCCGTCCCTGGAAATGGAGGCGTGGATGACATGGTTGGTTCCCCCGCCTCCGCCAGTGCCGGTGCGGACGATGAGGTTTGGCTTCTTTCCGGCAAACGCCAGACTCTCCGTATTGCCGTAACGCTGGCCGGAGAAAGTTCCTTCAGCGGGTGATTGGTCAAGATCATCGTGCCGGAAGCCGTCAATGTCGCCCAACCCGCTCAACAGATGGGCGCCCTTGGGCGGACTGATCAGCGCCAGCGGCACGGTTTCTTCCAAGCCCTGGTCGAGGAAAACCCAATGGGTCGGTTTGCCCGCGTCGGCGGCGGTCGCGTTGGTGCAGCACCAGATGCCGTAGCCGGTGGTCAACAGCACCTGGTCGGAATTAAACGGATTGATCACGATGGTGCCCATCCAATGCGGTGTGCGGGTGGCGGTGTAAGGCGCGTTGGCGTGGTCCCAGACGGCGGTATCGGTGGTATTGGTTTGCCAGAGTTGTGTCCAACTTGCGCCGCCGTTGGTGCTGCGGAAAATTTCATCGTGCGGATGCCAGTGACAGAAGGTCGTGGCCATCAGGGTTGACGGATGTTGCGCGTCCACCGCGACGCAGCCGTAGCCGAAGGGCTGGTCGGAATCGCCGGGGTGGACCGGGGTGATGTCCGTCCAGACGCCGTTTTTCGGGTTGAATTTCCAAATCGCGCCATCACTCATCGAACCGGGTCCGGGTTCCCGGCCGTAGCTCAGGTAAAATATTCCGTCCGGCGCCCGCACGAGGTGATTCGGGCGCAACCCCACCGGCTGGTTCGCGACCGCCAGCCAGGTGACGCCGCCGTCGGTGCTGCAAAAAAGATTGGTCCCCGTTGCGGCCACCGCCGCATAAAGCGTGGGGGTCGGACTGCCAAATTTGCCGCTGGCGGGGTCAAACACCACACTCACGATGCCGACGGCCTGCTGGGCAAAATTGCCGAAACGCCAGCGGAAATTGGAGGTCGCGTTGATTGCCGCCGGCGTTGTTTGGTTGGTGGTGATGATGTTGGGAAAACCTTCAACGTTCTGCCAGGTCGCTCCCCGGTCGGCGCTCTTCCACAATCCGTCCCGTCGCGAGCCGAAGAAAAGGATGTCGCCTTGATTGGGGTCCACGGCGAGCCGTTCGCCATTGAAGCGGCCGGACTCGTTGCCGCCCATTTTAAAAGGCACATCGGTGCGCTGGAAGGTTTTGCCCTGGTCATCGGAACGAAGAATGGCCGCGTTGCCCCCTTCATAGATGCCGGCAGCCACATAAACGCGTTGCGGATCGTTGGGATCCACCGCGATGCTCTCGATTCCTGTCAGGCTCGCATCCGCCATGCCCAGCCAATCGGTGATGGGCATCCACCGGTGCGCCGTGTCATCCCAACGGTAGGCGCCGCCCACGTCGGTGCGCGCATACATCAAACCCTTTTGATGTGGATCCATGATAATGCCCGTGACGAATCCGCCGCCGCCGATGACCACGTCGCGCCAGACATAGGGTTCCGATGGTGGCGGTTGGGAGGCCGGGGATTGCGCCGGCGCAGAGCACGCCAGACCCAGCATGACCAGCCCGACAACCCGATGAGACGCAAACCCGAAAACCGAAATTAGCCTGCCTGTGGCTGCAAAGCCACCGTCGCAGAAGGTAAAGGCGACGCCTCGTCGCCGGTTCGACAACCGTCCGTTTCTGGCGGCTTCGAAAAATGCGCCGGGGGCGGCGCACCCACCCTTCGGTGGCGTGGCGTCACCGCTACGACCACTCCGGCCAACTTTGGTTTTCGGACTAAAGATTTCTTGCATATGTCAATTACTCGACCGTGACGGTGGTTTTCAAACGTTCGTCGGCGGATGAACTGCCGACGCGGATTTCGATGGTCCCGCTCTCAACCGTCCAAGCATGTTTGGTTTCATCCCAATACGCCAGCGATTTTGCCGTCAGGGGAAATTCCACCGTTTTCGTTTCACCGGGTTGAAACGCCACCCGCTGGAAGCCGCGGAGTTCCTGGAGGGGATGTTCCAAGGCCGATTTCAAATGCCTGACGTAGAGCTGGACGACTTCTTCGCCCGCGCGGTTATCGGTGTTTTTTACCTGTACGCTCACGGTCATTGTGCCGTCCCTGGCCAGCGTCGGCGCGCTGGTCTCCAAATCGGAATACGCAAACGTGGTGTAGCTCAAGCCGTAGCCGAACGGATAGAGCGGCTGGTGTTTGAAGTACATGTAAGTCCGGCCATCACGGATGTTGTAATCCATCATGCGCGGCAATTGATAAAGCGATTTGGGCCAGGTTTCCACCAGCCGGCCCGCCGGGTTGTAATCGCCGAACAACACGTCCGCCAGCGCGTTGCCCTCCTCCTGGCTGCAATGCGTCAGGTGAACAATGGCCGGAACGTGTTTTTGGGACCAGTTGATGGCGTATGGAAAACTGGAAATGAGCACGACAACGGTGTTGGAATTGGCCCGGTAAATTTGTTTGACCAGCTTCTCGTCCTCCAGCTTGATGGATTTGCGGTCCACGGCTTCCTTGCCGTAGCTGGGCAGCGCGACCTTCCCCCAATTGGTGAGGCCGCCCGTGGGATGATTGCCCACGCAAACGATCACCACGTCGGCGGCCCGGGCGAGTTTGACCGCCGCGCCGCCGGCGTTGTTGGTGGCGCAGGTCACGGTGACGCCGCGGCCAACCTTGTCCCGGATGCCTTGAAGCGGTGTGACCGTGTAAGGCGGCGTGCCGCTGTACCAATCAAGCAGGACCTTGTCCGCGTACGGACCGATGACGGCGATGGATTTAAGTTTGGTCCTGTCGAGCGGCAGCAGGTTTCGGGAGTTTTTCAAGAGCACGATGGATTCTTGCGTCACCAACCGCGCGACCGCCCGATGTTCGGGCGTGTTCCACGGTTCGGGTTCGGAGCCGGCGCCGATGCGGGCGTAGGGATTGTTCGTGGCCGGGTCCAGCAGACCGAGCCGGAGGAAGACACGGAGGGTGCCTTTGATGACCTGGTCAATGTCGGCTTCGCTCAGAAGATGATTCGTCAGCGCGCCGTCAACGCTCGCGTGGTAATTGTCGAGGAACTGGTTGATGCCGGCCTTCACACAGGCCGCCGCCGCTTCGTTCGTGGTCGCATAATAATGATGCCGGCTGACCAGAAACCGCAGCGAGCCGCCGTCGGTGCAGATGATGCCGTCCACGCCCCATTCCTTGATCGCGACATCTTTGATGACCGGCTGGACGGTGCAGGGAACACCATTCCACGCGTTGTAAGCGGCCATGAAACACCGCGCGCCACCCTCCTCAAACCCCATGCGGAAGGGCGCCGAATAATACTCGCGGAACAAGGCTTCGTCGAAATCAGATGAAGAACCTTCACGTCCATCCTCATTGCTGTTGGCAAAAAAATGTTTCAACAGCGACGCCGTCTGCCAGTATTTCGGGTTGTCGCCCTGGAGTCCTTTGATGAAAGCCACCGCCATTGTCCCGTTGAAGAACGGGTCTTCGCCATAGCATTCCTCGGTCCGGCCCCAGCGCGGGTCCCGGCCCAGGTCGGCATTGGGCGCGCGAATGATCAGGCTGCCGCGGTGGTAGTTGGTATTCTGATACAGGTAACGCGCCTCGTAGCCTTCCACCGCGCCGGCCTGATGTATTGCGTTCGTGTCCCAGGTTTCGGCCATGCCGATGGCCTGGGGGAAAATGGTCGTGAGATAAGGCGGTTTGGGCGCCCAATTGCTGGGACCGCCCTGGTCAAGACCGTGGAGTCCTTCCGTATGGCCCATGGGCTTGATGCCGAGGCGCGGCACGCCGGGACGCTGACTGAGGAACGCCACCTTCTCCTCCAGCGTCATCAAGGAAACGATGTTGGTGACGCGCACTTCCTCCGGCAGGTTCGGATTTTGAAATGGATATTGATATTGGGCGCGAGCCGGAACGGCTGAGATTGCGAGAAACACGCAAAGCGCGGGCAATAAATACGGGCGGCCGGTCATGGTGTTCAAATTTGTGAAGAATGATTTTGCCCGGTTGCCGGCAAATAAACAAAAACAACGCCGCAAATGAAACGTCCCGGTGCCGGCATTTTAGAAACTCCGCACGTCCACCGCACCAGCCGTTCTGCGTCCTCACCAACCCGCTCGGCCCGCTCTTTTACCTTCCATTCGATGTTCAATGTTCGATGTTTCCCCCTCGGCCTAGGTAGAGAATTGGCTTACTTGCTGACTTCTCTTTTTAAGAACACGCTGTCACGATGAAATTTAAGGAATTCTCTTTGCGGTTCAGCAAATCCTCCGACGTTGACGACGCGATTCGTGATGACTCCCATTTTATTCAATGACTCCCCGTGAGCCACGGGAGAGATAAGCAACTCGCCGTTGTTTTCAAAAGAAATAAAGCCACGGTCGAACAAATGGTCAATCGTCGGCGTAAGCAGCAATCCATTCCCCTCGAACAGCCGCTCACGGTTGTCCGATTCCCGCCAAGGTTTGATGTGACTTGCGATCAAATGTTCGGGCCGATCCACGCGCGTGACGCGACAGAAGTGTTCCAAACGCGAGACTTTTTGGCGAAATAAGCCCTGCCCGCGTCTAGCTTTGATGAGCGCCTGTTTTTCAGTCTCAGGCAATTGGCGATTTTCTGAAATTCGCGCAGCCTCGCGCTCTTCCCATTCAACAATCCCACGCAATTCCGGCAGCGGTGTTTCAGTAGTTTCGGAAAACTGGATGCCTTGGATAATTCCTAAAAGTTCTGGCGAGGCGAGTTGCGCGATGACGAGTGCCATCGGTCGGGGAATTTGCGCGAGGTAAACGCCCTGATTGCCGTATCCGTTTGAGCGAATTGGTGAATATCGTTTGGGCAGAGTCGGCGAGATCGCCTGCATGTGTTGCGTCGGCAAAATCGGATCGGTGAATTTCTGAAAATCTATGTCTACTCGCCAGCCGACTTCGTTCCACGCCTGACCGATGTGTCCAAACTCATCAGGTCGAGGCGAGGTGTAACAATGGGTGCGTGCCATGCCGAAACCTTGAATCGCACCGTCTGCGAATGAAAACACGATGTCACCAGGCGCGACCTCGCGCATGGTTTCGTAAAACGGATTGATCTGATCATTGCGCTTCCTTTTTGGCGACCAGATATACTTGCCGAAAAACTCGTATCGGAAGGTCTGACTTTGATTGACCCACCAAAAGTTCATTTTTTACCCAAAGCGGCGAGCCGCTGAAATTTTCGCTCTTCCAATTCCTTTTCCTCGCGGTTCAGTTCCGCCATCCATTCGGCAAACGGCTTGTCGCCGGGCGTTTTGAATGAACCGCGCAAGGCGTGGATTTCCCGGCGCGAAAGTTTTTTGCGACCGGCCATGACGGGATTTTGCCACGGCCAACCGGTTTGGGGAGAAAAAAGTCAGCGAAAAACAAGTTTGGGCCTCATGGAACTCGGCCCTCCGAAATTTGCGACATTCGTGTCCGTTCGCGTCCATTCCGCCTTCGTTTACTTCGGCGCGACAAGCAGCGGTGAAAATTCTTTGTTCTTCCAGCCTTCAGCCAGCTTGACGCTCGAAAAAGTCCCGGTCAATCCGCGCCGGCTCGATGCAGCGCGCATCATCCGTCCTGGGGCTGTTCACCGGTACCGGTACAGCTTAACGTGCTGGATGCTGTAACGGTCGGATGGAAAGCGCAGTGTTCGCGATTCGAATACTTCGTCGCCATTCAACCGGCGGCCCGGAACCCACCGGCCGTTTTCATAAACACCTTCCTCATCCGTGCCGATGCCCACGCTTTCGGTTTCGTTGGTGCTGGAAAAATTAACCGCCAGGTTCCTGCCCATGACAATGTAATCATCCGGGCCGGTGGAAATGAAAAGGCCGGCGATGCGCTCCGGCAGGGCATTGGTCGCGTGCATCCAGGCGGGAGGCACCCAGAATTTTGCCTCGATTTTGTAATTCCCCAGCCGGAACGTTTGCGTCGCGTTGGTGGCATCCAGCAAGACGGCCGTCATGGCGCCTTTGCCCTGATTGGCCAGGATCAGCGGAGACACCGATGAAAGAAAATGATAAGCGCGGGCGAGTTCCCGGTCGGAACCGGCGAACCGGTCAGCCCCGAAGGGAGAAAAGCCGATGGCATTGCCCGCGCCGAACGCATAAATCGCGTTGGCGGCCCCCCGCACGCCGGCCTCCGACTCCGGGATGAACAACGGATTGCCGTTCCGGGTGTAGCGCGCGCAGGTCTCGGCGAATTGATCAATGTAGAGGTCCGGCGAGAGGATATCAATCGCCGGCGCGCCAAACCGCCAGAGGTCATGCACCTGGGGCGTGGGTCCGCCGCTGGGATACTCGCCGGGGCGCGGACAGCCCTGCTGCTGGAGCCAGGTGTTGACATACATGGGGATGTCGTATTCCGCCTTGCCGGCGGCGGCCACCTGGTTGACATACATGGAATAGCGCCAGGCCATGAAGAATTCATCCGACGCCCAGTTCAACTGCTGCCAATAAATATCCTTCTTCTCGTCGGTCAAATCCGTTCCGTAAAGCTGGACCGAAGCCGGCTTGCCCGGACCGAACACTTCCTCCCAGGTGCCGGAGGTTTTGAAACCGTTGGTCGCCCACGCTTCGCGCAATTCCGGCGCCAGCGTGTCCTTGTGCTGCACCAGATAGTCCATCAAATCCTTCGGCACCGGCCCGGCATAGGCTTTGTTTGCTGCGGGGCAGCGGTCCCGGGAGTCGCCGAGAATTCCGACCTCGTTTTCCACCTGAATCATGAGCACCGTGTGCTTCTTGCCGTCCACCTCGCGGAGATGCCGCATGAGCGCGGCGAACGCCCGCGCGTCGGCGTCGCGGTTGGCATCGCTGAACGTGGTCAGGATGGGCAGACTTTTGCCGTCCGAGTCGCACGCGAGCGGGAACCGGTCCTGGTTGGTTTTAACCCAGAGCGGCTGGTAGGTGGACCTGCCGTTTTTCCAACTGCCGAACCAGAGCAAAACCAAATGCAGATCATTCGCCCGCGCTTCCTTGAGCAAACCGTCCACCAGATGGAAATCGAACCGGCCCTCCTGCGGTTCGATCAATTCCCAACTGACCGTGGCCAGCACCGTGTTGAGATGCGCCGCCACCAGTTGGGGCCAGAGCGGTTTCATGTATTCCAGGCTGGAGGCGCTGGAATTGTTCAACTCGGCGGCCAACGCAAGGAACGGCTTGCCGTCCACGACCAGTTGCGTGGCCGTGCCTTGCTTTGCGAGGTGTGGCAGTAACGGGTCGGCTGCCGTTTGCGCGCGCGGCTCAGACACTCCCAGCAAGCTGGCGATGACGGCGCAGAGAATAATTTTTGTTTTCATGGCGGTCAGGCGTTTTACTTGGCATCCGGCACGATGTGCAAGGCCACTGGCTGCGTGTTGAGTTTAAGCACACAGGGCGACAGGCCCGGCGAACTCGCCGTCAATGTGATTTCACCCGGCTCCCGGGTGGATTGCACGATCACCTGGGCCAGGCCGTTGAACAGGCTGCGTTGCCAATCCGGCACTTCGGGTTTTTCCTGGAATTGCAACGATACCCCCCGGTTGACCCCGCCGAGGCCGGATTGGTTGGCCACCACCACCGCGACACTGTTCTCGCCGGGATGCAGGAAGCGTTTGACATCAAACGCCGGGGTCGCCTGCCAGTCGTGGGATTCGCCCGCTTTCTGCCCGTTCACGTAAACCCAGCCCTCGTCGTCAATCCGGCCAAAATCCAGCATGACCTTTTCCACCGCAAGGTCCGGTTCCGACACGTTGACGTGGCCGCGAAAGACGCCGTTTTCTCCTTCATTTAGCGGCCCGCTCTCCGCAAGCACGTCGCAATTTTTCCATGCCGAGTCGTCAAAATTCGCGGTCACTTCGGGAAGGTCTGCCTGGCGCGGGTTGGTGATCCGGGTCCATTTCCAATCGGTCACGGCCGCGGCATGCGACCGCCATTTTGCCAAAAACACATCTGGCTCGTGGGAGGACGGGTCGCCGTTGCCGACGCCGATAATCCGGCCCGGCCCGGTGAGTTGGAACGTGATTTTGTTGTCGGCGGTCGGCACCGGTCTTCCCTGCGCGTCGTTGGCCAGCACGGTAATGACGGAAACATCTTCACCGTCAGCGTTTAGGTCCGGGCGGCCGGGCATCAACTCCACCGCGGCCGGGTCGCCGGTAGTTTCCAACTTGTCGGTGAGCACTTCCTTGCCGTCATTGTAACCGCGCGCCAGCAGGGTGCCGTGTTCATACTTGACCATCCACTCCAGGTGGGAATTCCTGGCCATCGTTTTGCGGCCCAGGCTCCGGCCATTGAGGAACAATTCAACCTCCTGGCAATTGCTGTCAACCCAGACATTAATGTCCTGCCCTTCCTTGCCGGGCCAGTTCCAGTGCGGGAACACGTGCAGGACCGGATGATCCGACCACCACGCTTGATAATAATAGAAGTTGTCCTTGGGAAAGCCGCAGGTGTCCAAGATGCCAAACTGCGAGCTGATGGCCGGCCAGTAGAACGGCGTCTCCTCGCCGCGATAATCAAACCCCGTCCACTGAAACAGTCCCGCCACATAAGGACGCGCCGCGTAGTGCGACCACGATTCCTCCGCGGTGGAACCCCAGGCGGGTTTGTTCGTGTCATACGCGGTCAGGTGCTGGCGAGCGAGGTCTTCGACATAAATTCCGCGCGTGGAAAACGTGCTCGCGTCTTCGGTCGCCACGGAGGGTTTGTCCGGAAATTGTTTGTGATATTCATCATTGTTTCCATGCGTGAAGTAATTGAACCCCATCACCTCAATGCTCACGGAACTGCCGTTGCCCCAGCCGCCGCTGATCGCCACGGTGCAGGGCCGCGTCGGGTCCAGGCGGTGGGCGAACGTTTGCATGGTCTGCGTCACCCGCGTGCCTTTGTCGTTGCCTTCGATGTTCCATTCCTCGTTGCCGATGCGACCAGATGATGACGGAGGGGTGATTGCGGTCGCGCAGAATCATCGCCTTGAGTTCGTCCAGCTCCTGGGGGTTGATGCCGTACTCGCGGTTTTCATCCATGACCAACATGCCGAGGCGGTCGCACGCGTCCAGTAATTCCGGCGTAGGCGCGTTGTGGCTGGTGCGGATGGCGTTGCAGCCCATCTTCTTCAACTGATCCAAGCGGTACACGTTCAGGGCGTCCGGCACGGCCACGCCGACGCCTCCCGCGTCCTGATGGTTGCAGGTGCCTTTCAATTCCACGCGCTGGCCGTTCAGGAAAAATCCATTATCGGCGTCCCAGCGGATGGTGCGGATGCCAAACGGCGTTTCATAGCGGTCCACCACCGCGCCGCCGCTGCGAATGGTCGTGACGAGTGTGTGCAAATAAGGCGATTCGAGCGACCAGAGACGCGGATTGGGCACCGTGAGCACGGAGGAAAATTCGCCCGAAGCGCCCGCCTTCAGCGACAAATCGTTCAGCTCACCGCCGGCCAACACCTTGCCGTCGGCGTCCAAAACACTCTGCTCGAGTTGGAAGTCCGCGTCCTTGGGCGCGTCGTTTTTGACGGTGACCCGGGCCGTCACGTCGGCGGAATGATCCTTCACGGCGGTGGTGACGAACGTGCCCCACTGGGCCACGTGCAGCGGCGAAGTTTTGTCCAGCCAGACATGCCGGTAAATGCCCGCGCCTTCGTAAAACCAGCCTTCTTCCAGCGAAGCGTTGACGCGGACGGCGATGGTGTTGTCGCCGCCATAATTAAGATAATCGGTCAGATTATAGCTGAAACTGGTGTAACCGCTCGATTCGCGTCCCAGGTAAAAACCGTTGACCCAGACCTGCGAGTCGCGAAACGCGCCTTCAAATTGGACCGTGATGTGTTTGCCCAAATCGGACGCGGGGATGAAAAACTTTTTGCGATACCAACCAACGCTGTTCTGCGGGAAGTTGGCGCCAATGGCCTTGTAGCCGTGGCTGCTGCTGCCGCGGTCGCTGAACGGCAGTTCCACGGCCCAATCGTGCGGCAGATTGACCACGCGCCAGCCGCGGTCGTCAAAGTCCGCGGCGGCGGCGCCCGCCCCGTTGCCCGCCTTGGCCAGATACGTAAAGTAACTGTTGCCCGGGTCAAAATCCTTGGCCGGATCGTCGGCGTTGCCCAGGGCGAAGCGCCAGTCAAAGTCCATGTTCAACCGCTCGCGCGCGGGCGCCGTGTCCGCCGCCGCGGTTTGGGCCACAGTTTGGTTGAGCAACACGCTGTTGAGCAGCGCCGTCACGACAAGAATTATTTTTGTTTGGTTTTTCATGTGATGAAAATGACCGACGACTGATGGTGATGGTTGTTTGAGCGTTTCTGCTATTGGGATTTGTCATCCGAGTATGAACGGACCTGCCACGCGACCTTGCCGGCCAGTGGATCGTTGACCAGCTTGAACGCATTGCCTTCCTTCGTGAGCGTCAGTTCATGCAGCACGTTGTCGGAAGGCAGGCAAACCAGACCCGTGGCCGTCTGCGCGTTCCTGGCGAAGACCACGAGGTTGAGTTTCGACCAGTCCATTTGCATCGTGCATTGGGCAAGGGCGATTTTGGGAATGACCGTGCCATCGCGAACGAGCATCACGACGGGAAGTTTTCCGGCCTCGATGTGCTGCCAGCCGCCGTCGTACGATTTGCCGGTTTGATAATCAATCCAGGTTCCCGGCGGCAGATAAACATTGCGGCCCGTGACGTTCTCATGCATGAGCGGCGCGACCAGGATGCTGGAACCAAACAGGTATTCATCGTCCACCAGCCAGGAACCGGGGTCGTCCGGATATTCGATGAAGAGAGCGCGTACCATGGGCAGGCCGTGGTCGGAGCAGTCCTTGGCCTGCGCATACACGTAAGGCATGAGCCGGTATTTAAGGTCGTCAATCGCGCGGAATTCGTCCTCGAACGCGCTGCCGTAATTCCACGGCTCCTTCGGCGCGATGCCGTGGCAGCGGCTGTGCGAACTCAGCATTCCGAACGCCAGCCAGCGGGCGAAAAGATTCTGGTCCATGTTGGTGACGGAGTTCGCCGTGAAGCCGCCCACGTCGTGGCTCCAGAATGAAAATCCGGAAAGGCCGAAGGACAGCCCGCCGCGCAATTCCGCCGCCATGCCGTCGTCGGTGCTCTCGGCGTCGCCGCCCCAGTGGATCGGATAACGCTGGCTGCCCGCCCAGGCGCTGCGCGCCCAGATGATGTTGTCGCCGGTGATTTTCTTGGTGATGTCGGCGACGGCCTTGTTGTAGCGGAGCGGATACAGATTGTGCTCGTAGAAGCCGGTGCGGCCGTCGGCATAAATGCCGTCCTCCGGCGCGGCCTCGCCGAAATCCACCTTGATGGCGCTGACACCCAGCTTCAGCAGGTTCGCGAGTTTGTCCTGATACCATTCCACCGTCTGCGGATTGGAAAAATCCAGCACGGCGTCTTCGTAAGGCAGATTGCCCTTGCGCGTCGCGGACGACGAGATTTTTTTCCACCAGTTCGGGGAACAATTTGTTTTTCGGCACAAAATACGGCAGTTGCCAGCAGGAAATATGGAAGCCTTCGTCTTTCAGATCCGAAAGCATTTTTTGCGGATCGGGGAAACGCGTGGGTGAGAATTCATAGTCGCACTGCCAGTCGGTTTCAAACCAGCCGGTGTCGAGGTGCATCACGTCGCAGGGAATCTTGTTCGCGCGCAATTGGGCGGCAATGTCGCGCACCTGGTCCTCGGCGTTGTAAGTGCAGCGGCTCATCCACAGGCCGAACGACCAGAGCGGCGGCAGCGGCGATTTGCCGGTGAGCTTGGTGTATTCGTCCAGGATTTCCTTGGGCGAACCGAGGAACACAAACAAATCCAGTTCGTCATCGCCGATCATCAGCGAATTGACGCCGGCAAAGGAATTGCCGAAGTCGCAGGTGATGGGCGAGCTGACGTGTGCATGAACATGCCGTAGCCGCGGCTGCTCATGAAAAACGGAATGGGCTTGTACATGCCCTGGTTTTGAATGCCGTTGGCGTCGTCGGTCCACAGCACGATTTTTTGGCCGCGCTTGTCGAGGCTGGTGAAGGATTCGCCGCAGCCGAAAATCTTTTCGCCGGGCGAAAGCGTGAACGCCGCGTCCATGCTGCGCGAATAATCCGCCGCGCGCCGCACAAAGGAAAACGGCAGGATCGGCGTGAACGTGCTGGTATTGTCCGAATCATGGTCCGTCCGGGTCAGCAATTTGCCCTGCGCGTCGCGGAATTCGATGTGCCAGGGATTTTCCAAAATGGTGACCGAGCCGAACGCGCTCGTGTAGCGGTGGCCGCCTTCGACCTTTTCATATTTCCAGGAATGATCCTGCGGCACCGGCCCGGCGAGCATCAGTTCCTCCAGAGGCTTGTGGACCTGCGGGCCGCTGGTCATGCGGATGCGCACCGTCCGCGGCGAGACAAATTCGATGGAGAAGGGCAGGGTCGGGTTGGCCGCGTATTGGTCGGTGGGAAATTCATTGGGCTCGACCGGCTTGATGACCGCCAGCATGTTGTCGAACGCCTGCCGCGTGAAATATTCGGCGCGCTGGTAAGTGATGTTGCCCTGGCCGGTGGCCGGATCGAAATCAGCGAGCTTGTCCGCCAGATAATAAAGGTCGGAAAAATCGCGGAAATCGCCGCTGACATCCACCGGATCGTTCAGCAAGGGCAGCGTCGGGTTGGCGGCAACCAGCCGGCTGGTGGCGCCGAACAAAAAACCGGCGCAAAGGCAGGCAAACATCACCATCGTGTTTCGTTTATATTTCATAGATTAAACGCCTTCATATCATATCGAGTGTTCAATGTGATTTGGCGGCATAACACGAAAGTGACCTGGTTCGCCGCCAGTAAAACATCCGACGGCGGTGCGAACAACATAAAAATTTACGCCCGCGTGCGCCGGCTGCTTCATGAACGGTTGTTTTGATGCCGGCCATCTCAATGACGCTGATCCTATCACTGGACTTGCTGGCGACATGGAGCGGCGGGCAGGTTGCTGGCTTTAAAATCAGGTGCGATTTTCGGCAGGCTTGGGGGAGGGCATTGATGCAGTCTGAAAATGCAGTAAAAAAACTTGTTTGACACCGTGGCACGCTCCGCCAACATTCCCGTATGTATCCACACGGCTCCTGAACGGAAACCTACGCTAATTTTATGTCACGAAAGCTAAACCTCTACGTTATTCTATTAACCCTCGTTGCCACCCTGGGCGGATTGCTCTTTGGCTATGACACCGCCGTCATTTCGGGAGCGGTGGGCAGCTTGCGGGCCTATTTTATTGATCCCCGGAACCTCAGCGACCCCAATACCGCCAACTCGCTGTTGGGCTTTGTGGTTTCAAGCGCGCTCATTGGTTGTATCATTGGCGGGATGATTGGCGGCTGGGTCAGCACCAAGATTGGCCGCAAACGTGGATTGATCATCGCCGCGTGGCTTTTTTTGATTTCCGCCCTCGGAGCCGCCGCGCCGGAATTTCCCTTTGCCCCCATCGGCCACGGCGGGCCGGGATACATGTGGAATTTTGTCTTTTACCGGATTTTGAGCGGCATTGGCGTGGGACTGGCTTCCATGCTCTCGCCCATGTACATTGCCGAAATCGCGCCGGCGAAAATCCGCGGCAATCTTGTGGCGTGGAACCAGTTCGCCATCATCTTCGGCATGTTGGTGATTTACTTCGTCAATTTCGGAATTTCCAAGGCGGGCAGCGGCGACGCCTGGCTCAACACCATCGGCTGGCGTTACATGTTCCTGTCCGGCGCCATCCCCTCGGTTCTGTTCCTGCTCCTGCTCTTTTTCGTGCCCGAGACGCCGCGTTACCTGATGTTGAAGGGCAATGAACCCGGCGCGCGCGCGGTGCTGGCCAAATTGACGACGGCGGAGGAAGGCGAACAGGAAATCACCGAAATCCGCGCCTCCCTGGCCGAGCATCATTCCGGCCGCCTGCTTTCCTTCGGTGCGATGCTCATTTTCATCGGGATCATGCTGTCGGTCTTCCAGCAGTTCGTCGGCATCAACGTCGTGCTCTATTATGCCCCGGAAATTTTCAAGAACGTCGGCTTCGACACCAACGCCTCGCTGTTCCAGACCATCATCGTCGGCGCGGTCAACCTCATCTTCACCGTGGTCGCCATCGTGACTGTGGACAAACTCGGCCGCAAACCCCTGCAGATCATCGGGGCACTCGTCATGGCGGTGGCCATGATTACCCTGGGCGGCGCTTTCGCGCTTCAGATCAAAGGGGTGACAGCCTTGCTTTGCATGTTGCTTTACATCGCCGGATTTGCCGTGTCCTGGGGGCCGGTGGTCTGGGTGTTGTTGAGCGAAATTTTCCCCAACCAAATTCGTGGCAAGGCCATGGCCGTGGCGGTGGTTGCCCAGTGGGTCGCCAATTACCTCGTCAGTTGGACTTTTCCCATCCTTAACGACAATCCGACCCTGGTCAAAGCCTTCAATCACGGATTCGCTTATTGGATTTACGGTGTCATGAGCGTTTTGGCGGCCATCTTCATGTGGAAACTGGTCCCGGAAACCAAGGGACGCACGCTGGAACAGATGGAAGCGCTGTGGCTGACCCATGGCAAAAAGCCGCAAGCTTGAGCCGCCTTGTCTCCGGTGTCTGGCGGATGGTTTGACAAAAACCATCCGCCGGGAATTTTTTCAGACCAGTCCGCTCCGTCCCGGAACGGGCGCCGGAATACCGACCCGATGAAATCCATTGACAGCAATTTTGTTCAATGAGTATTCAATCTCTTATGTCCATCATTTGCCAGCATCGTCCTATGCACAATAAACTTTCTGCTCTCCTCGTGGCCATGGTTGCCGCGGGCCAGTTATCAACCCAGGCAACGCCCAGCGCGCCGGAAAAAGTCGCGGACGGCATCGTGGTTCCGCTCCCGGCCACCTTTCTCAAGGTGGAAGTCTATGCGGACAACGTGGTGCGCATCGCGTGCGCGAAGGACCGCGCGTTCTTTAATCGCCAGAGCGTGGTCACGGAACCCAAACGCGTCGTCAAAACCGATTGGTCGCTGAAGACCGAAAATGGCGAGGCCATCCTTGCCACCGCCCGGCTCCAAGTGCATGTGAATCTTGATACCGGCGCGGTTTCGTTTTTCGATGCCAACGGCAAAGCCATTCTGGCCGAAACGCCCGATGGCCGGACCATCACGCCCGCCGAGGTGCAGGGTGTGCAAACCTTTTACGTGGGCCAGCAGTGGGAACCGAACGCCGGCGAATCGCTTTATGGCCTCGGCCAGCGCCAAATCGGCGTCCTCGACATCAAGGGCTACGACCTCGATTTGTGGCAGCACAACACGCACGTGGTGGTGCCATTGCTGGTGTCGAGCCGCGGTTACGGCGTGCTGTGGGACAACCTCTCCTACACGCGTTTTGGCGACCTGCGCGAATTTGAACCCATCCCGCCGGACTGCCTGATGGACGCGTCCAACCAACCCGGCGGGCTGACCACCGGCACGTTTACGCCCGACCAGCCCGATCAGTTGGAAGATGTGCATACAACCAATGAAATCACCTTCGCGTCCCACGATCGCGACGGCGCACGCGGCTGGACACGGTGGGAGGGCGAAATCGTCGCGCCGACCAACGGCGATTATCAACTGAAGACCTACTCGAACGGCCGCATCAAGGTCTGGCTGGACGGCAAGGTCGTCATTGACCACTGGCGGCAGAACTGGCTGACGGCTGAAGATCAAATCAAGGTTCGCCTCGAAGCTGGACACCATTATCCCATCAGGATCGAGTCCGGCGGCGATCAGCGGTCCACCATGGAACTGACCTGGAAAACACCCGACCCGAATGAGAACACGTCCCTGTGGTCCCAGGTGGGCGGCGGGGTGGATTATTATTTCATTTACGGCCCGGCGCTCGACCAGGTCGTGGCCGGGTTCCGCAGCCTCACCGGCCAGGCGCCGATGATGCCGGAGTGGGCGTTCGGTCTGTGGCAGTCGCGGCAGCGTTACGAGACATCCACGCAAAGTCTCGAGGTTGTTAAAGAATATCGCCAGCGCGCCATTCCGTTCGACGACATCGTGCAGGACTGGCAATACTGGCCGCCCGACAAGTGGGGTTCTCATTTGTTCGATACGAATCGCTTTCCAGACCCGGTCGGCTGGCTCAAGGAACTGCATGCGCTCCACACCCACGTCATGATTTCCGTCTGGGGAAAATTCTACACGGGCACGGGCAACTTTGACGCGATGCAGAAGGCCGGCTACCTGTATCAACCGAACCTCAAGGAAGGCATCTCGGATTGGATCGGTTATCCCTATACTTTTTACGACGCGTTCAATCCCAGTGCCCGCAAGCTGTTCTGGTCGCAAATCAACACCGCGCTGTTCAGCAAGGGTATTGACGCCTGGTGGCTGGACGCCAGCGAGCCTGACCTGACGCCGTCGCCGCCGACGCTGGAAGGGCAGCTCACCCACATGAACCCGACGGCAATGGGACCGGCGTCGAAGGTGCTAAATGGTTATCCGCTGATGAACAGCATGGCGGTTTATGAAGGACAACGCGAGGCGGCGCCCAACCAGCGCGTGTTCGTCCTCACGCGTTCCGGCTTTGCCGGGAGCCAGCGTTATGCCGCCGCCACCTGGTCCGGCGACGTCACCTGCACCTGGACCGCACTGCGCAAGCAGATTCCCGCCGGCCTGGGCTTCTGCCTCTCCGGCATCCCGTATTGGACCAGCGACAGCGGCGGGTACACCATGGAATCGCGGTTCTCGGCGGAGAATCCGAAACCGGCCGATTTTCAGGAGTGGTGCGAGTTGAACGCGCGCTGGTTCGAGTTTGCCACCTTTTGTCCGTTGACGCGGTTGCACGGCGAATTGAAACCGCGCGAGCCGTGGACTTTTGGCGGCGACTCCGGCCCGGCTTATCAAACCATCGTCAAATTTGACAATCTGCGCTACCGGATGCTGCCTTATATTTATTCCGTTGCCGGTGCAGTGACGCTGGACGGCGACACGATGATGCGACCGCTGGTCATGGACTTTCGTAGTGACGTAAAGGCCCGGGACGTCACCGATGAATACATGTTCGGTCCGGCGTTCCTGGTCGCGCCGGTCACCACCTACGAGGCGCGCAGCCGCAGCGTTTATCTGCCGTCCACCAGCGGCGGCTGGTACGATTTCTGGACTGGTGCGCCCACGGCGGGCGGACAGACCATTGACGCGGCGGCGCCTTACGACTCAATGCCGCTGTTCATTCGCGCCGGGGCCATCATTCCCTTCGGCCCGGAACTGCAATACACCGGCGAGAAACCGGCCAACCCGATTACCCTTTATGTTTATGCGGGCGCAGACGGCAACTTTACGCTCTACGAAGACGATGGTCTGACCTACAATTACGAACATGGCGCCTTTGCCTGCATTCCGATCAAGTGGGACAACAACTCCAAGACGTTGACCATCGGCAAGCGTGAAGGCAAGTTCCACGGCATGTTGACCAAACGCACATTCAATGTCGTGCTGGTGGCCGGTGACAAGCCGGTCGGCTTTTCCTTCACACCGAAGGCGGATCAAACGGTCGTCTATCTCGGCAAAGAGGTGAAGGTCAAATTCAAATGAATGATTGACCCTGATTGAGTCCAAATCTTTGCGAAATGAGAAACAGGAAATTCATCAGCGGCAACCTGCGGCGTTTGCCGGCTGTTTTCGGTCTGGTCCTGTTGGGGCTGGGAACTGTTTGCGGAATTCTGCGCGCCCAGAATCAGCCGGGCCAATCGTCAAACCTGCCGCCGGCCCAGGAGCAACCCGTCCAGGTTCAACCGGTCGCGGAACCGCCGCCGCTTTATCTCGACACCAACCAGCCCATTGACCAGCGCGTCGAGGATTTGTTGGGCCGCATGACGCTGGAGGAGAAAATATCCCAGATTCATGGCAATTCCATGTTCACCACCCCCGCGATCCCGCGGCTGGGCATACCTGTTCGCTGGCTTACCGACGGCCCGCAAGGCGTGCGCGAAGATGTCGGGCCGTACGACTGGAGGAGCGCCGGGCACACGGACGATTATGCCACCTATATGCCGGGCTTGAGCTCCCTGGCTTCGACCTGGAACCTCGATCTGGCAACGGCTTTCGGCAACGTGTTGGGCCAGGAATCCCGGAAGCGCGGAAAAGACATCATTTTGGGTCCGATTGCCGACATCGTGCGCACGCCACTGTCCGGCCGGGTCTATGAATACTTTGGCGAAGACCCGTTCCTGAACGCGCGCATGTCGGTGAACTACATCCGCGGCGTGCAAACCAACGACGTGGCGGCCTGCATCAAGCATTTTGTCGGGAATAATCAGGAAATGGGCCGGGCCACGCTCAACATGGACATGGATGAGCGCACGTTGCGGGAAATCTACCTGCCGCCCTTCGAAGCGGCCGTCAAAGAGGCCCAAGTGTGGGCGGTCATGGGCGCCTACACCAAATTCCGCGGCGAGCACTGCGCCTACAGCGATTATCTGATCAACAAAATCCTCAAGGGCGAACTTGGTTTCCAGGGACTGGTCATGTCGGATTGGGGCGGCACCTACAGCACGAAGGAGGCCGTCCTCGGCGGACTGGACCTGGAGATGGGCACCCTGATTACCGGCACGGAACGGGAGCGGCCCTATGACGAGTACTACCTGGCCAAGCCGTTCCTGGAAGGCATCCGCGACGGGGAATATCCCGTGTCGCTCCTGGACGACAAAGTGCGGCGCAACCTGCGCGTCATGTTCGCCACGCATGTTTTTGACCAGCGCAAAACCGGCTCCATCAACACGCCGGCGCACCAGGCCACCGCGTTGCGCGTCGCCGAAGAATCCATCGTTCTCCTGAAGAACGACAAAAACACGCTGCCCCTGGACGTGACCAAAATCAAGTCGCTCGCGGTCATTGGCGAGAACGCCGTGCATCACCATGCCACCGGCATGTTTGGCGCCGGTGTCAAGACCATGCATGAAATCACCCCCCTCGAAGGCATCGTGCAACGCGCGGGCACCAACCTGAACATCACCTACTCGATGGGTTACAGCGAACATCCTGCCGGTTCCAACCTGATCGAGCGCGCCGTTGCCGCCGCCAAACAGGCCGACGTCGCCGTCATCATCGCGGGTTTGCATCATTCCCGCTATCTGGACGACGAAGGCTGGGACCGCACCAATCTGCATCTGCCCTTCGGCCAGGACGAACTGATTCAAAAGGTTGTCAAAGCCAATCCCCGGACGATTGTGGTTTTGATTTCGGGTCCCGCCATTGAAATGGACCCATGGCTCGGCAAGGTGCCGGCCGTTCTGCAGGCCGGGTATCCGGGCATGGAAGGCGGCACGGCGATTGCCCGCGTCCTGTTCGGCGACGTGAACCCGTCAGGCAAACTGACCGTGACGTATCCTAAAAAGTTGATGGATTCGCCCGCGCACGCGCTGGGCACGTATCCCGGCACCAACGGCACTCTGTTCTACCAGGAAGGCCTGCTGGTGGGCTATCGCTGGTTCGATGCGAAAGACATCAAACCGGAATTTCCGTTCGGCTTCGGTTTGAGCTACACCACGTTTAAATATTCCAACCTGAAACTCGTTCCGGGCCAGGACACCAACGGCCCGGTCGTGACGGCCCAACTCGACATTGCCAACACCGGTTCGCGCGCTGGCGCCGAGGTGGCGGAACTTTACATTCACCAGAACCACCCGAGCCTGCCGCGGCCACCAAAGGAACTGAAAGGATTTGCAAAAGTTTTTCTGAAACCGGGTCAGAAAAAGACCGTCTCCATCCCGCTCGACCAGCGCTCTTTCGCCTTCTACGACCCGTCGCAGAACGGCTGGGTCTCCGAAGCCGGCAACTTCAAGATTCTGGTGGGCAGCTCGTCACGGGATATTCTCTTAAAGGACACCTTCCATCTGGCGCAAACCACGGTGGAGAAATAGCTGTTGCTCAACTACAAAGCCCGCGAAGGGTGGGAGTGTCATTTCGCGTCCGGGAGGCAGGCCGCCAAGGCGTAAACTAGCGCGGAATTCCAGTTGATGGCAATTTCGTTTGACCGCGCGTCGTCTTGTTCGTCCTGCCAGCTCGTCGCGGTTGAACTGGGGCCGCCCACCAGGTAACCGGGCCAGGGATCCACGATGTTGTCGGCGGCGGAACGGCGATCGTGCGGATGCATCGGCGGCCGGAACCCGACGCCGGTGACAAATGAACGGCAGTAATAGTTGCGGCCAAAGATGAAATTCAACGCGTCCTGAGATGCGGCGCGATATTCCGGTTCACTGGAGACTCCGTTCGTGTGCGTCAGGCGGTCGGCCGTCATCAGGATCATGGTCTGGCGCGCCACAAAACCGTTGTAGCCCCAACTGTAGAGCGAGCCAATCGGACTGGCGTAGCCGTCCTGGCGACAGTTGTGTACCGTGACATCCGCCAGGGCCAGCAGGTTGCTCCGCACCAGCGCCACCAGCGCCGGATCGCGACCGGGACGCTGGGAGGACAAATACTTCATCATTCCAAGATTTTTCACTTCATCCCAGTCGAACTCGAAATTGAACTGGCCATGGACCGACCGGATGCGGGTTTCGAGGTCGCGCAACGCATCGCGCGAGCCGGTGGTTTCCCAAAGTTCCGCCGCCGCCCACAACCGGTTGTTGGGAATGCCGTTCAAGCGGCCGGTGATCTCGCCGTTCTGCCGGATCTCATACGCACCGGTGTGGACGTCAAACGGGTCCGGCCGATGAAAATCCGGGTGCGCCTTCAAAAACCGGTAACTTTTTTCGGACGCCTTCAAGCAACGATTGGCGAAGGCCCGGTCGTACGGCCGGTAAATCCGGGCCGCCTGCGCCGTCATGCCCATAAAATAAGCCGTGGCTTCGCTGCCCCACGGAGTGAAGTAGCGCGGGTCCTTCTCCTTTTCCGGCATGATGAACGGACCGAAGCGTTTGGTGGACACCTTGTGATACACCGAGCCGTCCTCCGCCTGCATCTTCAGCACCCAGTCCAGCTCCCATTTCACCTCCGCCAGAAAATCCGGCAGCTTGCCGCCGGACTCCGGGATTTGCAGCCGGACCTTGCGGATTTGCGGGCCGAAATCGTCCCAGGCCCGGAGCAGGGTGCCGACCGTGAGACCGGCGTTGACGGTGTATTTGTTGTAATCACCGGCATCGTGCCAGCCTTTCGTGCCGTCCTTCCGCACGTGTCCGCCGCCGACCAAATCCAGCCACGCGTCGTTCGTGTGGCAGGCGTCGTGGGCAAAGGTTTCACCATGGTACGTCGCGCGGACCGCGGTGCCGCAACGCCAGAGATAAAACCCGAGCATGACGGTCTGAAACGGTTCGCGATAAACGTCCGGCGCAATGCGGAACGGCGCGGACCGGCCCACGCCCGGCACCTCGAGTTGATAATCGCCGGTTTGCGTGACGGTGGAGAAATCGGCGGTGTAAAGCTGTTCCTGCGTGTCCGGATCCAAACCCGGTCCGGTGGCCCTGCCATCGAAGACCGTTGAACCGTCGGCGACCCGAACCACGGCGAAATTCGTGCAAGCCGCGGCGATGGAAGCTTGTTTCTCCGCCTGCGGCAAATAACCAATGGTGTTGAGCCGGATGGCAAGCGCCTCGTTGGTCTGTCCGGCCAGGTTCATCAGGGAAAGCGACAGAAAGGCAGCCGCCAGGCAAATCTTTCCGCCGCGTTGCCGGCCGGTTTTTGAGCGGACAATGAAACCGGCAGACACAAGGAAACGCGGAATTGTCATGCGTGCAGTCAAACGGTTTTCAAATTCGCTGGCAAGCAGCAAAGGCCCGGAGCGCAGGCTGCTTTTTTGTCGGATTTGGCCTGACTTGCCGTGAAGGCTGTGATAGACTGTTGCTTTATGACGACTCAAATTGGAGAAAACGCAATCATTGAAAAGACAAAGGCGCTCTGTCAGGCCATTGTTGACCAACCCGGCATGTCAACCATCCGGCAGCGCATTGACAGTTTTCTGTCCGACGCCGGCGCGCGCGGCCAGTACGAAACCTTGATGAGCCAGGGCCAGGCGCTTCAGGAGAAACAGGCGCAAGGCCGGGAACCGGAGAGCGCCGAAATTGCCGATTTTGAAAAACACCGCGATGCGTTGTTGAACAATCCGGTCGCCCGCGGCTTTCTCGACGCCCGCGAGGAACTTCACAACATCCAGCATTCCATCCAAAAATACGTCTCCAAGACGCTCGAACTGGGCCGTGTTCCCACGGCGGAGGACATGGAAGACCATTCCTGTGGTGACGGCTGCGGCTGTCATCATTGAAGTTTTTTGAACCGGCGGTTGGCGGCGGTTGAAATTTAAAGACTGCGTTTCAACGAAGAAAATCAGGGGGGCATTTTCATTCAGACACGCCTCAATTTCCGGCCGGACAATTTCGGGTCTCAGGGCTGGTTCGAATAAAACAGTTCGTGACGTTGGCCTCCAACTTCAATGACAACGGAATTGGTCTTGATTTCAATGCAGCGCACATGAATGCGGCCCAGGGGCACAATGACATCACCCTCGTCGCCGGCGGCAAACGTGTGGTTGTTGATAATGACCAGCCGATGATCCAGCAATCCGGAAAAGCCCTTTACCACGAGCGATGATATGTCAGCCACCCGGGGCTTGGCGACGACCGCGACCGCGTAAGGCCGGTTGGAGTCGGGAAAAAATGGATCACGTCCTTCCTTGGGACTTGCAGGAAGAATGAACACGGAACGGATGACATCGGTTTTGTCGGGTTGGATCGCCGGCGCGGCATTGACCACCAGTCCCATGGCATACCCAGTCGAGAGCACAACCGTCATCGCATTTTTACTGAAAATTTTCATAGGCCGCTGTTTCATGAGGAGGTGGATTTTACCAATGCGACTATGTCCATTTTGAATGAAAGCTTTTCATTGCTGCCAGCGGTGTCAACAGGTTGTATTTGTAAATTGACCACCCGCGTGTGTGGAAACTTGTTTTCAAAATCGGCAATAAACTTGCCCAAGTCGTGGTAATAAGCCGTGCCGGTGACGGTAAATTTGACCTGCTCGAACGGAAAATCCGGTAACAAATCCATGGTTCCGACATCAGGGTGGCCGATGTCCGGAATGTCCACTCGATATGGCGCCTTAAACAGACGGATGGTGTTGTAGGTCCAGGAGTAAAGGTCCCCCGAGGCCATGTCACTTTCAGCGTCTGAAAGCGCTTGCGTCACATTGGTCAACCCGGCGGCGACGGTGTCGACGTGTTTGATGGCGGTTTGAATGCCATCGAGCTTATCCCGGGCGTTTTTTTGGGCCGTGGCAATTTGGGAAAGCGCCGCGTATCGGGGTTGAATCAACTCGAACCACATTAAGACCACCACTACCACCGCGCAGACAAGCACGAGGACGAGCTGATTGCGTTTTTCCTTGGATAGTTTCATCGGGTCCGATCAGAATAGGTGCATTGCAGGGTGAACATCACGGACGGTTTGCCATCCGAGCCCAGTTGAGGCGGAGACAGGTTTGTCAGACGAACCCCATTGGTTTTGTCCAGTTCAGATTGAAAATACGATTGTTGGCTGACGGCATCCTTAAATTTGTTGACTTGATCTCCGGGGCTGCTGCTGTAGTCCCGCGCATCGAGGGTCACGACAATTTGTTCCGTAACGGTGCCATGATGGGCCGGCGCAACGCGGGTATCGCTGGCTTGAGGAGCGGCCGCCTCAGTGGCTACATACGTTTGATCCACCCGCAGTCTCATCAGTTGCACGCCGGGCACCGTAGTTTGTTGCAACGCATTCAACAGATTCCCTTGGAGAAAACGATCGTTGGTCAGTTTTTGCAATGCGGCTAAATTGTCTTTTGCTTTGGTAATCTCTCTTTGACTGATTAGGACCATTTGATAGGCATTGGTGTGCGATTGGATCTGCCCTTCAATTTGGGACAGGTTTGCGTGAGCCACCATGACCCGGAGTTGGAGCCAACTCCACCACACCAATATCAAAGCCACGACCAACAATCCCCCGAAAATCACGCGCTTGATTGGGTCCCGCCGCCGCAAATACTCGGCAGCTTGGGCTTCAGCCAGTAGATTGAGATGTATTGGCATAACTCAGAAGGCCGCCAGGGCGGCGCCGATGGCCACAGTCAGTTGCGGCGCGACGTGTTCAATCTCGACGGCCTGCTGTCCCGGCAACGCCAGTTGCAGGAAAGTCGTCGGGTTCCAAGCCTTGCAATCCACCACCAACTCGCTGTGCAGCATTTGCAGGATGAGTTCCGAACAGGCAGAGCCGCCGCTGACATAAACGTGCGACACCGGCCGGTCCTGCTGATGCTCAAAAAAATCTAGCGACGCCCGCAACTCGCGGCCCAGCGGCAGCACCTGCGTCTCCAGCGTGGACTGAATTTCCGGGGCCATGCCGATTTTGATGCCTTCCGCTTCGGCATAACTGATATTCATCATTTCCGCCAATCCGGCCGTCAACTTATCGCCACCAATCGCAACCACCCGGCTCAATACCAATTCGCCTTGTTGCAGGATGCAAATCGAAGAATTTTTGAAACCAATGTCCACCAGCGCGACCGAGTCGTTAACAAAGGCTTCCGGCATGGCCATTTCAAAAGTGTTCACCGGGCCAATCAGGCCCGGCACGATGTGATCGGCCACCAGTCCGGCGTCCCGGATCGCGGTTTGAAAGTCATCTATCAATTCCTTTTTGGCGCCGGCCACCAATACTTTCAATTTGGGGATGGCAACGGTTTTGCCGGCGTCGGCAGGGTTGGGCAACGATTTTGGCGGAATAATATGACAGTCGAAAACGCGATTGGGCAAATCCTGCTGCAAATAACCACGCGTGTTGTTTTTCAACACCAGCCGCATCTCGTCCACCGGTATTTGCGGCAGTTCCACCGGCCGCACGATGGCGTCATTGACGCCGAGGGACAAGGTGACGAATTTCGTTTTGGCCTGAAGCGCTTCGTGGACGGCTTTCAGATGTTCCGCCAGCAATTCCCGGGAAAGTGCCTTTTCGAAAATCGGCGCGTCCAGCAGCGCGTAGCGGGTTAAAGCGAAAACCTCACCCCGCCGTTCCATGAGCACAGCCTTGGTCGTGCGGCTTCCCAAATCAATGGATATCATCTGGTTCCGCTTTTTTCCAGCGACACCATTCAGAAATGGCAAACCCAATTGCATTTTTAGTCGTCCAGTTTTAGTTACGTGCGGCTTTCAAACAGATTCCCCGCAAGTTCAGCAATCGCCGCGCCAGATTCGGTGGCGCGGAAAAATTGTTCTTAACAAACACTGGTTTGTCCTGACACAAGGCGCGCTGTCTTGGAAATAGCCGCGTCCCGCCAAGCCTGAGGGGATTTCCGGGCGTTGTCAATGGTGTTAAAGCCTCGTCGAACATGGCAATCAATGTCGTTTTCAATACCGAACGGGGAGGAGCTTTTTACCCGGACTATTTGGGAATGGTGGAGGTTTGCACCGAATTTGAGCGGCTTGAATTTCCCGGCTGGCGTGCAAGGCTTGGATCCAGTTCGCGTTCCAATTGATACTGCCGCAGCGCGTCTTTGGTCCGGCCAATTCTGGAAAAATAAACCCCCAGATCGTCATGCGCCACGTAATTGTCGGGATCAATTTTCAAGGCATGTTCCATCAAAGTCTCAGTGTTCTTCCAATAACCAAGTTGATGGCGGGACAGCAGCGCGCATCCGGCCAGGATCACCACGGCCGCAAGGCCGGGCAAAAACCGCCGCGCCACCGGCGAAAACCGGGCCTCAATCACTTCTGCCGTTCCCCAGACGCACATCAGACAAAATCCGATGGAAGGCAGATAGGTGTAACGGTCGGCAATCGATTGGAGACCAAATGGAATCAAGCCGCTCACGGGCAGCAACATTCCCAAGAACCAGAGCCAGCCCACTCCCAGATAAGGACGGCGGCGAAGATTGGCCACCACCAGAATCGAGATGCCGATCAGAACCGACGCGGCAAGCAAGAGTGATCTGATGTTGACATGGTCGGTGCGCAAATAAAGACAGGTGAGGTTCTGCGGCCAGAATATCATTTCCAGATAACTCAGATATCCAATCATGACATCCCCCATCCGCGACAATATTCCCAGAGATGCACCGGCGGTGGTTGCTCCACCTTCCCGCTGTGCAAAAAACGTGATGATGCCGATAACAAGCGAAAACAAAAAAAACGGCATCTTCTCCGCGACCAGGCTTTTGACGATTTTCATTCCGGAGGCATTTCGGCTGAAAGCGGCGAAACGATTCAGTGGCCAGAAATCAATCAACAATAAAACCAGCGGAACAGTCACCAGCATGGGTTTTGAGAGCAGCCCCAAAACGAAAAATACCAGCGAGAGTTTGTAAAAAATTGAACGGCGGGATGCCGATGTGAATTTTGACCGCAGCTTCGCATCCACATTCTCCGGCGAGGGGAAAATTTCCCTTTTCACGTGGAGCACGTACATCCAAAGCGTCAACATGAAGAAAAATCCACTCAACACATCCTTGCGTTCGGAAAGCCATGCGACCGATTCCACCCGCAACGGGTGCCAGGCAAATAACGCGGCAACAAAGGCGCTCCGCCAAAAGGCGCCCGTCATGGAATTCAACAACAGCAGCAGCAACACCGCGTTAGCGCAGTGAAACAACACATTGACCATGTGGTGCGCGCCGGCATGCAAGCCGAACAACTGGCAATCGAGCATGTGGGAAAGCCAGGTCAACGGATGCCAGTTGCTGGCATGTTGATCCACGAATGACCACACCAATCCCCACCAACTCAACCCCGAACGCACCGTCGGATTGTTGAACACGTAGTCGTTGTCGTCGTAATCAACAAAACCGTAATGGCGCGCCGGCCAGTAAATCGCCAGCGTGCCCAGGACCAGCGCCAGACACGCCAGCCAGGTTCGATAACGACCGGCTCGGAAAGCAATCACTCTTCCATACTGCAAGGGAAAAGACGTTTTCCAAGATTTTTCCCGCAGCGGAAGTGGTTTGAAAAAAATTCCGATGCGGCCAAAAGCCGGGAGACGGCAAACCGTACGCCGAGGCGATCTAAAATGATACGCGGTGAAATGTCGCGCCCGATAACCCACCGATGCCAACGCGCCGATGAATCTTTCTCAAACGACAATATGTATGTCCGTGACCGCGTCACCGGTCTTTGATTCGGTCGGTTTAGCGCCGTCCGCTGGATTGGCGGAAGCGGCGTCGGTTTGGGTGGAAGGGTCGCCCAGCAACTCCCGAACGGCTTGAACCATGATGGCGGGGGTGCAGGTGCCTTTGACGAGGCGTTTGCTGGCGCGTTCCAGAACGTATTCCTCCGATGCATCAATGATGGAATTGGTGGACAAGATGATGACCGGAACCGCCTGGTAGCGCGGGTCCGCGCAGATGAATTTGAGCACCTCCACGCCGTTGAACTTCGGCAACATCAAGTCGAGCACCACCAAATCCGGCACAAACTGGGCGAGAATTTTCATGGCTTCCAGCCCGTCGTGTGCGGATTCCACTTGAAAACCCTGTTGCTGCAGACGCAAGCGATAAACCGCCAGCACAACGGGATTGTCTTCAACAAAAACAATGGTTTTGCTTTTTGTGGTTTCGGCGTTCATTTCTTCCAGCGCATTTGCCGGCAGGCTCCTGCTTGCACAAAGCTGGCCGGCGCTTGCCTGCCATTAAAAACAGCAGCGGCTGTGCCAATGTAAAAAACATTGGCAGCGTTAAATTCCCCCCATTCCACTTCCAACCCATTCAGTGGAAAAGACTTTTATGGAAAGTTGATTTGACCGGCTTTGGCGCGGGAATGGTGCAGACACGGTTCAGCTTTCACGCCACGGCGTTGCCAAAAAGACAAAATTACTCCGGCCAATCACCCTTTTGTCCGGCCAAAAGCGGTTTAGAAAGCCGATCAGTTCCTGGATTTTTTACCGGCGTGCCAGCTGTGCCAGTAATTTTCGAGCCGCCGGCAAAACAAGGAGGGTTTCTCCGCATAAAACCGCGAGCCAAGGTCGAGCGCTGTAGAACGCAGTTCTTTGTGACGCAATTCAATCAATTCATTCAGCGCCTTCACTTCCCCGGCGGGCCGGCGGACGCAGCGGCGGGTGATGAATTGCTTCAGAATAACCAGATCGTGGTCGTCGCCGAGACATTGGCTCAACTTTTTCATTTCGCCGGCCGCCGCGCGCAAGTTTTCGGGCTGGCTGGGACAAAGCAGGCGGAGTTGATGCCAGAGGTCTTGCACGTGTTTCCGCCATTGGTGGAAATTTTCCGGCGATGCTTCTTCAACAGCCACCTCAAATGCCTTCCGCCCGCGACCGTAACTTTCCCGCAATCCCGATCGAATGGCCGTCCAACCTTCCGCCCTGACCTTCAAATCCCCGGCGCGCCGGTTGACTTTCCGCAACAGGCGGTCCACCGCCGCGCCGGATTTGCCTTTTATAAATTCGCGGGCTTCCTCACGGAAGTTTTGGCGTAAAGCTTTTTTGATTCCGGAAAATGGATGGACCGGAAGCCGGTCCTTGAAATGAACAACCAATCGCTCCAGCGCCTGTGGTCTGACCCGCGCGTCGCGCGGGTCCCTCAACTGCTTTGCCGCCGCGCGCAACATTTTCGCGCTTTTGCGATAAGCGTCTCCGTCCATGCTTTCGCGGACGAGCCCCAAAGTGGCGCGCACTCTCTTGATCTCCTTGCGCACGCTGTGAACGGCTTCCAACCGGTCGCATTTTTGCAAATGATCCAGCGCCTTGGCGATCCGCTCGCGACTCAAGCGCCGCGTCGCCTGGGTCGGTGATTCCTTTTTTTTGAAATGAAACGCCATAAACCGCCGGGTTTTTTAGCGGTGGACTCGGACTCGGCATAATCATGCCCGCCCGGGGAGAAAGTTCAAGGAGATTTTCCGGCAGTGCCCGGGTTGGCTCTCTCCATTGTTGCAAACAATGCCGGTCAAAAGTTTTTCAATTCACAGCCCGGCAGGCAAAGAGATAGTCTTGCCGCGTGACCGAAGCCCAGACGCCAGACGCCAGACCCCGGACCCCGGATGCCATCCGCGGCTTCTGGAGCCTGTTCGTCACGCAATTCCAGGGCGCGTTCAGCGACAACGTCCTCAAAAACCTCGTCGTGTTCATGATTTTGGGCATGAACGTTTCGCTCGCCGAGCAGCATCATATCGGTGAGCTCGTCGGCGCGCTGTTCTCGCTGCCGTTCATTTTGTTTTCCATGGCCGGCGGTTTTCTCGCCGACCGGTTCAGCAAACGCACCGTTTGCATCGGCGTCAAAAAATTTGAAATCCTCGTCATGCTGTTCGCCACGGCGGGCCTGGCGATCCACAATTTGCCGATGGAACTCGCCGCCGTTCTTGGCATGGGCATGCACAGCGCGGTTTTCGGCCCGTCCAAGTACGGTCTGCTGCCGGAGTTATTGCCGGAAAAAAAATTGTCCTGGGGCAACGGGCTGCTCGAATTCGGCACGTTCGTTTCCATCATTCTGGGCACCGTTGCCGCCGCGTTCATGGCGGGATGGTTTCACGGCCGGCAATTCTGGTCCGGCATCATTCTCATCGGGCTGGCGTTCGCCGGCCTGACCGCCAGCCTCGGCATCACGCGCGTGCCCGCCGCCGATCCCGGCAGAAAATTCCGCGTAAATTTTTTGGCTGATTTGTTCGCGCAACTTGGCATGGTTCGCCGGGACCGTCCGCTGGCGCTCGCCTTTCTCGGCAACACCTACTTCAATTTTCTCGGCGCGCTGCTGTTGCTGAATTTGTTTTTTTACGGCGCGGACGTGTTGCACGTGGACGAAGCCAAAATTGGCCTGTTGAATGTCGCGCTCGCGCTCGGCATCGGACTGGGCAGCGTGGCGGCCGGGTACCTGTCCGGCGGCAAAATCGAATACGGTCTCGTGCCGCTCGGTGCGTTTGGCATGTCACTGGTCTGCGGGTTGCTGGCGGCACCGGGTTTGTCCCTGAACGCCGCGTTCATCCGGCTGGCGTTGCTCGGATTTGCCGGCGGCTTCTTCATCGTGCCGCTCTGCGCGTTGTTGCAACACCGGCCCGACAAAACCAAAAAAGGCGAAGTGCTGGCGGCGGCCAATTTGCTTTCGTTCGTCGGCATCTTCCTGGCTTCGGGCGTGTATTATTTGCTGGTGGACGCAGCGGGTTTTTCGCCGCGCCAGATTTTCCTGTTCGGCGGCGTTCTGACTTTTGTCGGCGCGGTTTTCGTGCTGGTGCTTTCTCCTGAATCGCTGGTGCGCGCCGTGCTGTGGCTGGCTACGCACACGTTATACCGGGTGCGCGTGCGCGGATTGGAAAACGTTCCGCGGCGGAGTGGCGCGCTGCTCATCAGCAATCATGTTTCCTTCGTGGATTGGCTGCTGCTGATGGCGGCGGCGGACCAGCCGGTGCGATTTCTTATCAGCAAGGAGTTTTGTGAATCGCCCTGGCTGGGTCCTTTTATCCGTGTCGCGCGCGTCATTCCCATCCCGCCCGGGGTTCGTCCCCGCGAGGTGACTCACGCGCTGCAGTGCTGCGGCGACATAATCCGCAACGGCGAAATCGTGTGCGTTTTTGCCGAGGGCGGCATCACGCGCACGAACGAATTGATGCCGTTCCAGCGCGGCTTCGAACGCATCATGAAAAACGTGGATGCGCCCATTGTACCGGTGGCGTTGACAGGTGTGTGGGGCAGCATTTTCAGCTTTGAACGGGGGAAATTTTTCTGGAAATGGCCGCAGCAACTCCGGCGTTCGGTCACGGTGAGCTTCGGCCAACCGCTGCCGCCCACCGCAACCACGGAAGCAGTGCGGGAAGCTGTTAGAAAATTATCAAACAGCGGCTAAGTTCCGACCAGGAGGAGCGGCACGGCGCCCTGCACGTTTATCGCCCGGCCCGGCCCAATGCGGCAACCAAGTCTTCCACCACCCAATTTGCCCGCGCGGCTTGCAACACATCGGCTGCGTTTCCATGCTGCCAGACAGCAAACCGAATGGTCTTGCCGACATCGGCCTGCAAGGGTGGTTGCGCCAGCAATCCCGCGATGAAACCCGCCAGCACATCGCCGCTGCCGCCTTGGGCGAGGTGCGGGTTGCCGGACGAATTCACAAAAATCGGGCCTGTGCTCTGGCCCACGAGCGTTTGATGTCCTTTCAGCACGACCCAGCAATCGCCAAACCGGCGGGATAGTTCACGCACTGCTTGCGGGCGGTTTGCCTGCACTTGTTGCGCCGTCTTCCCCAGCATTCGTGCCGCTTCGCCGGGATGCGGCGTGACGATCCGAATCTCATTCTTCGACAAAGCGTGGGGCACAAGCCAGTCCAGCGCGCTCGCGTCCACAATCATGGGCAAAGCCGAGTCGCGCGCGAGCCGGCGCCACAACCGCCGCGTGAATGTTTTTAATTCTTCCGCGAATTGCGGAGCGGCCATTCCCGGACCAATCAGAATGGCGCTGACCGATTCCGGCAATCTCGTTTCCGGTTTCCAAACATTGACCATGACCGCCTGCAACTGCGACGCGACCACGTGATAAACGGCTTCCTGTGGAAACAAGGTGATGAGTCCGGGCTGGGCGCGTTGCGCGCCGCGCGCGGCCAAAACCGCCGCCCCGTGAAAACCGAAGCTGCCCGCGATCATCGCCAAATGCCCGAATGAACCTTTATGGCTGGCGACGTCCCGCCGCGGGGGAACACCGGAGAAATCGTCCGGCAGCGTCCAATTCAACTCGCTCTGAAGCGGACAGGCAATCAAGCCGACATCTTCGGCGACTTCCAATCGTCCCACAAACGGCCAGGCGCCTGGCTGAAGCATTCCGATTTTGGGCGCGCCAACGGTCAGGGTAACTGCTGCTTCAATCGCCGTCCCTTTCGGCTGACCGCTGTCTGCATTCAAACCGGATGGCACATCCACGGCGAGAATCGGAATTTTCGACCCATTGACCGCCGCGATGAACTTCTTCCAGCCGTCATCGAGTGGACGATCCAGACCGATGCCAAACAAACCGTCAATGATGAGCGCGGGGCGGGAGCGCAGTGCGGTTTCGAGTTTCGACAAATCATTTTCCGGCGCGGTAATATCCAGCGTTTCAACGCGACGGTCGGGCAACTGTTCGCGCGCGGCGCGGGCATCGCCGCCATTGTGGCCTTTGCCGGCAAGAATCAGAATGGCGTCACCCGGAACGCTCATTCGCAATGCGAGTCCGGCGATTTTCTTGCCGACGCGGCGGATGACCTCGGCCTCGGATTGGCCGGCGGCCCAGGTGGCGTTTTCCCACTCGCGCATTTGGGCAATGTTGATGACCGGAACCGGCATGGCGTGGGAGAGCGTGTCAGAACAACGGCCCGAAAAAAAGGAGAATTGCTTGCGCCTCAATTCCTTATCGTCATCGTAATTTCAACCTGCCGGGCCATTAATTCCGGTTTATGATGAAGGCGGCAAAACAACATGAAATAACGTCACTCAATCGTCACACGGTTGTCACAGATTTGAAATTGTGTGACGAGTGTGATTTGAGCATGATGTACTGGCAAAGGTGAAGC
The DNA here is from genome assembly GCA_963786375.1 of uncultured Verrucomicrobiae bacterium. Taxonomy (GTDB): domain Bacteria; phylum Verrucomicrobiota; class Verrucomicrobiia; order Limisphaerales; family UBA11358; genus UBA11358. The sequence continues at coordinate 287,927 of CAWAYP010000003.1, forward strand.
CTAAGATACTAGTGGTGGATGACGAGCCGGAAGCTGTCGAGCTTGTGGAGTTCAACCTCAAGCAAGCCGGTTACGCGGTGAGTTCGGCCGCCGATGGCGCCGAGGCATTGAAAAAGGCGCGCGCCCAACCGCCGGACCTGATCGTGCTCGACGTGATGTTGCCCGAAATGGATGGCTTCGAGATTTGCAAAACGCTGCGGCTGGAACCCGTCACCGCGCGCGTACCCGTTATCATGCTCACCGCCAAGGCGGCGGAAATTGACCGGGTGCTCGGCTTGGAACTCGGCGCCGACGATTATCTGACCAAACCGTTCAGCCCGCGTGAACTTTTGCTGCGCATCAAAAAAATTCTGTCACGCGGCCAGAACGGAGAAAAGCCGCGCGAACAGATGCGCTTTGGCGATTTGATGATTGACCTGCCGCGGCACGTGGCGAGTTGGAAGGGCAAAACCATCGAGTTGACGGCCACCGAATTCAAACTGCTCGTCGTGCTCGCGCAACGCGCCGGGCGCGTGCAATCGCGCGACCATCTGCTGCGCGACGTCTGGGAATACGACAGCCTCATTGACACGCGCACAGTGGACACCCACATGCGCCGCCTGCGCGAAAAACTCGGCCCGGCGTCGAAGCATCTGGACACCGTGCGCGGGGTCGGCTATCGGTTTGTGGAATGAAGGCAGAAGGCAGAAGGCAGAAGGCAGAAACTGGATCTGCGCGTTTCGCCTGCTCGAAGTTAGTTTATGCCTTCTTTATTCCGCATTCTTCCTTTTGAGCATGTGGCCGTTGCTGACCATTCTTGTCATTGCCGCCGCCCTCGGGATTCATTTCTGGTGGCGGCAAAGGTTCCGGCGGCAGCAACAGCAATTGCAGGCCGACATGGAGGATTTCCAGCAGCGGGAGCAGCAAACAACAATTGACGCCAAGGCGCAGCAACAGGTCCTCTTCAACAGCATGCTGGAAGGCCTGCTGCTGCTTGATCGCAACCGCCGGATTTATCTGGCCAACCGCGCCTTCAAAAATCTGTTCGGCCTGAAAACCGAGTTGCGCGGCAAAACCGTCATGGAGGCGTTGCGCGTGCATGAACTCGCCGCGCTGGTTGAGCGCGTTGAAAGCGACGGGCAAGTTTTCGACTATGAACTGAAGCTGCCGGAATTGAGCGAGCGCTGGCTGCAGGTCAACGCCGCCGCCATCTTCAACTCCGCCGGCGAACGCGAGGGCACCATTCTTGTCTTTCACGATCTGACCCGGCTCAAGCAGCTCGAACGCACGCGGGAGGAGTTTGTCGCGAATGTCAGCCACGAATTGCGCACGCCGCTCTCGCTCATCAAAGGCTACGTTGAAACCCTGCTCGACGGCGCGCGGAGCAATCCCGAGGTCGCCGAACGTTTCCTCAGAATCATCGAGCGCAACACGCAACGGCTGGATTTGCTCATCCAGGATTTGCTCACGATTTCCGCGCTGGAATCCGGCCGGGTCAAACTGAATTTGCAGCCGGTGGCCCTGCGCCCGCTGGTCGAGAAAGTATTGGCCGATTTGAAAAAACCCGCAGGGACCAAAGGCGTGAATCTCGTGAACGAACTGCCTGATCTGACCGTGACCGGCGATGCCAGCCGGCTCGAACAGGTTTTCGCCAATCTCGTGGACAACGCCATCAAATATGGCCGCACCCAGGGTACGGTGACCATCGGCGGACAAAAAGCCGACGCGAACAAAATTGAAGTTTTCGTGCAGGATGATGGACCGGGCATCCCCCCCGAATCACTGGATCGCATCTTCGAACGGTTTTATCGCGTGGACAAGGCGCGCTCGCGCGAGCAGGGCGGCACCGGTTTGGGACTTTCCATCGTGAAGCACATTGTCCAAAACCACGGCGGCGAGGTTTGGGCGAAAAGCGAACCGGGCAAGGGCGCGACGTTTTTCTTCACGCTGCCCGCGGCACAAAACAATTCCTGAAATTGCTTGGTCGGCTGACGGCTTGCCGATAAATTTTCCGCAATGGTTCACGTTGGCATCGGCTACGACGTTCACGCGCTGGTCGCGGGTCGCAAACTCATCCTTGGCGGCGTCGAGATTCCACACGCCAAAGGCCTCGACGGCCATTCGGACGCCGACGCCCTCATGCACGCCATTTGTGATGCGCTGCTCGGCGCGCTGGGCGAGCCGGACATCGGCCATTTTTTCCCGAACACCGACCCGCGCTGGAAAAACGCGCCCAGCCGGATTTTTCTGGAGGAAGCTGCGCGCATCATCGCACTCCGGCGGGGAAAAATCGTGAACGTGGACGCGACCCTTATCGCGCAGGAACCGAAACTTTATCCGCATACCGGGGAAATGAAACGGCGCATCGCCGACGCGCTCGGCGTCCCGGAAAAGCACATCGGCATCAAGGCCACAACCAACGAAAAAATGGGATTCATTGGCCGCGAGGAAGGCATTGCCGCCATGGCCGTGGCTGGCGTGGACTTGCCGGAGTGATTTCAACCACGGATGGATACAGATGCACAGATGCACACGGATTTTGAAACCTGAACTGATGCTGCCAACCTTAAATTTCCGCCGGATCTTTTATCTGTGTTTATCCGTGCCCATCTGTGGCGAGTTTAACAAAACCCTTGATTTGTCAAGGGTTGCTCGCAGGGTGGACGGCCACTGTCAGCGAAACTGTCAGTAAAGCGGAGAGTCACGGAACTATTCGCCACTACTTGTCAGAACTCGCTGAAACTTTGCCACTGCTCGCGTTCACTCACGCGGTGAGAGCGGGACTGGTTACTCGATTCGAGCAAACCAGTTATGAAAACTAAATACACAATGTTCCGGCGCGGGGGCGTGTTCTACGCCCAAGACAGCGCGACCGGCAAGCAGACCAGCCTTCGCACCAAAGACGAAACCGAGGCCAAGAGCCTCCTAAACGCACGGAACGAGGCACAGCGCCAGCCGGTGTTAAACTTGCACCTTGCCCGCGCCTACCTCACGGCCAGCGACCCCGCCTTTGTGGAACGCACATGGCAGACCGTCATGGAGCAGTTGCAATCACGCGGCAAGGACAGCAGCCGCGAGCGTTACGCGACCGTCTTCAAATCATCCTGCTTTGACGCCTTGCGTCACAAGAAATTGCTGGAAACGACCGCCGATGACTTTTTCGGGGTATTCAAACAGGGCAAAGTGTCCATCGTCTATTTCCTGAAACGGCTGCATAACTTCGCCTTGAGCTTGGGCTGGATCGCCATCCCGATAGTTGCGCCCTACCTTTGGCCCAAATACGAGGCCAAGTCCCGGCGCGGCATCACCCGCGACGAGCAGGAAAGCGTCTTGGCGATTGAGAAGAAAGCCGAGTGGAAACTGTTTCTGGAATTGCTATGGGAAACCGGCGCGGCGCAAGGTGACGCCGCCGCCATGACCGCCGAGGACGTTGACTGGCAGACCCGCACCATCACCTATTTTCGTATGAAAACCGGCTCGCGGGCGCAGTTCACCATCAGCAAGGCACTGGAAAAGGTGTTACAGCAGTTGCCGACCACCGGCGCATTGTTTCCGAACCTGTCCCAATTCACAGCCAACGACCGGGCAAGCCGGTTTCGCCGCCGTTGCGAACGGGCGGGCGTCTCTGGCGTGACGCTCCACAGCTACCGCTACGCATGGGCGGAAAGGGCAAAGGTTGTCGGGATGCCGGAACGGTTTGCCCAGGCTGCGCTTGGGCATAACAGCAAGGCGATTCACCGCGCCTACGCCAAGAAAGCGGAAATCATCGTGCCGTCCCTTGAGGACTACGAGAAAAAGTTGGTAGCGGCTTGAGCCAAGCCGAAACAAAAAGGCGGTTGAGTCCATGACTCAACCGCGTTTCTGGTTTGGGGACTTGCGCCATCCCCAAGCCCCGCGCCAGAGGCATTAGCCTCTGGACTCCATTTTGTAGGGAAGAAGTGGCGGCTACGGTGTTGGTTGAAGTGTTGATCACCGAAACGGTGTCTGTGCCGTTATTTGCAATGTAGGCTTTGGTGCCATCCGGCGTGATGCCGACACCGAAGGGACCACTGCCGACAGTGACGGTGGTAGAAACGGTATTCGTTGAGGTGTTAATCACCGAGACGGTGCCAGCCCCGTTATTTGCGACGTAAGCTTTGGTGCCGTCGGGAGTGATGGCGACACCAAAAGGATCGCTGCCAACGGTGACGGTTGTGGAAACGGTGTTTGTCGAGGTGTTGATTACTGAAACCGTGCCGCTGCCACTATTTGCGACGTAAGCTTTGGTGCCGTCGGGAGTGATGGCGACACCAAGAGGATTGGTGCCAACGGTGACCGTGGCCGCGATGGCACGGGTCGAAGTGTTGATCACCGAAACAGAGTTCGAGCCGTAATTTGCAACGTAGGCCATTGTGCCGTCAGGCGTGAGGGCCACGCCAATCGGTTCGGTGCCAACATTAACGGTTGCAATGACGGCCCTGATGTTCGTGTCAATCAGCGACACATTATTGCTGCTGAAATCTGTGATGTAGGCGATGGGACGATACAATGCCGGTATATTTATAAACAGTCCTTGCGCCGCAGGCCAAGAACCGACGGTGATGGTGTCTGTGACAGTGTGGCTTGCAACGTCTATGACCGACACAGTGCCGTCGTCATTGTTTGCCACATAAGCTGTCGAGCCATTCGGAGTGAAGGACAAGCGCACCAGCAAGGGACAATCCGATGCCTACGGCTGGATGGGGCCGCCGGTCTCAAAAACAACTGCGCTAGATACAGCCGCCGCCTTGCGTGACCGCATTACCAAGCATCCGCGTGTCATGGTCATCAATGATGAAGCCCACCATGTATGGGACCCGGATTCAGCATGGAACGAAGCCATCCGGTTCATCCACGAAACGAGCCGTCAGCGCGGTGGTTCCGGGCTTGTTGCTCACCTCGATTTCAGCGCTACACCAAAGGATAATAAAGGACAGACGTTCAGGCATATAGTTTGCGACACCCCACTTGGTGAAGCTGTGGACGGCGGCATTGTTAAAACCCCTGTCATTGGCAGGGCAGTCGTCGAAAAGTTTGCCAAATCAAGTCCGCGTATTGAAATTCTGCGAGGTCTTTTGCAATATCGGGCTGAATTGCGCAGCAGAGGTGTTTCCAGTGGTTTTCAATGGCTCGACGGTAGCTTTATGGAGAACAAGGAAATTTTGCTTTCGGAGGCCCCAAAAGACGTGGATGTCGTAACGTTTTTTCACCTGCCGAATGGTTTGGATGAAGCAGCTTTCTCACCAAAAGTTGCAGATTTGTTTGACGTTACGAACACAAAAAAACTTTATCACGTTGACGCGTATCCTTGTGTGTTAGGAAAATCAATGGAAGAAACTAATGTAACGACGATCTCATATTGGTATAGCATGTGGTCACACCGGCGGAATGGTCTCTGGAAGGGTTTTGTGCAGGTGGACATTTCCGAAGACGAGGACAATATTGCTGTAGCGCTCATTGCTCAAGTTGAACAGGAGCTTGCAAAACAATGAACCACGACGATTACATATCTTTTGCCTCTGAAATTAAGGAATTGGAAGACCTTTTGGCCCGAATTCCAAAGGAAAATGTGATCAGCCGAATGGGCCTTGAGTCGCGCCTGAAGGCCGCTCAAGAAGCCATAGCAGGATACAATCCCCTACAGTTGCCGAAAAAGGCTCGATTAACTTTCAGGGGAAGACCCGTTGTTGGTTCTCATGGTGCATCTGCTGAATTTGCAGCGAGGGCTTCCGGGTTTTTTACTGACGCTTTTTCGGCTGTTGTCGCAGGAATTTCAGAAAACCTTCGTTACATGGGGCCGATTCCTGATAAAGAAAAAAATCAATTGCTGATAACAGGCACCGCTATTGGTTCTTTTGGATTCGAGTTCGAGCTTCCCCGACTTCAACCTGAGAACGCAAACGGCCAAGACGATTTGTTTCCCGAAGCAAATAAACCGGAAAACCGGCCAGAGGTTGCTATGGAGAAATTGGAAAAGCTTTTTCAAGTCGCAGCGGAAGGAACCGACGATGACATTGCCGAGTTGCTTGACGAGATTCATCCTCGCGCAGTCATAAAGGCTTCCGAGTTCTTGGATTATCTCTCAGAGCAGGACGCTTGGTGTGGTGTCGAGTTTAAGGAAACGGTTTTTCGTTTTGGCGGGGTCGAGCAAGTCCGCGAATCTGCCGCTCGCCTCAAATCAAATAACATCAAGGAGTCAGAAGAAACTTATCGTGGAGAATTCCAAGGCGTATTGCCAAAAGGCAGAACCTTTGAGTTTAAGGTTCTTGACCAAGATCAAATTTTGCGTGGCAAAGTAGGAGCAGAAATCGAAGATGCCGACGTTTTGAATGGGATTTTGCATAAGCACGTAACGGTGAAATTTCATGTGATGCAGGTGGGCCAAGGACGCCCTAGGTTTACTTTGCAAGTCATGGCCGACGTAGCCGAGGAACCCGCCTCGTAAGGGGCGGCGTCAGACTGCGATTTTGGCTACGGCTACGTGCGCGAGCGAGACTGTGCCTTCGCTGGCAATTCGCAGACTGCCGCCGGGGAGGAAGCCTGACTCCGCCAATCCTGCCGTTTCCACTCCGCTCCATTGCCGCGCCGCCAACGATCCGCTCCGCTGGCTCGCGCTTTCATTCCGCTGCATTCCACCTCTGGAATTATCGGAGACAGGCCGGAGGATGCGCCACTGTCATGCCTGATGCGTTCGCAATCAGTCCCGCCAGTCTCGCCCGCTGACGCGGATATGGTTTGAAGAAATCCTTGCCGTTTTCAGGTCTTTTTCCGCTGCGCTCCTTTCTGCTTGTTTCGCTCTGTCGCCCTCACCAGTCCGTTCCACAGGGGGCCGGGCGCGGTGCCCTCTAAAGACTACTCCCGCTGGCCGCCCTGCTTCGCGGCCTTTTACGGTTGAAGGGCGACAGACCGAAACCGAACAGCAGAACACAAAAAAAAGACCATGAAAACTAAATCACAAAATCAAAAATCGGGACTCAAGAGCCGACCCGAACAGCTTAACACAAAACAGTTGCCGAAGATTGACTTGGCATTGCGCCGCGCGAATCGCGCTTTGAAAACGGAAAACTTGCTGGCGTTGCTCCGCAGCAAGACGCCGAACTTCTTTGAGATTGCCGAGGTTGTCGGCAAGTGGGTTTGGATTCAGTTTGACGGGAAGCAGCCCTTCACCGTCACCAGTGTTTTGTCAGAGCTTGGCTTCCATTGGAACAACACCCGCCAAGCGTGGCAGCATCCTTGCGGCACGATTGCCGACAAGCGGGCGGACTACGACCCGCGCAAGCGTTACGGCAGTTACTTCGCCGCCGACCGGATTGCAGCCTGACTGTCAGTGAAACTGTCAGTGAAAGGGATGAAAAGTAGTGAAAAATTCTGGCGAGTAGTGACGAATTTAACTTTAATTTACAATGCTTTTTGCTATTTTATGAGTGTTCTGAATCGGGTTTACAGACCGTGCCCATCTGTGGTTAATTAAATTTTCATGCCAAAAGCGGAAATCAGCTGGAAGCGGGTCACCGACGACGGCGTCAAGCTGCAGGTTTATGCGCGACGTGCCGGTCGGGAGTGGATTTTCTTCCAGCGCGAAAAACGCTACGACCAGTGGCAGCCGGTGGCCGAGCCGCCGTTGGAAGACTGGCTGGAATTATTGGACGCCGTGCGCCGCTTCATCCCGCGCCGCCGTTACCAGCCGGATGATGAGGAACATCTGCGCCGGCGGATCCGCGAACGGTTTCCCGAAACGGGAATTTGATCGTGCCCATCGTGTCCTGGAGTCCGTGTCCCGAAATCAGTGCGTGCAATCCAAAATCAGCCGGACCAGGGACACCATCCCAATGATTAAACCAATGATAATCACTATGCCCAACGCATCGGATCCGGCTTTCTGCCGGTGATTGGTGGGAATAATCGTGTTTAACAAATGATAAACAACACTTCGATTCGTCTTTGTTACGTCAAACTTCACGCCGCTCTTCAAGCACGAATCAGGCCAGCTCCTGAAAGGCAAACGGGAACGTTACCGAAGCCTTGCGGCGGTTGAGAGTTGATTTTGCCGCTGACAATCCACCGGGGCGTCTTTACATTGCGCGGGATGGCTGGAATGCCCCTGATTCTTGTCTCGCCCAGCATTGAAAAATGCGGGGTCGAGTTCCATGATCTCTCCGTCAGCCTTTCGGTGAAATACGAAAACGCCGTGCTTCAGGCCGGCGGCATTCCGGTCACGACGCCGACGACGTTGGACCGCGGGACACTCGCCGAAATGGTGCGGCGCGTGAATGGCGTTTTGCTGACCGGCGGCGACGACATCAATCCCGACCTTTACACCCAAAACCTGCCGCGCGCGGTCCGCAAAACCGTGGGCGAGACGCCGGACGGCGGCGGACGCGACCTGCGGGAGTTGCTGTTGATTGGCGAAACGTTCCGCCAGCGCAAGCCGTTGCTGGCCATTTGCCGCGGGCATCAATTGTTGAATATCGCGCTCGGCGGCGGACTGATCGCCGACATCCGCCGGCAGGTGCCGGGCGCGCTCAACCATCAGCGTCTGGACAAGGCCAACGAATTAGTGCATGAAGTAACGTTGACAACCGGTTCGCTGCTAGCCAGAATCGTGAGCCAGCGGGTTTTGGGCGTCAATAGTTCGCACCACCAGGCCGTCTTGCAACCGGCGGAACCGCTGATGGCCGTGGCGCGAGCGCGTGATGGAATTGTGGAAGCAATGGAATTAAAATCAGATGCGTCGCGGCGGATGCCGTTTCTGTTGAGCGTGCAATTCCACCCCGAACGGCTGGCGGAACGGCACGCCGGACATCGGGCGATATTTTCGCGGTTTGTCCGGGCGTGTGCGCAAAAATCCAAAACATGAAATCAAAAGTTCTTATCGTGGATGACCAGGCCGATGTGCGGGAGCTGCTCCGCTCGGTGCTGGAAGAAAACTACGACGTGGCCCAGGCCGCCAGCGGGGCCGCCTTGCAAAAATGTTTTCCCCAGGATCCCCCGGACGTCGTGTTGCTGGATGTGAAATTGCCGGACGCAGACGGACTGGACCTCCTGCCGCAGGTTAAAAAGCGCTGGCCCGAAACGGAAGTCATTGTGCTCACCGGTCACGGGACCATCACGATGGCCGTCGAGGCCGGGCGTCGGGGCGCGTATAACTTCCTGTCGAAGCCGTTCGAAAACGAAAAATTGCTGGCCGACGTGAAATGCGCCATTGAGCGCAAGGAACAAAGCGTGGAAAACAGCATGCTGCGCCGCGCCCTCGAAACCATGAGCGGCGTGGCTTCGCCCATTTACCACAGCTCGCTCATGCGCGAAGTCGTCCGCACCGCCGAACGCATCGCCCCCAGCGACGTGACCGTCCTCATCACCGGCGAAAGCGGGTCGGGCAAGGAAGTCATCGCCGACCTGATCCACGCGCGCAGCACCCGCAGCAAAAGCCGGATCATCAAAATCAATTGCGCCGCGCTCCCGCGGGAATTGATTGAAAGCGAATTGTTCGGCTCGGTCAAAGGCGCGTTCACCGGGGCGCATTCCGACCGCGAAGGCCTTTTCCGCCAGGCCGAGGGCGGCACGCTGTTGCTCGACGAAATTTCCGAGATGCCAATTGACACCCAAAGCAAGCTGCTGCGCGTGTTGCAGGACCAGGAAGTCCGCCCCGTCGGCGGCAAGACGAGTTACAAAACCAATTGCCGGATCGTCGCCGCCACCAATCGCATCCCCGAGGACGCCATCAAGGAGGGGAAACTGCGCGAAGACCTCTATTACCGCATCAGCGCGATTTCCATTCATTTGCCGCCGCTGCGCGAACGGCGCGATGACATCATGCCGCTGGCCAACGCCTTTTTGAAACGGTTCGCCGCGCAGGCCAACCGCGACCTTCGGGGCTTCAGCCTGGAAGCCACCGAACGGTTTACCGCCTTCGACTGGCCCGGCAACGTCCGCCAGTTGCAAAATGAGGTCCAGCGCGCCGTGCTGTTGAGCGAAGGCAACCAGGTGGAAGCCTCCGACCTTTCGATCACCAATGTCAAGGCCGGCCCCGCTGAGGGGGGAAACGATACAAATTTCACTCTTCTGGAAGGTGTCGAGCGCAATGCCATCATCCAAATGCTCAAGGAAACCGACGGCAACAAATTGGAGGCCGCCAAGCGCCTCGGCATCGGCCGCCAGACCCTCTACAACAAGATCAAGGCTTACGGCATCGAAACGTGATGTGCGCAGCCTTTGCCGGCGCCTGTTCAATGCTCATTTCTACGCAGAGGACTTGTTGGGCAGAACGTAACGCTGAACAAATTGTTGCGACATGAAAAAGGATAGGCTGCAAAACGCGCCGTCCATTATCTGTTAGGCGGCAAGAGCGCGACTACGTTATGAAGAAGTGTTCATATTGCGGTGCTGAGTATCCCGATGACGCAGTTATGTGCCCGATTGACCAGACACCGTTTGAGGAAGCTCCCTCAGAAGTAGCGTTCGCCCATCCACCAATCGTGAAGCGTAAGATTCCTGGTTCACTTGCGGTTGTTTCGTATCTTTTTTTTGCGCAGGGAGCCTTTTTTTTGGTTCCTGCCATTTTGGGTTGCATTGGCCTCATCGCATTGAATTCCTACTATGGGCATAGCGTAGGGAGTTTGAGTGCCAGCCGTCTTTTTCTAGCCGTTTGCGGGGTACTCTTTGGGATTTTCTGCGTTTTGACCTCCAGAGGCTTGAGAAGATGTTCGCCCGGATGGCGGACATGTGCGCTGATATTCAGTTGGCTGGGGTTTGCTTGGTCGGTAGTTGGTATCGCATTACTGCTTTTTGCACTTCACTCTCCGAGGCGCACGATGGCGCTAGAATATCTGGTTGTGTACGTTGCAGCTTTTATTGTACTTGGGTGGCAGTGTTGGATTCTGACGCGGGCCGACATCAAGCAGTTGTTTTATAGCGAGCCATGACGTTGCCGCCTAATATAAGAATAGGCTGCAACCGCTTCCAACGCCGGTTCAAAGTTTTCCCAATTCGTCCCGCAACAATTTCGTCAGCGGCTGAATTGTATTGGTGCTGAATTCAAATTGGCAGCCGGCGGCAGCGAATAATTCCGGCAACGAACGCGACCCGCCCAACGCCAAAGCTCTTTTGTAATCGTTCAACGCCTTGGCCTTGTCGCGCTTTGAATTGGCCCAGACTTGCAACGCGCCCAGTTGCGCGATGCCGTATTCAATGTAGTAAAACGGGTGAAGGAAAATATGAAGCTGCCGGTGCCAGAGATGGGCGCGCACGGCCTCGTGTCCGCTCCAATCCACGTCGCCGCCAAAACGGTCCATCAATGCCAGCCACGCCGCCGCCCTTGCGGCGCGCGTGTGATTGGGGTGCGTGTAAATCCAATGCTGGAACGCATCCACCGTCGCAATCCAGGGAAAACCCCCGACGATGCCTTCGAGGTGAACGCGGCGCGCGCGGTTCGCGTCGGCGGCGGAATAAAATTCCTCGATGAATTCGTTGCCGAGCAGTTCCATGCTCATCGAAGCGACCTCGCAAAATTCAATCGGCGCGTGGCGGTAGGCGCGCAAATCATCGGCGCGCGCCGCCAGCGCATGAAAGGCGTGGCCGGCTTCGTGCAAGATCGTCTCCACGTCGCGCTGCAAACCGACGGCGTTCATGAAAATGAACGGCACCCGCGCTTCGTTGAGCGTGTCCTGATAGCCGCCGGGCGCCTTGCCCTTGCGATTGTCGAGGTCCAGCAGATGCAAATCCTGCATCTGCCGGAAACCGCCGGCGAGTTCGTTGTCCAGCCGGTCAAAAATCTTCTGCGTGCGGGAAACCATCTCACCGACCCTGCCGAACGGCTTCAGTGGCGGGCGATTCAGCGGATCAACCGCCAGGTCCCACGGCCGCAACTTTTCCAGCTTCAAATGCCGCCGCCGTTCCGCCTGCAATTCGCGCAACACCGGCATGACATGTTGTTCCACCGCGTCGTGAAACTTTTCGCAATCCTCCGGCGTGTATTCAAAACGACCGTTCCGGCGAAAGGCGTAGTCGCGGTAATTTTCAAATCCGGCGTTTTGCGCGATTTGCTGTCGCAGTTTGATTTGCTGGTCCAAAATATCGTCGAATTTTTCCGCCTCTTGCAAACGGCGCCGGGCGACAACTTCCCACGCTTCCCGCCGCAGGGGGCGGTCGGGTTCTTCGAGATAGCGGCCCATTTGAACGAGGGTCCTTTCTTCCCCGCGAAAATTCACCGTGAGCGAGCCGCTTAATTTTTGGTACTGCTGGCAAAGTTTGGCTTCCTCGGTTTCGAGCGGAACATTTTCGGGCCGGAATAATTCGACGTGGTTTATCACTTCGCGGTCGAAAACTTGAAAGCGCGGTTGGGGCAGCTTTCCGCGCAGCGGATGGACAACATAAATTTTTTCGAGCGCGAACTGGCGCGGCTTGAGCTGCGGCTCGATATGTTCAACAAAATGCAGATGCGCCTTTTCCGCGTCCGGATTGTCCGTGTGGCAGGTCATGGCGATGTAACGGCGGGAGGATTCCTCGTCGAGCGCGGCGTTCAGTTCGCTCCAATCGAGCAGCCAGCGCTCCAAATCAGCGGCGGTCTGGCAATGGGCCGCGCGCGTTTCCAGTTGCTCGAACAGCGGCGCGATTTGCGGCCAATCGCCAAGGTCAATGGTTGGGGGAACAAACCGGCGCGGCCGGTACGCGGACAGTTTTCCAAATGGCAGCAAATTCATGGAAATAAAGTGGCGGAAAACCGGCGGTGGAAAAAGCCAAAAGGATTCCGGTTGGATCAAGGCGGGCTTTTTTCAGGCAATCTGCCAATCCAGATTTCGCCCACAGCATGGTGCCATTCCAATTGAGGCAGATCAGGCTGGGCGGGACTGTAAATCACCAGCCGGTCACTGGGCCGCATCTTTTGGATCCAAGGTCCGTAGGCTTCGAGCGCGCCGTGGCTCAATTGAATCGAGCGGAGGATTTTCAGGTCCGCTTCCGGCATGATGGCGGGTTCGTAACCGAGAATGTAACGCCAGTCGGCCGCCGGGTTTTTATAGAAGGTGTCGTAGTAAAAAGCCATTTGGGCGCAGTAAAAAATGCCGTCCTTGCCCGACAGCCAGCCTTGCAAATCCAGGTCATGGGCGTCCACGAATTGTTCACCCGCGGAAGCAGAGTAGCGGCGGTCCAAATCATTTGTGCTTTGAAGAAAAAGCGGGAACGCAATCAGCGCGCACAGCAGCAATCGTTTTGGCGCAGTGGCTTCACAATAAGTTGTGAACGTTTCCTCAAATTGCAGCGTCAGCCAGACAAGCACGGCCGGCATGCCCCAGTCGGCCCAGCAACGATCGGCCTTCAACCCAAGTATCCAACAGATAACTATGAGCCAAAAGACGGGCGTATTCAGAAGCGCGGACGTGGTGCGGCCTTGTTGTCGGCGCCAAAGAAAAACAACGGCCACCAGCACCAGCGTCTCAAATTCGCCGCGGCTGGGAGTCATTTCACCCACCAGCACCCACTGCGGCGCCTTTTCAAAGGTGACCGTCGCCGCCAGTCGGATGGTTTGTTCGAGAAACTGAACCGGGCTGCCGGTCAAGGCCGCGGCAACGGCGGTTCCCACCGACCAGCAGCCCAGCAACCAAAGGAGCTTGCGCCACTCCCGCGCCAGCAAGAACGCCGCGAACAGAAATCCCCATAAAAACCACGCCCCATCCATCCAGGTGGCCAGACAAAAAGCGGCAGCGGTAAGGATGATTTTGCACCACGACGGATTTCCCGGATCAGTTCTTGACCAGACGAACAGCAGGGCAATCAAAATGCCTTCCGGAATCAACAACGGCCGGCATTGCACGAGCCGGTCCATCAAATAAGGCAGCGCCACCAATTCGGCCAGCAGCGCGGCCAGCCAGGCTTCCGGCCGGCGCAGCCACGGCAACGCGGAATAAAACACACCCAGCAACAGGGTGATGACGGCAAACACAGTGATTTGTCCGCTGTCCCAGCCGGTCGCCTTTTGCACGCGACGCAGCACCCATTCCCAGCCCGGATTGTGATCCAATTTGAATCCCGGCCGCAGCACGACGACCTGGCTGTCGGATTTATCCGTGAACGCCTTGGCAATGTGCCGCCGGGCATCGCCGCCCGGCACGAACCCATAGCTTAAAATCTTGAGCGGAACCAGAAACAGGGTTGAGAGAACAATTATCCAGGCGAACAAAGGCACGTAGCGTTGGAAGAAGGAGCCCCCTGTACCTGCTGGATTTTCCACAATTAAAGTTTGGTTTTGAGGCCGCAGGCGCGCAAGAGGCACCAGCCGCGAATGGATTCAAAAATGGCGAACAGGCCTGCCACCACCAAAACCAGACCCCACAATGTGTAATCGCCCGCAACAATGATGCCCGCGATCAGGCAAAGCGCGCCAATGACACCGCGCGCCATGCGCCCGCGATGGCTGAGGTTGGGCCGGAAAAAGCGATTCACGCAAAAAATCTAGCACAAGGTATGCCTAAAAAACAAGTCATTGCAAGGGACACTGGCCAGCCGGCGTCAATTGCGCCATAATGCAATGATGGTGAATTGGTTTAGCGAGGATTTTCTGCTGGCCTCATTGGTTTGGGGTTCGATTGCGAGCGGCTATCTGATATATGGCTGGAGGCAAAAGGCCGCCCTGCCCCTTGTCGGCGGCGCGGTGATGATGGTGGTTTCCTGTTTCCTTCCCGCCCTGCCGATGTCGCTCATCTGCATCACCGTGATGGCGATGGTTTATTGGCTGGCGAAACGGGGCCATTGATTTTCACGACTCGGAGGCGTGCAACCTTCCATGAGCTTCAGAAGTCAGCGTTCGGTAAGCCTATCCTGAGTTCGCGCGACGTCATGCCCTTCGAATAACGTTCTCGGCAAGAATGCCGTTCTCCTACAAAGAACCAAGGAAAAACCGGAAGTCAAACGATTGGCTTCCGGTTTTGAATTCTGTTGGTGGGGACGCGCTGCCGCGCGTCCGGCGGACCAGCAGGTCCGCCCTACCCTGGTTACCGTCCCTTTGGCAACGCGCTCGTGCCGGCGTAAACCGCGTTCTTGCTGAGCAATTGTTCGATGCGCAGCAGTTGATTGTATTTCGCCAGGCGGTCGCTGCGGCTGAGTGAGCCGGTCTTGATCTGGCCGCAGTTCGTCGCGACGGCGATGTCGGCGATGGTCGAATCTTCCGTCTCACCGGAGCGATGGGAGATGACGGCGGTGTAGGCGTGGGTCTTGGCCAGTTCAACGCAGTCCAAGGTTTCAGTGAGCGAGCCAATCTGATTCACCTTTATCAGAATCGAATTCGCCGCGCCGATTTCAATTCCTTTGCGCAGGAATTTCGGGTTGGTCACGAAATTATCGTCGCCGACGAGCTGGATTTTGTCGCCGAGTTTATCGGTGAGTTTTTTCCACGTCGTCCAGTCACTTTCCGCGCAGCCGTCTTCGATGGTGACAATCGGGTATTTCGCCACGAGTTTGGCGTAAAAGCTCACGAGGTCGTCGCCGGTCACGGTTTCGCCCGTGCTTTTCTTAAAGGTGTATTTCGCATTGCCGGCGTAAAACTCGGAGGCGGCCGGATCGAGCGTGAGGTAGATGTCCTTGCCGGGTTTGTAACCGGCATCCTTGATGGCTTGGAGGATGGTTTCCAATGGCTTCTTCGACGCTGCCGAGCTTGGGCGCAAATCCGCCTTCGTCGCCGACGGCGGTGCTGCAACCTTTTTTTTTCAGAACGGATTTGAGCGCATGAAAGGTTTCGATAATCGCGCGCAGGCCTTCGCTGAACGTCGGCAGGCCGAGCGGCATGATCATGAATTCCTGGAAATCAATCGGCGCATCCGAGTGCGCGCCGCCGTTGATGACGTTGGCCATCGGCACGGGCAGCACTTTGGCATTCGGCCCGCCCAGATATTTGAACAAGGGCAGATTCAACGAGGCGGCGGCGGCCTTGGCGTTCGCCAGCGAAACGGCGAGAATGGCGTTGGCGCCGAGCTTGGATTTCGTTTCCGTGCCGTCGAGCTTGAGCATCGTGCCGTCAACCGTCAGTTGGTCGCAGGCATCAAGACCGGTAAGTTTGGGCGCAATGAGGTCAGTGACATTTTTGACGGCCTTTTGCACACCCTTGCCAAGAAAACGTTTCTTGTCGCCGTCACGGAGTTCGATGGCCTCATTTTCGCCGGTGCTGGCGCCGCTGGGCACCGCCGCGCGGCCGAACGCGCCGCAATCCAGCGTCACGTCCACTTCCACCGTTGGATTACCGCGCGAATCGAGGATTTCACGCGCCTGAATATCATAAATTTTGCTCATTTTTTCTTTGTTTCCTTTATTTTTCGTTTATCAAAAAACCAAATTAAGCAACCATAATAGAGCCAGGGGCCGGTGAGTCAAGGCATGGGTTTTGGACCAGGCTTGTCCGGCATCAGCAACGTCCATTTGCCATCCCAGGAACCATGGTCACTGCTGGACGGACGACCGGGCGTCACGCCGGTTTTCGCCGCCCGGTTGCCGTCGGGCGCGCTCAAAAATCACCGCCGCGCGTTCCGAAACCCCGGCGACACGATGGTCGCCTTCGCGGCCTGTGCCGGCACCGCACCATTCAGAAGACAAGCGCTACGACCCAGACTGAAGGTCATTTTTGTTTTGTTCATGAATGTTTATGCGTGTCGAAACTTGTGGGGACTCCCGGCTTTGGGGTAAATTCTACTTATGCGCAATCCCATCATTGCCGCGCTGGATGTGCCGACGGCCGAGGCCGCACTGGAGCTGGTCCAGAAAATCGCGCCGGTGGTCGGCGCCTTCAAGGTTGGCAGCGAGTTGTTCACGAGCGCCGGGCCGGACATCGTGCGCCGGATCCGCGCGACCGGGGCGGCGATTTTTCTGGATTTGAAATTCCACGACATCCCAAACACGGTCGCCGGGGCCGTTGCCTCCGCCGTGCGCCTCGACGTGCAAATGCTTACCGTGCATACGAGCGGCGGTCCGGACATGCTCAAAGCCGCCGAGCAGGCGGCCCAGGAAACCGCGTGGGAACTGGGTCATGCGCCACCGCTGGTGCTGGGTGTGACGGTGTTGACGAGCCTCGACAGCCATGTGTTAAGCCAGATCGGTCTCGACCCGAATGTCAGCCGCCAGGTGCGCCGCCTCGCCAACATGGCTACCCAGGCCGGCCTGCGCGGTCTCGTTTGTTCGCCGCTGGAAGTGGCTGAACTCCGGCAAATGCTGACCGCCGGCGTCCAACTCGTCACCCCCGGCGTCCGGTCTCAAGCAAATCCTGCCGATGATCAAAAGCGCACGTTCGGCCCGCGCGAAGCCGTTGCCGCCGGGGCCAACTGGCTTGTGATTGGCCGGCCGATTTATGCCGCACCGGACCCGCGCGCTGCGGCGGAAAAGATTTTGGAATCGTTGAAATAAACCGCCGAGACGCAAAGGCGCAGAGAAATCAAGATCTGAACCCTAGGTTTCGGCGACTCTCGGTCATTCACATCTCCGACACACCGAAACAACCGGCGGGACGCGCTTGCTATCCGACAAACTTCTTCGCCGCAATGCTGGCGTTATGGCCGCCGAAACCGAAGGAGTTGTTGATGATGGCGTTAATCTTCATTTCGCGCGCGGTGTTGGGCACGTAATCCAGATCGCATTCGGGATCGGGCATCTGGTAATTGATGGTCGGCGGGACGATGCCATGCTTGATGGCCAGCGCGCAGGCGCTCATTTCCACCGCGCCCGCCGCGCCGAGCATGTGGCCGGTCGCGCCTTTGGTGGAACTGACGGCGATTTTCTTCGCGCGCTCGCCGAAAACGGTCTTGATGGCCTGCGTTTCGCAAACGTCGCCCTGCGGGGTGGAGGTGCCGTGGGCGTTGATGTAGGAAATGTCCTCGAGGTTCAGCCCGCCGTTGTTCAGGGCCATTTTCATGCAGCGCACCGCGCCTTCGCCGCCGGGCGATGGCGCGGTCAAATGATAACGCGTCGGCGGTGTTGCCGTAGCCGACGACCTCGCAATAGATTCTCGCGCCGCGCTTTTTGGCGTGTTCCAGTTCCTCCAGCACCAGCACGCCCGCGCCTTCGCCCATGACGAAGCCGTCGCGTTCCTTGTCGAACGGCCGGGAAGCGCGTTTGGGATCGTCATTGCGCGTGCTCATGGCTTTCATCGCGCAAAAACCGCCGATGCCGATGGGCACGACCGCCGCCTCCGCGCCGCCCGCGAACATCACCTGCGCGTCGCCCATCTTGATGGCGCGCCAGGCTTCGCCGATGGCGTGGTTGGCCGTGGCGCAGGCCGAGCAGGTGGCGAAATTGGGGCCGCGCAGATTGTAAAACATGGAAAACAGTCCCGACGCCATGTTGCTGATGAGCATTGGGATCATGAACGGCGAAAGCCGGCCCGGACCGCGGTCGAGCAAAATATCGTGCTGCTCCGTGGTGGTGGCCAGACCGCCGATGCCGGAGCCGATGATGACGCCGATTTCGTCGCGATTTTCCTTTTCGAGGTCGAGGCCGGAATCGAGCAGCGCCTGATGTCCGGCATAGACGCCAAATTGCGAGTACCGGTCCGTGCGCCGGACTTCCTTCGGTGACGGAAACGCGGGCGCGGGATCAAAATCTTTCACCTGGCCGGCGATTTGCGTGTCGAACGGCGACGGATCAAAGGAATGAATCTTGTCAATGCCGCACTGGCCGGCGATCAGATTTTTCCAGAAGACGTCGAGTTGATGTCCGAGCGGCGTCACGACACCGAGGCCGGTGATGACCACCCGGCGGTCTGTGCCATTGGTTGCCATAAAATTAAAGGGGCAACTCAAGCTGAATTCAGCCGAGACTGCCCCGAAGTGTTCAAGGTCGCAATTATTTTTGCTGATGTTCTTCGATGTATTTGACCACGTCGCCGACCGTCAGGAGTTTTTCCGCCTGTTCATCCGGCACTTCGATGCCGAATTCCTCCTCCAGCGCCATGATCAACTCGACCGTGTCGAGCGAATCCGCGCCGAGGTCCTCAATGAACTTGGCCTCCGGCGTGACTTGGTCCGGCTTTACGCCGAGTTGTTCAACAATGATGTCTTTTACGCGTTGGTCTATAGGTTTGTCAGCCATAAATTGAATTTTGCCCTGTCTCTATGCCATGAATGGCCAAATCGTCAAGCTCCAATCACAAAATTTTTCTTTGCCAAAAATGTTGCACAACGTTGGTTGGGATGCTTTCACATCACCATGCCGCCGTCCACCGCCAAAACCTGGCCCGTGATGTAACGCGCCGCCGGGCTGGCCAGAAACACCGCCGCGCTCGCAATATCGTCGGGCTGGCCGAAAAGGCCGAGCGGAATGGCCTTGAGCACTCCGGCGCGCAACTCGTCTTTCAACCGCGCCGTCATGTCCGTCTCGATGAATCCCGGGGCAATCACATTGACCGTAATGCCGCGTGAAGCCAGCTCGCGCGCCACCGACTTGCTAAAACCAATCAGGCCCGCCTTGCTGGCCGCGTAATTGCTCTGGCCCGCGTTGCCAATGAGCCCGATGACCGAGGCCACATTGATGATTCGCCCGGAACGCTGTTTGATCAACGCGCGGCTGAACGCCTTGGTGACAAGAAATGCGCCCTTCAAATTTGTATTCAGCACCGCGTCCCAATCGGCGTCGCTCATGCGCATGAGCAAACCATCGCGCGTCACGCCGGCGTTGTTGACCAGAATGTCCACCCTGCCGCACTCGGCCAGAATTTTCCCGGCGGCGGCATTGACGGCAGCCGCGTCCGCCACGTCCACGGCGTGCGCCCGGGCTTTGCGGCCCAGCACGCGGATTTCGGCGGCCACCTTTTCGGCATTTTCCAGCGTGCGTGAAACACAAACCACTTCCGCGCCTTCCGCGGCGAATTTCAACGCAATGGCGCGGCCGATGCCCCGGCCCGCGCCGGTGACAACGGCAATTTGGTTTTCAAGTTGGCCCATAAATTTCAGCCACAGATGAAACACAGATTGAGCGCGGATTCAAAGAAACAAATCATCTGTGGAAATCCGTGGCTAAGGCAAAATTGCTTTAACGGTGGCCTCCAAACTTGCCACATCCGCGACATTCAGCATTTGCGCATTCTTATCAATCCGCTTCATAAAACCACTCAAGGCCGTGCCCGGCCCAAGTTCGATAAAGCGCGTGAAGCCTTGCGCCAGCAGATAACGCATGGATTTTTCCCACAATACCGACGACGTGACCTGCTCCACCAGCCGCGCGCTGATTTCCTCCGGCGCGCCATGCGGTTGCGCGGTCGCGTTTGCAATCACCGGCACACTCGGCGGCGAAATTTTTATTTTGACAAGTTCCGCCTGCAATTTTGATTGCGCGCCAGCCATGAGCGGCGAGTGATACGCGCCGGCAACGGGCAGCGGGAGGGCGTGTCTGGCTCCCCGGACTTTGGCCAGTTGAACGGCCTTGGTGATTTTTTCCGCTTCGCCGGAAATTACGAGCTGGCCGGGACAATTCAAGTTTGCCAGCACCACGCCCGCTTCGGCACAGGCGTCGCGCGTACGGGATTCATCCAAGCCAATGATCGCCGCCATGCCGCCGCGCGTGACGTCGCAGGCCTCCTGCATGAAGCGGCCGCGCTGGCGTACCAGGCGGAGGCCGTCCTCAAAACTCATTGCGCCCGCCGCCGCCAGCGCCGTGAATTCGCCGAGCGACAGACCGGCAGCGGCGTCGAATTTCAGCCACGGTGCGCGTTCTTTGAGTAATTCAAATGCAACCCAGCTTACGAGAAAAATGCCCGGCTGCGCGTTTTCGGTTTTGGTCAGTTCCGGTTTCGGACCATTAAAGCAAATGGAAGCGAGGTCACGGCCGAACATGGCATTGGCGCGATCGAACCAGGTTTTGGCCGAAGGAAATTTTTCGGCGAAGTCTTTGCCCATGCCGACAACCTGTGCGCCCTGCCCGGCAAACAACAATGCGGTTTTGCTCATGTAAGTCTCAAGTTTTCAGTGTCCAGTTTTCAGAAAAATCGCAGAAAATGGCGCACCTGAAAACTTCAAACTGAAAACTTTCGACTCAATGTCTTTGATACGTCCCCATCAACCGGCCTTCGGCGAGGACATGGCCGTTCATTGCCTTGAGCAACTCTTTCTTTGTCGCGCCGGAATTCAAGTCAAGCATCGTGTCGAGCGCGTAAATTTTGAAAAAGTAACGGTGCGCGTTGCCATGCGGCGGACATGGGCCGCCGTAGCCGGTCTGGAGAAAATCATTGACGCCCTGTTTTGCGCCGCCAGGAAGTTCCGGCGACGGGGGCACGTTTTCCGTGAGCGATGTTGTGGCAGACGGCAGATTGTAAAGCACCCAATGCACCCAGGTGCCCAGCGGCGCGTCAGGATCGTCGGTGATGAGGGCGAAACTTTTCGTGCCGACGGGCGCGTTGCTCCAGGTCAATGGCGGTGATACATCCGGTCCGGCGCAGGTGTATTGATCGGGTATCGGCTGGCCTTCGGCAAAAGCGGTGCTGAAGATTGAAATGTTCAGGGCCGGCTCCTTTGCGGGTTTGGTGTTGTCCGCGCAACTCGCCACGACCAGGCAACCAAACCATGCCGCGGCAAACAAGCAACTCATTCGCGCGTTCATGGTTTGATTTTGACGCGCGCGCGCCCCTTGTTCAAGCGCATCGTTTCAGTTTAAGCTGGCGGGGTGACGGTACTCGAAGCGATTCAGAAGAGCGCGGATTTTCTGGCCAAAAAGGGCGTTGAATCGCCGCGCCTGCAAACCGAACTCCTGCTTGCGCACCTCCTCAAAATGCCGCGCATGAACTTGTATCTGAACTTCGCGCGCGCGCTCACCCCGGCGGAAACCGACGCGCTGCGGGAACTCGTCAAACGCCGCGGCCAGCGCGAACCGCTCCAGCACATCACCGGGACGATTTCCTTCTGCGGTTTGGAAATGGCCGTGAACCGCCATGCGCTCGTGCCGCGGCCGGAAACGGAACTGCTCGCCGAAGAAGGTTGGAAATTTCTTAACCGGGAGAGGCACCGTGCCGGCGACCCAAATTCAGGGACGGCGGCACGCCGTCCCTCCCAGAACGATTTTCCAACCGCGCTGGACTTCGGCACCGGCACCGGTTGCATCGCCATTGCCTTGGCGGTGAAATGTCCGAACGCAAAAATAACGGCTACGGATATTTCGGCGGACGCGCTGGCATTGGCCAGGGAAAACGCGGCACGAAACGGTGTCGTGGAACGGATTGAATTTTTGCACGGCGCTGGCTTTGCGGCGCTGGCTGAAGGGTGGGGCGAGCGTCCTCGCGAGCCGGATGAGAATCCACAAAGCGGCTCGCCAGGAGTCTCGCCCCACCGGTTTGATTTGATCATCAGCAACCCGCCCTACATCCCGTCCGCCGAAATCGCCGCGTTGCAGCCAGAGGTGCGCGATTTCGACCCGCGCGCGGCATTGGATGGCGGCGCGGACGGCCTGAATTTTTACCGTTTGCTGGCGCCCCACGCGGCGGCGCTTTTGAAACCGAATGGACGCGTGATGCTCGAATTCGGCGACGGCCAGGCGGAGGCAATAAGGAAAATGTTTGAAGCCGAAAAGTGGATTGTCGAAGCGGTGAAGGAAGACTACTCTCATCGCGCCAGAATTTTGATTGCCAAGTCGTCCTCCTCGTCGTCCTCGTAATCGTAATCGAAAAATCGAGGACGAGGACGAGAAGGAGGACGAGCACGAAATAAATATATGGAAAGTTTTTTGATCAAAGGCGGGGTGCCGTTGCACGGGGAAGTGGCCATCAGCGGCAGCAAGAACGCCGCGCTGCCCATCATGGCGGCGGCGTTGTTGACGGATGAGCCGTGCATCATCCGGCGCGTGCCGGATTTGAGCGACACGCGGTTCATGGCGCGGATTCTCGAATCATTGGACGCGAAGGCGGAGTTTGATCACGGCACGCTGACCGTTCACGCGCGGAAAATCCGCGGTTACGCGGATTACGAACTCGTCCGCAAAATGCGCGGCTCAATTTGCATCATGGGTCCGCTGCTGGGCCGCTTGAAAAAGGCGCGCGTGTCGCTGCCCGGCGGTTGCATCATCGGCGCGCGGCCCATCAATCTGCACTTGAAAGGGTTCGAGGCGCTGGGCGCAAAAATAAAAATTGAGGGCGGCTATGTTGACGCCACGGCGAAACTACTGGGCGGAACCGCCCTGTTTCTGGGCGGTCGCGCCGGCTCAACGGTGCTTGGTACAATGAACGTGATGATGGCGGCAACGCTGGCCGCGGGCATAACGGTCATTGAAAGCGCGGCGTGCGAGCCGGAGGTGGTGGATTTGGCGAAATTTTTGACGGCGATGGGCGCGAAAATCTCCGGCGCGGGCAGTCCGACCATCACCATCACCGGCGTCGAGAAACTGCACGGCGCGGAGCACGAGGTCATTCCCGACCGGATTGAGGCGGCGACCTTCGCCATTGCCGCCGCCGCCACGAACGGCGAAGTGACCTTGAAAGGCGCGCGCGCGGACCATCTGCGCGCCGTGACCGACAAGTTGAACGACGCGGGCGTGGCGGTCGAACGCCGCAAGGAAAATTTGCTCGTGCGCCGTCTTGGCCAGCTTAAGGCGGCGGACGTGACGACCCTGCCGTATGCGGGTTTTCCCACGGACGTGCAGGCGCAGATGATGTCGTTGCTGGCGCTGGCCCCGGGCATCAGCATCATCACAGAACGGATTTTTGAGTCGCGCTTCATGCACGTGAGCGAGCTGGCGCGGCTCGGCGCGGACATTGAGATCGAAGGGCCGAGCGCCATCGTGAAGGGCGGCCGGCCACTGAGCGGCGCGCCGGTGATGGCGAGCGATTTGCGCGCATCGGCGGCCCTGGTGATTGCGGGATTGGCGGCCAAAGGCACGACGCAGGTAAACCGCATCTACCATTTGGATCGCGGATACGAAGGCATGGACGCGAAGTTGCGCGGCCTCGGCGCACGGATTCAGCGCGTCGAGGAAAAATGAATTCCACGACAAAGGCGCTCGCTCTTGATTTGAAAAGACTTCAAAGCCGCGCTTTTGACCGGGCCAAATGGGCGGAGGGCGTTCTCCGGCGTTATCGCCGCAAGCTCAAATCTTGATGCTTCCGTTGGCTGAAAGTTTGGCGCGGGGGTGAAGTGCGGCCAGGCCGGGAATGGTCACCGCGTCAATCGGCCCGCCGGTGAAAATTAAATTATGGCAGTTCCATTTAACATTGGCACAGGCGATTATTCGGTAGGGCTGACCTGCTGGTCAGCCAACCGGCGGCGCAGCAGCGCCGCCCCACCGTGGGTGTGTCAAAGTCATTGTGATTTGCCATAAAGATACGCAAAGCGCCCTTCCAAAACGGAAGCCGCTTATTTGATTTGCAGACAAAAGAACCTCCAAATAAAATCGGCATCGAAAACCATGGGATGGACAAACACAAAAAAGACGGGCGTGTATGGAACCGTGGCGTTGCTTGCGCTGGTCACAATCACGGTGACTGTCTTCCGGCACAAAATCGCAAACCAGTTCGCTCAGGCCGGCGGAAGACGTGCCATCGCGAACCATCTGGCCACGCCGCTTGACCTCACCGGCAATTACATTGGATCAGCCTCGACTTTTAACAAGTCACCCGTCTGGAAGGATGTGCCATTCGGATTTCAAGTGTTCGACCATGTGCCGCTCCAGATAGGTGGGTATCTGCTTCTTTGGGGGGAGGGCAACGCCACAGCGGGAGCCGTTTTCCCAGAACAAGTTCTCGGAATCCCTGTGAACCAGAGGTTTGAAACACTCTACGTTTATCATTGCACCTTTTACGGGTCGCGCAACAAAACCCCGGTTTACAACCTGGTGTTCCGTTACGAAGACGATGAATCGGTGACCAACACCATCCGATACGGCGTTGACGTCATTGACTTTAATACACCAGGCAGCATAAAAGACGCGGCTCCCACCGGCCCCAATTCCAAAGCGGCCTGGGAGGGCGGGTCTTTCACGCCGGACGGAAAGCGGCCGTTGCTCTTCTGCCTGACCGCGATTGAAAACCCGAAGCCTTTCCTCGAAGTCAAAACCATTGATTTGTATTCCTGCAAAAACCGAAGCGCCGGCGTCATTCTGGCAATGACGCCCGGCCGGTCCGGGCTGATGAAGTGATACTGCTTTTGCATCCGCATAATGGTTTCCGACCTCTGGCGGCGTAATGGTCACCTGCGATATGGGCGCGGTGCGTGCGCCAACCGTCGTCACGTTGCGGTCATGCCAGACGCAAGGTAGCCCGCTACCCAAATTCTTAAACCGATTTTTCAGTTTCCGGTTCGCCTTTCGGGCAAATTTGCACATTAATGGCGCGGAATTAATCACTGTGGTCAGCAGTGAATTGAGTTCTACGCTTTACAAAATTCTTGCTGAAAATTTTGAGCCGGATTCCCAGTTGACGAATTCCCGATGGAGGTGTATAAATGTCAACGATTTGACAGATTAGAGTAAGCAGTTGTCGGCACAAGGCAAATCATGGTTCCTCACCAATTAGTTGTGCCTGCAACAGCGGAGGCCATGCTGTATATTGTGGTTTTTGCTTTACTTGATCGGGCAATTTTGGTTGCCTTGGCGCAGTTCAAGAGCATGTATCTCAAAAATCTTGACGGTTTTTGGCTTCAAGTCCTTCGCGGACAAGACCGCGCTGAATTTTCAGCCCGGTGTCACCGCCATTGTCGGCCCCAACGGCTGCGGCAAATCCAATGTCTCCGATGCCATCCGCTGGGTGCTGGGCGAGCAATCGGCCAAGGCGTTGCGCGGCGGCGAAATGGCCGACGTGATTTTCAACGGCACGGACGGCCGCAAACCGATGGGCATGGGCGAGGTGTCGCTCACGCTCGGCGGCGTGGGCGAGGAAAGTTTGCGCGCGGCGGGCGTCGAGGTGGCCTACGACGAGGTGACGCTCACGCGCCGGATTTTCCGCGACGGCAACAGCGAGTATTTTCTGAACAAGGTCCCCTGCCGGCTCAAGGACATCCAGCAACTGTTCATGGGCACGGGCGTCGGGCGCACGAGCTACAGCATCCTGGCGCAGGGCCACATCACGCAGATCCTTTCGAGCAAGCCGGAAGACCGCCGGATGATTTTCGAGGAGGCGGCGGGCATCACGAAATTCAAGAGCCAGAAGAAGAGAATCACTCCGCAAACTGGAATACACGGAGCAAAATCTTTTGCGCGTGGCGGACCTGATCCGCGAAGTGAAGCGGCAGATCGGCTCGCTGCAACGCCAGGCCGGCAAGGCGCGCCGGTACAAACAGATTTCCCAGGAACTGCAGCATCTCGACACGCAACTGGCGCGGCACCAGTTCGACGTGTTGCAGGCGGAGATTTCCGGCAAAAAGGCCGCCGTCGAAAAATTGCGGAGCGAGATCGAACACGGGTTCGGCCGACGTGCTGCGGCTGGAAAATGAAATCAGGCAATTGCGCGAACGGCTTTCGCGAACTGGAGCATGAAGTCGCCGCGCAACAACAGCGCGGGCTGGAATTGAAGGGCGAAATCGGACCGGCACGAGAGCCGGATCCAGTTCAACGAGGAACGCCTGCGCGAACTGGCGGCGCAAAACGCCAAGGCGCTGGCGGACATCACCCAGGCCGAGGAACGCTGCCGCGCCGCGCAGGAGGAATCGGCGGCGGTCACGGACAAATTGTCCAAATCCGAGGCCGCGCTGGCGCAGCATCGCCGGACGCTGGAAGCCAAGCAACAGGCGTTGACGAAGGTCGAGGAGGATTTGAAGCGCAACCAGGAAACGTTGCGCGAGGCGCAGTCCGCCGCGTTTGCCGCCGCGCAGGATTTGACGCGCATCCGCAACGAAATCACCGCGCTCGATTTGCAGAAGCAGGGCAACGTCGTCCGGCTGGAGAAATTGTCGGCGGAAAAATTGCAACTGGAGGAGGAACGGACGCGGCTGGAAGCGCGGTTGCAGGAATTCGCCGCGAACGTGGAGACCGAGAAGCTCAACGCGCAAACCAAGCGCGGCTCGGTGGAGCAGCGGCAGAACCGGTTGCGCGAATTGCAGGTGGAATTGCAGCAATCCTCCACCGAACAGGACCAGTTCTTGCAGCGCAGGCGGAGAAACGTTCGCGCCTGAACGTGCTCGAACAGCTGGAAGGTTCGCGCGAAGGCTTTGACGCGGGCGCGGTGGCGGCGTTGCGCCAGTCGCGCTCGGTCATCGGCTCGCTGGCCGACCGCATCCGCGTGCCGGAAGAATTTGTGGTGGCGGTCGAAAACGCACTGGGCCATCACCTGCAACTGGTTTTGACGGAACAGCCGGAGTCCGCGCAGGCAATTCTGGCGGACTTGAGCGCGAACAAGACCGGCCGCGCGAGCGTGGCCGCGCTTTCCATCGGGATCCCCGACGACAAACAACTCGTGTTCGGCGGCGAAATGTCGCCGGACGAAAATAAAACCGCGGCCCAAAACGGTTTGAAACCCGGCCAGATTGTCCGGGCACTGGACGTGGTTCAGGCCGATCCGTCCGTGGACAAACTTTTGCGGGCGTTGCTCGGCCGCACGTTTATCGCCTCGGATTTGCCCACGGCCACGGCGCAAATCCAGAACGGCCATGCGGGCTGTGATTTTGTCACGTTGACCGGCGATTTGTTGAGCCGGCACGGTATTTACACCGGCGGTTATTTGAACGGCCACGGCAATCCCAAGGCGCCGGCCTCCATTCTCGGCCGCAAAAACCAGATTACCGAGCTGCAATCCGAATTGACCGAGGTGCAGAATCGGGTGGCAGAAATGAGCCGCCGCCGCGGCGCGCTGCTGAGCGAGCAGACGGAATTGCAGGCCAGCCTGCAACAGGCGCAGACGGAATTGCGCGAGCAGGAAGTCGCCATCGCCACGCGCGAAGGCGAGTTCAACGCGCTGCAAAATTCCAACCGGCTGCTGCACCAGAAAATCGAGACGGTCGTTTTTGAAGTTCAAAGCCTGGCGGCGCAGGAACAGGAAGGCTCGCAGAAACGCGGCGCGCTGGCGGCGCAGTTGAACGAACTGGAGACGCGCGAGCGCGGCGGCCAGGAACAGGTAGCCGCGTTCACGACGGAACTGGAAAATTTGCGCCAGCAACGCGACGCGGCCAATGCCGCGCTCACGGAAAGCAAGGTGGCGCTGGCGGCGGAGGAACAACTGCTGGCCTCGTTCCGCCAGCAACAGCAATCCCTGGAACAGCGCATCCGCGAACTTTCCCAGGTCATTGAGCAGCGGCGCAGCGAGTGTTCGGCGTTTGTCATCGCGCAAGGAGCAGGCGGAATCGGAGATCCAGGATTCGCGCGGCCAGATTGAGCGTTTGACGCATGAACGCGAGCAGGCCAACGCGCAACTGGCGGAATTGCTTGCGCAAAAAGATGCGCAGGAAACCGACATCGCGGCGCGCGAGGAAAATTTGCGCGGGCAGCGCAGCCGGCTGGCGGAACTGCAAAACCAGCGCGGCGCCCTGGACGTGGAACTGGCGCAGAAAAACATGGCGGTGCAAAACCTGCGCGAGCGGATCCAGCAGAAATATCACGTCAACCTCGACGACGTGCGCAGCGAGTGCATCACCATCACGTATGCCGACGAAGGCCCGGCGAAGGTTCAGACGCTCACGCCGGAGGAAATGGCGGCGAGCGGCGCGGCCACGGATTGGAACGCCGTCGCGCAGCAGATCGAGGCGTTGCAGAAGCGGCTCGATGAAATCGGGCCGGTGAACCTGGTGGCGATTGAGGAATACGAGGAAACCGAGCAGCGTTATCAATTTCTCACCAAGCAGCACGACGACCTGGTCTCGGCCAAGGCGCAGTTGCTGGAAATCATCAACCGCATCAACGTGCAGACGCGGCAGATGTTCGTCGAGACGTTCGAAAAGGTGCGCGAGAATTTCCGCGCCATGTTCGTCGAGGTGTTCGGCGGCGGCAAGGCGGACCTGATTCTGGTGGACGAAAACGACGTGCTGGAGAGCGGCATTGACATCGTGGCGCGTCCGCCGGGCAAACAATTGCAAAGCATCTCGCTGCTGTCCGGCGGCGAGCAGACCATGGTGGCGGTGGCGCTGCTGTTTTCGATTTATCAGGTCAAGCCCAGCCCGTTCTGCGTGCTGGACGAATTGGACGCGGCGCTGGACGAGGCGAACATCAACCGTTTCGTGCGGCTGTTGCAGCGGTTCATCTCGCATTCGCAATTCGTCATCATCACGCACAACAAGCGCACCATCGGCATGGCCGACGTGCTGTACGGCGTGACCATGCAGGAACACGGCGTGAGCAAGATCGTCAGCGTGAAATTCCACAAGACCGACGTGCCGGAAGCAGCCGCTCCCTCATCGGAAGAAAACGCCGCCGTGGTGATGGCAAAATAAATTTACCGGCCCGGAGCCGCCCGCCCCACCGATTTCAACACTCACCATGAGTAGTGAATGGTGTACGTCAGGGTTCATTCCTCGTCCAGTTTGACCGACACGCGGAACTCGGTGGTTTGCCAATTTTTCTTCGCAACGTCGTCCGGCTTCTGTGTGATTTCCCGACTCTTTCAGCGATTGCGTTGTTTGACAACGTGGATTTCCACCGGCCCCTTTTGCGGTCGCGCCATTTAATTTTGACCGATTCGGCCAATGGTGGTGGAATCCAGCGCAGAGGCAGCAGCCTGGCATTCGATGTCGAACGGTTCATCCGCATAGAGCGTGGTGGCTGGCCGGATGAGGACGTGAGTGAAGCCGGCAAAGAAGGCATGAGTTGAGTTGGAGGTCGCGACGGGCGACAACTCCTGTATATGAAAACCATACTCAACCATGCCTTGAAAAGAACTACGCCTCCAACCGTCGAAACG
Source organism: uncultured Verrucomicrobiae bacterium (assembly GCA_963786375.1). GTDB lineage: Bacteria > Verrucomicrobiota > Verrucomicrobiia > Limisphaerales > UBA11358 > UBA11358. The sequence continues at coordinate 317,688 of CAWAYP010000003.1, forward strand.
CAAGTCCGTATCCAGCAGCTCAAGCTGGGGGTGGATTGGCACGCCGATCACTTCCGGGTGGCCCGGATGTGTGACGGCCAATCGCCCCAGCCGGCGCAACGATTCACCCCGGCCAGCTTTCTGCCTTTCGTCCAGAAGCAACTGACCCTGGCCGATCAGGTGTTCGTGGTTTATGAAGCCGGACCGGGCGGCTTTCACCTGCACCGCCAACTGACGACCCTTGGGGTCACCGCGTTTGTGGTGCATCCGCAAAAGCTCGACCCGCAGCATAAAGGGGTGGTGACCGACAAGACCGATGCCCGCGAATTGACCTTGAATCTGGATCGTTACCTCCGCGGGAACCTGCGGGCCCTGAGTGTGGTGCGCGTGCCCAGCCCAGCGGAAGAACAACGGCGGGCCCTTTCCCGTCAGCGTGAACAACTGCGGCGGGAACGGCAGCGGCTGGCCGCCCAGGGCCGCAGTCTGTGTCTGACCCAGGGCATCCGGTTGCGGGGCGAATGGTGGAAGGCGCCGCTGACGCTGCCCGACTGGCTGGAAGCGCGATTAGCCGTCTGGCGCCAACTCATCACCGCCGTCGAAACCCTGCTCGAAACGCTGACCCAACAAGTTGAGGCACTGGCCCCGAAGGAACGGCCCAAGGGATTGGGACCGCTGACGCTGGGACTGCTGATCGCCGAACTGTGCGACTGGTCGCGCTTCAAGAATCGCAAGCAGATCGGCAGTTACACCGGCCTGTGCGGCGGGGTGAGCAGTTCGGGTCAAAGTCACTGCGACCTGTCCATCACCAAGGCGGGCAACGCCCGGGTGCGCTGGGCGTTGATTGAACTGGCCTGGCGCATGGTCCTGTATCAACCGCAAAGCAAAGCCGTCCAGCGCTGGGGGCATCTGTTGTTAAACCCCAAGGCGGCCACCCGCCAGAAGAAGCGGGCTGGGTGATGGTGTAAGGGTTTAACTTGAACCGGAGTTTTCCTTGAAGGGCAAAACGATGAAACTGATTTCGGAAACGGAGCACGCTCGATTGGCTCAGTGGACCAAGGGTCCGTTCCAAAGAATGGGCGTGCTTGGTTTCCCTGCCTCCGGCCAACGGACTTGGCCTTTTTGTAACCCTGCGACGCAGGGAACGGATAGCAGATTGTGCGGAGCTCATACTCCTGCATGCGGCGGGAAACACGTCCACGAATTCAGTCGCACTCAAGCCCAGCCAGGCAAAAGACTCTGGAACTTTGACCGGCGACGCCGCGAGCTGGATGGCTCGGGCCCGGCGTCGCCTCGCTTTAGCTGCCAATGCCAACCTAAATGAAAACCTGAAAATCCAACCCTACCGCGATATCTCTTGACTCATCTCATAGCAGCTGAGCCAGTTGCGTCAACCGCTTTATAAGCCAACGACAAGTTCTCCTCGAGATTCGAGGAAATCATCAAATTGAGTCACGCAACATTCCAAGTTTCAGCCAGGCGTGTTCACCGGGAAATTATTTCTTCCCGTAAAATTCCGCAATCGCATCGCAAACCTTGTCCGCCGCGTCGAGGCTCATTTCGCCGTGGATGGGCAGCGACAGGATTTCCTTCACCGCCTGTTCCGTGCGCGGTAGTTTCGGGATGTACGGGAACAGTCCGGTGACTGCCGGTTGCAAATGATTCGGCTTGGGGTAATGGATGCCGGTGTCAATGTCCTTTGCCTTCAGGAATTTCTGGAGGTCGTCGCGCTTCTCGCACCGGACGACGTACATGTGATAAACCGGTGTGGCCCACTCGCGCACCGGCGGCGTCTGCACCATGCCGCTGAGGCGTTCGTTGTAACGTGCGGCGATCTTGCGGCGGTTTTCGTTGAATGCATCCAGGTGCTTCAACATCACGCGACCGATGGCGGCTTTGATTTCATCGAACCGCACGTTGTAACCGGGAAATTCGTGGTCGTATTTGCCCTGGCGTCCGTGGTTGCGCAGCATCCGCAACCGGTCGGCCATCTGCGCATTGTTCGTCGTGATACAACCGCCGTCACCGAGCACAGTGAGATTTTTTGACGGAAAAAAGCTGAACGCGCCGAAGTGGCCCATCGAGCCGACGGTCTTGCCCTTGTATTTCGCGCCCTGTGCCTGCGCACAATCTTCAATCACCCAGAGATGATGCTTGGCGGCGATGGCCAGCACGCGGTCCACGTCCACCGGATGTCCGTAAAGGTAAACCGGGATGATGCCGACGGTGCGCGGTGTGATGGCGGCTTCCACCTGATCAAGGTCCAGGCAATAGGTGTCGTCAATGTCCACAAACACCGGGCGCGCGCCGAGATGGATAAGCGGTTCCATGGTCGGAAACGCGGTGTGGCTGGGCACGATGATTTCGTCGCCCGGCCCGACGCCCTGCAACTGGTGCAACAGATAGACAATCATCGTCCAGGACGAACCGAGGACGCACTGGGTGGTGCCGGTGTGGGCGGCGAGTTCGGCTTCAAAGGCCTTGCACTCGGCGCCGAGGATGTATTGGCCGGAGCGGATGGCGCGCAGCGCGGCCTCCTCGACTTCGGCGTTCACGAAACATTTGGACAAGGTGATTTTGCTCATAAAGTATTTACGACAGAATTAACAGAATGTCTCAGAATCTTCAGGGTCAGAAAAACAATTCTGAATATTTTGTTCATTCTGTCTCAAAGTGAAACCGCCTTTCCGGTCTTCACGGATTCCAGCGCGGCGTTCATCACGCGGACGGAATCGTACCCGGCCCAGCCGTCGGCGCGGGGCGCCTTGCGCGTTTGCACCGAATCCACAAACGCACGCAGCTCGGCCAGCAACGGTTCCTCCGGCGGACATTCGATCTGATGCACCGCGCCTTCGATGCCCTTGAAATCCCCGCCTTCGCGCACGTGCTTGTTTTCGTAGGTTTTGATTTTGTACTGCGCCACGTTGTAATCGCAAACCGCGCTCAACTGGTCGCCGCAAATGATGACCTCGCGGAATTTGCCCGGGATGAAATAGTCGTTTTCCACTGTCGCCCAGGTTTTGCCGTGCGGCGTGTCGTATTCGAGCGAGACGAACGACACGTCATCCAGGCCGCGTCCCATGAAATCGTGGTGGATCGCCAGCACGCTCTTCGGCAGCGCGCCGAGAATAAAGTTGAACAGGTCCACGAAATGGATGCCGTCGGCGAACATCACACCGCTGTCGTTGCGCGGGCGTTTGAACCCGCCGAAATGGCCACGCACCATGTTCACCCGTCCAAACTGGCCGGCCTGCACCGCGTCGCGCAGCCACAAGGTCGCCGGGTCAAAACGCAGAATGTGGCCAACCTGCAGGATGCGTTTGGTTTTGTCGGCCAGCCCGGCGAGTTGTTTTGCTTCGTCGTTGGCCAGCGTCAGCGGTTTTTCGACAAACACGTCCTTGCCGGCTTCCAAAAAATCCTTGCACAGTGTGAAATGGTTCTGCGCCGGCGTCGCGATGACGACGCAATCCACCTGGCCGGTAAAGTCCTTGTAATTTGTAGTGAGCCGGGCGTCGGGCAGACCGAGTTTGCGCGCCGGCTCAAGCTGTTTCCCGCCGACTTCGGCCACATACAACTCAATCGGAAGCGAATGCAGATTGCGCAAATGATTGGCGCCCCAGCGGCCCAAACCCAAAAGAAGAACTTTTGTCATCCCCGAAATTTTTGAGCAAAACAACTGAGCCAGCAAGGAAAATGCGCTGGTTGCCCCGTCCGGTGACGTTTAACGAGTCACAAATAATTTCCACCGGCCAACGTTCGTCACCAGATTCAACGGCGTGGCGCGGTGGCTTTGGAGAAATTGCTCCACGGCGCCCCCGAAACCGACGATCCAAACCCGGCGATTTTCCGCCAGCAAATTTGCCAATGCCTCTTCATCCGGCAAAAGCAACCTGCCCAGCCGCTCCCGGTTGCCGGGAAATTCAAACGGCACCTGGGTCAGATCCATGTCGCCGAAATAAGGCCGGTTCGTCGCGCAAATCGTTGGATAAGCGTAGAAGGCCAGCCCTTCCGGAAAATTTCCCCAGCATACTACCGTGTCGCCGGGCTGATATCTCTCCCGCAACGCCAGACCCAGAGGCTTGAACGTCTGATTCCCCTTGAGCGTGGTTTGAAACAATGGGATTTCAGCCAGCGTCACCACCAGACCTGATAACGCCAGCGCCACGGTCAGGACCGCGCAGAAGAAAGGTTGCCATCGCCGCACCAGCCACAACGTGAGGAAGACGATTCCCACCACAACCGGCGTCTGCCATTTCATCCATCCGGGAAGTGTGTCATGAAAAATATAAATCAGCGCCAACGGAAAAACCGCCGGCAACAGCAGAGAACTCCCCAGGCAGAACCGCCACACCAAAGCCGGCACGGATTTGGCCGGCGGTTGCCCGTTGAAAAATCGCCAGGCCAGCATCACCGCCAGCGCCGGGAAAACCGGCAAAATGTAAGCGGGCAGCTTGGCATGGGAAAATGAAAACAGGGTGAACGTAAAAATGGCCCAGACGTTCAACAAGACCCACCCGTTTTTTGATGTTACATCCAAACCACGCCAGTGCGCCCGGCGCCACAGCCAGCCCAGCAAAAAAGTCCATGGCAGAAGTCCGACGGCGAGAATTCCAAAAAAATAAAACCAGCTGCCCTTGCGGTTTTTGATGGTGGTGCCCAGCAACGAGCCGGCCGCCTGATACACGGTCATGTAATCAAACGCCACGGGCACACGCCGAAAAACCGCCAGAAACCACGGCAGCACCAAAACCAAAAAAAACGCCAGACCGGCAGCCAGTCCGCCGAGCAGAGGTTTTTTTGCCGCGAAGCTTTTCCAGCGGTACGCCACCAGCCCCGCCACGGCGACAAGCGGAATCGCCAGGGAGACCGGCCCCTTCGTCAAAAAACCAAGCGCGATGGCCGCCCACCCGGCCAGGTGCCACAAAAAGAATTCTGAATGCTTAATTCCAAATTCTGAATTCAAACTTAGCCAGCTCCGCCATAAGAAATAAATTGCCCAGGCGTTAAACAGCGTCACGAACATGTCCGTCGTCAGCATTCGCGCCATGACGAAATACAGCAGGCTCGTTTGCAGCATCAGCGCGCTCCAGAAACCAACCCGGCGTCCGCCGAGGGAACCGCCGAGCAACCACGCCGCCCACACGCCACCCATGCCCGCCAGCGCGAGCGGCAGGCGCGCCGCCCATTCGTTTTGGCCGAACAACTTCATCGAAACCGCCACCAGCCAGTAGGTCATCGGCGGCTTGTCGAGGTGCGGAAGATACCAGAGCTGCGGCACGACCCAATTGCCGGTTTCGATCATTTCGCGGGCAACTTCCGCGTAGCGGCCCTCGTCGGGTTCGTTCAGCGCGCGGCTGCCCAGCAGAATGAAAAACGTGAACGCCGTCAACCACAGCAACAGCCAGCGTTGGCGCGTTTCGGTGAAAAAAGGTTTTTCCACAACTTTGAATATGAAGTCTCTGACAAACCGCGTGCCCGGCAAGAAAAACCTTCACGGGCAAACCGCAAAATCAGTCCAAGCCTGGCAAATAGGCTTGTTCAGGCTGTTCCAAGAAACGTCTGTGGCCGGCTGCTGCCCGCCATTTGGTGTTTATTGATGAAACCGGCTTGAACACCAGGATGGCCCGCCACCATGGTCCCGGTCCGATGGGCCAGCGTTGTATCAGTGCCAGCCCGCACGGCCACAGTCCCGCCGCCTGCAGACGGCAGGACTTGTCCCATCTTCCCAAGACCTGGCGTCCAGACAAGGTTAGAGCGAAAGGCAGATACAAAAGGGTGGCGCGAAGCGACGGGTGAGGGGTCGTTTACTTTCTTCTGGCCTCCGGCTTCTGAATTCTGAATTCTCCAGCCGTGCCGAAGTGGATCAAATTCATCATCGCCATCCTGTTGCTGCCGGTCTGCGCCGGCGCAGCGCTGGCGCTGTGGCGGGTGTTGCACTCCAGCTATGGCGCGGACACCGTCTGGGTGCCGTTCCTGGCGGGCGCGGCGTGCTGGCTGGTGGTGTATCTGCTGCTGCCCAAGCCGATGTGGATTTATGTGTTTGGCCACGAACTGACCCATGTGCTGTGGACCTGGGTGTTCGGCGGGCGGGTGAAAAAATTCAAGGCGGCCTCCGACGGCGGCCACGTGGTCATTTCCAAGACCAACTTCGTCATCGCGCTCGCGCCGTATTTCTTTCCGTTGTACGCGGCGCTGGTGGTGGCCGGGTTTGCCATCGGCCATTTGATCTGGGACTGGCGAAGTTATCTCGTGTGGTTTCATCTGCTGGTGGGCGCGGCGTACGCGTTTCACGTGACGTTGACGTGGCATGTTTTGAAGACACGGCAGACGGACATCACGTCGCAGGGTTATCTTTTTTCCGCGGTAATTATCTTTCTCGGCAACGTCAGTGTGCTATTGTTGGGCGTTCCGTTGCTCACGGCGAAGGTCGGTTTGTCGAGCGCGCTGGGCTGGTGGCTGGAGGGCACGGGCGAAATTTTCAGCTGGCTGGCGCGGTGGTTTTGGAATTTTTGGCGAATTTGACAACATTTCGCGCTTGTGAAATGGCGCGCGGTCTGGTTCAAATCCCCGGCAACACTTGTATGGATTTAGGTGACATCTTAAGCAAAGCGCAAATCGTTCCTGATTTGCGCGCGACGAACCGGTGGGAAGCCATTGACGAATTGATCGCCAATCTGGTGGCCACCGGCAAAATTCAGGCTGGCGACCGCGACGCCGTGACTGCCGCCGTCAAGAAACGCGAGACATCCATGAGCACCGGCATCGGGTTCGGCATCGGCATTCCCCACGCCTCGACCGATCTGATTCACGAAGTCGTCGGCGCGCTGGGCCGTTCCAAAGGCGGCGTCAACTTTGATGCCCTTGACAACCAGCCGGTCAAGCTCGTCATGCTGTTCCTCGTGCCGCAAGGCCAGTTCCAGAAACATCTTCACACGCTCGCCAACATCGCCAAACTCCTTCACAAAGCCGATTTCCGCCAGGCCCTCGAACAGGCGCCGGAAGCCGAGGCGATGCTCAACATCATCAAAGAATACGGGAAAAAGTAGGGTTGCGGACGAACGAGCCCTGCAAATCCCCCTTTTTCAAACCGCGAAATACGCAAAACACGCGAAAACCTTTAAGGAAGCGCTTTTGTTTCTTTCGTGTATTTCGCGTTTTTCGCGTTTAGATTTTTCCCGTGCTCCCGCACAAGCAAATCGAATTCCGTTTGCAACAGGCCGTCCGTGCGGTTTTGCCGGACGCGGACCTGGCAACCGTTTTGGTCCGGCCTTGTCCCGACCCGAAGTTTGGTGATTACCAGAGCAACGCGCTGATGTCGCTGGCCAAGACGCGCAAGGTGAATCCCCGCCAACTGGCCACGGACGTTCTGGCGAAACTCGAAGTTTCCGAGATTTGTGAAAAAGTCGAAATCGCCGGCGCAGGCTTTTTGAATTTCCGGCTGAAGCCCGCCGCACTCGCGCGAACGCTCCAAATGGCCGCGCGCGGCGAACATTTGTTTTTCGACAAAGCCACGCAACCACGAACCGTGGTGATTGATTTCAGTTCGCCGAATGTCGCCAAGCCGATGCACGTCGGCCACATCCGCTCGACGATCCTGGGCGATTGCCTCGCCCGCACGCTGCGGCTGCTCGGCCATCGTGTCATCACCGACAACCACATCGGCGACTGGGGCCTGCAATTCGGTTTGTTGATCGTCGGTTGGAAAAAACACCTGAATGGCGACGCGCTCAAGGCCGATCCCCTGGGTGAAATGGAACGGCTTTACAAACTGGTGTTTGCCATGAGCCAGACGGACGAAACGATTTTGGACGAAGCGCGGCAGGAACTCGTCAAATTGCAAAACCGCGAACCGGAAAATTTGGGCATCTGGCAGACATTGCGCGACCTTTCGTTGGGTCAATTCAGTTCCATTTACGGCCGGCTTGGCATAAAGTTTGATTACACCCACGGAGAAAGTTTCTACAACGCGCGTTTGGAGTTCCTGGTCCAGGATTTGATTGCCGAGGGCATCGCGCGCGAAAGCGAGGGCGCGATGGTGGTTTTCTTCGACGATGTTCCCCAGTTAAAAGAACAGCCGCTCATCATTCGGAAGCGCGACGGCGGCTTCAATTATGCCACCACCGATCTGGCGACGCTTGAATTTCGATTCAATTCGTGGCGGCCCAATGAAATCATTTACGTCACCGACGGCCGCCAGCAGTTGCACTTCCAACAGGTCTTTGCCGTGTTCCACAAATGGCAACAGGCCAACTCCGAACTCCGGACCCCCAACGCCGAACTCAAATTGGCCCACGTCTGGTTCGGCTCGATTTTGGGCGAGGACGGCAAGCCGTTCAAAACGCGCAGCGGCGGGACGGTGAGGCTGACGGATTTGCTCGACGAGGCCGAGGAACGCGCCTTCAAAATTGTTTCCGGGAAAAATCTGGATTTGCCGGAGGCGCCGCGGCGCGAAATTGCGCGCGTGGTCGGCCTGGGCGCGGTGAAATACGCCGACCTGCTGCCGAACCGGCAGAGCGATTACGTGTTCAGTTGGGACAAGATGCTCGCGCTGCAAGGCAACACCGCGCCGTATCTGCAATATGCCTACACCCGGATCGCCAGTATTCGCCGCAAGGCGGAAATTGAATCCGCAATCCGCAATCCGCAATCCGCAATTTCGCCGGCGGCGCCGGAGGAAATCGCGCTGGCGAAACATCTGTTGAATTTTGGACTGACGCTGGAAGCCGTGGCGGAGGAGTACCGCCCGAATTTTCTCTGCAATTATCTCTACGAACTGGCCGGCAAGTTTACGTCGTTCTACGAAAATTGTCCGGTGCTCAAGGCGGATGACGCCGTGCGCGCCAGCCGTCTGGCGTTGTGCGACCTGACCGCGCGCGTGCTCAAACAAGGATTGGAAACGCTCGGCATCGAAACGGTGGAGCAGATGTAAACCGTCGCGCTCCCGGGGTCTTGGGGAGGAAAATTAATTGTAAATTTCTCTTGACGCCAAGTGGTTAAAGATTAGCATTCTTGATTGAAAGCTTTCTCGAAAGAATATGAGTTCCAGGAATTGTCTCATATACAAGCTGGCAGGGGTTGTGTTGGTCTTGGTATCGGTTTCGTTTCTCTCCCGGAGCCAGGCGGCCACCATCGCCATTTGGACGTTTGAATCGTTGAGCTTGAACGCGGCCAACACCAACACGCCGCCGGATGGATGGCTCAACAACATTGCCCCCGAAACCGGCAGCGGAACGGCCTCGAGTTTTCATGCCACACTCAACGCGCTTTACACCACTCCCTCCGGCAACGCCTCGGCGAATTCCATCAGCGCCAATCGTTGGTCGGTAGGCGACTATTTTCAGTTTACGATCAACCCGGCCGGTTTTCAGGACATCAGTCTTTCCTACGATCAAGCCGGCAGCAGCACCGGCCCGGCCAGTTTCCAGTTGTTTTACAGTGCCAACGGAGCGGGGTTTGCCCTTTCGGTTCGATTTACACGGTCACCGCCGCTTCAGGCAGTTGGAATGTGAATTCTCCCACCAGCGGCTCCACTTTTACTTTCGATTTAAGCCCGATCACCGCGCTCAACAATCAATCCTCGGTCAGTTTCCGCATCGTGGATGTTTCCGCCAACGCCATCGGTGGCGGTACCGTGGGGACCTCCGGCACCGACCGGATTGATAATTTCAAAGTGACCGCCGCTTCCGTGCCCGAACCATCAATCGTGGCATTGGGCTGGTTGAGCGGGCTGGCCTGTCTGCTGGCCGCAGCGCGCAGGCGTTAAAACGCGCGTCGGTGACCGCCGAACAACGCTCACCACCTCGACATAACGCCGCAATTCATTGTCCAAAAAATTTCTGAATTTCTTTCACCGCTTCCGCGAACCGGTCCACTTCGGCTTTGGTGTTGTAGAAATAAAAACTCGCGCGGGCGGTGGATTCGACGCCGAGCCGGTGCATGAGCGGTTGCGTGCAGTGATGCCCGCCGCGCAACGCCACGCCCGCCTGGTCCGCCAATGTCACCACGTCGTGCGCGTGAACGTCATTCAGCAGAAAACTCACCAGCCCGGCCCGGCCGGATTTCGGGCCGAACAGCCGGATGTTCTTTAACGCGGTCAGTTTATCGTATGCGTAACCTGCCAGTTCCTGGTCGTGCTTCCAGATGTGGTCTCGGCCGATGGCATCCAAATAATCCATCGCGGCGTGAAGGCCAATCGGACCGGAAATATCCGGCGTGCCGGCCTCGAACCGGTGCGGGGCCTGCTTGAACTCGGTCTTTTGGTATTCCACCGATAAAATCATCTCGCCGCCGCCCTGGTATGGCGGCATGGCATTGAGCAGTTCCTGCCGTCCCCACAACACGCCGATGCCGGTCGGACCGCATATCTTGTGGCCGGAGAACACGAAGAAATCGCAACCGATGGCCTGCACATCCACAGGCATGTGCCCGGCGCTTTGCGCACCGTCCACCAGCGTGGTGATGCCGCGCGCGCGCGCGCGGGCGCAAAGGTCGGCCACCGGATTCACCGTGCCGAGTGAATTCGAGATATGGACCATCGCAAACAGCTTCACCTGCTTTGTCAGCAGCGAATCAAGCTTGGACAGGTCGAGAAGGCCTTCGTCGCCGATGACGGGCAAATAAGCAAGCTTTGCGCCAGTACGCTGGGCGATTAATTGCCACGGCACGAGGTTGCTGTGATGCTCCATCTCGGTAAGCAGAATCACATCGCCCGCTTTAAGATTCTTCGAGCCCCAGGAACTGGCAACCAGGTTGATGCCTTCGGTCGTGCCCCGGGTGAACACAATTTCTTCGGCGCTCCGGGCATTAATGAACTTCGCCGCGCGCGCCCGGGCGGCTTCGAAACCGGCGGTGGCGCGGTTGCTTAATTCATGGATGCCGCGGTGGACGTTGGCGTTGTCGTGTTCGTAATAATGCACCAGCGCGTCAATCACCGCGCGCGGTTTCTGCGACGTGGCGGCGTTGTCGAAATAAATCAGCGGCCGGCCGTGGACCTGCTGGTCCAGGATGGGGAAATCCTTCCGCAGCGCGGCCCAGTCAATATTTTTTGAAGCGCTCATCGAAACATTTTAACCGCAGAGACGCCGAGGCGCAGAGCTTTTCAGACCGATTCAGCGGAAATTTGCAGAATAGCCTTACCCAAATTCAATTCGGCAAATTCTGTCTTCGCTTTTCTCTGCGTCTCCGCGCCTCTGCGGTGAATCACATCAACCCCAATTGCAATTTGGCCGCCTCGGTCATCATGCCCTGGTTCCATGGCGGGTCCCAGACGAGTTCAACGTTCGCCTCGTCAATCGGTTCGAGGTTCAACAATTTGTTTTGCACGTCCTGCGCGAGCGTCGGGCCCATGCCGCAGCCGGGCGCGGTCAGCGTCATTTTCACGTCGGCCTTGAAATTGTTTTCGCCGGCGGGCGTGAGGTGACAATCATAAATCAGGCCGAGGTCAACGATGTTGACGGGAATTTCCGGGTCGTAACACGTCTTGAGCGCCTCCCAGACTTGTTTTTCGAGCAGCTCCTGGGTGACCGGGCCGCCGGCGACCGGCGCAACGGCCGGCTGGACCTGCACTTCAAGGCCGAGCGCGTCGGCGTCCTGGTCCGCGATGCGAAACATGTTGCCGTTGACGATGATGGTGTAACTGCCGCCGAGCGACTGCGTGATGTAAGCCTGCTCGCCCTTTTGCAACGTGACCTTCGTGCCGACGGGCACCACAGCGGCCTCGACGTCACGGGTCAAAGTTTTCGGTTCGGAATTCATAAAACACTTAAGTTTGGTTTACTTCAGACATCATCGCCGCAAACACGGGTGAAATCAATCAGGTCTGTTCGTTTTCCGTCGTCACCGGCTGGGCATCGCCTTTCAAGGCCGCCATGACGGCGTGCCACGACAAAATCGCGCACTTCACCCGGGCCGGATATTTGTGGACCCCCGCGAACACGGCCAGCTTGCCGACGTCGCCGTTCACCTTGCCGGTCATGACCATTTCATGGACCTGACCGAACATTTTTTCCACTTCGGCCTTCGTCTTGCCCTTGGCGAATTCGGTGAGCAACGACGCCGAGGCCTTGGAGATGCAGCAGCCGGAGCCGACAAAACTAATGTCCTTGATGGTGTCGCCGTCCATCGCCAGAAAGAGTTTCAACTGGTCGCCGCAGAGGGGATTGTGGCCCTGCGCGGAGCACGTCGCGGCGGGCAGCTCGTGGAAATTGCGCGGCTGCCGGCAGTGGTCAAGGATGACCTGCTGATAAAGGTCGTTCAGTTCGTCGAACATGTTAAAATCTTACCGCAGAGGCGCAGAGACGCAGAGAAAACTTTTAATTCACAAATGTTACAGATTTTCGCGGAAAACGCCTTTTCCTTTGAAAACTCTGCGCCTCGGCGTCTCTGCGGTTAAATCAACTCATGGCCAGATGCGGATTGGCCTCCAGCCGGTCCCAGATGACCTGGTCCAGCCGCTCGCGCACGGCTTCGTGTTTCACGCGCGCAATGATTTCGCCGGCAAAAGCGTGAATCAGCATCTGCCGCGCGGTGTCCTTGCCGAGACCGCGCGAGCGCAGGTAAAAAATGGCTTCCTCGTTCAACTGGCCGACCGTGGCGCCGTGCGTGCATTTCACGTCATCGGCGTAAATTTCCAGTTGCGGTTTGGTATCGGCGGTCGCGTCGTCGGAGAGCAGCAGGTTCTTGTTCGTCTGTTTCGCGTCGGTCTTTTGCGCGGCGGGATGAACATAAATCCGCCCATGGAAAACGCCCTTCGATTTGTCGTCCAGGATGCCGTTGAAATATTCGTGGCTGGCGCAATGCGGCTGCGCGTGCTCAACAATCATGTGGTGATCGGCGAGCTGTTCGCCGCGCGTGAGGTAAAGACCGTTCAAAATACACTCCAGGCCTTCACCCGCCAGTTTGGTTCGGATGTTGGTGCGGGACAGTCTGGCGCCGAGTGCAAAGGAATGAATGCTCACGTTGCTGGCGCGGCCCAGCCGCGCGGCAATGGTCGCCAGATGAAATGCGTCCAGCGCTTCATCCTGTAATTTCACATGCTCCAGCTCCGCGTTGTCGCCGGCGACAATTTCCGTGACGGCGTTGGTGAAATACGCGGCGTCATCGGCGGCCAGGTAGCTCTCGATGACCGTTGCCTTGCTGCCAGCCCCGGCAATGATGAGGTTGCGCGGTTGAATCGTGTCGCCGCTTTGTTTGGCGGTGGAAATGAAAAAGAGCTGGATGGGTTCCTCAACGGCCTGGCCCACCGGGACGTGAACGAAGCCGCCATCGAGGAAAAACGCCTGGTTCAACGCGGCAAACGAATTGCCGTCCGTCAACGCGAACTGGCCAAGCTGTTCTTCAATAAACGTGGAATCCGTCGTCAACGCGGCGGCCAGGCTGGCGACTTTTACTCCGTCCGGCAGTTTGCCCACCGCGGAAAGCGCGGCCTGGAAACGCCCGTTCACAAAAACCAGCCGTGAACCGGGCAAATGCGCGAAGACGGATTTTTCCAGCGTGGCTTTGGCGGCAGCATCGTCCGCCGATTCCAACATGGGCTTGAACGGCAGCCGGGCGAGTGGGGCAACATTTGTAAAGCGCCAGTCTTCGTCATGAATCGTGGGAAAGCCGAGTTCAACAAAGCGGGCCATGCCGTCCTTGCGGAGCGGCAACAGCCACGCCGGCAATTGCGGTTCCGACTCGAACCGGCGGAATTTTTCCAGAAACGGTTCGGCGCCTTTATGCGGCGGCTGGGGAGTCGCTTGCGTCATAATTCAGTTGTTCAATGCCAAAAATTAGACCCGCAATCTTCCATGCCATCCGCCAGCGCGCAAGTCTGGAGCGCGCTTGTTTTCGGGCGGGAAGCTGGCAAGTTGATGGGACATGCTCACGCAAGCAGACATCCAAAACGCGCTGAAGGCCGTCAAATATCCTGGTTACTCGCGCGACATTGTCTCGTTTGGTCTGGTGAAGGAAATTTCCACCGCCAATGACGCCGTGAGTGTTTCGATGCAACTCACTTCGCCAAATCCCGCGGCCGCGCAACAAATCAAGGAAGAATCCGAGCGCGTTTTGAAGGCGTTGCCCGGCGTGAACCATGTTCAGGTGGAAGTGCGGCAACCCGCCGCCGGTCAGGCCACGCCAGCCAATCCGTTTGCGAATCAAAATCGCGTGCCGGGCGTGAAGCGTGTCATCGCGATTGCCAGCGGCAAGGGCGGCGTCGGCAAATCCACCGTGTCCGCCAACCTCGCCTGCGCGCTCAAGCACCTTGGAGCCAAAGTCGGATTGCTCGACTGCGACATTTACGGGCCCAGCATTCCCCTGATGATGGGCGTCCACGAACGTCCGACCGTCAGCCCGCAGGAACAGCTTGTCCCACCGCTGGGGCATGGCGTGAAAGTGATGAGCATCGGTTTGCTGCTCACGGACGAACAGCCCGTGATCTGGCGCGGTCCGATGATTACGAAAACCATCCAGCAGTTTCTGATGGCGGTGGCATGGGGCGATCTGGATTTCCTGCTGGTGGATTTGCCGCCGGGCACGGGTGACGCGCAATTGTCACTCTGCCAGACGGTGCCGCTCGATGGCGGCGTCATCGTGAGCACACCGCAGGAGGCATCGCTTGGCATTGTGCGCAAAGGCATGGCGATGTTAAACAAGGTGAACGTGCCGATTCTCGGCATTGTGGAAAACATGAGCTATTTCACTGCGCCAAACGGCGAACGGGTGGAAATTTTCGGCCACGGCGGGGGCCAAGCCGAGGCGGGGCGGCAAAACGTCCCATTTCTCGGCGAGGTGCCGATTTTCACAGAAATCCGCGAAGGCGGCGACCAAGGCGTGCCGGTGGTGGTGTCGGCGCCGGATGGTCCAGCGGCTCAAGCATTTATTGAAATTGCCACGCTTCTGCGCAAGCGATTGAAGTAAACCAGATTGCGCAACCCGTTCGGACATCGCTGGTTGCGATTTTTAGGCGAGATTTTTGTTGCAATTCGGTTGAAAAACCCTATTTTTAGGGTCAAATTTTCTATGTCGAACGCTATGAAAGGCGCATCTCCAGCGGACGATTTGCTGAAGAATTCCTCGCTTTATCGCGAGTTCCAAGCCGAGCGCGAGGAAATTCTCAAGCATAAGTGGATTGAGTCGGAAAAGGCCGGGCACGACATCGGTTTCGAACGGGCTTTGACGGATTGGATTATCAAGCACCGTGCGAGCTGGCGTCGGGCGCGCCAAACCGCCAGCCACTGAAAAGAACTAAAAAATGTTCCTTTAAGGCGGCCCGGTGAGGCCGCAAAGGAAAATCATGAACGCAGATTGCGTGACGCGAACCAACTCCGCCCGGCGGAGGGGTTTGCGTTTTTTTATTTCCTTCACCGGAACACGAAGTAACGTTTGGCTCACCGATTCGTTGATTTTGATTTATGGCTGAAACCACCGTCATCTTCGATGCTGCCGCGATGCAACGCGCGCTCACCCGCATCGCGCACGAAATTGCCGAGCGCAATGAAAACGGCACGGAGGTCGTCCTGGTCGGCATTCCTGTGGGTGGCGACCACCTGGCGCAACGGCTGGGCAAGATTCTCTCGGAAATCTGGCGGCAACCCGTCCCGGTCGGTATTCTCGATGTGTCCATGCACCGTGACGATCTCGATCATCGCGCCGCCCCCAAAATTCATCCCACCATCATTCCCTTTGACGTGACCGGCAAGACGGTCGTGCTGGTGGACGACGTTCTGTTCAGTGGCCGCACCACGCGCGCCGCCATGGACGCGCTCAACGATTTTGGCCGGCCAAAAAAAATTCAACTGGCCGTGCTGATTGACCGCGGCCATCGTGAACTGCCGATCAAGGCGGATTTTGTCGGCAAAAATGTGCCGACCGCCGAAAACGAAAAAGTCCGCGTGCGGCTTGAGGAAAATGACGGCGCGGACGAAGTCGTGCTGGAAAGGCTGAAATGACCTGGACCCGCAAACATTTGCTCGACATCGAGTCGCTCACCGTGGACGAGATCGTCACCGTGCTCGACACGGCGCGGGCATTCAAGGCGGTCGGCGAGCGCGCCATCAAAAAAGTCCCCGCGTTGCGCGGCAAAACCGTCATCAATCTGTTCGTCGAGCCGTCCACCCGGACGCGCATCAGCTTTGAACTGGCCGAACAACGCTTGTCCGCCGATGTCATCAATTTTTCCGCCGAGGCGTCATCGTTCAAAAAGGGCGAGACCCTCAAGGACACCGCGCGCAACCTCGAAGCGCTCAACGCCGATTTCATCGTCATCCGCCACAGCGCGTCGGGCGCGCCGCACTTCCTCGCGCGTGTGCTCCACGCCAGCGTTATCAATGCGGGCGACGGCGCGCATGAGCACCCCACGCAGGCATTGCTGGACGTGTTCACCATTCGCGAGCATAAGGAGAAAATTGAGGGGCTGAACGTCACGATTTTGGGCGACATCCTCTACAGCCGCGTGGCGCGCTCGAACATCTGGGCGCTGCGGAAACTGGGGGCAAATGTGACGCTTTGCGGACCGGCCACGCTGGTGCCGAAAACGTTTGAACAAATGGGTTGCCGCGTGACCTACGATGTGGACGAGGCCATCCGGGACGCGGACATCATCAACCTGCTGCGCATCCAGCACGAGCGCCAGCGCAAGACAATGTTTCCGAGCATCAACGAATACATCCAGCTTTTCGGCCTCAACCAGGCGCGCCTGGCGAAGACAAAGCCCGACGCGCTCATCATGCATCCCGGTCCGATCAACCGCGGCGTGGAGATTGACAGCGACATTGCCGACTCCGGCCGGTCCTTGATACTGGAGCAGGTGACCAACGGTCTGGCGGTGCGAATGGCGGTTCTCTTTCTGGTCAACGGCGGCAAAGGGCCGCAGGAAGTGGCGGAAACTTGAATTTTATTTCCACTTCCAAAAAATCAGGAACCCGCCAAACAATCCCATCACCACACCGGCCAGATAGCAGTGGGTGGCCTTGCCCAACGGCGCGCCGGTAAACGTCCTGGTAAATTGCGAGCCAATCGAATTGGCCACGTCGTGTCCCCGCAACAGCAGCCACAAGCCGATGATCAGGCAGATAACGCCGATGGCTTTTGGAATGGTGCCGTTCTTGATCATCGCTGGCTTGTTGGCATCGGGTCAGATTTGAAGCAGTTTGATTTGCTCGTTTTCCTTCTCCACGGCTTCGCCTAGCGTTTGCGCCTGGCGGCGACGGCGTTCGATGATGTGCTTGTCCAGCACCGGGTCATAAGGCACGGGATAATTGCCGTCGTAGCACGCCATGCAGAATCCTTCCTTCGGCAGCCCGGTCGCCTTGACCATCCCCTCCTGCGAAAGGTAATGCAGCGAATCGGCATTCAGGTAGCGGCGGATTTCATCCACGCTGTGGTTCGCCGCCATGAGTTTGCTGCGGTCGGGGAAATCAATGCCATAGACGCACGGGTTCATGTGCGGCGGACAACTCACCAGCACGTGAACCTCCTTCGCGCCGGCTTCCTTGAGTGTTTTCACGCGGGCCTTGCAGGTCGTGCCGCGCACGATGGAATCGTCCACAATGACGACCCGCTGGTTCTTCACGAGCGAGGCAATGAGGTTCAATTTCACGCGCACGTCGAAATCGCGGATGAGCTGCGTCGGTTGCAGGAAACTGCGTCCAACATAGTGATTGCGGATAAACGCCATCTCGAATGGGATGCCGGATTGTTCGGAATAGCCAAGCCCCGCGCACACGCCGCTGTCCGGCACGGGAATCACCAAATCGGCTTGGACGGGATGCTCGCGCGCGAGCTGGCGGCCCATCTCCTTGCGCACGTTATAGACGCTGCGCCCGCCAATGGTGCTGTCCGGCCGCGCAAAATAAACGTATTCAAAAATGCAAAACGCCCGGCGGGTGTGCTCGGGAAACGCCTGCAGGCTGACCACTCCCTTTTCGTTGATGATGACAATTTCGCCCGGCTCCACGTCGCGGACAAATTCCGCCTGAATCTGGTCAAACGCCACCGATTCGCTCGACAACGCCCACGAACCGTTCACGCGGCCGAGCGCCAGCGGACGAAACCCGAACGGATCGCGCGCGCCAATCAATTCCTTCTCGGTCATGATGACCAGCGAATACGCGCCTTCGATGCGGCGCAGCGTTTGCACCAGCGTGTTTTCAACGCCGCCCAGCAACGGTTGCGCGAGCATCATGATGATGATTTCGCTGTCCACGCTCGTTTGAAAAACCAGCCCGTGACTTTCCAACTCGTCCCGCAGCTTGGCCGCGTTGGTCAGATTGCCGTTGTGGGCGACGGCGATCTGGCCGCGCGCGCAGTCCACTGTGAGCGGCTGCGCGTTGCGGAGATTGGAAGTGCCCGTGGTCGAATAGCGCGTGTGGCCGACGGCCATGTTGCCGACCAGATCGTGCAGCAGTTTGGGATTAAACACCTGCGACACCAGCCCCATGCCGTGATGCTTGAAAAATCTTCCATCGTGGCAGGTGACAATGCCGGCGCTTTCCTGGCCGCGATGCTGGAGGGCATAAAGACCGTAATACGCCAGTTCGGCGGCATTCGGGTGGCCGAAAATGCCGAACACACCACAATAATGTTTGGGATAATTTTGCTGCATTTTGCTGCATCGCCTACTCGCGCCCGCCGCTGAATTGTCCCAAACGCAAGCGCCTCGCGCAAGCCATAATGAAAACATGCCAATCTTTTAACGGTCGTATTCCGACATTCTGACAAACGGTTAGTCCCGCAACTGATTCCCCGCACGCGTTTTTTCGTTAAAGCCAAAGCAAGGCGCACCATCCGTTTTTTGGCCGAAAAAAACCAAATTAATCACCGTTGCGCGAATGGCCTTCGGGGTTATGTTGGCGGGTAAATTGGCGCGGGCCGTTTTGCCCGGCGCTTGCTTATTCGGCTTTTTGAGATACTGTTTCAATCATGGCTTTAACGAAAGTGAGTTCGACGGTTCATTTCATTTCGCGCGGCGCAACGGTCGGGGGACGCGGGGAAACCGCCAGCGGTCATTGGGTGCCCAATACGGATGTTTATGCCACCGATAACAGCCTGGTCATCAAGGTGGAATTGGCTGGCATGAAAAGTGATAGTCTTGAGATCACGGTGGAGGGCAACCGCCTCCGCATTGCCGGCACCCGTCCGGACGGCTGTCGGGCCAATAAATGCAATTTTTTGGTGATGGAGATCAGTTACGGGCCATTCGAGAGTGTGCTCGAATTGCCGCCGGGCTACGATCTCAGCCAGGCCAAGGCCATTTATGTGAACGGTTTTCTGCGGATTGACGTGCCCATGGCGCAACCGCGTTCCAAAATGACCAAGGTGCCGATTGCCGAAGGAAATTAAGCCGCGCGCGAATCTTTTCCGGCGCGCCGGCGTCTAACAACTACAATTTAATGGAAACGACGATGACATCGCCGGAGACAGAGTTTGTCAGTATATTGGGCACCGAGAATTCCGGTTCGCCCCCGCGCATTTCTTCGCGTTCGCTCCCGGACACGCTGCCGATTCTTGGCCTGTCGGACATTGTCATCTTTCCCAGCACCCTCGTGCCGCTGCTCGTCGAGACCGGGCCGAGCTTGAAGCTGATTGACGACGTGGTGGCGGGCGACCGGCTGCTGGGCGTCGTCTTGCAGCGCAAGCCCGAGGTTGTCGAGCCAAAGCCGGAGGATTTGTATGAAGTCGGCTGCGTCGCGCGCCTGGTCAAAATGGTGAAGTTTCCCGACGGCACCGCGCGCGTGCTGGTGGAGGGATTGTGGCGCATCCGCATCACGAAATACCCTCCGTCCTCGCCGTATTTGTCCGCGCGCTATGAACTGCTCCGCGACGAAACGGAGGATTCCATCGAGTTGCAGGCAATCCTGCGCAACGCCCACAAGCAATTCGAGGAAATCGCCAAGATGTCGCCCGCGCTCTCGGACCAAGTCAAAATTGCCGCGCTGAACACCGAGCATCCCGGCCATTTTGCCGACCTCATCGCCGGCAATTTGAACCTCAGCCTCGAAGACCGGCAAAAGCTGCTGGAAACCATTTCCGTCCGCGAGCGTCTGCAAAAATTGCTGCCCCTGCTCAACCGCGAGCAGGAGGTGCTCACGCTCAGTTCCAAAATCCAGAACGACGTCGCGTCGTCCATCGCCAAGACCCAGCGCGACTTTTTCCTGCGCGAACAGATGCGCGCCATCCAGCGCGAGCTGGGCGAAGGCGATCCCGGCACCAGCGAAACCCGGTCGTTGCGCGAAAAGATCGAGCAGACGCCGATGCCTGACGAGGCCCGCAAGGCCGCGCTGCAGGAATTGGAGCGCCTGCAATTGACGCCGCCCGCCGCCGCCGAATACGCGGTCGCGCGCAATTATCTCGACTGGATTTTGAATCTGCCGTGGGAAAAGGAAACCGAGGACAAGATTGATTTGAAGGAAGCCGAGCGCATTCTCGATGAGCAACACTTTGGATTGATAAAGATCAAGGAGCGCCTCCTTGAATTTCTCGCGGTCATCAAGCGCCGGAAGCAAATCAAAGGGCCAATTCTTTGTCTCGTCGGCCCGCCGGGCGTCGGCAAAACCTCGCTCGGCAAAAGCGTGGCCGACGCCCTGGGCCGCAAGTTCGCGCGGATTGCACTCGGCGGCATGAGGGACGAGGCGGAGATCCGCGGCCACCGGCGGACCTACGTCGGCGCCATGCCGGGAAGAATCATCCAGATGCTGCGCCGCATTGAAAGCCGCAACCCGGTGATTTTGCTCGATGAATTGGACAAGGTCGGCGCGGATTTTCGCGGCGACCCGGCGGCGGCGTTGCTGGAGGTTCTGGACCCGGCGCAAAACCATACGTTCACCGATCATTACCTGGATTTGCAGTTCGATCTCTCGCGGGTGCTGTTCGTCGCCACCGCCAACTGGCTGGAGCCGATTCATCCCGCGCTGCGCGACCGGCTGGAGGTCATCGAACTGCCCAGCTACACCGAAACCGAAAAACTGGAAATTGCCAAACGGTATCTCGTCCCGCGCCAGATTGAGGAGCACGGCCTCACCCGGCAGGACATAAAATTTTCCGACGCCGCGCTGCGCAAACTCATCCGCGAATACACCCGCGAAGCCGGGGTGCGGCAGTTGGAGCGCGAAATCGCCGCGCTCTCGCGCAAGGCCGCGCGAAAAATCATTTCCCGCAACGGCGCGACCGTGGCGCTCAAGCTCGACGCCAACGGGTTGAAGGATTACCTCGGCCACGCGCGGTTCGTTTCTGAAACGGCGGAAAAGATTACCGAATTCGGCATCGCCACCGGTCTGGCCTGGACGCCGGTCGGCGGGGAGGTTTTGTTCATTGAAGCCACGCGGATGCGCGGCCGGGGCAACCTGCTTTTGACCGGTTCGCTGGGCGAAGTCATGAAGGAAAGCGCGCAAACGGCGATGAGTTATTTGCGCAGCCAGGCCAAGCTGCTCGACTTGGATTTGAGCAATTACAACAAATTCGACATTCACATTCATGTGCCTGCCGGGGCGACGCCCAAGGACGGCCCCAGCGCGGGCGTGCCGCTCGTGGCGTCGCTGGCATCGTTGCTGACCAAACGACTGGTGCGTTCCCGCCTCGCGATGACCGGCGAAATCAGCCTGCGCGGCCGCGTGTTGCGTGTCGGCGGCATCAAGGAAAAGGTGCTGGCGGCGGTGCGGTTTGGAATGAAGGAAATCATTCTGCCGGAGCAAAACAAGGCGGATTGGCTGGACGTGCCGACGGAAGCGCGCGCAAAACTCAAAGTGCATTTCGTCCGGCACATCGCGGACGCGTTGCGGCTGGCGCTGGAACCGAAATGATGGGGCGGCTTGCATTGATCCTGCTGGGTTTGTCAGCCGCCATGGGCGCGGTCGCGGCCACGACCAATGAATTGTCCGAGGCGGAAAGCCAAGGCCGCCAGCTCGCACAACAAATTTGGGAACGTTTGGAACAACCACCCCCGGAAAGTCTCACCAACACGGGCGTTTTGATTATTAATGACAGCAACGGCCGGCGCTCGGAAATTCCCGTTCAATTTCAAACCACAACGGGCGCGGCCGGTTGGTCAACCACCTGCGAAACAACTGCCGAATCAAACCGGGTTGCCCTGGTGGTCATCCACGAGACCGGCCAGCCGAACCGATATGAACTCTACCATGGCCTGTCGCAGGCGCTTCCGTCGCCGGAAATTTTGATTGGGAACAAAACCATGATTCCCTTTGCCGGCTCGGATTTTTGGATTGCCGACCTGGGCCTGGAATTTTTTCACTGGCCGGAGCAGAAAATTTTGCGGCACGAGATGCGGCGCGGCCGTGCGTGCAAGGTTTTGCAAAGTACGAACCCCCATTCGTTCCCGGACAGTTACTCACGCGTGGTGTCGTGGATAGACAACGAAACGCTCGCCATCGTCCAGGCTGAGGCATATGACGCGAAAGGGAAATTGTTGAAGGAATTTTATCCGAAAGACTTCAAAAAAGTGAATGGACAGTGGGCAATGGGCGAAATGGAAATGATCAACGACCAGACCGGTTCGCGGACGCGGATCAAGTTTGACTTGAAGAAACACGACTGAAACTGAACAGGTCGTGACAGGCCAAACCTGGCTCCAACGAGGAATCCCGGCGCGCCCTTGGGAATAAGTCATTAATAACTCGTGCCGCCCGGCGCTTGACTTTGGCCACCCGGCGATTCAGGCTCGTCTTCATAGGTATGAGCGTGACGTTTCGCTTCAAGCTTTTATTGATTTGTGCCGGTTGCATCTTCAGCGTTGGGCTAGGGCAGCGGGTTTTTGCCGGTGAAACAAACTCCGCCACCATTTCTCCGCGCCAGGCAGAGGACAAAACCACGCAGGATTCGTTGAACGCCCTGCTTCAAATCCAGGACCAACTTCACGCCACGCAATTGCTCATTGAAAGCAACCGGATGGCGGCCGCCGCCGAGGCGGAACGCGAGGCCGCGGACTTGAACGCGCGCCTGCAACTGCTCGAACAAACCGTTGCGGCGCAGCGCGCCGGTGAAACCGAGGCGACGCAGAAAGCGCAGCGGCTCACGCTGATTCTGGCCGGCGCGTTCGGCGTGGTCGGCCTGGTCGCCATGCTCTTGATGGCCTATTCCCAATGGCGCACCGTCACGCGGCTGGTTGAATTGACCACGTTTCAATCGTCCGCGCGGGCGTTGGATGGCCGGGGCGCGTCACCGATGCTGCCCGCGGGCGAGGTGCATGCCGCGCCGCCGGTCGCCACCGTGCAATCGTCGAACGCGCGTTTGTTCAACGTCGTCGAGCGCCTGGAAAAACGGATTCTCGAATTGGAGCACACCGCCCGCGCGCCGTTGGCTGAAACCACGGCTCCGCCCGCCGGCGGATACAACGGCGCGGCGCCGGCCTGGGCCGACCGTGACGAGTGCATTGCCAATTTGCTTGCGGAGGGTCAGTTGTCGCTCAATCGCGACGAGCCGGAGAAAGCCCTGGAATGCTTCGATCAGGCGATGGCGCTGGACCCGAAACGCACCGAGACGCTGATTAAAAAGGCGGATGCGCTCGAAAAGCTGAACCGGTTCGAGGAAGCCCTTGTTTGTTACGACGACGCCATTGCCGCGGACGGCTCCATGACCATTGCATACCTCCACAAAGGCGGCTTGTTCAACCGCATGTCGCGGTACGAAGAGGCGTTGCAATGCTACGAGCACGCGCTGCACACGCACGATAAAAGGGCATCCGGCGAGAAAACCGCCGCCTAGTTTGAATTGAATTCCAAGCGGTTGTGGATGCGCTCGACCTCAAGCTGGCGGCGAATCATGTCAATCTTGAGCTTCAGCAGCTCGCGGTTTTCCTCATTCAACACGCTGAGTTCCTTCTCCAGTTCCTGAATACGCGTTTCGTAGGAACGCAATCGATCCCGTAGCGGCGCCTGCACGGAATCAAGACGGCGGATCATCGTCGCAATTTCCAGGGCGGCTTCCTCCTGCGCCTTGAGCAATTCACGGCGTTGCGTGGCCAGCTCCTGGACCACGGTCTCTTTAAGCACCTGCGCCAGGTGCGGCGCAAGGCTGGCGCGGGCGGCGGCTTGCGCCTGTTCGGCGCGCCGTTCCGCCTCAAGGGCGCGCTGACGCCACGCCGCCACCTCCAGTTCCGGCTTGGTATTGCCAGCCTCGACCGGCGGCGGGGTGTGAGTCAGCGACCGCGGGCGGAGGATCAAGGGAGCCGGCTGCCCTTTGAGGGCGAGCGCAATGACTTCATTCGCCACCGCCGTGCCGTCCGCGCCGCAAACGGGACACCGAACCGGCGACGGCATGTGGCCGTTGAGCGGGTACACGTCGAAGGCGTACTTCTGGCCGCAACTGCAAACAATTTTGACGGGTACTTTGACGTGCATCATTCAGGCGCGTCCTGGGTTATCGCCGCTGCGCTAGGCGGAGTCAAGCCGGACATCAAACAGGGGCCGGGCGCGGTTTTTACCATAAAAATGATTTTTGTTCACCCAGCAGTTGGTTGCCCGACCAGAGCGTGACGCGCCACGCGACCAGTTCGCCGGAATTTTTATAATCCTCGCCGCCCAGCGTCAATGAATTCCAGTGGCGAAAAAAATGGGGCGCGACCGTTTGTTCGAGCGTGGCTTGGCGAGGCATTCCATTTTGGCCAATGCCGCGCAGTTCGACCCGCAATTTCAATTTTGCGTCGCCCCGGTCCGACGCTTTCCACAAGACATCGAAGCGGATGGCTGAACGTTGATCCGCCTGCCGGCGGAGATAAGCCTGGTAGGCGTCGCGGTCATAAAGGCTTGGCGACAGCGCCTCATGGCCCTTGAGGTCGAGGAAAAGCGGCAGGACTTTGATGACGCGGCCCGTAATGGCTTCACCGGCAAAGGCCGTTGAAAGCGAACCCAGCAGGAGCAAACTCACCAAAAGCCGGCGCATGACGAAACGATAACGGTCGGCGGCGTGAACTCAACTGCAATTTCCATCATTTCCAGTAAAAGCTTAAAACCTGGATGTCGGTCGGCGAGTTGCGGTAGAGAATTGCAACGTATTCACGCTGGTACTCGCCAATCCGGGCGGTCACGTGAACTTCAAAGGCAAAGCTGCGCGTGGTGCAAACCTGGGCCAGTTGGCCAACGAGTTGTGGACTTAAACCCGCCTGAACGAGCTGGCTGGCGCTGGTGAAAGGCGTGTCGTCCGCCGTGCCGTCCACGCCGTCGGGTCCGGCGCGCTGCTTGATGATGTCTTGCGCGGTGGCCGCGTCCATTTCGGGGAGCATTTGCAGCACGTTCTCATCGGCGGTGTTGATGTTGATCTGCCCGTCGGAGATGGGGGTGAAAATATTTGTCAATCCGAACGGGTAATCCGGCGCTTGAAACGGTGAGTTCACGAAACCGAGTTTCTCTTGGAGCGCCGCCGGCGCCTGATTGGTGGGGCTGCCGCCCCAATAAATTTCCGGATGATCCCGGATGCCCCGGACCAGCAACAATTCGGACAGGTCGTCAATCGGCGCGTTTTTGGCGTAATAGGGAGGATTTAAACCCTGATAATAATCGCTTTCCGCGCCGGCGAGACGCCCGCCGCCGGGCGGGCCGATCCAATCCAGAATGGAATCGGAAATGATGGAAATCTCGTCCGCGCCCACACCCATCAAGGTGAGCGCCTGTTGCAATTCCGCGGGATTGGCCCGGTTGATGTTCACCCTGCGTTCAAGGTCCACGATTTTGACCGAAACGGTTCCCCCGCCGACCTGATAATTGTCCAGCGAAATGCCGGCCAGCGGGCTGTTGGACTCGCCCATGCCGCCCGGCCCGCCGGCCCAGATTTGGTTGAGCGCGTCGTAAGGCTCGTTCGGGATCGCTAATTGCTGCGCCAAGACGTAACGCGCCAATTCCACGCCCGAACGGCCCAGCCAGAGCAACTGCTCCTCGTGCTCGGCGTTTTGCGCCAGTTTGGTTTCAACTTTGATCGACGCCGCGAAAATCGCCGCCATGACGGACAGCACGAAAATCGCAATCATCACAATGAAAAGCGCAATGCCCCGCGGCTTGGTTTGAACGGATATTTTCATCATCTTTGCACCCCCCTTGGCACGGTAACCGACGGAATGGCAACAATGCGCGTGACGGCCAGTGTCGGGCCGGCATCGCCAAAACTGTTGTCGTTTTCGTTTCCGCCGAGCACAAGTGTGAAGCGCACCAGCTGGGGGATTTGATTGGTGTCATGCCATTTGTCCGACCAGTCGTTTGCCGTCGAATCCCAGAGTTGAATGGCGAATTTTTTCACGTCTCGCGCCAGCACCAGCGGGTGTTCCTGTTCGTCCTGGCTCATGTCCATGAGAATCGGGTTCTGCCGCAGCACCAAATCCCGCTCCGAATTCGGCCCGGCTTCGACCGTGAACGTCACCCGCCGCATATTGAAATCGCCAAACTCCCCGTGGCGCGGAAAATCGCCGGGCAACCGCGCCGTGAAACTGAGCAGCGGCTCGTCGCCGTTCTGAACGACAAAGGCGTAGTACTGGATGGACGCCTGAAACGACTGGACGCAGGTGAGCGCATCCTCAATCGTCCACACCGCCATGCGCCGGCGCTGGACCTGGGCCGTGGCTTCCGGTCCCACCTTCGTGGCGTGCAGAATGAGCATCCAGGACGAGTAAATTGCCGCCATGACAAGGCTGAAAATCGTGATGGCCAGCATGATTTCCAGCAGCGTGAAGGCGCGCGTGGGTCGCGGGTCGCGGGTCGCGGGTCGAGAGCAAAAAGGACTCGTCGCGCCGCGTGTCGGCGCGCGACTCTCGACTCTCGACTCTCGTTGGAAAAATTTCATGGGTTGACCGTTGCTCCGTCGAGGATGCCCGGCGGGGAATTCGGGCTAAAAAGCAGGATGCTCATTTGGGAAACGACCGGCTTGTCGCCGGAGTCACTTTGAATGATGAAGTCCACCCGAAAAAGTTTGTTGGACTGCACTTCCTCGATGTCGTATGTGCAACTGTAACTGGCGTAGGTGGTACCGAGCAGGTCCCCGAGGTTCTCAGTGTGAGTGCCTTCCACCAGGTTGGTCTGCGAAAGCCAGGACGCCACCTCACCCGCGTCCACCATCGGCCGCTGCAATCGGCGGGCGTCGGCGAGCGAATTTGAAACCAGCGTCAGGATCGCAAACATCGCGATGGCAAACGCCACAACGGCAAACATCACCTCTATCAGCGTAAAGGCACGGCGGGCGGTTTGAATTTTCATTGGATCACTTCCAGGGACGCCAAACCA
The DNA here is from genome assembly GCA_963786375.1 of uncultured Verrucomicrobiae bacterium. GTDB lineage: Bacteria > Verrucomicrobiota > Verrucomicrobiia > Limisphaerales > UBA11358 > UBA11358. The sequence continues at coordinate 344,858 of CAWAYP010000003.1, forward strand.
GTGGTTACCTCCAGCGTGATTTTTCGGTACTGACCGTCGGAATCCAGGATCAGGGTCATTTCATCGCTGGTGCCGTTCGGGAAAAAAAACACCCGCGCCTCGTCGGCACCTTTGCATTCCACCAAATTGATGTCGAGCATGTCAATGTTGACGCCGGCGGCGAACTGCGTCGCGTTCAGCGGCGACGCGCCGGAAGCGGGGGTTTCCGTGCCATCGCTCGGCGCGTCCGGTGGGATGGGATCGTTCGTTGAGTTGGTGCTGGTCATGCTGGCCAGCGCGACCTCACCTGACCGGGGATGAAAAACGACGCAGGTGGTCACGCCATGCAGAATCGCCTGGGCGCGGGCGTGGCTGCAAATGTTCATCACTTCATTGACCGCCTTGCGCAACGGTTCCTGGTGCATCGTCCGCAGGATCGCCGGCACGCCCATGGCCATCATCAGACCAATAATGGCCACGACCATCATGATTTCGAGGAGCGTGAAGGCCATTTGGCGTCGAGAGTCGGGGTCGGGGGTCGGTAGCCAAAACGATTTCGCGCGCCGGGTGCCGGTGTTCGACTCGCAACTCTCGACTCTCGACCGCGTTGCATCAGACTCCCCCCGACCGGCCGATGTTGGAAATCATCGAAAACATCGCGCCCAGCACGGCCACCAGCAAAAACCCGACCACGACGGCCATGCCAATAATCAGCGTGGGTTCAATCAGGTTGGTCATCACCCGCAGGGCGATGTTCAGTTCATTTTCATAAGTCTCGGCGACGTTGTTCAACGCGCCGGACACGTCGCCGGTTTCTTCGCCGATTTTCACCAGGTCCACCATCAACTGCGGGAACACCTTGCTCTGCGCCAGGGGCTGGGCGAGCGTTTTGCCGTCCGTCACCGCGTCGCGGGCCTTGGCTGCCGCCTCCTTGATGATGTGGTTGGGAATGACCTGCTCGGTAATTTTCAACGCGGTCAGCACTGGCACGCCGTTTTGCAACAGCGTACAGAGCGTGCGCGCGAATTGGCCGTAAAGATTCAGGCAGATCACCCGACCGAAAATCGGCGCCTTCATTTTCCACCCGTCAATCCGCCGCCGCCCGGTGTCCGTGGCTTGAAATCGCTTGAATAAAATGACGGCCATAATGACCACCAGCACCATCAACCACCAGTAGTGCTTGAACGCATTGCTGGTGTTGATCAAGAGCACCGTCGCGGTCGGCAACTGGGTGAAACCGACATTGCCGAAGATGGACATAAACCTCGGCAAAACGAACGACATGAAAAAAACGATTATGCCCATGCCCACGCAACAGACCACGGCCGGATAAATCAGCGCCGAGGTGAATTTTGCCTGTACCTGGGCGAATTTTTCAAAGTGATCAGCCATGCGCCGAAGCACGTCCACCAGCGCACCGCTTTGCTCGCCCGCGCGGACCATGTTGATGTATAAATCGGAAAAGATCCGCGGCTGCTTGGCCATCGCCTCGGATAAACCCCGGCCCTCGGTCACTTCCTGCCGGAGCTGGCGGCTCACGTCCGACGGAATGCCCTTGGTTTCCAGATAGGTCATGCTCTGGAGCGCCGTCGCCAGCGGCATGCCGGCCTGTAGCAGGTTCGCCAATTGCTGGGTAAACGTGGCCAGCTCCTGCAACTTCGGCTTGCGCGGCTGCAACAACTGCGCGCGCAACGTCGGCGGCAAAAACGCCATCAAATCCACCTTGAGGCCGGCGTTTTTTTCGATGGTCACCGGTCCCCCTTTGGAAGCGTCCACGGCGACCGGGAAAAGCCCCAGTCGCTCGATTTGGGCCAATGCCGCCGGGCGGTCGGCGACGTCCAGAACGCCCTCGACCAATTCTCCGCTGCGGCGGCGCGCGCGATACGAAAATTGCGGCATAGTTTCCCTTATTTAAACCCGTTGCGGGCCAAAAGTTTCAACGGCGCACCCCAACGCTGCCTTCCCATCGCCCCGGCGATAGCCCTCCAGGTCCAGTGTCACGTGCGTATAACCGATTTCTTTCAAGGCCTCGGTGACCTTGACGGAAATGCCGTCCGCCAAAAATCGCGGAATCTCCGCCGGCCCCAGTTCGATACGGGCAAGGCGTGCGACGGGTGACAGGTGACGGGCGGCCGAATTGCCATTGGGTGCCGCGTGATTTCCCGTCACTTGCCCCTTGTCGCCTGCCACTCGCAGTTCGTGATGTCTCACCCGCACGTCATGGAAACCCAGGTCCCGCAAAACATTTTCCGCCGTTTCGATCATTCGCAATTTTTCCGGCGTCACCGGCTCGCCATGCGGCACGCGCGAACTCAGGCACGCCATCTGCGGTTTGTCCGCCGTTGGCAGCCCCAGTTGCGCCGACAATTCACGGATCTCCGCCTTCGTCAAACCGGCCTCCTTGAGCGGCGCGCGGACTTGAAATTCCATCGCGGCCCGGACGCCCGGACGAAAATCTCCCGCGTCGCTCGCGTTCTCGCCGTAGGCGATCACCGCCAGATGCTCCGCGCGCGCAATCGGCGTCAATTCCTCGAACAATTCGTGCTTGCAAAAATAGCAGCGGTTGGCGGGATTGGCCGTGTAATTTGCGTTTTCAAATTCCTTTGTCTGAATGACACGCACCGGAAACGCAAATTGTTCCGCGATGGCCAGCGCTTCGGCCAGTTCGCGGCGCGGCAGGCTGGGTGAATCAGCGATGACGGCCAGTGATTTTTCGCCGAGCACCTCGTGCGCCACACGCGCCAGGAACGCGGAATCCACGCCGCCCGAATACGCCACCAGGCACGAGCCGTAGCCGCGCAACCGGGCGCGCAGTGCTTCAAGCTTGTCTGCGACCATGGCTTAATACTGGCATTTGTTCCGGCGCTTGTCGAGCCGCCCGGCACGAATCCGCTTGACGCGCGCGGCGGTTATGATTGTCTTTAGGCAAGATGAAAACGAAAATATTTATGGCGCTCGCGGCCATCGCCATCGTGACCGCCGGTTGTGTCACCACAGTCAGCGATACCAAAGTAGCAGGCAATCCGATTGGGAGGGATTCCGTGAGCGGGCTTTACAAGCGATCCATCGATGAAGTCTATCGCGCGGCGGTTAAAGTCATTAATAACGACGGCACTTTGCTCACTGAATACATCCCGCACGACACGACGAACACCATGCGCTCGTTCTTAGGCAAGATCAACCAAAACAAGGTCTGGGTCCGCGTCATTGCGGTGGACCCGCAAACCACCGAAATCGACGTGGAAGCCCGCACCAAATGGGACAACCAAGACCTCGATCTGGCGCATGAATTCGAAAAGGAAGTGGCGCTACAACTGGCGGCGGGAGGCGGATTTTAGCCCGATATTCTGCTCATATACGCCGAGCTTCACGTCCGACTTTTCTTTTCGGCCTTTGAATTCAAGCTTTAATTTCCCCAGCCGGTTCCGCGCCAGTTCTCCCGCGGCCAGATCGGGAAACCGCTCGACAATTTTCTCCAAAGTCCCGCGCACCGTCTCGTAATCCGCGCCGAGCCGGACCTGCAAATCCGCCAGCAAATTCAGCCAGTGCGCCACCCGTTTCGCCGGCTGGTTGGGCGTCTCGATCAACTGATGCAACTCGCCCGCCGCCAAATCCAGCCGCTGGTAGTGCCCGGCATAGATGACGGCCAGTTGCTCGCGCGCTTCCGTGTCGAGCGGATGCTGCTCCAGATGTTTCACGAAATCCGCCGCGAGTTGTGCCGGGTCCATTTCGGCGGGGACCAAATCGGTCATCGAGTCACGCAGCCCGGCGCTTTTCACGCCTGCCGGCACGGCCATCGGCTGGCGGTCGAGCGACGCCTGCCGTTGTTTTTCCGTGCCGCCCAAATGGGCGATGCGTTGCGCGGCCTGCAACGACAATTCCGTGTCGGGAAACCGCGCGATGATTTTCTCCAGCGCGGTGCGCGCGGAATCAACGTCCCGCGCCAGTTGGATGTGCCAGTCGGCGAGTTGTTTCATCGCGGCGGCAAACTGCTTGGGCGGCGGATTGGGCTGGTCGCAGAAACGGTTCAACGTCATTTCCGCCGAGGCCAAATCCTTGGTATCCTCGGCTTGAATGCCGGCCAGCAGCATCACGCCTTCGTAATCGTTCGGAAATTTGGCGAGTTGCTCGCGCACGGCGACAATCGCTTCGAGCGGCCGGTTTAGTTTCCGCCTAGCCAGCGCGACGGAATAATACGGCTTTGGCGCCGGCGGTTCATTGCCGCCGTCAAACAGGCTCGTCAGCGGTTTGAAAATCCATTCGCTGATATGCGGTGTCCATATGACCGACAGGACCACCGCCATGACCGCGATGAGCAACGGACCGGATGGCCCCATTTGTCTGGTCATCCAGATGCAAAAAACCACGAAGGGGATGGTGAACCCCCATTTGAAAAGCATTTTCGCCGGGTCTTCCGCGTGCTTGAGCGTGCGCACGGCCAGCCAAATGAGAAAGGCAAGACCGATGATTGACAAGGCCAGCTCCAACGCAATTTTAATGGCATGGCTCATGGCTGATTAAGACGACCTTCCTCCCGTTTGCCAGGGGGCGCAAGCGGTTTTCAACCGTAACGATACGGCTTCTTCATCGCAAACGTGTTCGGCAGATGCCGCACTTCACGCACTTTGCCTTCCGCCAGAAGCACTTCCACAATGTCGAAACGAATTTTCACCGGCGGATTTTTCAGCAGCCGCAGGTAATCCAGTGCCGTTCGCGAAAGCCGCCACCGCCGTTCCGCGTTCACCGCCGCCGCCGGGCGCGTCCATTCCTCCGACGAACGGGTTTTTACCTCAATAAACGCGAGGCAATCGCCGTCGCGAAAAATCAAATCAATCTCGCCGCGTTCGGACCGGAAGTTGGCCGTGAGAAATTTCAAACCCTGCCGCTGCAAAAACTTTTTGGCCGCGCGCTCGCCGAGTTCGCCCCGTCGCAAATGCTCCGGCTGGTCGTTGCTGGCCATTCGCCTCTTCAGTCTTTCGAACAGATTTCGCATCGTGCTCGTCCTCGTGCTCGTCCTCAATTTTATCATTCAATTACGAGAAGGATGAGGATTTTCTAAAACAATTCCGCCGCTTTCGGCTTCATCGGCGCGAAACTTTTCCGGTGGATCGGACACGGCCCGTGCGCCGCAATGGCCGCCAGATGCCGCGCCGTGCCATAGCCTTTGTGTTCGGCAAATCCGTAGACCGGCCATTGCCGGTCAAATTCTCGCATCAGCCGGTCGCGGGTGACCTTGGCCAGCACGCTGGCGGCGGCAATGGAATAACTGCGGGCGTCGCCTTTGATGATGGCCGTTTGCGGCACGCGCATGGTTTTGACGGGGCGGCCGTCCACCAGCGCGTGCTGTGGTTGCGGATCCAATTCCGCCAATGCCGCATTCATCGCCTGATGGGTTGCGCGCAGAATGTTGATCTCATCAATCTGAACGGAATCAATTTGAGCGACGGCAAATTCTACTTCGCCGCACGCGGTGAGAAACGCAAAAAACCGTTCGCGCTGCGCTAAAATCAGTTGCTTGGAATCATTCAAACCTTCGAGTTTACCCGGCAGACCGGATTTTGCCCACTTCGCCGGCAAAATGGCCGCTGCCGCCACGACCGGCCCGGCCAGCGGCCCACGACCGGCTTCGTCCACGCCCGCCACGCGGGTCGTTCCGCAATTCCACAACGCGCGCTCGAATTCAAAACGGTCGGAAAATTTGGCGGCCATTCTTGTTCGGAGCCTAGCGCGTTTGGCTGGATTGTCAGCTTGATATTTTTGAGTCGCGCGAAGGACGCGAAGGGTACAAAGGTAACGTTTTTCTTCGCCATCTTCGCGCCCTTCGCGCGAAAAAACTATGTTTCATCTGTGGCTAAATTTAGCCCATGAAAATCGAATCCCTTCATGTCGGCATGTCGGTTCGCCATCCGCAGTATGGGCTGGGAACGGTCAGGACGATTTCTGAAACCACGGCAGACATCCAGTTTAACGACGGCAAACATACCATCGCTCCGGAGCCGAGCGGCCTTGAACCGGCCGAGCCGCAGGCTGCGGTTAGCGGCTTGAGCGTCCCGCTCAAACTATTCGTCGAGCAAACGCTGGCCGAAGCGGTGCGGAAACTGGGTTTGGAAAAGCCGGAAAACGTGATTGAAAAACTGGGACTTCGCTGGCACGGCGGCAAACTGGTCCTGCATCCGGCCGATCCAACGCTGCAGACCAAGGAAGCGCCGCTCGAAACCTTTTTCCACAAAATTGTGATGGTGCGGAACAACCTGCGCGTGCTGGAACAGAAGATCAACGCCCACGAAAAATTGACCGACGGCGAAAAGGTCGAACTGCAGCAATACATCACGCGCAGCTACGGCTCGCTGACCACGTTCAACGTGCTGTTCAAGGAGAAGGAAGAGGACAAGCGATGAGTGCTGTATTTGAGCGCCGTTGAAGATGCGTTCGGCGCGAACATTGATTACGCGATGCTGGTTAAGATTTACGGCGCGGAGCGGGCTGGTGAAGCACGTTACAGTCCCGCGCAATGCATGGGGGCGCGCAAGGCCGTAATTTCTGGAAAGCCTGACCGGATGCATATTTCCACCAGCCACACCGAACGGCAAAACCTAACGATGCGGATGCAGATGCGCCGGTTCACACGACTGACTAATGCCTTCTCAAAGAAAATTGAGAACCACGAAGCAGCAATCGCCCTACACTACATGCATTACAATTTTTGCCGGATTCACCAGACGCTACGTTGTACACCGGCGATGGAGGCTAGCATCACAGATCGTGTGTGGAGCTTGGAAGAAATTGTAAAACTTATGGATTGATCAGGCAGAGATAAAGCGTAAATTTGAAATTGTGGCTGATGGAAAATCCAGAAAACAGAAAAGGCTGAGAGCGGTATTAAAAGCTGCAATTTGGGGAGGTGTTATAGCTGCTATAGTGGAAACTGTACTTGTTCGTGCTGTGGTTGACGACTGGGGATATGCTATCGGGCATCCGAGGATGACAGATGTTTTTTCAATAATTGCTTTGATTCTGTCATTGCCTGCATTGTTTTTGGAGAGGATCTGTGGATTTCTACGAGACCCAGAGGGAGGCACGGAAATATATTTAACGGCTTTCTTGAGCATAATTTTTTGCGCTATCACCTTCGCGATAGTAGCAAGTGTTTGGCAATTTGCTTTTCGGAGAAGATCGGGGATTTCAAACTAATTTACGACCAGCAGTTCCAAAACGTACCACTACCGATTGGCGGGGGGGCTTGACATTTCGTTTTCGAGGGATAGACTGTTTTTAGAGGGGCATGGTGCCTTTCCAGTCCAGAGGAATCTTAATCACGGAGTCTTTAGGTCGGATAAGTGCTGGGTTCGACCGTTTAGCTATACTGGCATTCCGTGGCTCGATAGACTTCGGAGCCGCAATTCCCTAAGCAGATGAATTGTGGCTGAATCGTGCTCACATCCAGTTGTTGCGCTCGAACGCAAACCCGCTCGAATAGGAGGATTGTCTCCTGAGAAGCACGCTCAACTGCGCGCGATTGGTGAAGATTCTCAAATCGGGTATCGCGTGCTTTTGCAAACGATGTACCAGGAAAGTCATTTCTTTGTGCGTCTCTTTGTGCGTCATCCGCCAAACCCTTCCACGGCAACTTTGCCACCGCTTCCCGCAGCGAGAACAACGAGGCATCCGCATACGTGTTCGCCGTCAGCCGGGGATCGTTGTGCCGCATCAATTCCATCGCCTCACGTTGCGGTACCCCCGCCCGGTGCAGATTCGTGCAAAACGTGTGTCGGAGGGAATGAAAATCCACCACACGCCCTTGCGAGTCCGTTTTCGTGATGCCCGCCTTCTTCAGCAATGCACTGAACACATCCGGGCGCGGGAGCATGTCAGGAAAAACCAAATCGCCGTCAGCCGCATCTACATGACGAAAACCCGCCAATTTTGCCAACAATACCGGATGCAGCGGCAAGCAAGCTTGCTTGTGGTTTTTACTAATAGAGGCGCGCACCAGCACCGAAGGCTTTTCCACACTCAAATTCAAATCGCCCCAGCGCAACTGTTTCAATTCACCATGTCGTAGGCCAGTCAAGGCGGCCGTCAAACATGGCAGACGATATTTGCCAGCCACATTCAGCAGGGCGCTAACTTCCTCATCCGTGTAAGCCCGCCGTGGACGGACTTCCCGCCCGCGAGTTTCGACCTTTTGAACCGATGCCAAGGGATTCGACGCCAACCGCCCTTGCGCCACCATCCAATTCAAAAGCCCTTTTACACTGGCAAGGTGTTCATTGAGCGTCTTTGGGGAGAGTTTCTGCCCGGAGCGCCAGCGTATGAACGAATCCGGCGTAACGTCTTTCACCGATTGCCAGCCACACGCAGCAGACAGCAATTCGAGCTTGTGTTCCTCTTGGTCAATATACTTCCCGTTCCGGCCTTTGGCTTTCAAATCGCCAATAAATTCTTGAACATGCTTTGCAAACGAAGCTTGCACGGCATCCCGTTGACCTTTGGGCGGAAGCAGCCCGACCAATTCCATTTCCCGCTCTTGGACAATTTTGCGCGCTTTTTCCTCGGCCACTTGCCGGTCCGACACCCCCAGCGCAATGCACGATATGCGGCTTTCCCCGTTCAGGCGCATCCGCAACGAATACAGCCGCGAGACGACCCGCTTTCCATTCCGCCACCGTTTTGGTTTATAAAGAGTTTTAATCATACGGCATCTCCCCTCTGGCCTGCGTTCTTTTTGTCTCTCTCTCCCCGCAGACACTCCAAATATTTCCGCACGTCCGATTCAAACAACCGGGCCGGACGCCCAGGCACGGGCCGGGCCAGCCTGCCGCAACTGATCTCGCGCCAGACTTCCCGCACGCTCCGTCCAATCACCTTGGCAACATCGCGCAAGGTCATCATCGGGTCGAGTTGATTCGCGTTGTAATTATTCGTTTCCATATTTCAAAAATAAATTTTAAGTCAGCCGGTGCTCAATATAAGGCCGCGCTTTCTGCCGGATTTCCAAATCAATCACATACCGCTTTGTCCGTAGAACATTGTTGGCCTGTGCGAGCTCGACTCCAGTTCGAGGCTTCTTCAACTTGTTTGCCTTCCCGGACAGAACGCGCCAGAGCATCCAGATAACGTTCGGTTTGCTGGTCTTTTGCCGTCGTTGCCTGTCACTGTGGATGGTGGGTCGAAACGTGAAGAATCACCTGTAAACATGGGGTTAAAGTCGCTGTCTGTCATTGACAGTCACGGAGTGGCAAAAACGGAGGAATGGTGCGCGGTGCAGGTTTTGAACCTGCGACCCCCAGTGTGTGATACTGGTGCTCTACCGCTGAGCTAACCGCGCAACCCTTACAGCGTATTCGGCGCCCGTATTATTTCAAGATTTTCTTAAAATCGAATCGCGCTGCGCCCAGTCGGGATTCGCATGCGGATAATCCAGATTGTAATGCAGGCCGCGGCTTTCGGGCCGCATTTGCGCACAGCGCACAATCAACTCCGCCACCGTCGCGATGTTGCGCAACTCCAGCAAGTCGCTGGTCACGATGAAATTCCAGTAATACTCGCGGATCTCCTCCTGCAAATTCGCGATGCGCTTTGCCGCGCGCTCCAGCCGTTTGTTCGTGCGCACGATGCCCACGTAATCCCACATCAACCGCCGGATTTCGTCCCAGTTGTGCGAGACGACGACCAGTTCGTCCGGGTTGTGCGCGTTGCCCGACTGCCACAGCGGAATTTTGGCGTCAATTTTCGGCGGCGGATTTGCAAGCACCGTTTCCGCCGCGCGATGGGCGCAAACCAGCGCCTCCAAAAGCGAATTGCTCGCCAGCCGGTTCGCGCCGTGCAAGCCCGTGCAGGCGACTTCGCCGACGGCGTAAAGTCCGGCGATGTCCGTCTCGCCGTCCACGTTGGTCACCACGCCGCCGCACTGGTAATGCGCCGCCGGCACCACGGGAATCGGTTCCTTGGTGATGTCAATGCCGTAGCGCAGGCACGTCTGGTAAATGTTCGGAAACCGCTCGATGATGAATCTCGCCGGCTTGTGCGTGATGTCGAGCCAGACGTGATCCGCGCCGGATTTTTTCATCTCGCTGTCAATCGCCCGCGCCACGACGTCGCGCGGCGCGAGCGATTTAAATGGATGCCAGGCGTCCATGAATTCGGCGCCGGCGAGCGTCTTGAGCACGCCGCCTTCGCCGCGCACCGCTTCGCTGATGAGAAACGATTTCGCCTGCGGATGATAAAGGCACGTCGGATGGAACTGGACGAATTCCATGTCCGCGATCGCCGCGCCCGCGCGATACGCCATCGCCACGCCGTCGCCGGTCGCGATGTCGGGATTGGTCGTGTAGAGATACACCTTGCCGCAGCCGCCCGTGGCCAGCAGCGTCACCGGCGCGGCAAACGTCCAGACGCGCCCGCCATTTTTGTCGAACACATACGCGCCAAGACAGCGGTTCTCGCCGGCGTGACCGAGTTTCTGGCTCGTGATCAAATCAATGGCGATGTGATTTTCAAAAATATGGATGTTTGGCTGGCGCGCCGCCGCGTTCAGCAGCGCGCGCTCAATTTCGCGGCCGGTCACGTCCTTCGCGTGCAAAATGCGCCGCTTCGAGTGTCCGCCTTCCTTGCCGAGATCCAGTTCCCGGCCGCCATCCTCGCTGGGCGCGTTCCGCTCGGAAAATTTCATGCCCAGTTCGATCAGTTCCTGAATCCGCGCCGGCCCTTCCTCGACGATGGTGCGGACGACGTTTTCCTTGCACAAACCCGCGCCCGCCGCCAGCGTGTCGCGCACGTGCAACTCGAACGAGTCCTCCTTGCTCGTCACCGACGCGATGCCGCCCTGCGCGTAATTGGTGTTCGACTCCGCCCGGTCCTTTTTGGTGACGATGGCGACGCGCCCGCGCGGCGCGACCTTCAGCGCAAAGGAAAGCCCCGCGATGCCGCTGCCGAGAACGAGAAAGTCGAATTGTTTCATTTCAGAGTGAAGCGTTGTCAATCAACCGGGTTTTGCCAATGAAAACCGCCAAGGCCATGTGCGTGCCGCGCGTCACTTTTGCAACCGGTGTCAGCGTGTCCGGATCGAAAAATTCCACGTAATCCAATTTTGCATCCGGCTCGCGTTCGACCAGCTTTTTCACAGCAGCCGTCAATTTTGCCGCCGGAAATACCTTCGATTTTTTCATCGTGGTGCGGGCAACTTGAATGCCGCACCACAGCACAGTCGCCTGCCGGCGCAAATCGCCGACAAGATATTTATTGCGCGAACTCATTGCCAGCCCGTCCGCTTCGCGCACCGTCGGTGCGACGATGATTTTCACCGGAGAAATTTAAATCCGCGACCATGCGCTGGATGATGGCTGCCTGTTGAAAATCCTTTTGGCCAAACACCGCCACGTCCGGCTGCACGATATTGAACAGCTTGGCCACCACCGTCGTCACGCCGCGAAAATGCGCGGGCCGCGACGCGCCTTCCATGAATTGCGACAGTTTTTCCTCAACAACGTAAGTGCTGAAATTGGCAGGGACGGCGCGCTGCGCCGTCCGGTCATCGCGGCGCGATGACCCTACCGGATACATTTCCACGTCGTCTGGCGTGAAGACAACGTCCACGCCGGCTTCGCGGCACAATTTCAAATCCCGCTTCAAGTCGCGCGGATATTTGGCGAGGTCTTCCGTTGGCGCAAACTGCGTCGGGTTGACATAAATGCTCACCACCACCACGCCGTTTTTGCCGGTGGCCTGGCGCGCGCGGTGGACGAGGCTCAAATGTCCCGCGTGCAAATAGCCCATCGTCGGCACGAACCCGACGCGCCGACCGTCGCGCTGCCAGTTTCGGGCAAGCCGTTGCATGGCGGCGACCGTCGAAACAATTCGCATGATTTTATTTTACCGAAATCATCGGCGGATTCACGAAAGAAAAAAACCGCGCTGGCATCTTCCAGCGCGGTTTTGTTACGCGGTCTGTGATCGTCTCAGCGACGCTCATAGAACGTCCCCACAAATTTATTAACGCACAAAATTCAACGGCGCGCTGGCCGGCATTTCATGGGCGCAGGGCTGGTTTGTCGGCGCGTCAGCCTCGCGGTCATTGGGCATCACGATTTTGTTCGCGAGCATCCACGCCTCGACCTCCTCGCCGCTGACGTCGGCCAGCATCTGGCCGTTGATCTCGACGCACGGACTGAGCATCTGTCCGCTCTTCTCAATCATTTCCTGGCGCTGCAGCGGATCGTTGATGACGTCGCGGTCTTCAAACGGCAGGTCATATTTGCGCAACACGGCGCGGACGCCCTGGCTCCAGCCGCAGGTCGGTTTCAAATAAGCGATGATTTTTGGTTTTTCCATAGATAATTCAAAATTGGTTTTCCAATGCCAATATACTGCCACATCTCGCGCGGTTCGCAAAGTGTTTTTACCGTTCAACCTCCGTTTGCCGCGCGGAAAGCACCTTTCGCGACGGCACATAATTCGCAATGAATTCGCGGTAAAACTCCGCGAAGCTGCCGGCGGCAATGGCGGCGCGCACGTCGGCCATGATTTTCAAAAACAAATGTGAGTTGTGGACGCTCACCATGCGCAGACCCAGAATTTCATTCACGTTCAGCAAATGCCGCAAATATGCGCGGGTAAAATTTTTGCAGGCGAAACATTCGCAGCCTTCCTCAATCGGCCGGAAATCCGCCTTGTAAGCGCCGCCTTTGAGCCCGAACGCGCCGCGGCGCGTAAACGCCGTGCCATTGCGCGCCACGCGCGTCGGCAGCACGCAGTCGAACATGTCCACGCCCCGCGCAATCAGCTCAATCATTTGCGCCGGCGTGCCCAGGCCCATCGCGTAACGCGCCTTGTGCGCGGGCAGGAACGGTTCGGTGAATTCAATCGCCTTCAACATTTCCGGTTCCGGCTCGCCCACGCTCACCCCGCCAATGGCGTAACCATCAAAATCCATCGCGACCAAAGCCTTCGCGCATTCCTCGCGCAACGCGGCATTGCTGCCGCCCTGCACGATGCCGAAAATCAATTGACCCGGCGCCCGCGGCTGTTCACGGCATTCCTGCGCCCAGCGGATGGTGCGTTCGACGGCGAGGCGTTGCTCGCGCGCCGACGCGTCATGCGGTGGGCATTCATCAAAAACCATCGCGATGTCCGAGCCCAGCACGCGCTGGATTTCCATCGCCTCCTTGGGCCCAAGAAACAGCGGCGAGCCATCGAGGTGCGAACGGAATTCGACGCCGTGCGGCTTTATTTTCCGGATTTTGGCAAGGCTGAAGACCTGGAAGCCGCCGCTGTCGGTGAGAATCGGTTTTTCCCAGTTCATGAACCGATGCAGCCCGCCGGCGGCACGGATGATGTCGAGTCCGGGCCGGATGTTGAGGTGATAGGTGTTGCCGAGGAGGATTTGCGTGCCCATCTCCAGCAATTCGCGCGGGTCGAGCGCCTTCACGCTGGCCTGGGTGCCAACGGGCATGAACACCGGCGTGTCCACGACGCCGTGCGCGGTGGTCAGTTTCCCCAAGCGCGCTTTGGTGTGCGCATCCGTTTTGAGCAGTTCAAACATTGTGCGAAGGGTAAATTAAAACAGCGCGCGAGGAGACGAAAAAATCCGGCCGCAGGGTGTATCCCGCTGCGCGATGCAAACCGTCCATGCCACGATTTCCGTGCCTTGTTTTTCCTGGGCAGAGTTTGAAGTAATTTGCCTTCGCCGCAGGGAGTGAGAAATTACACGGTCGCAAAGCTGGTCGCCCTGCTGAATCCAAATTCGATCCTGGAGACATTGATTTGGACAGGCATGGCCGATTGGAATAATTTTCCGACGATGAACATTAATCCCCAATCGCCGATGCGCGAGGTGCTGGAGATTTTTCCCGGCGCGCAGCGGGCGTTGTTTCGCCGGTATCACCTCGGCGGGTGCAGCAGTTGCGGGTTTCAACCGGGCGAAACGCTGGCGCAGGTTTGTGCGCGCAACGGCAATCTGGACGTGGCCGAGGTGCTGGCGCACATCCAGTCCAGCCACGAGCAGGACGCGAAGGTATTGATCTCGCCAAAGGAACTCGCCGAATTTTTGCAACGTGACCAATCGGTGAAACTGGTGGACGTTCGCTCGCGCGAGGAATTCGAAGCAGTGAACATCACTGGTTCAGTGTTGCTGTCACAGGACGTGATGCGGGAACTCATGGCGAGCGGTTCGAACACCAACCCAATTGTTGTCATTGATCACGCTGGCAAAAACGGACTGGACGCGGCGGCGTATTTCATGGGGCACGGTTTGCAGCATGTGCGCTGTCTGCGCGGCGGCATTGATGCCTGGGCGCAGGAAGTGGACTTGAAGATGCGGCGGTACAAATTGGGGTGAGTGGAGGGCACTGCTTCGTCAGTGTCCAAAAATAGGGAAGCGACGAAGCGCTTCCCTCCAGAGAATTCAAACATTGAATTTGAACAGCAGCACGTCACCGTCTTTAACGACGTAATCGCGGCCTTCGATTCGGTAGTGGCCGGTCTCGCGGGCGTGGCCGACGGAACCGCACTTCACCAGGTCATCCCAGTTCACCGTTTCCGCCTTGATAAACCCGCGTTCGAAATCGGTATGGATGGCGCCGGCGGCCCTGGCGGCGGTGTCGCCGGCGTGAATCGTCCAGGCGCGGACTTCCTTCTCGTTGAACGTGAAAAATGTCCGCAGGCCCAGCACGTGATACGTGGTGCGGATGAGCTGGCCGAGGCCGGATTCCGCAACGCCGAGTTCCTTCAAGTACGCGCCGGCTTCCTCCGACGCCAGATCAACGAGGTCACTTTCAATCTGCGCGCTGATGACAACAGCTTCGCAGGCAAGATGCGTTTTCACATACTCGCGCACCTTTTGAACAAACGGATTTTGGCCGGCGGTCGCCAAATCGCTTTCCTTCACGTTGCAGGCAAAAATGGTCGGCTTGTCTGTGAGCAGGAAGAAACCGCGCTGGACGGCTTTCTCATCCGGGCCCAGCGGGAGCGCCAGTGTATTGGCCGGTTTGCCCGTGTTCAGATGGACGCCAATCGGTTCCAGCAGATGCTCCTCCAGCAGCGCATGTTTGTCCCCGCGCTTCACGTCCTTGGAAATCTTCTCCCGCCGCTTTTTGACGGTTTCGAGGTCGGCCAGCACCAGTTCGGTGTTGACGATTTCGAGGTCGCGCACGGGATCAATTGAGCCGGTGACGTGGTGGATGTCCGCGTCCTCGAAGCAGCGCACGACATGCACGATGGCGTCCACTTCGCGGATGTGGCTCAGAAATTTATTGCCCAGGCCCTCGCCGTGCGACGAACCTCTCACCAGGCCGGCAATGTCCACAAATTCAATGGTCGCCGGGATGAGGACGGTGGTTTTGGCGATTTGGGCGAGCGGTTCGAGCCGCGCATCGGGCACGGTGACGACGCCAACGTTCGGGTCAATGGTGCAAAAGGGATAATTCGCCGCCTCAGCCTTGCGGGTGCGGGTGACGGCGTTGAACAGGGTGGACTTGCCGACGTTGGGCAGTCCGACGATTCCGGCTTTTAGCATGCGAATTTTTTACAACGCAAAAGAGGGAAAATAACTGCGAAACCACCGGCGAACAAAGCAATTTGTTCGCTTAAATTTTATGTTTTGCCAGTTGCCACACGATATGGCCACCGTCAAAAAGTCCCACCACGATCAGGCAGAGGCCGGAAAGGTGCTGCATACGCACCAGCGTGCTTTCGCTGAACCGGCCGTACCCGCGCGACACCCCATAACTCAGCGTGCAAAACCACAGGTTGGTGCCCAGGGCCACACCGGCCACACACGCGGTTTTGGCGACCAGTGTGTCCGCAACCCAGTCGTGCGACATGAAGTTGGCCGCGAGCACGATCCAAAACAGCAGCACGCCAAGGTTGCCCAGTACGCGGACAAAACCGGTCATAAACGCCGAGTGGGGATGCAGTTTTTCGCCGACACGGGCTTCGATTCGCCCGGGAGTGGTGACGTTTTTCGCTGTGAGAAATTTCATGCCGAGAAACAAAAGGAAAGCGAAGCTGAACACTTCCATCGAAGCCTTGACCACGCGGCTGTCGAAGAACGAGGAGAAACCCGTGAACGCAATCGTGCAATAAATCAACTCCATCACCGACGCGCCCAACCCCACCAGCATGCCCCGCAGAAACCCACGGCAGGCGCCTTCGTTGATAATGGAAAGATTGACCGGCCCGATGGGCATGGAGAGCAGCAGTCCGCTGATCAAGCCCGTGATGGCCGCGAGAAGAATGGTTGACGGTTGCAGCATCGTTTCAGTGCGCCTCCGGTTCGTCTTCTTCCTCTTCCTCGATTTCCCGCCGCCACGCCCGCGACAGGCGCGGCCGCACAAAACCGTAAACGAGATAAAGCGTGAAAAACGCCGGCAGGACGTAATAGAGAATTTTTTCGCGCAGCACCAGCAGGCTGCCGAGAAACAACGCGGCGATGATGGCCTTCATGAAGGTGCTGGTCGAGCGCAGGCCCAGTGATTTGAAGCTGGGATACCGCACCGTGCTCACCATCATGGCCGACAGAAACAAAAGCACGACCACCAGCAGGTATTTCCAACGACCAAGGCTTTTGTCATTTTCATTCAAATGCAGGATGAGCAGCGTGAGCGACGCAACCAGGCCCGCCGCCGAGGGGATCGGAAAGCCCAGAAAATCCTTGCCCCCGCCGCTGGCATGGGTTGACAGCACGTTGAAACGCGCGAGGCGAAAGGCGCCGCAGAGCAGATAAATGGAGGCGATGAACCAGCCGATCTGGCGGTGCTCGCTGAACACGTCCGCCAGCACGATGCGCTGCACGAGAAACGCCGGCGCGATGCCGAACGAAACCAAGTCCGCCAGCGAATCGAACTCGCGCCCGAATGGGCTTTCCACCCCACCCATGCGCGCCACCCGTCCGTCCAGCAAGTCGAAGATGCACGCCAGCAGGATGAAAGCGAGCGCGAGTTTGATCTGCGCGAAGTAATTGTCCGCGCTGGGAAGGGCTTCGACAATTTTTGTCAACGCCACAAAACCGCAGAACAGATTGCCCGCCGTCAGCAGGTTCGGCAGAAAATAAATCTTCAGCCGGGTTGTATCCGAATCATTCGGCGGTGATGGAGCAATGGGTTCGGTCATTTTAGTCAAAAGAGGCAATCACGGTTTCGCCGCCAACCACCTTGTCGCCGAGCTTTACTTTGATCTTGGCGCGGCGCGGCAGATAAACGTCCACGCGCGAGCCGAATTGAATCAGACTGATGCGTTCGCCCCGCTGGACGGCTTCGCTTTCCTTGAGCCACGGCACAATGCGGCGCGCGATGAGGCCGGCAATGAGACGCACCCCGATTTTTTCGCCCCGCGGCTCGGCGGCGTCGAAACCGATGAGAAGGTTTTCATTGAACTGCGCCGATTCGGTCTTGAGCGCGCTCAGAAACTGGCCGGGGGTGTATTTGCAAAGCGCAACGCGGCCGGTCACCGGCGCATATTGCACGTGGATGTCTATCACGGAAAGGAAAATGGAAATGCGCCGGCATTCGCCGCCGAGATGGTCCGGCTCGGTCGTCGTGTCAATCACATCCACCTTGCCGTGGCCGGGGGAAACGACCAGGTTGGGACCGGTCGGCACGAGCGGGTCGGGGTCGCGGAAGAAATAAAACGTAAACACCACGAACAGTCCCCAAAGCGCGACCAGCGCCCATAACAAATAGTTCAGGATGACGAAGGCCGCCCATTTGGCTAGAAAGGCAACGACCAGCAACACGACAACCGCCGCGCCCGCCAGACTGATGAGCCGCAGCGCGGCGAGCAAAGCCTTGCCAGAGTGTTTCACGCAACCAAGGTAAAATTTTCGCGCGCCGCTTGCAATTCGGCATTTTGACTGCAACTTAAGCTCACGCTGCAAAATCCGGCGCGGGGCCGGAGGCGCAACGGAAGAGAAAACAAAAATTTAAAACGATTATGTCATTGAACACACCTGATTTGACGAAATTTCCGCCGCGCAGTCCGCGCGTGCGGCTGGGCGGTTACGTGATTTTGCCCCGAATGCTCGACAAAGGCCGGGCGGCGCTCGCGGGCCAAAACGGCGAATATCATTACGCCTGTCCGTTGGACCAGGGATTTCTGGAATTTGTCGGCATTGACCCCGAAGACTTGAAGCAACAACTTGGCAAAAGTGACGGCGAAGTCCTGGAATGGATCAACGCCCACGCCAAACACAAGCGCACTGACGTGGAAGTCGCCGCCTGGTCGGAGTTCAAGAGCCAGCGCGGGCCGGCGGACAACGAGTCGCGCGCATTTTTCAACGAGATCGTTTCCAAAGACGCCCCCAAGCGCGAGGACATCGCCACGTGGTTTGACCTGTTGGATTTGGATGACTACGTGAGTTTCGGCGGCAAAGCTTGAAGAAATTCACGATTTACGACGCTGCCGGCCAACGCCGGCAGCGAGTAAATCATGAATCGCCAGTCGAAGATAACTCAAACCTGCGCCTGGGTTTGGACCGGCGGGGGCGGCTCGGCGGCAACCGGCGCTCTCCACGGTTCGATTTTTTCGATGCGATGCCGGTGCAGCGCGCCATGAAACTCAAATTCGACTTCTTCGCCGACCTTGCGGTTCAACAGCGATTGCGCCACGGGCGAAAGATAACTGATGACGCCCCTGTCCGGGTCGGAATCCCAAGCGCCCAGAATGGTGAAGGACTCCGACTGATTCGCGCCCAGGTCAACGGCCTGGACAATGGTGCCGATGCCAACGATGTCGGTCTTGGCATTGGAAAAATCCGTGCCGCGGGCGCGCGCGAGCTGTGTTTCCAATTCCTCCTTGCGGCGCATGAGGATTTTCTGCATTTCCTTGGCCGCCTTGTATTCGTGGTTTTCGCTAAGGTCGCCGTAGCTGCGCGCGATGGCGATTTCCTTTGAGTTGGCGGGAATTTTCTTCTGCACGAGTTCCTGATATTCGCCGCGGCGGCGTTCAAGGCTCTCCCAGGAGACCAGCAGCGCGCTGTCCTGCCGGGTCTGTTCGCCACTGACGAGCGACTGGACGGCGGGATGCGCCTTGACCAGCCGCGCCAGGAGCGAACGCTTGTCCATGTCGTCAAACACGGGCGAAAATTGCAGCGCGCGCGTCAGGTCCTTGACGACTTCAATGTCGGCGGACGCGGTCAGTTCGGAAATCAATTCGTGGTCGTCGAGGATAAACTCGCGGAGGCGGTTGGAGCGTTTCTCGTTGAACTGGTCGCGTTCCATCGCCGTCAGCATGGCGCGAAAAACCTCCGGCCCCAGAATGTCGGCATAAGCGTCGTTGCGGTCGCGGGCGAGCCAGAGCAACAGTTCGCTGCTGGCCGTGTGCTGGCTGATGAGGCGCGTGACCGTTTCCTTGAGCAAATCCATCTTGCCTTCCTGAATCAGCAGATTGGCAAACTCGCGGCACAATTTCGCCGAGACAATGTTCAGCGAGCCGCGCAAAATTTCCTGCCAGCGTTCGGGGTTCGCCGTCTTGTAGGATTCCAACGCGCGATGATGTTTGGCCGCGGGAATCATTTCCAGCACCGGACCAAATTTTACGGTGTCCTGGGCCCAGATTTGCGTGTCGGTGATTTCATCGGGGGCGGGTGGCAACCCGGCGACGGCGCGCAGTTCATCACGGATGAAAATCGCTTCGAGCGCGACCGCCGGCTGGGTGCGCTGATGGGAGGCGATGTCCAGGTTCAGCGCCGGAATGATTTCGTTGGCCGCCGCTGGTTTGTCCGCCAAGTCCGCCGCGTTTTTGAGGAATTCGCCGACCACTGCCACGCGCGCCTTCAGGCCTTTTGCCGCGCGAAAATCGGCCAGCAACCGGTCCTGGAGTGACGTTTCCTGCTCCTGAAAGACGACCGGCTCGGTTTTTTTCAACGGCACGACAAAGTGCCCGTCCTTTTTCATTTCGCGCTTGGCGGTTTCCCACCATTTTCGCCAATCGTCGCGGATGACATCGGGCACGAGCGCCTGCTGGATTTGGTCCGCCGTTGCCTTGCCGCCGTAACTGTTGAGCACCAGCTTGATTAAATCCAGATGCCGCGCGGCCATTTGGCGCAAGCCATCAATATCCAGGGCTTTGCGCGCGAGGATATGGTCTTTGGGGATTGGTTTCAGCGATTCGGCGGCAAACGCCAGGGCCATCGTGTGTCCCGGTTTGCCTGGAAAATCAATGGTGAACCGCGCGAACACCGTGTCCACCGTCTTGATTCGTCCGAACCCCCAACTGCGGTGCATGCAAAAACCCCCGGTGGCCAGTTGCGTGAGCGGCTCAACGTGGCGACCTTCGATTTTGCCGGCGGCGGCTAGTTTTTCGAATTCCTCTCTCATAAAAGCATCGTTTTTGTCACATTATGGAAGCACAATGCCTCTATTAAAAGTCGTGAGCAGCCAAAATCCAAGACAAATTGCAGTGGAAGTTTTGAGTCAACGACATGTCGGCGGCGATTTTACGGAGAATTTGTTGGAACGTGCGCTGGCTAAAATCAAACTTTCAACCCTGGATCGCGCGTTGTGCCAGGAACTGGTCTATGGCGTCGTCCGCTGGCAGGCCGCGCTCGACTGGCTTATCGGCCGGAAAACCGACGGACGCGAACAAAAGCCCATCCTGCAAAATCTGCTGCGGCTCGGCCTTTACCAGATTTTCTGGCTCGACCGGATTCCCGGCCACGCCGCCGTGCATGAAACCGTTGAACTCGCCAAACAGAATGGTTTTGGCCCGCAAGCCGGTTTTGTAAACGCGGTTTTGCGCGGCTACTTGCGCGAAGCCGGCGAAACCAAAAAACTTCTGGGCGAACTCAAAGCCACACAACCCGCGCTCGGCTGGTCACATCCCGAATGGCTGGTCGCCCGCTGGCAGCAACGCTGGGGCGCGGAACAGACCGCGCAATTGCTCGAATGGAACAACACGCCGCCGAAAACTTTTGCCCGCGTGAACACCTTGAACATTTGGGAGGAACGCCATGCCGGCGTCCCGAATCGAACCGGAAAATCAGGGACGGCGGCACGCCGTCCCTCCCTGGACGAATTCGCCGCCGCGCTCCTGACCCGCTGGCGTGAGGAGGGCGTTGAATACGATTTCGTCCGGCGTGACTGGCTGGAGGAAAATCTGATTTGGGAACTGAAATCACATCCGCCGCTGGCGAAGCTGCCAAGCGTCCAAGAAGGATTTTTTTACGTCCAAGACCCGAGCACGGTGCTGGCGGCAACGGAATTGAATCCACAACCCGGCGAAACGGTTCTGGACTTCTGCGCCGCGCCCGGCGGCAAGACCACGTTCCTCGCGCAACGGATGAACAATCAGGGCCGCATTGTGGCGCAGGACGTTTCCGAAGAGCGGCTGGAGTTGATCCGAGAAAACTGTGCGCGGCTCGGCGTGACATGCGTCAAGGCTGTTTTGCCCCCGACCCTCGACCCTCGGCCCTCGACCGGTTTTGACCGCATTCTCATTGATGCCCCGTGCTCCAACACCGGCGTCATGCGCCGGCGCGTGGATTTGCGCTGGCGGATTCAGCCCCGGGAAATTTCACGGCTGCAACGAACACAACTGGATTTGCTCAACCAAGCCGCGCCCAAACTGAAACCCGGCGGCGTGCTGGTTTATAGCACGTGCAGCCTGGAGCCGGAGGAAAACCAGGACGTTGTGAAACAATTTTTGCACGCGCACAAGGAATTCAAACTGGAATTTGAGCGCGAGCTTCTGCCATTCGTGGACAAGGTGGACGGCGCCTTTGTTGCGCGCCTGAAACAGTTGCCGTAGATTGGCGTTCATTTTATGGAACTCGACCTGGAAAAACAATTTGCCGACCGTGCGTATCCGATTCTCGCCAGCCTGGTCACCCCGCGTCCCATTGCGCTGGTGACCAGCATCAGTCCCGATGGCAGGGTCAACGCCGCGCCATTCAGCTTTTTCAACCTGCTCGGCGCGAATCCACCCATCGTTGCCTTCGCGCCGGGCGACCGCGACGACGGCACGCCCAAGGACACCGCGCTGAACGTCCGCGCCACGCACGAGTTTGTTGTGAATCTTGTGGACGAGAACATCGCCGAGGCCATGAACCAATGCGCCGCCTCACTGCCTTACGGCGAAAACGAACTGAGTCACGCGGGGCTGAACGCCGCGCCATCGTCGGTGGTGAAGCCGCCGCGCATCGCCGAATCGCCGGCGAGCCTGGAATGTGTCGAATGGGGCACGCTGCAAATCGGCGGCAACCGCGTTGTCATCGGCCTGGTCAAGCGACTGCACCTGCGCGATGAGTTGTTCGACGCGGAGAAAAAACGAATCCACACAGACAAACTTTTCCTCATCGGTCGCATGGCCTCGCCGCACTGGTATTGCCGCACCCGCGACCGGTTTGAAATGATCCGCCCGGCGTGAGGATGATTACATCCCCATGATCTGATAGCCGCAGTCCACGTAAAGCACCTGGCCGGTGATGGCCGCCGCGCCGTCGCTGGCAAGGAAGGTGCCGGTGGCGCCGAGTTCGTCGGGCAGGACGTTCCGTTTCAGCGGCGAGCGGGTTTCGTAATGCTTGAGCATTTCGTTGAAACCGGCTGATGCCGCGCGCGGCCAGCGTGTTGACCGGGCCGGCGCTGATGCAGTTGACGCGGATTTTTTTGGGGCCGAGATCGTAGGCGAGATAACGCGTGCTGGCTTCCAGCGCGGCCTTGGCCACGCCCATGACGTTGTAATGCGGCACGACTTTTTCCGCGCCGTAATAGCTCATGCCGATGATGCTGCCGCCGTCGGTCATCAGTGGCGCGGCGGCGCGGGCGAGCGCGACGAGCGAATAGGCGCTCACGTCATGCGCGATGCGAAACGCCTCGCGGCTGGTGTTGACGAAATCGCCTTCCAGCGCGTCCTTTGGCGCGAACGCCACCGAGTGCAGCAGCAAATGCAGTCTGCCGAATTTTTCACCGACGGTTTTGAAGACACTGGCGATTTCATCGTCCTTGGTCACATCGCACGGCAGGATGAGTGTGTCCGCCCCAAAGGTGCCGGCGAGTTCCGCCACGTTTTCCTTGACGCGGTCGCCTTGATAGGTAAAGGCGAGTTTCGCGCCTTCGCGCGCCCACGCCTGCGCGATGGCCCAGGCAATGGACCGCTGGTTGGCAACCCCGAAGACAATCCCGGTTTTTCCGTCAAGCAATGGCATAAAATTCGTTAACGCGGTGAACAGTCAACCTGTTAAAGCGCCGCAGCGTAGGGAAAAGACTTCAACGCTTCAACTCTTAAACGTTTTAACGCAGCGCGCCGGCGCGCCGTCCCCTCCGGAATCGTAGCAGCCGGCATGAGGAGGCCCGTTTCAATTTCGTAGAAAAGTTGGGGCCTCGTCATCCCGGTTCTTGCGGAATGAGTTATTTTTTGAAATAGAGCTCCTCGGCGTTCCAAGTGACGCGGTGATAGTCCAGCGCCGTAAGACGCACGTTACCGATGTCCGAACGAATGGCGCCATAATAATCCGGCGTGACGGTGAAAATCATCGGTTGTTCCTCGGCCAGGATTTCCTGGACTTCGTCAAAATCCTTCTTTCGTTGAGCGTAGTCCAACGTCTGCATTTGCGCGTCCATCAAGCGATCAATTCGTGCTTCCCAATCGGTCGAAGGCGTTTTTTCGCGCGGAAACCAGAAATGGGTGAAGCCACTCGACTTGAGGACGTTCATATTGGACCCTGGATCCGTGCTGCCTCCGCCCAACCCGATGAGGATGCAGTCGTAGTCGAAGGTGACATCGGATTTATTGATGAGCGCGTTGAATTCGATCGGCTGAAAAATGACTTTGAAGCCGAGCTTCTGCAAATCGGACTGAATCATCACAGCGCTCTTTAGGCGCGAATTATCGCCGGTGTTGGTATTGAACACGAATTCAATCGGATTGCTGTCGGCGTCCTCCAGAATTCCATCGCCGTTGCGCTTTGAGATGCCGATTTCCTTGAGCAACTCCAGCGCCTTGGCCGGATCGTAGGGATAGGTTTTGATGTTTGGGTCGTACCATTTTTTGTTGCCTGGCGTTTCGAAGCCGTAACCAGCCGTCGCCCGGCCGCCATAGATGGATTTGATGATGGCCTCGCGGTTGATCGCATACGAACAGGCTTGGCGGAATTTGGCGTTGCGAAACCATTTCAGTTTGACGGGGTTCACATAGGGCTTGCCGGTTTCAGGGTTCGTGTTGGTGTTTTCGTTGAAGAAGAAAAACGTTGTTTCCAAGCCGATACCCGGTTCTTCCAAAATGAAATTACCTTTGGCAGCGGCTTCTCGGAATTGGTCGTAGTCGTCCGGGTAAATGAAGTCCACTGCGTCGCTTTCGCCGCTTAAAAAAACCAGGTTCTGGGCGTTCATATCTGGCACCACCGTGTAAATGACGTTGTCAAAATACGGCAGCCGGGTGCCGTTGGAGTCCACTTCGCAAAAATACGGATTGCGTTCCAGCAGAGTGTATTGCGCCGGCTTGTATTCTTTGAGCTGGAACGGCCCGCTGCCACGATGTCCTGAGGCTTCCAATTGATGCCATAGGCCGAGAGAAAGGTGCCGTCCGCCACGGTTTTGGCCAGGATGTGGCGGGGCATGATCGGCAGGCCGCTGCCGAAATTCACCAGCAAGGGCGCGTAAACTTCCGGGGTGACAACCTTGACGGTCAAATCGTCCACTTTGGTGACAATGAAATCCTTTCCGTCCACGATGAAGGCGTCGCGCATGACGTTGTCAATTTTCGGGTTGTAAATAATGTCCTTCCAAGTGAATACCACGTCGTCCGCCGTGAGCGGCGCGCCATCGCTCCAGCGCAGATTTTTCCGCAGGTGGAACGTCCAGGTTTTGCCGTCGGGCGAATTGGTCCACCAATCGGCCAGCCCGGGTTCGACCTCTTGCGAGGGCGCGTCGAAGCCCAACATCGAGGCAAACATCAACCGGATGATGTCTATGGAAGACTCTTCATTTTCGGTAATGGGATTGAATGTCTTTGGATCCCAACGCTCCGCGATGACGAGACGCCCGCCTGGTTTGCCTGATTGGCAGGTCGCCACCAGCGGCGGCTCGGGCAGCGGATAATTTGCGGCGGCCTTTTCGGAAATCGCATTCTCCGATTTTTGGCCGCAGCCGGCGAGACAGAAAATAATTCCGGCGGAAACGACGCCGACAATCACAAGATTCTTCATGCGCTTAAATTAGCCGCAGTGGCCACAGATGGAAAGCAACGAAGATGGCGAATTGAAGATGGAGGAAGGAAATCGCGCCATTCTCCATCTTCCATCCTCGTTGAAAATCCTCGCCCGCGCCGGATTTTTTTGCCACGTTTCCAAAGGTTGTTGCCATGTTGCAATTTATTTTCAAGCGGTTGCTGCACATGATTCCGCTCCTGCTGGGCGTGTCGTTGCTCACGTTTTTGCTCATGGCCATGTCGCCGGGCAATTATTTCACTGCGCTGCAGCAAAATCCGCAAATCTCGCCCGACACCATCGCCCAACTCAAGGCCCAATTCCATCTCGACCGTCCGTGGTATGTGCAATACTTCTTCTGGCTCAAAAATGTCTTGAGCGGCAATTTCGGCTATTCCATGGCTTACAAAATTTCCGCCACGTCGCTCATTCATGGCGCGATTATGGAACACGTTTCTGCTTTCGTTTTCCGCGCTGATCATCGCCTGGGGAATCGCCATTCCGCTCGGCATTTGGGCGGCGGTCAAAAAGGATTCGTGGGTGGACCACGCCTGTTCCTTTGTCGCCTTTGTCGGGCTTTCGGTTCCCGACGTGTTGCTCTCGCTGCTCGCGCTTTGGTTCGCGGCGGCGACCGGCTGGTTTCCCGTGGGCGGCGCGGAAAGTCCGCTTTACGATTTCATGTCGCCCGCGCAACAATTTGGGACCGCGCGCATCATCTCATTTTGCCGGCGATCGTTCTGGCGGCATCCGATCTGGCCGGCATCATGCGCCGGATGCGTTCCTGCCTGCTGGACACGCTGCGCGCCGAATACATCACCGCCGCCCGCGCCCGCGGTCTCGGTGAAGGCTGGGTGGTCTGGAAACACGCCCTCCGCAACGCCATCAATCCGCTGCTGACCATTTTCGGCTACTCGCTCGCCGCGCTGTTGAGCGGCGCGTTCATCGTGGAAAACATCATGGCCTGGCCCGGCCTCGGCCGGCTGACGATGGAGGCGTTCTTCGCCAAGGATTCCTACCTGGTCGTGGATTGCGTCGTCATGGCCACGGCGTTGCTGGTGATTGGAAATTTCATCGCCGACATATTGCTCGCCTGGAGCGACCCGCGCATCCGGTTGAAATGAAAATGGCAAAACAAATTAAATGGGGAGCGCGACCGTCCCGTTTGCATCCGTCGGCGTCCCGCCGGCTGAATGGCACAACAGTGTTCGGCGCGACGCCGAACACTGCGCGCGGGACGCGCGCGATCCCCTTTCTCAACTAAAAAATGGAAACCGCCGCGCCCATTTCAGCCGTCGAAGCGAAAGCCCCGCTGTCGCCGTGGCAATTGTTCTGGCAGCGGCTCAAGCGGCGGAAAATCGCCATGACCGGCGGCGTCATCCTGATTTTTCTCTACGCCGTCGCGCTGTTTGCCGGCTTCATCGCGCCCTACCGTTACGACCGGATTGACAACAACAGTTTCTTTCATCCGCCAATCTGGCCGAGGCTGCAAGGATTTCATCTGGTCGTGCCGCGCTACGAACAAGGCGCCGGCGTTTTCGTCTATCGCGAAGTTCCGAACGACACCAAGCCGCTCCGTTTTTTTATCCGCGGCGACAAATACAAATTGTTCGGCTTCATTCCGGCTTCCATTCATCTCTTCGGCACCGGCGACGACAATTATCCGGTTTATCTTTTCGGCGCGGACCAATTCGGGCGCGACGTTTTTTCGCGTTTGCTTTACGGCTCGCAAATTTCGCTCTCCATCGGCATCATCGGCATTTCGCTTTCGTTCACCTTCGGCATGATTATCGGCGGCATTTCCGGCTATTTCAGCGGCGCGACGGACACGGTCATCATGCGGCTGTGCGAACTCATCATGTCCATCCCGGCGCTCTATCTCATCATCTCGCTGCGCAACACATTTCCGCCGGGCATGAGTTCGGCGCAGATTTATGCCATGATCATTATCATTTTGAGTTTCATCGGCTGGGCGAGCATGGCGCGCGTGATCCGTGGCATGACCCTGTCGCTGCGCGAACAGCAATTCGTCCTCGCCGCCCGCGCCCTCGGCCAGTCGCATCTGAAAATCATCGTGCGCCACATTTTGCCGAACACGTTTTCCTACGTCATCGTGGCGGCGACGTTGAGCGTGCCGTATTATATTCTGGGCGAAGTCGTCTTGAGCTTTCTCGGCGTCGGCATCCAGGAGCCAAACGCAAGCTGGGGCAACATGCTCACCGCCGCCCAAAACACCGAGTATCTGCAGAATTATCCGTGGCTGCTCGCGCCCGGCGCGGCAATTTTTGTCACCGTTCTCGCTTTCAACTTTCTCGGCGATGGATTAAGAGACGCGGCGGACACAAAAAGCGATTGATGAAGAAAGCATGAAGAAGGCAGAAGCAATTCGGGGAGCGCGACCGTCTCGGTCGCATCAGTCGGCGTCTCGCCGGCTGAATTGTGCGATTGTGTTCGGCGAGACGCCGAAAACTGCGCGCGGGACGCGCGCGCTCCCCAATTTCATGTGATGCAACTGCTCGAAATCAAAAATCTGAAAATGGACTTCGGCAAAAATGCCGATGCGTTGCGGGCGATTGACGACGTGTCGTTCACCATCGGCGCGGGCGAAACCGTCTGCCTCGTCGGCGAAAGCGGCTGCGGCAAGACCGTAACCGCGCTTTCCATCGCCCGACTCGTGCCCACGCCGCCGGCAAATTACGTCGGCGGGGAAATTTTGCTGAACGGCCGCGACATCTTGAAAATGTCGCCGCGCGAATTGCAGCGAAATCCGCGGCGGCGTGGTCAGCTACGTTTTTCAGGACCCGGGCGCGTCGCTGAATCCCGTTTTCCGCGTCGGCAACCAGATCAAGGAATCGCTCAAGCTGCACCGTCCGGAAAAAGCGAACGAACGCGGAAGTGATCCGCCTGCTCAAACTCGTCGGCATTCCCGCGCCGGAATCGCGCATCAGAAATTATCCGTTCGAGATGTCCGGCGGGATGCAGCAGCGCGTGATGATTGCCATGGCGCTGGCGAGCGAACCGAAACTGCTCGTGGCCGACGAACCGACCACCGCGCTCGACGTGACGATTCAGGCGCAGATTCTCGAATTGCTCCATGGCCTCAAGCAGCGGCTCGGCATGGCGATTCTGCTCATCACGCACAACCTCGGCATCGTCGGCGACATGGCCGACCGGGTGGCCGTGATGTATGCCGGGCAGATTGTCGAGCTGTCGCCCGCAAAGGAATTGTTGCGCCGCCCGCTGCATCCCTACACCCGCGCGCTGATGGCGAGCGTGCCGAAATTGCGCGGCGACGCCGACCGGCTCTCGGCCATTCCCGGCAACGTGCCGCGCATCGGCAATTTCCCGCCCGGCTGCCGTTTCGCCCCGCGCTGCCCGATGGCCAAACCGGAATGTTCCAAAAAAATTCCCGAACTGCTCGAAGTCGAACCCGGACGTTTTGTGAGATGCCCGTTTTGGAAAACACCATGAGCCTGCTCGAAGTCAAAAATCTGAAGGTGCATTTTCCCGTGAAGCACGGGATGTTCAGCCGCGTCCGCGAATCTGTGAAGGCGGTGGACGACGTGAGCTTCAGCCATCGCGCCGGGCGAAACGCTCGGCTTGGTCGGCGAAAGCGGCTGCGGCAAGACGACGCTGGGCCGCGCCATCGTGCGGCTGGTCGAGCCGACGGCGGGCAGCATTTTGCTCGACGGCGAGGACATCACGCGAATGAGCGGGTCGGCGTTGCGCGCGCGGCGGCGCAAGTTCCAGATGATTTTCCAGGACCCCTACGGCTCGCTCAATCCGCGCATGACGGTCGAGCAAATCGTCGGCGAGGCGCTGGACATCCACAAGCTGACCGACAGCAAGTCCGCGCGGCAGAAACGCATCGCCGAATTGCTGAAGGACGTCGGCCTCGACCCGGTTTACGCCCAGCGGTATCCGCATGAATTTTCCGGCGGTCAGCGGCAGCGCATCGGCATCGCGCGCGCGCTGGCGGTTGAGCCGGAGCTGATCATTTGCGACGAGCCGGTGAGCGCGCTGGACGTTTCGGTGCAGGCGCAGATCATCAATCTGCTCCACGATTTGCAGCAGGAGCGCGGCATCGCGTATCTGTTCATCGCGCACGATCTGGCGGTGGTGGAGCACATCAGCCATCGCGTGATGGTGATGTATCTGGGCAAAATCGTGGAAGCGGCGGACGCCAAAACCATCATCCGCGCGCCGCAGCATCCCTACACGCAGGCGCTGATTTCCGCCGTGCCGGAAGTGGACCCGGAAACCAAGCGGCAACGCATCGTTTTGCCGGGCGATGTGCCATCGCCGATTCATCCGCCGGGCGGCTGTCCGTTTCATCCGCGCTGTCCGATTGCGGAGGTGCCAAAGTGCAAAGAAGAGTTTCCGGAATTGCGCGAAGTTCGAAAAGGCCATTGGGCGTCGTGCCATCTCGCGGGAACGAAAATTGAATCGCAAATTAACCCGGGGCGGCGCGTGGCTGTCTGACCGGGAGTTATTGTTTTGATGACAGAGCCGGCGGCCTGCCACCGAGCTGAAAGTCACACTGGCCTTTGAGAGAACCGGCCCGCACAAAAAGGCGGTAAACGACATTGGATTGCAACGGTTCCGGCTGTTCGCGGGGAATGGCGGGTTTCATGCCAGGAAGGTCTTGGCTGTATTGGAAAAATTCCACTGGGGCGGATCGCGAATTGGCAATCAAATGCCAGACCGGAGCAACAGATTGATTGGTCTGCCAGGCAGCAAGCGGGACGACCTTTATTTCAGAAAGCCGGTATTGCTGTCCTTCAAAGCCGAAAAGAACCATAGGCAGACTGTTCCGGGAACGCGAGGCCAAAGGTCGCTCTGTGTAGGAAATTTGCATGACTTTGGGTTTGAACCAATCGGTGAAGTAATGGACATACAAAACAGCCAGCGCGAGTGCGACGGCAAGTAAAATCCATTGCTTTTTCGTCATAAAAATGAATGCGTGGCGCGCCTTTCGGTCTAAGCTTTCATTTGGGAACTGAACGGTTATGAAAATAGCAGGCCGCCAGCCCGGGGCAAACATTCGAATCAGCGCCTTCACGCTGATCGAACTGCTCGTTGTCATCGCCATCATTGCGATTCTGGCCGCCCTGCTTTTGCCCGTCTTAAGCAGCGCCAAGGAAGCCGGCCGCCGCATTGCGTGCCTGAGCAATCTTCGGCAATTGAGCCTTGCTTCCCAGATGTATGTCAATGACAATCAGAGCGCGTACCCGCCGCGCAGCGAAACCAACAGTTGGCCGAATCGGTTTTACAACAACTACGGTAAAAACGTGAAAGTGTTACTCTGTCTCACGGACGTTGCCACCTCCTTTTCAAAACCTGCAACCGTTGGCAGCGGCAGTTCCTCAAACAATGTCGCCGATGCCGCCCCGCGCAGTTACATCCTCAATGGCTGGAATGATTATTTTGCACAGCAATTCGGCACGACCGATTGGAACCCGCTGGAATCGGACATGTTCAACCCCAACACCGGTTTGAAACAAAATGCTATGTGCACTCATCCCAAACAATTGTACTTGGTGAAAAACAACATACGGCCAGTGACTTCTACATGGATTTGTTGGAAAGTAGCGGCAACGATTTCACCGGCATTCTTGAGCAAGGCCGCCACGACAACAGCGGCCATACCAGCAGCCAGACCAACGGTGCCGGCAGCACCGGCGGATCCAACTACGCCATGGCAGACGGCAGCGCGCGATTCATAAAATTTCCACAGGCCGTGGATCCTCTGAGCTTGTGGGCCATCAGCGATGCCGATCGGGCAGCCTACGCCATCATTTACTAGGGTTTAGGCTGGAGTCTCTTTATACCTCCGCTCGAACCTTTTTTCAAGGTCATGCCTGTGTTCCGGGGTGGGAGTGACAGGATTTGAACCCCTCCACATACCCCTCCACACTACTGGAAGGGTGCTGATTTGAATTCAGCCTTTGTTCGCAAGGACTTTTGGTATTTTTCGCCATTCGTCTGACCCCCGACTTCGTCGGTTTTTTGCCCCCACGGGCTGGCGGGCTGCGCGTGGCCTATCGGCCATGCTCGCCCAAAAAACCTCCTCGTCGCTCACGCGACAAACGAGTACACCCACGGACGGGTTGCCGAGCGCGAAGGCATACACATCGTCGCAGAACTGATCGAGAAGCAATCCGCCAAAATCCCCGGCAGACCGATTTTTAACGCCATGTTGGAGCGTATAGAGGCGGGGGAGGCGGACGGAATCCTCGCATGGCATCCCGACCGCCTTGCCCGCAACAGTATTGACGGTGGACGCATCATTTATCTCCTTGATACCGGCATTATCAAAACGCTCAAATTCCCCACTTTCCGTTTTGAATCCGACCCGCAGGGCAAATTCATGCTCAATATCATGTTCGGGCAGAGCAAATACTACGTGGATTCCTTGTCCGAAAACACCAAGCGCGGTTTGCGCGAAAAAGTCCGACGCGGCGAATATCCCGGCATCGCTCCGTTCGGCTATGTCAACGACTACCGCACCAAGCGAATCATGGTTGACAGGGAACGCGCACCGCTTGTCAAAGAGGCGTTTGAAAAGTATGCGACTGGAACAGTGATTCTCGACGACCTGCGGAAATACTTCGCGGCAAACGGGGTACGCACGAGAACCGGCAAAATGGTTGGGCGGACGTTCGTTTCCGATTTGCTTTCCAATCCCATTCACTACGGTCATTTCCACTATGCCGGGGAGGTGTATGAGGGAAACCACGAACCGATCATATCCAAGGAATTGTTTGACCAAGTGCAGGCCGTTTTTAATCGCCGTTGGCGATATTCGCCTTCGGAAAAACGGCCTGCGCAAAAGCCGTTTCTCGGCCTCCTTCGCTGTGCCGAATGCGGCAGCGCCATCACTGGCGAAATCCAGAAAGGCCACACCTACTACCGTTGCACCAAGAAAGACAAGTCACGGCCTTGTAAGCAGCCTTACATCCGCGAAGAAGCCCTTGACGCCGCAATCACGGCCCTGTTAAAACCGTTCTCACTGCGGGCAGATTGGGCGGACGACTTGCTTCTAAGAGTTAAGGGGGAACAGCAGCAAACAGCCCAATCCGCCATGCAACTGGCAGCGCAAAAGCGCGGGGAGATTGAAAAGATCAGCCTTCGCCTCCAAAAGCTTCTTGATTCGTTTCTCGACGGTGTCATTGAACGCAATGAATACACCGCCGAGAAAGCGCGGCTCATGAGCCGGAAGAAGACTTTGGAGGAGCAAAAAGACGCCTGCCTAAAAGGCCGAGCCGACTGGCTCGAACCGTTCCAAAACTGGATTCTAACCGCTAGAAACGCGGGCGAAATCGCCCTGAGAGGTTCTCCACAGGAGAAAAAGGTTCTCGCTCAAAAAGTGTTTGGCTCGAACCTTGTCCTCGACTGCAAAAAAGCCCGTGGTTCTTGCGTAAAACCGTGGTCACTACTCGTCGAACCTTCGACAAGTTTTCTGGTGGAGCGGGCGATGGGAATCGAACCCACGTGTGAAGCTTGGAAGGCTTCCGTTCTACCATTGAACTACGCCCGCCTGCGCTGCGCTTCGGCGCGGCAAGCCCGCCGCATCGCAACCCATCCATCTTAACGTCCACGCTTGCATTGTCAATGTCACGCGTGTATTCTGCGCCGCGCATGGCAGCGTTGCTTCTTACCGGTGGGCGCGTCGTGGACCCGGCCAACCGCCTCGACGCCAAGACGGACGTTTTAATTTCCGAAGGCAAAATCGGCGCGGTCGGCGCGGACGCGGCGGGCAAGGCGCCGCGGGACGCTGAAAAAATGGACGTGAGCGGTCTCGTGGTTTGTCCCGGTTTGATTGACCTGCATGTTCACCTGCGCGAACCGGGACAGACGGCGAAGGAAAACGTCGCCACGGGCACCGCCGCCGCCGCGCGCGGCGGCTTCACGTCCGTCGTTTGCATGCCCAACACGTCACCAGCCGTTGACACCGCCGGCACGGTCGCGCTCATTCGCGAACGCGCGGCCAGACAGGGAGTGGTCAACGTCTTTGTGGCCGGGGCCATCACCAAAAACATTGCCGGGGAGGAACTCGCGTCCATCGGCTCGCTCAAACGCGCCGGCGTCGTGGCCATCACCGACGACGGCCATTGCGTGCAAAACAATGAACTCATGCGCCGGGCGTGCGAATACGCCCGCATGTTCAACCTGTCGGTGATGGACCATTGCCAGGATTATTCACTCGTGACCGACGGCGTGATGCACGAGGGTTATTGGAGCACCGTGTTGGGCTTGCGCGCGCTGGCCGGCGGCGGGCGAGGAAATGATAGTCGCGCGCAACATCCTGCTCGCCGAACTCACCGGCGCGCGCGTCCATTGCCAGCATCTGAGCGCGGCGGGCAGTGTCGCGCTGCTGCGCGAGGCGAAAAAGCGCGGCGTGCCGATTTCCGGCGAGGCCTGCCCGCATCATTTCACGCTGACCGACGCGGCGGTGGCCGGCAGCGCAAGATTTTGGGCCAATGACGGGAAAATTCTGGCGGGATTCCAGGATGAACTTCCCGGAATGGCCCGCCTACGATACAAATTTCAAAATGAACCCGCCATTGCGCACGGCGCGCGACCGCGAGGCGGTTCTGGAAGGTTTGGCCGACGGCACCATTGAAATTTTGTGCAGCGACCACGCGCCACACTGCGATTTTGAAAAGGAAGTCGAGTTCGATTACGCGCCCTTCGGCATCATCGGCCTGGAAACCGAACTCGCGTTGTCGCTGATGCAACTGCATCACGCAAAGCGGCTGGGTTTGCCCGAAATCATCGCCAAGTACACGGTGGCGCCCGCCCAATTGCTCAACCTGTCCAAAGGCACGTTACGCGCCGGCGCGGACGCGGACGTGACGGTGTTTGATCCGGACGCCGAATGGGTTTTCACGCCGGACAAGTCCGCGAGCAAATCGAAAAACAGCCCGTTTAATGGCTGGCAACTGAAAGGCAAAGCGGTGGCGACCATCGTCGGCGGGAAAAAAGTCTGGGCGGAAAATTCCGAACTGGTGGCCGCGTGAAAAATCCTTTCGCGCTGGTCCGCCCCGCCAGTCATTCCAGCCTCGCACAGCGATTTTAACGATGAAAGCAATACTGGCCCTCGAAGACGGCTCGGTTTTTCACGGGCAAGGCTTTGGCGCGCGCGCGTTCGCGTGCGGCGAAGTCTGTTTCAACACTTCGATGACGGGCTATCAGGAAATTCTCACCGACCCGTCCTACAAAGGCCAGATCGTCACCATGACCTATCCGCTCATCGGCAATTACGGCGTCAACGCGGTGGACGTGGAATCGTGGCGGCCGCACGTGGCCGGATTTGTCATCCGCGAGCTTTCGCCGGTGGTCAGCAACTGGCGCGCGGATTTTTCGCTGGCGGAATATCTGGAGAAAAACGGCATTCCCGGCATCCAGGGCATTGACACGCGGGCGCTGACCAAAAAACTCCGCGTGCGCGGCGCGCTGAACGGGTTTATTTCCACGGAGGAAATTTCCGACGAGGAAGCCGTGCGGCGCGCGAAGGAATTTGTTTTCGTGGGCGTGGATTACGTCAAGGAAGTCACGCACAAGGAAGCATTTCGCTGGGACGAAAAGGACGAGCAGAGCGCGAACTTCAAACTCGCCTCCGGCAACGCGCCCGTGGAGGCGCGCGCAGCCTGCGCGAACCGCTGCCGCCGGCGGACATTCCCATTGTCGCGTTCGATTACGGGCTGAAATACAACATCCTGCGCCGGCTGCGGCAGCACGGATTTGCGGTGCAGGTGTTGCCGGCCACCGCCACGGCCGCGGAGGCGCTCAAACACAAACCGGCGGGCATTTTCCTCTCGAACGGCCCGGGCGACCCGGCGGCGCTCGATTACATCGTGCGCGAGGTGAAGACGCTCGTGGACAGCGGCGTCCCGATTTT
Source organism: uncultured Verrucomicrobiae bacterium (assembly GCA_963786375.1). Classification (GTDB taxonomy): domain Bacteria; phylum Verrucomicrobiota; class Verrucomicrobiia; order Limisphaerales; family UBA11358; genus UBA11358. The sequence continues at coordinate 379,870 of CAWAYP010000003.1, forward strand.
TGGCATTTGCCTCGGCCACCAGATTCTCGGGCAGGCGTTTGGGCGGGAAAACCTTCAAATTGAAATTCGGCCATCGCGGCGCCAATCAGCCGGTGAAGGATCTGGCGTCCGGCAAGGTCGAAATCACGTCGCAAAATCACGGGTTTGCGGTGGACGCGAAATCTTTGCCGTCCGAGGTCGCCGTGGACCGCATCAACCTTAACGACCAGACGGTCGAAGGCATGCGGCACAAGACCAAGCCGGTCTTTTGCGTGCAATATCATCCCGAAGCCTCGCCCGGCCCGCACGATTCGACGCCGTTGTTTGCGGAATTTCGCGCGTTGGTTCAGAAATACGGCTAGGATTTCAGACGATTGGTGTTTTTTAGATTTCCGTTTGACTTGGCGCAGACTCTAACCATAATCGAATCCAGTTAGCTATGGCCAAACTTGTTATCCTGACTCAGGGCATGAACGGCCGCGCCCACGAATTGAAGGTGGATAAAACCACCATTGGCCGTGTGGAGGACAACACGTTTCAAATCGCCGAACCGTCCGTTTCCAGTCATCATTGCGAAGTGCTGCTGCGCGGCGGCGAAGTGGTGATCAAGGATTTGAATTCCACCAATGGCACGTTCATCAACGACGAAAAGATCACCGAAAGCGTGCTGAAACCGGGCCACACCCTGCGGGTGGGCCAGATTGAATTGCGGCTCGAAAACGGCGCGGCCACCGCCCCGGCGCCGCCGCCGTCATCCGGCGCTCCCGCTCCCGCGCCGGCCAAGAAAGCGGAACCCGCCGCCCGGGCGACCCGCGGCGTCAGTTTGAGCGACTTGGAGAGCGGCGGCCGTCCCGTTGGATTCGACACCACCGCCGCCTTTACGAAAAAGCGCAACCGGGTGGGCACCTTTTTTTGGATTGGCGCCGTTCTCGTCAGCGTCATCATTATCATCCTGCTCATTTACGCGCTCTCGCTGGCCAATCCCCACAAGTGAACCAAAACCGCGGCCATGAAACCGCGCTTTTCCCTTCTGGCTTTCGGTCTTCAGTTAAGGTATTTTCCGCGCATGTTCGAATCGGTTAAAACGGAAATTGCAACGGCCGCCGGGAAACTTGCGCATCTGCGGAGGTTTCTTTGACGTGCCCGCCGCCCAAAAACGCCTCGGCGAACTCAATGCGCTCATGGCCGCCGACAATTTCTGGAACAACCGCGAAAAGGCGCAGACGCTGATTGACGAGGCCAATTCCCTCCGCAACAAAATCGAGCCGCTGCTTCAGGCGGAAAAACATCTGGACGACTTCCGCGTGATGCTCGAACTCGGCGAGGCCGAGCCGGCCGATGCCCAGGCCCAGGTGGAACGGGAACTTGTCGGCGACCTGGCAAAATTTTTCAAGGACCTCGATGCGCTGGAATTGAAGGTGTTTCTCAACGGCCCGCACGACCGGAAGAACTGCATCCTGAGCATCAACGCCGGCGCGGGCGGCACCGAGGCGCAGGATTGGGCGGAAATGCTCTCGCGCATGTATCAGCGCTGGGCCGAGTCGCGCGGCTGGGAGGTGGAAGTCACCGACGCGCTGCCCGGCGAAGGCGCGGGGCTTAAAAGCGTCACGATGCTGCTCCAGGGCGAAAACGCCTACGGCTTTGCCAAGGCCGAACGCGGCGTCCACCGGCTCGTGCGCATCTCGCCGTTCGACGCGAACAAGCGCCGCCACACGAGTTTTGCCAGCGTGGACGTGATTGCGGAAATCGAGGAGAACACGGAACTCGTGATCCCGCCGAATGAATTTCAAGTGGACACGTTCCGTTCCGGCGGCAAGGGCGGCCAGAACGTGAACAAGGTCGAAACCGCCGTGCGCATCACGCATATTCCGACCGGCTTGGTGGTTGCCTCGCAAACGCAGCGGTCGCAGCATCAAAACCGCGCCACGGCGATGCGGCTGTTGCTTTCACGGATTTACGCCCAACGGCAGGACGCGCAAAAAGCCGAGATGGAACGTTTTTACGGCGAGAAAGGCAGCATCTCGTGGGGCAACCAGATTCGCAGCTACGTCTTCCAGCCGTATCGCATGGTGAAGGATTTGCGCACCGGCGTGGAAACTAGCAACGTCCAGGCCGTGATGGACGGCGATTTGGATGCGTTCGTGAACGGCTGGCTCCGCGCCGGCTGCCCGACCAAGCGGATGCAGGGCGTGAAAGATGAAGAGGAATAAATCGAGGAGGGACGGCGTGCCGCCGTCCTTGAAATAAACAAAGAATGGGACAGCAACATGCTGTCCACTCCCGGCATGACAAACATTCTGGACAAAATCGTTGAAGAGAAAAAACGCGAGGTCGCGAAATTGCCCGCGCGGCTCATCGCCGCCGGCGATTTGCGCGACGCGATGCTGGAGCATGGCGAGCGGCGCGATTTTCTTGCGGTGCTTGCGCCAACCGCGCCAGGGCGACATCGCGTTGATTGCCGAGGTGAAAAAGGCTTCGCCGTCCGCGGGCGTGATTTGTGAGGATTTTGATCCGGTCCGCATCGCCAAGGAATACGAGGCGGCGGGCGCGAGCTGCCTTTCCGTCTTGACCGACGAGAAATTTTTCCAAGGTTCGCTGGATCATCTCCGGCAAATCCGCGCCGCGGTGAAACTGCCGCTGTTGCGCAAGGATTTTATCATTGATGAGCGGCAAATCCTCGAAGCCATCGAATGGGGCGCGGACGCCATTCTGCTCATCGTCGCCATTTTGACCGATGCGCAACTGGCAAAATTCCATTCGCTGGCAATGGAAGCCGGACTGGCTGCCTTGGTGGAAGTTCATGATGAAGCGGAACTGGAGCGCGCGTTGAAAAGTTTCCCCCGCGCTCATCGGCGTGAACAACCGCGATCTGAAAACCTTCAAAGTGGATTTGGCGACAACGGAACGACTCGCAAGGAAAATCGGCGCCGGGAAAATTCTGGTCGCGGAAAGCGGAATCCAAACCCGCGCCGACGTGGAACGTTTGAAGCAATGCGGCGCGAACGCAATATTGGTCGGCGAATCGTTGATGCGCGGCGGTGATATTCCAGCCAAAATCCGCGAATTGATCGGTTGAGCCGTGTGGCAGCGGATGTCAGTCCGCTCAAACTATTCAGAGCCGACTCACGTCGGCGGCTACGAGTTCATTCGGTTTTTCGCCAATTGCTTCGCCAGTCGGATGGCGGAAATCATGGACGAAGGGTTGGCAATTCCTTTTCCCGCAATGTCGTAGGCCGTGCCGTGATCAGGCGAAGTGCGGATAAACGGCAGGCCCAGCGTCCAGTTCACGCCGGTGTCGAAGGCGACGGCCTTCAGCGGCGCCAGCCCCTGATCATGATACATGGCCACTACCGCGTCGAAATCCCCACGCAAGGCGTAATGAAAAACCGTGTCGCCGCTCAACGGACCGACAACGTCCAGCCCGCGCTTCTGCGCGGCGAGCACTGTTGGAGCGATGGTTTTAATTTCCTCGTCGCCGAATTCACCGCCTTCGCCGGCGTGTGGATTCAGGCCGCAAACGGCGATCTTCGCGCGCGGCAAGCCCAAATCCCGGCAGGCTTGCGCAGCCAGTTCGATGGCGAGCGTGATTTTTTCCGGCGTGATTTTTTTGGGGACCGATTTGATCGAGATGTGAATGGTGACGAGCGCCACGCGCAGCCAGCGGTCATGTTCGTCGTGGCCGAGCAGCATCATCGCGTAACGTTTTGTTTTGGCGGCTTTCGCAAACAATTCCGTCTGGCCGACGAATGGATGTCCGGCGCGGATGATGGCCTCCTTGTTGACGGGCGCGGTGACGAGCGCGTCCAATTCGCGGCGCAGGCAGCGTGCCGCGCCGTCGCGCAGCGAGGCGACGGCGGCGTTCGCGGCGGCGGGCGAACCAGCGGGCAGGTTTTCCGGCAGCGGTTCAGAAAGCGGAGTGGTCAGAAAAATTTTCCCAGGGTCGCCGTCGATGGAAAATTTTTTGAGCGGCAGGTTGAGCGACAATTTTTTGTTGAGCCGGCGGACATGATTTTCATCGCCGATCAGCAGGTACCGCGCGTCGTCCGCGGCGCTTTCGGCGGCGAGGGCTTTGAGGGTGACTTCAGGGCCGATGCCGGTAACGTCACCCAGCGTGATGCCGATAAAATTGCGGATCGAATTTTCCACAGTGCTCACCTCCGGCGCCGCGCGGAATGCAAAAGCTTAGAAATAGCGGATAAAGGTTTTTTTCTTCAACCCGCTGATCCACTGCTTTTCGAGGCGCGATTGTTCCTGGGCGCGGAGAGTTGCTTCGATGTCATCCCGGACTTCATTGAGCGGTCGGACATGTGCGGGACGTCTGTCTTCCACGAGCATAAGATAACAGGCCTGGGGGGTGTCAATGATGCCGCTCATCTGGCCGGGCTTGAGCGAGAAGGCGATATCGGCCAGTTGCTCGCGGAGCACCGAGCGCTCAATCCAACCCCAATCGCCGCCCTGGCTTTGCTGCGAGCCTTGCGAATAAACGGAAGCCATCTGGGCAAAGGAAGCGCCCTGTTTGATTTGGGCCAGGATTTCCACGGCCATGCGGTGCGCGGATGGGTCGTCGCTGGAACTTTTGTTGAGCACAATCATCCGGAGTTTGACCTGGTCCCCAACCTTGAAATCGTCCTGATGGGCGAGGTAATAGTTTTCAATTTTGTAGGGCGAAATGACAATTGCCTGTGAAACGTTTTTGGCGCGCATGGCCGAGATGATGTACTGATCGCGCACATCCTTGCGGAATTGCTCATACGTCATGCCCTGCGCCTGCAGGGTTTTCATGAGGGTGATGCGGTCGCTGTACCGTTCACGGATGCGGTCCTGGACAAGTTCGTCCACGTAACTATCGGGCAGTTTGTAGCCTTCGACATCGAAATCATGAAGAATCAACTGGCGTTCAATCAACTGTTCCAGGCCGTCGTTGAATACTTCGGAGGCTTTTTGGGCGAAGACGTTGGACACATCGTCCTGGCCGGCATATTGCTGCCGCAATGCGTCAATGGCCGGGGCGACGAATTCCGCGACCTGTTCGTGCGTGATGACCGTATTGTTGACGATGGCCAGAATGCCATCCGCCAGTTCCGCCTGCAGCGGCAGACCGGAGCAAAAGAGCGGCACTAAAACCAAAATGAATCGAACAAATTTCACCAAATCTTCCGCGCATACTAACAGCCGGCACCAACGGGTCAAGTGCCGCAACATTCAGAGGGTCAGGCGATTCATCCAGTACATCAGCACCGCCAGAAGGACCGCCACGCCCAATCCGATAATGATGGAGCAGGTCAGGATCACGTTTTGCTTGCGGCGATAGGCACGTCCACCCACGCCCGGCAGCAAATAGGATCGTTTGCGCGCTTTATCAGCGGAAGAAAACATGCCAGTTTAATTTCTAGCACGCTTGCGGTTGCGATTCAAGTCCGGGCGATGGCAGCCGGTTCAAAATGCCTTGCAAAATCTTTTGCCAAACGGGCGATAACCCTGCGTTGCCGCCCCGATGAGGTCAGGCTCCCGGCAACCGTTGCAATTCCATGAGCAACCGCTCCGGGTGAACCGGTTTGTGCAACACTGCCGACCTTACCTGGCTGAGGAATGAATTGTACTTGGGATCGTCCGCCGCGCCCGTGAGGAAAATGAAACGGCCGCAAAGATGCGGCTTCACCCGTTCGACCGCGCTGTAAAACAAGTCGCCTTCCAGTTCCGGCATTCTGGGATCGCAAATAATGGCGTCCACGTCCCGGCTGAGGATGTGTTTGAGGGCCACCGCGCCGTTGGCCGCGGTGCTGACTTCGTAATTAAAGGTTTCGAGGAGATGCTGGTAAATCGACGCCAGTTCGAGGTCGTCGTCCACAATGAGCACGCACTTCCGGTGCGGCACGGGTTGCCTGTCCACGACGGTTGACATCGGTGCTTTCGGTTGCGCCGCCCGGGAACGCCTGATTTTCCACTCTGCGTCACCAAGGCGGCCGCCGGCACGTTCTGCGCGTGACCGGGAATGTCAGGGCGAATATGGCACAGGCCAAGCAATTGGACAAGTATCCTCCAATGCAGTTCCAGACCAAGGTGACTTCCCAATCGCGCTTGTACTACGAACTGTAATTGGTTGGGAGCGCGCGGCAGCGTCTGGGACCGCCGGTGGCCGCGACACCGTTTTTGACATCGCTACGGGACGAAAAGCGCCAGAAGACTGGCGCAGTCCAAAACATCACGGGGTTCCGTGCGGTTCATGTACAGGCCGCCGTCACGTTTTCCCCGCCAGCGCCTGTTCCCGCTCCAGCAGTGTGGGGTGCGAGTAATAGAACCCGCTGTAGAATGGATGCGGCGTGAGGTTGCTCAAGTTCTTCTCGTTGAGTTTGCGCAATGCGCCAATCAGGGGTTGCGCCTCGTTCATCACCCGCGCGGCAAAGGCGTCGGCCTGATATTCGTAACGCCGCGACCACCAATGAATCAGCGGGGAAAACCAGAACGTCACCGTGCCCGCCAGCAGTCCGAACAACAGCAATGCCGGCGCGACGTTTCCCGGTTCAAAGCCGAAGCCGCGGTAAAACCATTCCTGCCGGGCCAGAACGGAAATGAGATAAAAGCCGGCCAGCGTACTGGCCGCCGAGAAGGCCAGCATTTTCGGGATGTGCTTTTTCTTGTAGTGGCCGATTTCGTGGGCAAGCACCGCCTCCAGTTCCGGCTCGGACAGTTGCTGGACCAAGGTGTCGAACAGCACGATTTTCCGAAACCGGCCGAAGCCGGTGAAGAATGCGTTTGAATGCCGCGAACGTTTGCTGCCGTCCATCAACTGGATGCTTTGGGCGCGGAATCGGGTTCGCTGGGCCAGTTCAACCAGCCGTTCACGCAGGCTGCCTTCCGGCAGCGGCGTGAATTTGTTGAACAACGGCAGAATCAAAACCGGCGCGAGCACCAACATCAGGAATTGAAACGCGAGCAACGCCCCCCACGCCCACAACCACCACCCCGCACCCGTCCATTGGACAATTTTCATAATGAACACCAACAGCGGGTAGCCGAGCACGACGGCGAGCGACAGGCCTTTCAACCGGTCGGACCACCAGATTTTCAGCGTCGTGGTGTTGAACCCGAATTTTTGTTCGAGCCGGAACTGCGCGTACCAATCGAACGGCAAGCCGGGCAGCGACATTGCCAAACCGGTCGCAAACAGAAACGCCGCCATCGCCCACGCCGACTGGCCCAGCCCGTGGGCAAACAGTTGAAACGCCCACGGCAAAACGCCGCTGAAGAGAACGGCCAGCAAGATGGCGGCGGAATAACTGTCCTCGATGTTCCCAATCCGTTCCTTGGCCAGCGTGTAGGCAACGGATTTTTTATAAGCCGGCTCGTCAATGATCCCGTGGAAGGCTTTGGGCATTTCGCCCGCGTGCGCGAGCACGTGGCGGCGATTGAGCGCGGCCAGCCACAGTTCCGCCGCGAACCGGGCGAGAATCAGCAGTGTCACTATTGTCGCGACAGTACTCATCAGTTCGATTCCCACAAAGGATACGGCTTCCTTTCCAGCGTTTACGGTTTAAAAAACGGTTAAGCCGTCGGGCTGGCACAGCGGTGTTTAACTCGCGATCTTCGTTCACCACCCACCGTCAATATCCAACGTCAACATGGGGTAATCCGTGTTGCGCTTTCCATCGTGACCTGGTGGCCAGCTTAGTTCGCACACGCACATCCGGCAAGTTGTGAAAAGCAACCGCAAAACAAAGTTGCATCTTGACATCACGACTCGCCGTTCCAAGCATGGCCGGCACAATATGGCGAAGAGACGTTTCTCGCTCAACGAGTCACTATGGATACGTGGAGAAAAAATTGACCGAACCCAGCGGAACGCTCATTCGGAAACCGTTGCCTTGCTCGCACGGGGAGCGAAGGTCGTCATGCTCAAAAGCCATGAGGACCAAGCGGAATTGCAACAACTTAAACATCTGCTGTGGCAAAGCGATGTGCCTGTGATTCTGGCCCGCTTGTCACCTCGCGAATTGGCGGCCATTCAGCCTCTTTTGTACAAACGAAAAAACTTTTCAATTGTGGTCGATGACTGGTGGAGCGTTCCCCATTGGTTGATGCGTTCGGCTGACTACATCATTTTCAGAAATTACAACGGCATTGCCGTGCGGCTCCGGCAAGCCACCTTGGTGGATGGCCCGCAACCACCGCTGTGGTTTAACCCGTTTCCATCGTTTTCCAAATATTCGGCCATGGGGGCGATGTTGCGTCCGCTTGCACTGGCCATCTCACCGGTCATAGATGCTTGGAATTGTTTTCGGCGGCGCACCGAACCATCGGCGCCCGAAAGGTACCTTTATTTCCCGTTCCCAATCGCCCCCGGTGACGCTCCACTTCAGGCCGGGGAACCCCGTTACGATTTTGCCAATACCGGCGGCACTTGTGGAATCTGGCTCATTCGCGATCCATACGCATCGTTTCGTTACACGTTTGCGAATTTGTATTACGATCGGCAACGCCTGACGGATTTGATTGCGCGGTTTGAGGGCAGGCCCTTTAAATTCTACGATTGTCGTCACGAGAAGAAGCTGCTGCCTTACAATGAATACATCCTCAAAAACCAGCAGAGCCGTTATTTGATCACTACCGGTGGGTTGCAAAACACTTCCGTGCCCAAGTATCTCGAATACGCTTGTGTGGGCACACCCATGATCGGTCGGGGACTGCCATTTGAATATCCCTGGTTGAAGGATTGCCTGTTTCCAGTGAATGTCATGCGCTTGACAGCCAATCAATTAAAACCGCTGTTGCACGAAGCCATGGATCGTTATCCGGTTTTGCGTGCCAACTGCCTAAATTGGCGGGAACGTCTGCTGAAGCTTTACGACATCAACAACTTGCTGGATTTAGTGCAAGCGCAAGCCGATGGACAACCTGTCCCTCAAGACTATCTGAGGTTTCCCAGCACAGCGGGGTCTCAAGCCAACGGGGCAACAACCGCTGCAACGGTTTGCTACTGACCCAGGGACCCGGCATGAATCGTCCGCTCCCAAAGAGCACCCCACCGATTGGCCAACGCGCCGGGAATCTGTTGCGGAGCGGCATCATTTTCTCCGGCATCAGCTTTGTCACCGGACTGGGCAATCTGGCCTTTCAAGGCGTGATGGGCCGGCACTTGAATGCACCTGGCCAATACGGTAATGCGAACAGCGCGTTGAACGGTTTCATGCCGTTGCTCGGGTTGCTGCCAACGGTGGCCACCTTTGCGGTCACGCATTACATCGCGCATTTCAACGCCAGCGGCGACAGCGCGCGCCTCCAAGGACTGCTCATGGGCTGTCGTCGATTTCTCTTCCATCTCACGGTCGCCGGTTCCGCGCTGGCGGTGATCGCCGCGAAGCCATTGAGTGATTTCTTCCACTACCGACCCAGCCTGATGCTGGTCACACTGGTCTGCACGCTTTTGGGGTTGTGGGGTGCCTTCGCCACAGCATTGTGCCAGGGGCTGGCTTGGTTTAAACGGCTCGCACTAATCGGCTTTTTAATAATGGTCCTGCGGGTCTCGCTCGGCTGGTTTGTCACTTTAAAATGGCCGACGCCGGAAATGGCCGTGATGGTATCGACCTTTGCGCTCCTGGCCAACCTCGTTCTATTGTTTTGGCGAAAGGATTTGTTGCTGCAGGGCGGGCCGGTTTCACCGTTGAACCGGGAATTTATCCTCTATTTGGTCGTCAGCACTGCCTGCGTGAGTGGCGGGTTTTTTTTCACGCAGGGCGATTTGCTGGTCGCCAAAAAGTTCTTTACCGGCGCGGACAACGACGCCTACAACTGTGCCGAACGGCTGGCAGTGGCATTGCTATACGCCGTGGTACCGCTGTTGACCGTCCTGTTCACGTCGCGCTCCGGCACGCGTTCCGGAAACGTTGTGGCCGAGCAATTGAAGTTGCTGGGACTTTACGTCTTGGCGCTGCTGTTCGGCGCTGGCGTGTTGTTTCTGCAGCGGGATTTGTGCGTCAAAATCATTTTGGGCCGGCCGTCGCCCGAAGCCGAGGCCATGATTGCCCGATTGTCCGTCACGATGGTCTTTGTCGGCCTGTTGCAAGCACTGGCGTTGTGGTCGCTGGCCAGTCGCTGGCTGAAAATATCGCTGTCCTACGGGGCGCTCGGACTCGGTTACTGGCTGACGTTGCTGGTGTTCGGAAAAACTCCGCTGGGTTTATTGCGCGTGATGCCGCTCGCCGCCGGCATGGCGTTTGGCGTTCTTTTCCTGATTTGGCTGGTCACGTTGCGCCGGCATCACCCCGTTGCACAAGACTGATTTGAGCTTGCTCCAGCAGCCCGACCATTACACAACGAAGAACGTGCGGCTTAACATCACCAGCGAAACTCAAGTAGAAGTCTTTGTTTGGTTTTGACATTTGAAGAGGCAATCTGTCTTTTAGCGTCCTGTTGTCCTTTTGAAAATCACTTATGGATGCTCTGAACAAACTCGTGATGCGGCTGAATTTCTTTATCCAGCGGCATCCCTCCCGTTGGCTTTATACTGAACGGCTGCTGGGACGGTACATGGGCGAGCACGAAACACGCTTTTTCATGCGCGATTGGGGTGAAGGCGTCGTGTGGGATGTGGGAGCTTCCATTGGTAAATACACCACCATCATTGCCCGGCAAAGTCCGTGGGCAACGATTTTTGCGTTCGAACCCAATTTGAATTCACTCTACTATCCTAGCTGCCGCACAGCAAAATTTACCAATGGCGCATTGTCCCCAACGCCTTGACCGCGGATGGCAGATTGTTGAAAGGCACCTACGAACCCGATTTTAGCGCGCCGGCAACAGGCCCATTGCTTGCCACGATTTCCTTATGAGAGGCTGTGGCAAAATGCGGCACACCGGCATTTGTGAAGATGGACATTGAAGGCGGTGAATATCCCGTATTGGGGAGCGCAGATGCGGAATTACTGTGTTCGGCGACAGTCTTGGTTTCATGGCATCCGGATCTTGCGGGCAAGCCAATCCCGGACGTCAAAGGGTGGAAAAATACAAAATTGTCCGGGGAAATCAAGCTGCTGGAGCCACAATAGCCACCAGCCAGTGTTTGTCGTCTTGTTCATCGCCAGGCCTGCCACGATGTGCCGCCTGGTAATTTCACAAAGCTGATTTGAATTATCATCGGCGGCGGTTAAACTCACATCATGCAGTCCGGTTCGGAAAATCTGCCGCGCGTCAGTTTCATCATGCCGACGCTGAACGTTGAGGCGTTGCTGGACAACTGCCTCGGCTCCATTGCGCGCCAGACTTATCCCCGTGACCGCTATGAAATCCTGCTGGCTGACGCGCACTCGACCGATCGCACGCGCGAAATCGCAAAAAAGTACGGGGCCATTGTCATTGATGACAACGGCAAGAACATGGAGGAGGGCAAACGCCTTGCGCTTGGGCGCGCAACCGGTGAATACATCGTCTTCGTGGACGCGGACAACGAAATCACGCATCCCGATTACATTGCCCTGGCAGTGCGGGCGCTGGCGGTCAATCCGCAGGCGCTCGGCGTGGAAAGCTATTATCCGCCGTCGCCCAAAATGAGTTCGTTTTGCGCCTACCTCACGCATCGGCTCCACATCAGCGACCCCATTTGCTGGCTGATGAGCACGAATCCAAAACTGGTCGCGCGCGACGGTGAGACTGAACGTTGGGCGCTCCCAAATGATTCATTCTCATATCCGCTGGGAGCGAATGGTTTTGTGTTTCGTCGCACCGATTTGGAACTGGCAAAGGCCAGGGAACATTTTCAGGACACACACGCGGCGTTGTATCTCATGCGTGCGGGCAAACGAGAATGGCTGCGCATCCGCGGGCGCGGGGTGCATCATTACTACGTGCAAACTCTTTGGAGGTTTGTGCAAAAACGCCGGCGCGCCACGGTACATTTCCTTCGCGTGCAGGAGGAAGCCAAAATAAATTGGATGAAGGAGAAACCACCCGTGCCGCTTTGGCTGGCGGCGGTTTACTGTGTCACGTTCGTCGGCCCGTTGTGGCACACGTTGCGCGGTCTGATTTGCGACCGCGACTGGCGCTGGCTTTGGCATATCCCCGCGTGTCTTGCCAGTGTGTTTGGCAACGCTTGGGGCGTGCTCACTTACAAACACCGCGGCAAAGACAAAACGTTGATCGCGGAATTGCAGGTAAAACAAAATCTGAAGCCCTGACCGAACGCCAACTTATGGATTTAATCCCACCTGCGAATTCCCGCCAGACAAACCGTCCGCGTTTGGTCTGCTTTGTGAACGGCATTTTTGGTGAAGGCATTGGCGGCGGTGATATTTATTTTTATTTCATGGCGCGGGCCGCCTTGGACGCGGGTTATCCGATCCATTTCTTCGGCGGACACGCCTTCCAACATTATCTAAAAAAACAAAGTCTGCCGCTGAGTCTCACACTCACCGATTCCAGCCCCGGCAATCTCGGTGACGTGGGCACATTGAGCGGACAATTCCGGCTATTATGGGATTTTGGCCGGCGGGTGCGCGGCACGTTGCCAAGGCTGGGTGAGATCAAACCGGACGATATTGCTTACGCCGCGTCGGATTACTGGTTCGACACCATCCCGTTGATTCGTTGCCGGGCGCGCACGAAAATTTTGTATCTGGGGATGACCGCGCCGACCTTCGGCCAAATCGTGTTCAGGCATCGAGCTGATGTAACCTCCGTCCGGCTGCCATCGCTATATTATTGGATGAGCCAGCAGTTCTCGCTACGGTGGTTTAGGCGTTGTCGCGGCGGCATGATTACCTACAGCCATCCGAAAATCCGGGATCGTTTGAAGCAGTTTGGTTATGCGGAGTCCGACCTGTGGTATGTGCCCAATGGCAGCGACGTGGCAGCGGCTGACCGTGTGCCGCCGCAGCCGAAACAATTCGACGTGGCTTGGATGGGTCGCGTGCATCCGCAGAAAGGCATTGATGATCTGCTGGCCACACTGGCATGGCTGAAACAACAACTGCCGGATTTTCGCGCTGTCATCATCGGCAAGAGCCGGGACCAACTCGAACCGGTGATTGGCCGGATGGGATTGCAGGAAAATGTGACATTTAGCGGGCTGGTTTCCGAAGAGGAGAAATTCCGCCTGCTCAAGCGCAGCCGCGTGTTTGTAATGCCAAGCCGTTATGAAAGTTGGGGCATTGTCATCGGCGAGGCACTCGCCTGTGGTGTGCCAGTGGTGGCTTACGAACTCGACGCCTATCGGCCCGTCTTCGGGAATTTGCCCCATTACGTGAAGCCGTTTGAAATTGAAACATTCAAGCCGGCGGTTGCCGCCGAAATTAAGGCCAGCCGTGCTGGAACCACCAGACTTGATGCGGCGCTGTTGGCGCGATTCAAACGCGAAAACTCATGGGGCACGGCGGAGACAAGATTTTTGGACGCGCTACGCGAACTGGAAGCGAGAAAAATCCCTCCTGCAAAAAGGTGAGTTGTTTGCCTCCAGTCTGCCTGCCGCACATTTCAGATTCAGGTGAGTTCCACGGGATGTTTACGAAGAGGGGAACCTTTTGACGGGACGGAAGAGCTTGCGATTGCCTAACGAATGATTATGCCAAAACTGCCAGCCGGTCTTGATCACATGCACCAACCGGGCTAAGCCGGGCAGAATTCCGGCCAGCGCGGGCCGCGAGGACGCAGCGGTAATTGGCGGCACCGATGACCGCTGTTCCCAGTGCAACAGGTAGTCGCTTTGTTGCGGCGTCTTGCTAAAAAGGGGAACAACCTTTGTCCGCCGGGCTTGGATGAGCAATTGCATCGGAAAGGAAGTGATCAATTCCACCCGCGAACGAATTATCCGCGGATCCGCCACTTCATACCAACGGCAGTACGGGCCAACCACATGGATGATCATTCGTTCGATTTCAAAGCCATTATCCTGGCACAACACGCTGTAAAAAAGCTCCGGGCTGAACTGATAAAAACCGTGGCCACACCAATTATTGGCGGACGTGTGCGTAAAGAAGCGCCCTCCCTCCCGAACCATTTCCATGCAATTCTGCAACGCCATGGGAAAATTGAAAACGTGCTCAAGTGTTCCGCCATCGTAAACCAAATCAAACTTCTCCCTCAGGTCTGCATCAAGCGGTTTGTTTAGATCGCGCACCACGTCCGCCCCTTCGTATGCTGAAGCGTCAATGGAGCAAACACTGCGCGCGCCCAACGCCTTGAAAGCCGGCTCGGCAAAGCCGCTGTCACCCATGTCCGTGGTGAAAAGTCCGCCCGGCAAACCCGCCTTGGCCAGCACCCGCCTAATCTTGTTTGGATAGACGTTAAGCACCAAACGACCAACCATCAGCGCGTCGCCAAAATCCACACCCTGCTTGCGGGCGGCAAGCAGAAAAAGCAGGCCGTTAATATCAAGACCCATAATACATGCGATTCATTTCCAAACCCGAGCCGCTCGAAGATGATTTACCAAAAAAAAATGTATGACAATCATATTCAACCACGGCTTGGTTGTTCTTGACAACGTCCCCGGATACAACTAAATAATTCCCCCCTTGATTTCGTCAGTACAAATCCGGCCGCTTTTGCTCAACAAAGCTGCCCGACACGGCTTTTTTGCTTTATGATGACCTGACACAATGAAAAACATAAAATCAGCACCGCAGAACAAGTTGGGAGGGACGATGACCATGATTCTCCTGGCGGCAATTCTGGCCGTTCTTTTCTGGCGGAGTTTTCTGCCTGGTTACGTTCATTTCTCCAACGATAATCCGCTTGGCATTCAAAAGGCGGCGTGGGTTCAGTTGCCCCAAGGTCTGACTGGCATGTGGGCTGATCTCAATGACATTGGCGGCTACGCTGCTACATTTCCGCCGGACCTGACCGCCCTAATCCGCTGGACCTTGGGTGCGGTCGGCTATGCGAAGTTTGCCCAGGCCATCGCCATATTTATTCTGGGTGCTGGCGCATGGTTTTTTTTCAGACAATTGCGCCTCTCGCCATTGGCAACAACCTTGGGGGCATTGGCCGCCGCCTTGAATTCCTATTTTTTCTCGGACGCCTGCTGGGGCGTGCCTTCACATCAAATCGCGTTTGGCATGGATTTTCTGGCGCTCGCCTTGATTGTCTCCGGCTCGCCGACAGAACCGCCCTACCGTCACTGGATTCGATTCGCCTTGGCTGGCTTGGCGGTAGGAATAAACGTCATGGAAGCAGCGGATATCGGTGCCATTTTCAGCCTGTTTATCGCCGCCTTCACTTTGTTTTACTCGCTCATGGGAAAAGGTGCGGCGATAAAGAATTTTGGACGTGGTGTAGGACGGATCATTATCATCGCCATCTTTGCCGTCTTTATCGCCACACAAGCCCTTGTGGCGTTGGTAGGTTCTAGTATTCAGGGCATTGCTGGCGCTCAACAAAACGCGGGGGCGGAAGCACAACATTGGGATTGGGCCACGGAATGGAGTCTTCCAAAAATCGAAACCTTGGGAATCGTGGTTCCTGGGTTGTTCGGTTACCGGATGGACACCCCGGACGGAGGCAACTATTGGGGTGCCGTCGGACGCAATCCAGCGTGGGGTCGTTATTTGGCCGGTGGCGAACAAGGGACACCGCCACCGGGTCCCTTGCGATTCACCGGCACCGGCAATTACGCCGGTGTGCTGGTCATTTTGGTGGCTTTGTGGACCATGGCCCAATCGTTGCGCCGGCAAAATTCGATTTTTTCCGAAACGCACCGGCGATTTATCTGGTTCTGGATCGCAGTGTTGCTCGTTTCCTTGCTGCTCGCGTTTGGGCGGTTTGCTCCGTTCTACGCGCTGTTTTATAAAGTCCCCTACCTTTCAAACATCCGAAACCCGGTCAAATTCCTCTTTGTATTTTCATGGGCGCTGGTCATCATTTTTGCCTATGGGGTTCAGGGATTGAGCCGGCGTTACCTGGAAGTTCCGGCTGCCGGCTCCACTTCGCCGCTGGTTCAACTGAAAACGTGGTGGGTAAAATCCCGCGGCTTTGACCGAAATTGGATTTCGGCTTGCTTTGTAATTTTGGTGGGCAGTTTGTTGGCATGGCTGATTTATGCGCTGCAAACGCCGAACCTTGTCGCTTATCTGAAAACGGTTGGCTTTTCCGACGAAAACACAGCCGGCCAAATCGCCGCATTTAGCATCCGGCAAATCGGCTGGTTTGTTTTATTCTTCGCACTCGCCATCGGTTTGTTTGCGCTGATTCTGAGCGGTGCGTTTGCAGGACGTCGTGTCAAATGGGGTGGAATTTTTCTCGGGGTGTTGCTCGTTGTGGATTTGGGCCGCGCGAATTTGCCTTGGGTTGTTTATTGGAATTACCCGCAAAAATACGCAAGCAATCCCATTGTTGACATTCTGCGTGACAAACCCTACGAGCATCGCGTCGCCGTGCTGCCAGGTCGTTCGCCGGAACATTTGCCTTTCTACGATGACTACTTTGACGACCTTTATAACATTGAATGGGCCCAGCAACTTTTCACCTTTTATAACATTCAAACGCTCGATCAAACCCAAGCGCCGCGCCTGCCGGCGGATTTGGAAGCTTATAAAGCCGCGCTCTCCTATAATCTGCTCCGTCACTGGGAACTGACCAATACCCGCTATCTGCTTGGCGCCGCGGGCTTTCTCGATGCCTTGAACGAACAACTCGACCCGGCACAACACCGCTTCCGCATCGTCGCGCAGTTTGACTTGGAGCCAAAACCGGGCGTTGACCGGATCACCAGCCTGGAGGAATTAACCGCCGTCCCCAATGACAACGGCGGCTGTGCCTTGTTTGAATTCACTGGCGCGCTGCCGCGGGCCAAATTGTATTCTCATTGGCAAGTCTGCCCGGGCGATCCGGCCGAGCTGCAACAGTGGGTAAAAACATTGCAGCAGCAGTTGCCCAAGGAAATGGGCGATGCCATTGCCGGCCTTGGCGGGACCGACCTCGCAACGTTGCAGACGCTCGCGAGCACGAATTTTGACGCCGGGAAGACAGTCTTGGTTTCCACCAACCTGCCGGCCCCGCCCGTGGCAAACGCAGCCGGTGAAAATTACGGCACGGTTGAATTTAAAAGTTATTCGCCCAAAGACATTGTCTTCAGCGCGCACGCCGATGCGCCGTCAGTATTGTTGCTCAACGACAAGTTTGATCCGCATTGGCAGGTGCGGGTGGATGGCAAGATTGCTCCGCTGCTCCGCTGCAACTTCATCATGCGCGGTGTTTATTTGACACCCGGCGCCCACACGGTGGAATTCAAGTTCTTACCGCCTATCGGTCCGCTTTACGTCAGCTTGTCGGCCATTGGCATTGGAATTCTTTTGATTGGTTGCCTGATTTTTTCAACGCGGCGCACGCCTTCCAACTAAAATCCGTGGCCCACCCTGAATTTTATAAGCCGGTCGGATGATCAAGGAACGTCCACGGTAAATGGAACTTTCTGGATAAATGCGCCGCCAGCGCTTTGACACCGAACGTCTCTGTCGCATAATGGCCGCCGTAGAGGACATTGACGCCGAGCTCCTCCGCCAGCGCGCAAGTCCAATGCGGCCCTTCACCCGTAATGAAAGTGTCCACGCCTTCCTCGGCCGCCTTTTGCAACAAATCACCCGCCCCCCCCGTGATGACCCCGATGCGCGCACATGTTTCGCTTCCACCCGGAATGACTAACGGCGTTTCCCCGGTTGCGCGGTGCAAACGGGAAGCAAGCAGGGAACGTGAAATTTTGGTCCGCGATTGCAGACCATAAAATTGCCCCTCCTTCAGCAGAAACGGCCGGCGATTTTTCAGACCGAGCGCGTTGCAAAGCAATGTGTTGTTTCCAAGCCGGGGATGAAAATCGAGCGGCAGATGCGAGCTGTAAACAGCCAGATTGTTTTCCGCCAACAGCCGGAGCAGGGCGTATTTTTTGCCCGTCCACGGATGCGATGGCGACCAAAACAGACCGTGATGCACGATGAGCAGGTCCGCCCTGGCGGCAATGGCGAGTTTCACCGTGGCGGAGCTTGCGTCCACGGTGGCGGCAATCCGTGTGAGATCGCCGCGGTTTTCAACCTGCAATCCGTTCACCGCGCCAGCAAAATCGGCGATTCCTTTGGTACGGAGAATTTTGTCACAATGAGCGACAATAACGGCGAGCGGGATTTTGGGCATGGCGTGATGGAAACAAAATTTCTCCAAACTGCAAAGCTCGAAGCGTCTTGAAAATTTCTCATTCCGCGTATTGAATTCCCCGCGCGGCATTCTATAGTTCGCTCAGATTCATGAGATGAGCAATTCAACCGACGCCAGTTCGCCGTGGAGCATTGACGCGGCGCGCGCCCTCTACAACATTCGCCGCTGGGGCGCGAAGTATTTCGACATCAACGAGGCCGGACATGTCGTGGCGCGTCCGCAGCAGGACGCGGGCGTGGCCGTGGATTTGACGGACGTGACCGAGGAGGCCCGGTCGCGCGGGCTGAAGTTTCCGCTGCTCATCCGGTTTCAGGACATTTTGCGCCATCGCGTCGAGTCGCTGAACCAGGCGTTTCGCGACGCCATCACGGAATACAATTACCAGGGCCGGTATCGCGGTGTGTTCCCCATCAAGGTCAATCAACTGCGCGAAGTCGTGGAGGAGATACTCGACGCCGGCAAGCCTTTCGAGTTCGGCTTGGAAGTCGGCAGCAAGCCGGAATTGTTCGCCGGTCTGGCGCTGCAAAACCAGATGGGCTGCCTCATCGTCTGCAATGGCTACAAGGACGCGGAGTTCATCAAAATGGCCCTGCTCGGCATCAAATTGGGCAAAACCGTCATCATGGTCGTCGAAAAACTCGAGGAACTGCGGCAAATTATTTCCATTTCCAAGCAGATCGGGGTCGAACCGCTCATTGGCATCCGCGCGCGGCTGTTGAGCAAGGGCGCCGGGCGCTGGGCGGAAAGCGGCGGCGAAAACGCAAAGTTCGGCCTGAGCACGGCGGAAATGTTGGAGGCGGCAGAACTGTTGAAGGCCGAAAACCTCGGCCACTGCTTCAAGCTGTTGCATTTCCACATTGGTTCACAGGTGCCGGACATTTTGACGGTGAAAAAGGCCGTGCAGGAGGCGGCGCGGTTCTATGCCAAGCTCCACAAAATGGGTTTCCCGATTTCCTATCTCGACGTCGGTGGCGGTTTGGGCGTGGATTACGACGGCAGCCGCTCGGCGTTCGACAGCTCGACGAATTACTCCTTGCAGGAATACACCAACGACGTGGTTTTTTACATCGCCGACGTGTGCAATGCGGAAAACGTCCCGCACCCGGACATCATCAGTGAAAGCGGGCGCGCCATCGTCGCCCATCACAGCGTTTTGATTGTCGAGGTGTTCGGCGCGATTGAAAAAATCCGGCCCGGGGAATTTTTGAAATTCGGCGACCGCGAACATGCGCTCGTGAAGGAGCTGCTCGAAATCCGGCAGAACCTGCCGAAACTCAACAAACTCGAAGCCTACCACGACGCGCTCGAACGCCGGGATGATGCGCAACACATGTTCACGCTCGGCGTGCTGGATTTGCCCGACAAGGCAAAGATCGAAAGCCTTTACTGGCAGATCAGCCGCGCCGTCGTCGAGCATTACAAGGGCCAGCCTTACGCGCCGGAGGAAATCCGCCAACTCGAAGACAGCCTCGGCGATCAATACCTCTGTAATTTTTCCGTCTTCCAATCGTTGCTCGACCACTGGGCGCTGGACCAGCTTTTCCCGATCATGCCCATCACGCGGCTCAACGAGCGCCCGACGCGTGAAGGCACGCTCGTGGACATCACGTGTGACTCCGACGGACAGGTCAACAAGTTCATTGATTTCCGCGACGTGCGCGACACCCTGCCGCTGCACCCGCTCAACAGCAACGGCAACGGCCTGCTGGAGCCGTATTATCTCGGATTTTTCCTCATGGGCGCGTATCAGGACATCATGGGCGACCTGCACAACCTGTTTGGCCGCGTCAACGAGGTTCACGTTTTTCTCGAACCCGACGAGCCGACCGGCTATTACATCGAGGAAATCATCGAAGGCAACACCATCATCCAATCGCTCGCGGCGGTGCAATACGACGAAAACGAGCTTAAACGCCAGATGAAGGCGCAGATTGATGACGCCATCAAGTCTGATCGCATGAAGCCGTCCGAAGCCATGCGATTGCTCGATGACTACGAACGCGGTTTGAAGGCTTACACCTACCTTTCGTTTTGATCGAAACATCAAATCCTGAAGCCGGGACCAGAAGCAAAGCCGAATTGCTCCGGTCACTCGGGCATCTCGCCCGCGGTCTGTCTGCGTTGTTCTGGGGGTTGCCCGCGTCATTGGTCATTTGCGTGGAAACCGCAAAAACCGATTGGTTGAAATCATTTGGCTTCATTCCCGCGCTCGCCGTCACCGGCCTCTTGATTTTTGGACTATGGCAGATGGGTGATTTTCAGAAGCAGGAACGCCCCTGGCGCCACGCGCTGGACCGCGCAAAACTTCTTGGCCTCGTCAACTTCGGCCTCTGTCCGTTTCTCTTCTGGCACAATCGCATGCCACGGGAATCCTTTTTCACCGCCGCGGTTTTTGTGCTCGTCCTGTCGGCGGTGTTTTTTTTGTTCAACTTGAATGTCGTTCTCAAGCAACTCGGCGCGATGCTGCCGGACGAAACCCTCCGGCACGAGACGCGCCTGTTCACCGCGCTCAATCGCTGGTTGCTCGCCTTTCTGCTGTTACTCGGCATCGTGTACGCGATTCTGCTCCGCGTGATGCAGATACCGCTGGAATTCGGCATCCTGGTCGTCTGGCTGAACCGCCTTGGCTTGTGGCTGCTGACCTTTTTTGCCTTGTTGCCGCTGGCCATGACCATGGCGCTGATCTGGAAAACCAAGGAAACCATCTTCGATAGCGTCTTCGACGCGAAGTGAATATTCGTGATGCGTGAAACGTGAAACGACTTCGGACGTTGCCGGTCTTTCACGCATCACGTTTTCCGTTTCACGTTCAATGTTGGATGTTAAAATCTTTTTCATGAAAACTGACGCACTATCCCAAATGGGCCGGCGCACCGCGCTGCCGCCCATCTCCTGGCTCATGCAAGCCGCGCTCACGCGGCCCAAATTGATTTCGCTCGCCGCCGGATTCACGGACAACCCCACTTTGCCCGTCGAAATTTCCCGCAAGCTGCTCAACGAAATTTTGCGCTCGCCCAAAACCGGCCAGCCCGCGCTGCAATACGGCATCACCGCCGGCGAAACCAATCTGCGCGAGCTCACCGCGCAGCATCTGCAAAACTCGACTGCGACGGCGTCGCAAGCCGACGCCGCGCCGATCATTCGCCCGACCGCGTGATGATCACCGGCGGCTCGCAGCAATTGCTCTACATGACGCTCGAAGCGCTCTGCGACGAAGGCGACATCATCCTCGTCGAAGACCCGACGTATTTTGTTTTCTTGAGCATCCTCCAAAGCCGCGGCATCCGCGCGCGCGGCGTGAGACTGGAACGCGACGGCATTGACCTGGCGCACCTGGAAATCGTTTTGCAACGGCTGAAAAAATCCGGCGAACTCCGCCGCGTCAAGGCGCTTTACCTCGTCAGCTATTTTCAAAATCCGACCGGCGTCACGACTCGCTTCGAAAAAAAGCGCCGCGTTTTGAAATTGTTGAAAAAATTTGAGCGCGCGGCGGGCCATCCGATTTATCTGCTCGAAGACGCGGCGTATCGCGAATTGCGATTTGACAGGGCACAGACGTGCCGTCCGCGCTGATGGTGCCCGGCGCGGCGGAGCGCGTGATTTACACCGGCACTTACAGCAAGCCCTACGCGCCCGGCGCGCGCGTCGGTTTCGGCATTCTGCCGGAACCGCTCTTCACCGCCGTCCAGCGCATCAAGGGCAACCACGATTTCGGCACGGCGAACCTGTTGCAACAACTCCTGGCCCGCGCGCTGGAAACCGGCCTTTACGACCGGCACGTGGCGAAAATTGAAAAACGCTACGGCCAAAAGGCGCGCGTGATGAAGCAGGCGCTCGCGGAACATTTTCCGCCAAACGTGGAAATCTGGGAATCCGGCGGCGGACTTTATTTCTGGGCGCGCCTGCCGAAAGAAGTTTCCACCGGCGTGAAATCAAAAGTGTTCCAGACCGCGCTGAAAAACGACGTGCTCTATGTGCCGGGCGAACTTTGCTACGCCGACGATCCGGCGCGCGCAAAGCCGGACAACGAAATGCGCATCAGCTTCGGCAGCGCGAGCGAGGAAAACATCCGCGAAGGCATCAAGCGGCTCGGCAAGGTGTTGAAGAAAATCCTCGGGAGCCAGAACGTGGTTTAACCGTTGGCTGAACCTTCAATGGCTGCCTTCACATCCTCAAACGTTTTGCAGGCAACCATTGATCGTCCATGTGCAGCTATGTACTCGCGCGCTTGACTAAGATTGTTCGCATCGTAAGCATGACTCCAGCGTAGCAAATGCCAGAGATCGGCGAGTGATTCGCGTTTGGACAGAATCTTTCCGAGCCGGCGCAAAATGAAACGCCTGATGACCCGCCAGTGTCGAATCCAGATTGAAGGTGTCAGTACGACGACAATGTCAGCCACCTTAAGACTTGGGGTGAGCCACTGGTGATAAACACCTTCAATTATCCAGCCGTCTTGAGAAACGATAACTGCGAGCCGCCGGTCGCGGTCCGCCGCGTTAGCACGAATCCCGTAGTCAGGAGCGGCGTGATCCCAGAAGAGCTCATCGAGGTCGTAGGCAGGTATGCCGAAGTGCTTTACCAGTTTCCCGGCGATGTACGACTTGCCGCTGTCGGGACCGCCGAGAATGTGAATGCGCGGTTTCAAATATGCCCCATTTTGGCCTGACACAATTTATCCCGGCGGCCATTTCATGTAGCGTCCACCGAGAATGTGAACGTGCAGGTGCGGAACGCTCTCACCGCCGTCCGCGCCATTGTTGATGACCAGCCGGTAGCCGCCTTGGGCCAAACCCAGCTTCCCGGCCACCTCGGCGGCCTTGAATAACAGGTAACCAAGCAATGGCTGGTCTTCGGCCTTTGCCTCGGCCACGCGCGGTATCGGTTTCTTTGGAACAATCAGAGCGTGCGTCGGCGCCTGCGGATGGATGTCGCGGAACGCGAGCACCAAATCGTCTTCGTAAACAATTTGGGCCGGAATTTCGCGGGCGATAATCTTTTCGAAAAGCGTTTTGCTCATGGCGGGATGTTAGACACGCATTGCACGAATTTTCACGAATTAAAACCCCTCTCCCGTCCTGCCGGATTCCCTCTCCCCGCCCGGCGGGGAGAGGGAAGGGGCGAGGGGCGCGTTAAAAAAATCATTCCACCACCAACGCGCAATCGGTTGGTTCCGCCTCGGCGGTGAGGCATTGGCGCAAATACTCGACGATGTGGTCCCGCAATTTTTCGCAGCGACCGCTCCAGCGGCGCGCGCCGGCCAGTTGCTTGACGCAGCCGCGCAGGCCGCGAAAGCGCAGCACCCGCGGTGAATGGCGGAGTTGGGCACGGAGTTCGCCGCGCAGGCGCGGGAAGAAAAAGAGCTCGAAGCCGCTGCCGGATTCCTGCGCCATCAAACCCAGATCGGTTTCAATGGTTTCCCGCGAGCGCGGTTCCACTGCCCCGGCGCGGATGATGAAACCGAGCTTGCGCAGCACTTTTTCCAAAGCCCCGGCAAACTCGCCCACCGTGACGCTTTCGCGGCGCAGTTCAGTTTTGAAATAGTGGAAGACCGACGCGGCGGCGTGGCGCAAGACTTCGGGGTCGAGCCAGCTGTCGCTGCTGCCGACGAGTTCGACCGAAATCATTTCCGGCGAGCAGGGCACGCTTTCGCCATTGGCGAGTTGGAAAAGCAAACAGTCGGACAACAGGGCGATCATTTGGCAGCCTCCAGTTTTTTGACTTCATGGACGAAGTCGGTGGCTTCCTGAAACCGGCGATAGACACTGGCGAACCGCACATAGGCGACGTCGTCAATGTCGCGCAGGCCGTCCATGACGAGCTTGCCGATGAATTCGGCGGGCACTTCGTTCTCAAATTTGTCAGTCACGGCCGCCACAATGTGATCGGTCAAATCTTCCATGGTTTGCGGACTGACCGGGCGCTTCTGGCAGGCTTTTTTGATGCCGGACAGAAGTTTCTCGCGTGAAAATTCCTCATGCCGCTTGTCGCGCTTGAGCACCATCAACCCTTCCCGTTCAACTTCCTCGTACGTCGTGAAACGGTGCCCGCACTGGGCGCATTCGCGGCGGCGGCGAATCGTGGCTCCTTCGCGCGACGCGCGCGAGTCTATGACTTTGTCTTCCTGACAGCCGCACTTGGGGCAACGCATAAAGCCACTGCTAATTGTGGCTGCTTCCTTGTAGCATACAAAGTTTTGTGGTGTCAAGCACGGTTGAGGGCGGCAATCGCAAAAGTTATTCACCGAAACCGCGATTTGTCCCCGGGCTTGGCGGCACAATCCGTTGCCCGCAGTATGAAATCTATCGCAGCACTTCGCCCGCGTCTAGGCAGTCGCAGCTTTTGCCGCTGCCAAATCACTGCGCCGTTGAGCCATGGACTTGAAGAACTCATAGCCTTCGCGCAGACGGCGGACGCAGACATCCTTGTCCTCCAGCATGGTCTTGATGATGCGGAGAATCGGCTTCGGGCGCAGGTAGTAGCGATGGTAGAACCGCTCGACGCTTTCGAAGATTTCCTCCTTGCTCAGGCCGGGAAACTCGAGCGTGCTTTGCTGGAAACCGTCGCCCTCGACGAGGTCGGTCTTGTCCTTCTTCACGAACCAGCCGTTTTGTTTGGCCATTTCGTAAAGCTCCGTGCCCGGATAGGGCGCGGCCAGCGAGACTTGCAGTGAAAAAACATCCAGTTCCTGCGCAAAACGGATGGTGTTCTCGATGGATTGCTTCGTCTCCACCGGCAATCCAAGGATGAACGTGCCGTGAATCACCACGCCGGCCTGATGACAGGCCTGCGTGAAGCGGCGCATCTCGTCCATGGTCACGCCTTTTTTGATGCGAGTAAGGATGTCGTCGTTGCCGCTTTCGTAGCCGACCAGAAACAGGCGCAGGCCGTTGTCCTTGAAGGATTTTATCGTGTCGTAATCGAGGTTGGCGCGGCTGTTGCAGGACCAATGGACGCCGAGCGGGCCGAGTTTCTTGGCGATTTCGCGCGCGCGCGGCAGGTTCGCGGTAAACGTGTCGTCGTCGAAGAAAAATTCCTGCACCTGCGGGAACAGTTTCTTCATGTAGGCCATCTCGTCGGCGACGTTCTGTGGCGAGCGGACGCGGTATTTGTGTCCGCCGATGGTCTGTGGCCAGAGGCAGAAGGTGCATTGCGCCGGGCAGCCGCGGCCCGTGTACATGCTGATGTAAGGATGCAGCAGGTAACCGATGAAATATTTTTCAATCTCGAGGTCGCGTTTGTAAACGTCCGCCACCCACGGCAGCGTGTCCATGTCCTGAATCATCTCGCGCTCGGGGTTATGTTTGATTTTGCCGTCCTTGTCCCTGTAGGAAAGCCCGGCAATGGTCGCAAGTTCGCGGTCCTCGGCAACTTCCTTGCAGGTGAAATCAAATTCCTTGCGTCCCACCCAGTCAATCGCGGTTGATGCCTTGAGCGTTTCCGTCGGCAGTACCATCGTATGCGCGCCGACGAAGCCGATTTTCGTGTCGGGCTTCTGCGCCTTGATGGCTTCGGCCACCTTGCAATCGTTCTTCAGCGACGGCGTGGAGGTGTTGATGATGACGTGGTCGAAATCCTTGGCGATGGCAAGGCACTTTTGCAAATCAACGTTGTGCGGCGGGCAGTCGAGCAGCCTTGAATTCGGCGTGAGCGCGGCGGGTTGCGCCAGCCATGTCGGATACCAATAGCTGGTGACCTCGCGCCGCGCCTGGTAGCGCGCGCCGGCGCCGCCGTCAAATCCGTCAAAGCTCGGAGGCGAAAGGTAAAGTGTCCTGCTCATTGACGTTCGGTCCTGAAAACTTATTCCGGCCGCGCTTCAATTTTCCTCGGGTCCTTGATTTTGGCCATCAAGTCGTCGCGCTCCGTCGTGTCGTTCGTGCCGCAATGACTGCCGACGTGCGGTTCGTGATCATCGCCGTTGCGCGAAAACGCGCCGTTCGCGCCGGCGGCGGGATTGATGGCGGCCTTCGCCTCGGCCAGATGGCCTTTGCCGATGGAAACGCCGTTATAAACGCGCTTCTCCAGTTCCGGTGAGAACGGAAACGGCTTGGGTTTGGCGCCGAAGTTGTATTTGAAATTTTTCCAGTTGTCGCCGCGCTGATAGTTCGTGCCGAGCGCGCCGCTGGGATCGTAACCGCAATGCACCATGCAATGCTCGCAGCGCGAGTCGCGCGCGACGCCGTTCACCACGCCGTATTTTTCCCACTTCACCTTGTCGCAGCATTTCCTGGTAGCCGCCGTAATGGCCGTCGGTCATCAGGTAACACGGCGCTTTCCAGCCCTTGATGTTGTAGGTCGGAATCGCCCACGCGGTGCAGGTCAGCTCGCGTTTGCCGGCGAGAAATTCCTGGTACACCGGCGTGCCAAAAATCGTGAACGCCTTGCCCCAGTCGAGGATCTTCGCGAACTTTTGCCGCGTCATGTCGCGCGTCAGGAAGAAATCCTTCGGGTCCTTGCCGAGGCGCTTGACCATGTCCTTCTTGGCCGCGTCGTAATCGTAGCCGGGCGAAATCGTGTGGCCGTCCACTTCCAGCGAACTGAGGAACTTGAACATGTCCTCGATTTCCTGCATGTCGGCTTCCTTGTAAACCGTCGTGTTTGTCGCGACCTGGTAACCGAGGATTTTCGCCATTTTGATGGCCTCGATGCATTCCTTGAACACGCCTTCGCGCTCGACGATGAGGTCGTGCGTGAATTCCAGTCCGTCCACGTGGACGTTCCAATACATCCATTTTGTCGGGCGGATGACAACTTTTTTGCGCGCGGCTTCGTCGGACTTGCGGATGGTTTCGGCGTCCTTTTCGGAAATCAATTTCTGATCGAGCAGCTTTTTGATTTTCGGCTCAACCTCCGGCGAATAAATGGCCGCGAGATAATCCTTCATCTTCTTGCGCATGAACACGCCGTTCGTGCAGACGTAAAGGACGCGGCCCTGTTCCAGCAGGCCGGCGATGAGTTCTTCAATCTTCGGATAAATCAGCGGTTCGCCGCCACAAATGGAAACCATCGGCGCGTCGCATTCCACCGCCGCCGCCAGGCATTTTTCCAGCGGCACCATGTCCTTGAGGGACGTGGAATATTCGCGGATGCGGCCGCAGCCGGTGCAGGTGAGGTTGCAGGTATGCAGCGGTTCGAGCTGCAGGACCATCGCAAACTTCGGGGTCTTGCGCAGTTTGTGTTTGATGATGTGGCCGGCGATTTTTGCCGACAAGGCGAATGGGAATCGCATAGAATTAGCGGGCTTGAGCGAATTGTGGGGACGGTTTGGAGGCAATCATCGGCGCGCCGGTCCTTGGCGCGGGAGCGTTCATTGCGCCCGGCAGAAAAAAGGTTGCGGGCGAAACAGAGCCGCCGACGTTGACGCCGCCACATCCCGTCAGGGACAGGGCTGCTGCTGCCAGCATTGCCAACCGCAGGAATTTCCAGTTTAATCTCACTTGTCCCAAGTATAAAACAGTCTGACGCGATGGCAACTGCTAATTCCAAATCCGGTTTCATGGCGAAAGGGGCCCTGATCCTCGGCGTCTGGCTGGCCATGACCAGTTTTGCCGCCGCCGGTGAAGGAAGCACAGACAACTTTGCCGCGCGCGCCGAGGCGGAGTTCCATCGGGCGCGGAATCAATTTCAATCAAACACCAACGATGTCACCGCCGCGTGGGAGTTCGCCCGCGCCTGTTTTAACTTTGCCGACTTTGCCACGAATGACACGGAACACGCCGCGATTGCCCGTCAGGGCATTGATGCGTCCCGGCAGGCCATCGCGTGCGGGTCCAATTCCGCTCCGGCGCATTATTATCTGGGCGAAAACCTCGGCCAGCTCGCGCGCTCGGAAACACTCGGCGCGCTGAAAATTGTCAAGGAAATGGAACGCGAATTCAAAACGGCGATCAGGCTTGACGGACACTTTGATTATGCCGGGCCGGAACGCAGCCTCGGTTTGTTGTATCGCGACGCGCCGGGCTGGCCCATGAGCATCGGCAGCCGGCGCAAGGCCCTTGAATGGCTCCTGCGAGCCAAGAAGCTTGCGCCAGGGTATCCGGAAAACGATTTGAATCTGGCTGAAGCTTATCTTGAGTGGCACGAACGCGCGGCGGCGAAGCGTGAATTGCAGGCGCTCGACGCCGTCTGGCCGGCGGCGCGCACCAATTTGGCGGGCCCGGCCTGGGAACCCAGCTGGGCGGATTGGTCGGCGCGGCGCGAGGCCGTGCGAAAATGTCTGAGTGAAACTTCCCGGCCGGCGGAAGCACCGAAAAGTACTCATTGAGCCTCGGGAAAATTTGGTTGTGCGTGCGGCGGTCAAAATTTTTATTGGCGGAAACGGCGGCGGTAAATTAGTTTGCTTTTGAATCCGGAGTTGGACGACCATTGCCACACCATGGCCAAACGATTGCTGGCGACATTGACCGACACGACCTTCTTCCTGCAGGAATGGCTCGCCCACCCGCAGCGGACCGGCTCGCTCGTGCCCAGTTCCCGGAAGCTCGCGGCGGCCATGGCCCGCTGGCTGCCGTCCGATCCGGAAAGTTTCGTGCTCGAACTCGGCCCCGGCACCGGCGCGGTCACGGCGGCGCTCATTGAACGCGGT
This sequence comes from uncultured Verrucomicrobiae bacterium, assembly GCA_963786375.1. Taxonomy (GTDB): domain Bacteria; phylum Verrucomicrobiota; class Verrucomicrobiia; order Limisphaerales; family UBA11358; genus UBA11358. Next base: position 408,563 of record CAWAYP010000003.1, read on the forward strand.
TTGCGCGAGGAAAAACTCGTTGCCATTGAGCGCAACCCAAAAATGGCACGGCTGCTCCGTGAAAAATTTCCCCGCGCCCAAATCATCACCGGCGACGCCTGGAGACTGGATGAATTGCTGCGCGAACGCCGCGAGCCGGTTGAAAATGTCGGTGCGGTTTTTTCCAGCCTGCCGCTGCTGAATTTTCCGCCGGAAAAAGCCGAGTCGCTCGCGCAAAAAATCCGCTCCGTTTTGCAGCCGCAGGGCAATTGGGTGCAATACAGCTATCACCTCGGCAAAAGACAGGCGCGCGGCACTGCCCACTTCCAGCTTCACGCCTCCAAAATCGTCTGGCTGAATTTTCCACCCGCCCGCGTGAGCGTTTTTCAGAAGTAGCCCCGCAGCGTAATTTAGAATTATTCTAAATCTTGACAGCTTCCGGATTTGTTTCCATCTTGCGGAAGTGATGAACGCGGTCGAGAAGAAAACGGACAGCGAGTTCAGCGAACGGCTGAACACCAGCGGTTTTCGCTTCACGCCGCAGCGGCAGCACGTCTATGACGTGTTGCTGCAAAGGCGCGATCACCCGACCGCCGAGGAGGTGTTCATCCGCGCCAAGCGGACGATGCCGGACATTTCCATGGCGACCGTTTATAATTGCCTGGACGCGCTGGTGAAGTGCGGTCTGCCTGCGGCAGGTGCAACTGGAGCGCGGCGCGACGCGTTATTGCCCGAACATGCGAGGAGCACTGCCATTATTGTTGCGACGCATGCGGCAGTGTTTTTGACATGGATCTGCCGGCGGCGGCCGCCGTCGGGTCGCGCTGCCGCAGGGCTTCCAGGCTGAACATTATGATATTGCCGATTCACGGCCTGTGCCCGGAGTGCGCGCACGCGCGAACGAGAGTTAGAAAGTGAATTTTTGATATGAGCACAGCGACCGAGACAATTGAGGGCCTGGTCAAACAGGAATACAAGTACGGCTTTTTCACGGACGTCGAGGCCGACTCCGCGCCGCCGGGCTTGAATGAGGACATCGTCCGCCTGATTTCGGCGAAGAAGAACGAGCCGGAGTTCATGCTGGAGTGGCGGCTCAAGGCCTACCGGCATTGGCTGACGATGAAGGAGCCGACGTGGCCGCACGTGCATTACCCGCCGATTGATTACCAGAACGTCGGTGTATTATTCCGCGCCGAAGAAGAAGGGCGACGGGCCCAAAAGCCTGGAGGAGGTCGATCCCGAAGCTGCTGGAGACCTACGAGAAGCTGGGCATCCCGCTGAAGGAACGCGAGCGGCTGGCCGGGGTGGCGGTGGACGCGGTGTTTGACAGCGTGTCGGTGGGCACCACTTTCAAGAAGCAGCTGGCCGAGAAGGGAATCATCTTCTGCTCGTTCACCGAAGCGGTGCAGGAACATCCCGAGCTGGTGAAGAAATATCTGGGCATGGTGGTGCCGTACACGGACAACTTTTTCGCCGCGCTGAACTCGGCGGTGTTCAGCGACGGCTCGTTCTGCTTCATTCCCAAAGGGGTGCGCTGTCCGATGGAGCTGTCCACCTATTTCCGCATCAACGCCGCGAATACCGGGCAGTTTGAACGTACGCTGATCGTGGCGGAGGAAGGCGCTTCGGTGAGCTACCTCGAAGGCTGCACCGCGCCCATGCGCGACGAGCATCAGTTGCACGCCGCGGTGGTCGAGTTGATCGCGCTGGACAATGCGCAGATCAAATATTCGACCGTCCAAAACTGGTATCCCGGCGACGAGCACGGGCGGGGCGGCATTTACAATTTCGTCACCAAGCGCGGCCTGTGCAAAGGGACGCAACTCGAAGATTTCCTGGACGCAGGTGGAGACCGGCTCGGCCATCACCTGGAAATATCCCAGCTGCATTTTGCTGGGCGACAATTCGATCGGCGAATTTTATTCCGTGGCCGTGACGAACAATTATCAGCAGGCGGACACCGGCACCAAAATGATGCATATCGGCAAGAACACGCGCAGCACGATTGTGTCCAAGGGCATTTCCGCCGGACACGGCCAGAACAGCTATCGCGGCCTGGTAAAAATCCAGAAGAGCGCCGCGCACGCGCGCAATTTCTCCCAATGCGACTCCTGTTGATTGGGTCGAAGTGCGGGGCGCACACGTTCCCGTACATCGAGGTGAAGAACACCACGGCGCGCGTGGAGCACGAAGCCTCGACCTCGAAGATCGGCGAGGACCAGATTTTTTACTGCAACCAGCGCGGGCTTTCGACCCAGGACGCCGTGAACATGATCGTCAACGGTTTCTGCAAGGAAGTGTTCCGGGAACTGCCGATGGAATTCGCGGTCGAAGCGCAGAAACTTTTGGGCGTAAGCCTGGAGGGCAGCGTGGGATAAGACAATCCTGCTCGTCCTCGATTCTCGTCCATCGATTCGCCGATTTCGATTACGAGAATGAGGCAGGAGGACGAGGACGAAAATTTATAAATGAGCAACCCAATTCTCGGAAATCAAAGACCTCAACGCGGGCGTTGAGGGCAAACAAATTCTGAAAGGCATCAACCTGACCATTTCGGCCGGCGAAGTCCATGCCGTCATGGGCCCGAACGGCAGCGGCAAAAGCACGCTGGCCGCGGTGCTGGCCGGACGCGACGGCTACGACGTCAGCGGCGGCGAGGTGATTTACAACGGCCAGGACCTGCTGGACCTGGACCCGGAGGAACGGGCGCGCGAGGGATTGTTCCTCGCCTTCCAGTACCCGGTCGAAATTCCGGGAGTGAACAGCACCTATTTCCTCAAGGCCGCCCTCAACGAAATCCGCAAGGCACAAGGGCGAGACCGGAACTGGACGCCATGGAATTTCTGACACTGGTCAAGGAAGGATGAAGCTGCTCGAATTGAGCGACGACCTCCTGAGACGTTCCGTGAACGAAGGTTTTTCCGGCGGCGAAAAGAAGCGCAACGAAATTTTCCAGATGGCCGTGCTGGAACCCAAACTTGCCATCCTGGACGAAACGGATTCCGGCCTGGACATTGACGCCTTGAAAATCGTCTCCTCGGGCGTCAACAAATTGAAACGCGCGGACAACGCGCAACTGGTCATCACCCATTACCAGCGCCTGTTGAATTACATCGTGCCCGATTTCGTTCACGTGCTGGTGGACGGCAAAATCGTCCGCACCGGCGGCAAGGAACTCGCGTTCGAACTCGAGGCCAAAGGTTATGACTGGATTTTGAAAGGCTGAATGCCTATCCTGCGGGAAGAATTTTTCATGTCGCAGGAACCCAGTCTGAACATTGTCGAATTGCTGAAGCAGCACGCGGGCAGGAACTACGAACTTCAATCCGAGCACGTCAACCCGGCCAACGTCCGCGCGCTTAAAACCATCGGCTTCGACCGCTGTTACGTCCGCGCCGAAGGGCCGTATCTTTGGGATGTAAAGGGGGAAAAGTATCTTGACCTGCTTTCGGGCTATGGCGTTTTCGGCCTGGGCCGCAACCATCCCGAGGTCCGCCGCGCTTTGATTGAGTTTCTAAACGCGGATTATCCGAGCCTGGTAAAGCTCGAAGCGCCGCTGCTGGCCGGCCTGCTGGCCGCGGAGTTGAAAAAACGCATGCCAAACCAGCTCGACATGGTTTTCTTCACCAACTCGGGCGCGGAGGGCATTGAAACGGCAATTAAATACGTCCGTTGCGCCACGGGCAAACCGACCATCCTGCATTGCAAAAAATCGTTTCACGGGCTGACCTACGGCGCGCTTTCCATCAATGGCGACGACAATTTTCGCGAGGGCTTTGAGCCGTTCCTGCCGCATTGCCGGGCGGTCCCGTTCAACGACCTTGCGGCCTTGGAAGCCGAACTCCAGAACGGCGACGTGGCGGCGTTCGTTGTCGAACCGGTGCAGGGCAAGGGCGTGAACCTGGCCGCGCCCGGTTACCTGCTGGAAGCGCAACGCCTTTGCCGCAAACACGGCGCACTGTTCGTGGCCGATGAGGTACAGTCGGGCATGGGCCGCACTGGAAAATTTCTGGCTCTCGAACACGACGGCCCGGACGTGGACCCGGACATCGTGATTCTGGCCAAAATGCTTTCGGGCGGCTACGTCCCGGCCGGCGCGGTGCTGTGCAAGAAATGGATCCACGAGAAGGTTTTTTCCTCCATGCAACGGTCGGTGGTCCACAGTTCGACCTTCAGCCAGGGCAGCCTGGCCATGGCCGCCGGGCTGGCCGCGCTCGACGTGCTGGATCGTCACCAGCTCATGGCCAACGCCGCCCGCATGGGCGATTTCATCGGCAACGGCTTGCGTGAGATGCAGCCGCGTTTTGAATTTCTAAAGGAAGTCCGCTGGCGCGGCTTGATGATCGGCATTGAATTCGGGCCGCCGAAATCACTCGGCCTGAAAATGGCCTGGACGATGTGCCATACCATGGACAAGAGCCTCTTCCCGCAGGCGGCCATCATTCCGTTGATGGACAAGCATCGCATCATCACGCAGGTCGCCGGCCATGCCATTGACGTCATCAAGCTGCTGCCGCCGTTGATTATCAACGAATCCGATGCGCAGTGGTTCCTGACCGCATTCGAGGATGTGATGGTGCAAATGCATAAATTCCCCGGCCCCGCCTGGGATGTGCTCACCAAAATCGGCAAAATGGCCCTGACCCAACGCGCCCGGTAAAATTTAGAAGCGCAAGCTTGCCGCTGGATTTCTGAAGCCCTGATGACTAAAATCTGGGCGATGAATTTGAGTGAAGAACAGCGGCAGCGGGTGACGGCGTGGATTCTGGAAGGCGCGAAACTTTCAGAAATCCAAAACCGGCTGATGTCGGAATTCGGCCTGAAGCTCACCTACATGGAAGTGCGTTTTCTCGTGGACGATTTGAAGCTGACGCCGAAAGACCCGGAGCCGCCCAAACCCGCCGCGCCACCCCCGGCGACGCCAGCCAAACCCGCCGACGGCAAAGAACATTTCGTCATCCGCCGAATCGCCGTCCACCACCGGCAAGGTTTCTGTGATCGTGGATCAATTGACCCGGCCCGGCGCGATTGCCAGCGGCAAGGTCACCTTCAGCGACGGCCAGACCGCCGACTGGTATCTCGACCAGACGGGCCGGCTGGGCGTGGTGCCCAAACAGCCGGGCTACAAACCGTCTGCTGCGGACGTGCAACAATTTCAAGCCGCGCTCCAGAATGAGCTGGCGCGAATGGGTTTTTGACAATTTTAAGTTGAAGCAAGGCGCCGCCGCACCGAACTAAAAACTCAAAATTAACAATTCAAAACTTCGGCGCGACTTGGCACATTGAGGTCCCATGCGTGAACAATTCCGGGACTGGATTGAAAGCCTTGAAACCTTCGCTCTCGAAGTCATTTCCGGCGAACGCCACGACACCAAGGCGGCGTTGATGCGCTCGCTTTTGTTCGGCAGTTCGAAGCTTTTCCAGGTGGGCGTCAAAATGCGCCGCTGGCTCTACAACGTCCGCATTCTCCGCGACAAGACGCTCGGCGTGCAGGTCATTGCCATCGGCAACCTCACCGTCGGCGGCACGGGCAAAACGCCGGTCGTGGAAAAATTCGCGCGCGAACTTCGCGACGCCGGCCGCAACGTCGCCATCCTGTCGCGCGGCTACCGTTCCAAGCCGCCGCCGTTGCACGCCTGGCTGTTGAACAAAATTCTCCTCCGCGAAGACCAGACGCCGCCGCGCGTCGTCTCCGACGGCAAATCCCTCCTGCTGGATTCCGAAATGGCCGGCGACGAGCCTTACATGCTCGCGTCGAACCTGAAGGACGTGGTCGTGCTGGTGGACAAGGACCGCGTGAAGAGCGGGCGCTACGCGATTGAAAAATTCGGCTGCGACACGCTGCTGCTCGATGACGGTTTTCAGTACTGGGATCTGCGCGGCCGCCGCCATGACGTGGTGCTGGTGGACCGCCAGCAGCCGTTTGGCAACGAACATTTGCTGCCGCGCGGCACCTTGCGCGAGCCGCCGTCGCACCTCGCCCGCGCCCACACGATTTTCATCACCAAAAGCGACGGCCAGACCGCCGAACTCCGCCGGCGCATTGCCGAATTGAACGCCGACGCCGCCGTCATCGAATGCGTTCATCATCCGCTCTACCTCGAAGACGTGTTCACCGGCGAACGCATCGGCCTGGATTTTTTAAGGGGGCGCAAAGTCGCGTCCTTGAGCGGCATCGCACAGCCGGAAAGCTTCGAGAAAAGTCTTGTAAAACTGGGCGCAGAACTGGTCTATGCCAAGCGCTTTGCCGATCATCACCGGTTTACCCAACAGGAAATCCTGAACGTCATCAATCGCGGCAAAAAGCGCCAGGCCGGCACCATCATCACCACGCAAAAGGATGCCGTCCGCTTTCCGAAAATTGACCGGCGCGACCTGCCGATCTATTTCATGCGCGTTGAAATCAAAATCGTCAGCGGCGCGAACGACTTTCAGGATTGCGTCCGCAAAATCTGCTTCCGCTGAAGATGAACACGTTGATTTATTGGTTCGGCAGCGCGGTGGTCGTGTTGCTTCAGGCGCTGCCGTTGACCTGGGTCGCGCGCCTGGGCCGCGCCGGCGGCACGCTGGCGTTTTGGCTCGACGCCCGGCACCGGCGGGTGACGTTGAAAAACCTGACGATGTGTTTCGGTGGTGAAAAATCACCGGCTGAAATCCGCGCGCTGGCAAAGGAAAATTTCCGCCGCATTGGTGAAAATTACGCCAGCGCTGTCAAGACCGTCGCCATGACTTTTGATGAATTGCGCCCGCACATCGAATACGTCGGCGTCGAACGCCTGTCGCCGCCGCGCCGCGTCATCAACGCCGGCGGGCATTTCGGCAATTTCGAACTATACGCCCGGTTCACCGACGTGGTCGCCGGCTACCAGAGCGCCACCACGTATCGCGCCCTGAACCAACCGGGGCTAAACCGCCTGATGGAAAAATTGCGCAATCGTTCCGGGTGCCTGTTCTTCGAGCGGCGCACCGGCGGCCCGCTGTTGCGCGCCGCGATGCACCAGCCCGCCATCATTCTCGGTTTGCAGATTGATCAACACGGCGGCGACCACGGACTGCGCCTCCCGTTTCTTGGCCATGATTGTTCCACCAACCCGTCCCCGGCGGTCTTCGCCCTGCGTTACGATTGCGAGCTTTACGCCGCGGTCTGTTATCGCATCGGATTGGCCAAATGGCGGCTGGAACTGGGCGAACAGATTCCCACCCGTGAAAACGGCCATCCCCGGCCGGTGGCGGATATCATCCGGGACGTGCTCCGGGCGCAGGAAGCCGCCGTGCGCCGCGACCCGGCGAATTGGTTCTGGGTCCACAAGCGGTGGAAACCCGCGTCCAAAAAGGTCGAGGGTCGAGGGTCGAGAGTCGAAAGCCAGGCGAGTACGCCATGAATGCCCAGGACGCCAGACCCCCGACGCCAGACGCCCGGCGAATTCTGGTTCGCGGCACCAACTGGCTCGGTGATGCGGTGATGACCACGCCCGCACTGCTGCGACTCCGCGAAAAATTTCCCGACGCGCACATCGCGTTGCTGACACCGGAAAAACTGAAGGATTTATGGACAGGCCATCCGGCAGTGAATGAGACGATTTCCTTCGCTCCGGATGAAAGCATTTTTTCCGTTGGACGAAAATTGCGTCGGGCAGGGTCATCGCGCTGCGATGACCGGACGGCGCAGCGCGCCGTCCCTACCAACTTCGACCTCGCTTTGGTGCTGCCCAACTCGCCGCGTTCGGCGATTGAAACGTGGCTCGCTGGAATTCCAAAACGGATCGGTTACGCCCGTCCCTGGCGGAATTTCTTCCTGACCCAGGCCATCGCGCCGCGTTCGGACGCAGTGAGAATGCTGAAACTCTCCGTCGCGGAAATCAAACGTAGGACAGGCGTCGCGCCTGTATTAAAAATAATTTCTAAAAAGTCAGAGACAGGCGCGACGCCTGTCCTACGACCAATTGATCATCAAATCCACGAGTATCTGCATCTCGCCGCCGCGCTGGGCGCGAATCCGGAGCCAATCGCACCGCAATTGTTCATCGCACCGGACGAAATTGAAGCCGTGAAGAAAAAATTCGGCTTGAAGAAAATCACGCAGCCGGTCTTCGGCCTGAATCCCGGCGCGGAATATGGTCCGGCCAAACGCTGGCCGGTCGAACGATTCATCGCCGCCGCGCAGGAAATTCAGCAACAAACCAATTGCCTTTGGATTTTATTCGGCGGTAAGGGCGATCTCGAAATTGCGAATCAAACCGCCTCCGAAACTCAAAATTCAAAACTCAAAATTCAAAATTTGGTTGGCAAAACCAGTCTGCGTGAATTGATGTCGCTGCTAAAACTCTGCCGCGTGCTGCTCACGAACGATTCCGGCCCGATGCACGTGGCCGCCGCGCTCGGCACGCCGGTTGTGGTGCCGTTCGGCAGCACATCACCGGAATTGACCGGACCGGGCCTCCCGGGCGACCCGCGGCATCGGCTGCTCAAATCCGACGCCCCCTGCTCGCCGTGTTTCCTGCGCGAATGCCCGATTGATTTCCGCTGCCTGAACGGCATCTCCGTCGAACGCGTGGTGGAAGCGGTTTTGCAATGTAGCGGCGCTCTATGAGCGCCGCAAACTTCCGACGGTCATGGATCGCCGCTACCGCTTGCGTTTAAACATTTTTGCGGGATACTGGTGCCGTGGAAACGGTCACCCAATTGACGAATGAACTTGTCGCGTCGTATGCGCGCGTCGGGGGCATCAACCATTTGGATGGCAAAAATCTGCCGTCCAACCACGCCATCACGGCCATCACCCAGGATTTGCTGCGGTTGTTGTTCCCCGGTTTCTTCGACGAGAAACCGATCCATTCCTCGGAAATCAAAGTCACGACGGCGGAACTGCTCGATTCCGTGCTGGGCGCGCTGGAGGACGAAATTTACAAAGCCCTCGAATACAATCCGCCGCCGGAATTGCCGAAGCAAAACCTGCGGTCAGCGGCGCACAACCTGACGCTGGAATTTCTCGGCAGCCTGCCGCGCCTGCGCGAGGTGTTGCAGACGGACATGGTGGCGGCCTACGACGGCGACCCGGCGGCCAAAAGCAAGGAGGAGGTGCTGGTGTCGTATCCGTTCGTCGAGGCGATTGCGGTGCAGCGGCTGGCGCACGAATTGTGCCTGAAAAATGTCGCGCTGATTCCGCGCATCATGACCGAATGGGCGCATTCGCGCACCGGCATGGATTTGCATCCGGGCGCGCAAATCGGCTCGCACTTTTTTGTGGACCACTGCACCGGCACGGTGGTTGGCGAGACGGCCATCATCGGCGACCACGTGAAGCTGTATCACGGCGTGACGCTCGGCGCGAAATCCACGTCCGCCGTGGAACAATTGCGCGGCAAGAAACGGCATCCGACGATTGAGGATCGCGTGACGATTTATCCCGGCGCAACGATTCTAGGCGGCGAAACGGTCATCGGCGCTGGCAGCACGATTGGCGGCAACGTGTTCCTCATGGAAAGCGTCGCGCCGAATTCCATCGTCATTTATGACGCCCCCAAGGTGCGCGTGTTGAACAAGTCGGACCGGAAAAAGAAGGCGGCGGCGGATTTTCAGATTTAATCCTGATCGTGCTCTTATTCGTAATTATTCGGAAAGGGTCAAGATCATGATGACGACCAAGGTAAAGATTATTATGGCACAGTGATGTGATAAATCGGGCCGCTGAACTTGATGACCTGGAGCGCCGCTGGCGCATTCACCCTTTCACCCGCCGCAAGTTGTGCTATCATGTTATGCGCAGTCATTGAAAGCACTGATCGAAACCAGAAAAACGCGGCCCGAACGGGTTTTCCTCGTCGGCGCCGAATTTAAATCGCGCAAAGGCGCGGACACGCGCGATTCGCTCGCCGAACTGGGCGAACTGGCCGCCACCGCCGGTGGCGAAGTCGTTGGCGACGGCCGGCAAAAAGCGGAATCGCCGAATCCCGCCACGTTCATCGGCAAGGGCAAGGCGGCGGAATTTGCGGACTTCTGCCAGCGCCACGACGTGGACACGGTCATTTTTGACGACGAATTATCGCCCGCGCAAAGCCGCAATCTTGAGAAAATTTTCAACTGCAAAATCCTCGACCGCACTTCGCTCATTCTCGACATTTTCGCGCACCGCGCCCGGACGCGCGAAGGCAAATTGCAAATTGAACTGGCGCAGCTTCAGCATTTGCTGCCGCGCCTGACCCGGTTTTGGGGCCACTTGTCGCGGCAGGCGGGCGGCATCGGCATGCGCGGCGGCGAAGGCGAAACACAATTGGAAACCGACCGCCGCCGCGTCCAGGACCGCATCGCCCGGATTTCGCGCGAGCTGGAACTGGTGCGCCGGCAGCGCGGCCTCCAGCGCAGCGCGCGCCAGCGCAACAACTGGCCGCTGGCATCCATCGTCGGCTATACCAATGCGGGCAAATCCACCCTGCTCAATGCATTGACCGGCGCGGGCGTTTTGGTGAAGGACATTTTGTTCGCCACGCTCGATCCGACCACCCGGCGGCTGCGGTTGCCAACCAATCAAAATGTGTTGCTGACAGACACGGTCGGTTTCATCCGCAAACTCCCGCACGGTCTGGTCGAAGCGTTCAAGGCGACGCTGGAGGAAGTGGTGCAGGCGGATTTGCTGTTGCACGTCGTGGACGTCAGTCATCCGCAGGCCGAGGAACAGATTAAAGCCGTGAACATCGTGCTCGCGGAAATCGGAGCGGGTGAAAAGCCGACGATCATGGTTTTCAACAAAATCGACCGGCTTAATGGCTACGGAACCGGCGCGGGCGGCTTGCTGGCGCGGTTGCAGGAAAAGCATCCGCACGCCGTGGCCATCTCGGCGACCACCGGCGAAGGGATTTCAACCCTCCTCGCGGAAGTCGGAACGCAATTGCGGCCCAAACGCGAATTTCTGGAACTGCGCGTGCCGCACGAACAGGCGGCCGTAATTGCGCGATTGCACGCCGTCGGCCAGATCGTCTCGCGCAGCTATCGTGGTCCGGCGGCGCGGTTCAAAGCGCGCATTCCGCCGCATCATCATGATGAATTCGCGCCCTACATCGTGCGCGAATAATTTCGGCGAATGTCGGATGTGTCTTCCCGGCGGTTGGCATCGGCACGCTGCGCCATTAATGAATATAAGTTGCAAATTTTAGACCTGGGGAGGAAATTGGCCGATTGCTTGGAAGATTTTGGAACGCCAAAAGTTAAAGAGGAAAAATGGAATCTCAAAATTTCGCCGACGCCAAAAAACTGGCATTCCGCTTCGTTTTGATGATCGGCGTTGTCAGTTTGTTTGCCGACATGACCTACGAAGGCGCGCGCGGCATTGCCGGACCGTTCCTTGGCTCGCTGGGCGCCAGCGCGATGATTGTTGGTTTCGTTGCCGGATTCGGCGAACTGGTTGGTTATGGCCTTCGCTCGGTATCGGGATATTTCGCCGACAAAACGCACAAATACTGGAGCTTCATCATTTTCGGTTACGCAATCAACCTGCTGGCCGTCCCAGCGCTGGCGCTCGCGGGAAATTGGCCGCTCGCAGCCGCGTTGATGATCGCCGAACGGACCGGCCGGGCCATCCGGCGGCCGGCGGTGGAAGCAATCTTGTCGCACGCGGGCAGCCGGGTTGGTCGCGGTTTTGCCTTTGGTCTGCACGAAGCGCTGGATCAAACCGGGGCGACCATCGGCCCCCTCGTCACCGCGCTGGTTTTGTATTTGCGCGGCGGCTATCACGAAGCGTTTGCCGTTCTGCTCATCTCCGCGCTGTTGAGTCTGACCACGCTGGCGGTCGCGCGAATTTTTTATCCGCGTCCGCACGAACTCGAAGCGCGGACGGCGACGGTTTTGAAAACGACCGGCTTCGCCAGGTCATACTGGCTTTACGCCGTTGCCGGCGCGTTGATTGCGGCGGGCTTTGCCGATTTTTCGCTGATTGCATTCCATTTTCAAAAGGCCGCCGTTGTGGCGCCAAGCGTCGTTCCGGTTTTCTACGCTGTCGCCATGGTTACAGCCGCCATCGCTTCGCTGATTTTTGGCCGCTTGCTGGACAAAATCGGCATTCCCGTTGTTGTTTTTGCCTTTTTCCCCGGCGCCTTCTTTGCCCCGTGCGTTTTTCTGGGTGGATTCAAGCTGGCCCTGGTTGGAATGATCCTGTGGGGAACCGGCATGGGCGCGCAGGATTCATTGCTCAAGGCGACCCTCAGCGGTGTGGTTCCAGCGGACAAACGCAGCACGGCCTTCGGCGTATTCGATACTGTTTTCGGCGTCGCCTGGTTCGCCGGCAGTGCCGGGATGGGATGGCTATATGACAAATCCATCGCCGGCCTGATCATTTTTTCGGTACTGCTCCAACTGGCGGCGCTGCCATTTTTCATTTTCGCCAAACGGAGTGAACGCGAATAGTAGAAATGATGTAGCAGCGCTCTGCGAGCGCCGCAATATTTTTAATCTTTCGGGAAATCAGCGGCGGTCACAGACTGCCGCCATAATGGGTAGCTCAACCGAGCACCGCCTCGCGCCGCTTCATCCATTCGTCGCCCAGACTGGAAAGTGTTTTGGCCTTCAACACCCGTTCCGCAAGCGGGAAGACGATGCGTTCCTCCTTGTCGAAATGTTCGCGGGAACGCAGGACGGCCCGCAGCAACAACTCGCGCGCCTGTTTTGCGCCGCGCGCCTTTTGCACTTCCGCCAGCCGGGAATCAATTTCGTCGTGCTCCTCGTGAAACGTCTCGCTCTGGCCGATCTGCGCCAGACAATGCTCCAGCGGTTCCACCAGCAAATCGTCCTCCGTCCTGGCGTGTGCGCGCATGAGCACCTCCAGCACAGCCGAAAGCGATTTGACCTCCGCCAGCGACTTGAGGCGCGGCACGGTCTGTTCGAGGTGATCGAACAGGTTGTGGAACACGACGTGTTCCGCCACCAAAATTTCCGTGATTTTCATGGCTGTGACCGGGTTATTTTTCGTCCGCACCCTAAAATCACACCGGTGCCGCCGGAGTACAAACCCTTTCTTGGCTTTCTTTTAACCAGAAAACAAACCAACACGGACAGCATCCGTTTTACGACCCTTTCGTCATCAACGTTATGCACAAACCAATCAGCCAAAGACAATGGTTCTTCCGTTGGGAAAGCGCATTTTTTCCGGCGCGCCAGCCGGTGCTTGAAATATGGCCGCCCGGCCCCTATGCTCGCTTTCTGCAAATTATGAAGAAAATGTCATCTGCCCCGCCGGGCGTCCGGCCGTGAAAATTCGCAAAGCTGTCATTACCGCCGCGGGTCGCAATCAGCGAAATCTGCCGTTGCAAACGTTGATGGACCGCGACGGCCAGTCCAAATCGGCCCTCACCATCCTGCTGGAGGAGGTGTTGCAGGCCGGCATTGAGGAAATTGGAGTGGTGATTTGTCCCGGCGACCAGGTCGCTTTTGCCACCGCCGCCGGGCCGCACGCCAATCGCGTGCAATTCATCGAGCAACCCGCGCCGCTGGGCTACGGCCACGCGGTGGCATGTGCGCGAAAGTTTACCGGCGACGAATCGTTCATGCTTTTGGTGGGCGACCACCTGTACGTCAGCAAAAACAAGAATTCCTGCGCCCGGCAATTGCTGGAACTGGCCTCCGCCGAAGCCTGTGCGGTTTCGGCGGTGCAACCCACGCACGAAAGCAAGCTGCCCTATTACGGCGCGGTGGGCGCGCGGCGGCTGCCGGGCCGGGCCGGTTTGTACCAGGTGGATCGCGTGGTGGAAAAACCCACGCCCACCGTGGCCGAACAAAAGCTTATCGTGCCCGGTTTGCGCGCCGGTCATTACCTCTGTTTTTTCGGCATGCACGTCCTGACGTCCGGCGTCATGGACATTCTGCAACAACTCGTGAAAGCCGCGGGCGACACCGGCGGCGTGCATCTCGCCGATGCCCTGGCCCGGGTGGCCGAAAGTGAACGGTACCTCGCGTGTGAATTGCAGGGGCGCCGTTACGACATCGGCGTGCAATACGGCCTGCTCACGGCGCAACTGGCGCTGGCGCTGAACGGCAAGGACCGGGACGAGGTCCTCACGCTGCTCGTCGAACTGCTGGCGCAAACGTGAGGAGCGTTTGTCGGAAAATGACGGCTCACCTGCGCAAAACTTAAGCCATGCCCGGCAAACTCGTTCAAATCATCACCTCGCCCGACCCGGGGGTGCGCAATCAATCCCTGGATGCGTTTTGCCGCGCGGCCGCATTGCCGGAGTTGCTCGCGGAATGCGCCGAGCTCGAAGCATTCCGCCGCCGAAGCGAAAATCTTTACGAACGCGTCCGGGCGTTGCTGTTTCTTTATGCCATTCACCGGTTTCATCTGCCGCTCAAGCCGGGCGTCGGCACGCGGAATTTGATCCCCTTCCACGGTTACAAGCATCTGCTGGAACGCCGTTTTGAGGAAGCCATCGCCGCTTTTCTCAAGCTGCAAAACCACGACGGACCGTCCGATCCGATTTCCAGCGCCCTGGCCGTGACGTATTACCGGCTGGCGATTCAGACGCTCGCCAATCAGGTGCGCAGCAGCGTGCGGTCCGTGCGCGGCAACCAATGGATGTTCCGCATGGGTCATCCCGCCGACCATCCGTTGCGCATCCATCGGGAACTGCTGCGGCCCGGCAACGACGGCACCTATCCGATCCTCCGGGAACTCACGCCGGTGCGCATGGACCTCACGCATTGCGGCTGGAGCGACATTTTCTTCCTCGGCATGGATTATCCCGAAGGGGCCAAGGTCCTGAACGTGTCAATTGATCTCGGCGTGCACGGCCGCGATGCCGGCGCGCGGCCGCCGGTGGAAACTTATTTGCGCGTGATTGACGAGCCGTTGTTGCGTTTGACCAGCGTGGATCTCGGCGCCACCGCGGATATTACCAGCCTCGCGGATGTGTTTGATTTTGCGAAGGATTATCTCGGCCTGCTCAAGGCCGCCATCATTGCCAGCGGCATTGTGCCGCCGGGCGTCGAAGGTTCCGGCCAGAGCCTCGCCGAACTGCTCGCCTGCATGGTCGGCGCCGGGCGCGGCCTCGAACTGGTCAGTTGCGTGAACGGCATTCCCAAAGGCTCGCGCCTCGCGGTGTCCACCAACCTGCTTGCCTCGATGATTTCGCTCTGCATGCGGGCGACCGGCCAGGCGACCTCGTTGCACGGCGCGTTGCAGGAAGACGAACGCCGACTGGTTCTGGCGCGGGCGATTCTCGGCGAATGGCTGGGCGGCTCCGGCGGCGGGTGGCAGGATTCCGGCGGTGTCTGGCCCGGCATCAAGCTGATTGAAGGTGTGCTCGCCGCCGAAGGTGATCCTGAATTCGGCATCAGCCGCGGACGCTTGATGCCGCAACATCGCATTCTGGATGCCGCCGAAGCTTCGCCCGCCGTGCGCCAGAAATTGCAGGACAGTCTCGTGCTCGTCCATGGCGGCATGGCCCAGAACGTCGGGCCCATCCTGGAAATGGTCACGGAAAAATACCTGCTGCGCTCCGGCGCCGAGTGGCAGGCGCGGTTGAGCATGCTGGCCATTCTGGATGAAATTCTCTCCGCGCTGCGCCGCGAGGACGTGGCGGCGTTGGGCGGCGCCACCACCCGGAATTTCTCCGGCCCGATTCAAACCATCATTCCCTGGGCCACCAATCTTTTCACCGAAACGCTCATCCAGCGGGTACAAGTCGAATTTGGCAAACATTTCCTCGGCTTCTGGATGCTTGGCGGCATGTCCGGCGGCGGCATGGGATTCATTTTCGATGCCGCGCACAAGGCCAAAGGACAGGCGCGCCTGCAGCAAATCATGTCGCTATCCAAGCGCGAACTCGAACACGCCCTGCCTTTCGCCATGGAACCGGTCGTGTATGACTTCGCCATCAACGAGAAAGGCACCTGGGCGGATTTGCTGGACGACGCGTCGGCGTTGTTGCCGCAAGGTTATTACGCGCTGGTCATGCCGCAATTGCTCCGGCAGGACGCCTACAAACTCCCCCCGTTGCGCCGGACGGAACTGGACAAATTCGGCGCCGCCTGCCGCACCCAGCCCGAATTGCGCGGCATGGTGCAAACGTTGTTCGACCGGCTGCTGCCGCGCCTGAAAACCAACGACGCCGGTGAAACCTCGCTGCCCACCTTGCTGGAGCGTTACGGCTTCGACCGCACCCAACACGAACAAATCCGCGCCGACCTCAAAGGCGGCCGCATCGGCCTGGCGCAAAATCGGCTGCCCATCAGTACGCAAATTCAGGATGTGACCGACGGGGACGTGTTCGATGCCACGCGCGATTTATCGAAGGAATATTACGAGGCCGGGCTGGCGGCGCTGAAGGCGGGTGAAGTGGCCGTCGTCACGCTGGCCGCCGGTGCGGGCAGCCGCTGGACGCAGGGCGCGGGCACGGTCAAGGCGCTGCATCCGTTCTGCAAACTCGGCGGGCGGCATCGCACGTTCCTCGAAGTGCACCTGGCCAAAAGCCGGCACATTGGAAAACTCGCCGGCCAGCCGTTGGCTCACGTCATCACGACCAGCTATGTTTCGCACCAGCCGACCGAGGAATTTCTCGCGCGCGAAAAATTTTACGGCTACGACGGCCCGCTGTTTTTGTCCGAAGGCCGCTCGGTGGGCCTGCGCCTGATTCCGATGGAACGCGATTTGCGCTTCATGTGGGAGGAGTTGCCGCAGCAAATTCTCGACGAACAGGCGCAGAAAGTCCGCGACAGCCTGCGTCATGCGCTGATTGAATGGGCGAAACAAGCCGGTGAAGGCGGCGATTACACCGACAACGTGCCGTTACAATGCCTGCATCCCGTCGGCCACTGGTTTGAAATCCCGAACCTGCTCCGCAACGGCACGCTGGCCCGGTTGCTAAAAGAACGCCCGCAGTTGAAACACCTGATGCTGCACAACATTGACACCGTGGGCGCGGACGCCGACCCGGCCACGCTCGGCCTGCACCTGAAACTTGGCGGCGGCCTGACGTTTGAAGTCATCACGCGCCGCATCGAGGATCGCGGTGGCGGCCTCGCGCGCGTGAATGGCAAAACGCGCATCGTCGAAGGGCTGGCCATGCCGCGCGAAGAAGACGAATTTGCGCTGTCCTACTACAATTCCAACACCTGCTGGATTGACATCGAGAAACTGCTCGCGGCATTTCAACTCACCCGCGCCGATCTGGCCGACGCGAACAAGGTCACCGACGCCGTGCGTGCGCTGGCGTTAAAATTGCCGACCTACGTCACGCTCAAGGACGTGAAAAAACGCTGGGGCCACGGGCAGGAGGACATTTTCCCGGTGGCACAATTTGAAAAATTGTGGACCGACATGACCGCGCTGCCGGAAATCAATTGCCAGTTCATCGCTGTGCCGCGCCGGCGCGGCCAGCAACTCAAGGAGCAATCGCACCTTGACGGCTGGCTGCGCGACGGCTCCGCCGCTCACGTCGAGAGCCTGTGCGAGTGGAAGTAAGTTAACACCGGGTTTAGCCACAGATTCACACAGATTCGGAGGGACGAGTTACACGAGTCCCAAACTTGGGACACGAATTACGCGAATACGCCTTGTTAGGGTCATCGCGCTGCGATGACCTCCGGCCCGTTCAGGGCCGGAACCAGTCGTTCCGCTTGCGCCGCTGCACGCGGCGCCGGTCGGCGCAGCGCGCCAACCCCACCTCAGCGTCACTGCGATTCAACTTGAATAATTCTCCATACCCGCGCAGGTACAAACCGGATTACGGTCGCCATAGACGTTGTCAATGCGGCCGACGGCGGGCCAGAACTTGTAATCGCGCAGGCCGGGCACCGGAAACGCCGCCGCTTCGCGCGGGTAAGGACGATTCCAATTGTCACTGGCGATCTGGTCCGCCGTGTGCGGCGCGTTCTTGAGCAGATTGTTCTTCGCGTCCGCCGCACCGCTCTCCACTGCGGTCATTTCCGCGTGAATCGCAATCATCGCGTCGCAGAAACGGTCCAGCTCGTATTTCGATTCGCTCTCGGTCGGTTCGACCATGAGCGTGCCGGCGACGGGCCATGACAGCGTCGGCGCGTGAAAGCCGTAATCCATCAACCGCTTCGCCACGTCCTCGGCGGTGACGCTGTGAAATGCGCGCAAATCAAGGATGCACTCGTGCGCCACGAGACCGTTGCGGCGGTAGAGCGTCGGGAAATACTTTTCGAGCCGCTTGGAAATGTAATTGGCGTTGAGGATTGCAAACTTGCTCGCTTCGGTCAGACCGTCCGCGCCCATCATGGCGACGTACATCCAGGAAATCGGCAGAATGCCCGCACTGCCCCAGGGCGCGGCGGCCACGGAGCCGATCGGATTTTCGCCACCGAGATTCACGACCGGATGGCCGGGCAAAAATTCAACCAGATGTTCCGCCACGCCAATCGGGCCGACGCCCGGTCCGCCGCCGCCATGCGGAATGCAAAAGGTCTTGTGCAGATTCAAATGGCAGACGTCCGCGCCGATGTCCGCCGGCCGGCAAAGACCGACCTGGGCATTCAGGTTTGCGCCATCCATATAGACCTGCCCGCCGTTGGCATGGACGATTTCGCAAATTTCCTTGATGGTTCCCTCAAATACACCGTGGGTGGAGGGATACGTGACCATGAGGCAGGCAAGGTCTTGCTGGTGCGCCCCGGCCTTGGAACGGAGGTCGGCCACGTCAATGTTGCCTTCCGGATCGCAGGCAACGGCAACCACTTTCATTCCCGCCATGACGGCGCTGGCGGGATTGGTGCCGTGCGCGGAAGTGGGAATCAGGCAGACGTTGCGATGCGCCTCGCCGCGCGATTCCTGATACGCACGGATGACGAGCAGGCCGGTGTATTCGCCCTGGGCGCCGGCATTGGGTTGCAGCGAAATCCCCGCGAAACCGGTGATTTCCGCGAGCCAGTCTTCGATCTGCTGAAAGAGCGCCTGGTAACCGCGTGTTTGTTTCAAGGGCGCGAACGGATGAATTTTTGCGAATTCCGGCCACGAAATGGGAAACATTTCCGCCGCGGCATTCAATTTCATGGTGCAGGAACCGAGCGGGATCATGGAAGCGGTGAGTGACAAATCGCGCGATTCCAGCCGTTTAAGATAACGCAACATCTCGGTTTCGCTGTGATACGAATTGAAAACCCTATGGGTCAGGAAGTTCGAGGTTCGAAGTTCGAAGTTCGCAGGTTTCGGCGTGAGTTCGCTGATGACAAAATCGAGCGCTTTATCGCCGTTGAAAACTTGAAGGATTTCGACGACACCGGATTCATCCGTGGTTTCGTCGAGGGAGATGCCAATGGCATGATCGTCAATCACCCGGAAATTCATCCGGTGCGCCTCGGCAAGCTTGATGATGTCAGCGGCGCGTTTTTCGCCGAGATCAATTCGCAACGTGTCAAAACGGGATGCGGTGGAAATGGCGAAGCCGAGTTTTTCCAGGCCGGCAGCGAGAATTAGGGTCAGCGTCTGAACCCGCTGGGCGATTTGCTTCAAACCTTCCGGCCCGTGATAGACGGCGTACATCGAAGCCATGTTCGCCAGCAACGCCTGCGCGGTGCAAATGTTGCTGGTGGCCTTTTCGCGGCGGATATGCTGCTCGCGGGTGCCCAGCGCGAGGCGCAAAGCGGGTTTGTCGCGTGAGTCCTTCGAAACCCCGACCAGACGACCGGGCATGTGGCGCTTGAATTCATCGCGCGTGGCGAAGAACGCGGCGTGCGGACCGCCGTAACCCAGCGGCACGCCGAAGCGTTGCGCGCTGCCGACGGCGATGTCCGCGCTGAATTCACCCGGCGGCTTGATCAGGGTTAGCGCGAGCAAATCCGTGGCCACGGTGAGCAACGCCCCGGCGGCATGGACTTTTTCCGCGAACGCCGAGTAATCGTGAATCGCGCCGAACGTATCGGGATACTGCACCAGCGCGCCGAAAACCTGTTCGCTGAATTGAAAGTTTTCGGGGTTGCCAACGACGATTTCAATCCCGAGCGCTTTCGCGCGGGTGCGGACGACCTCGAGGTTTTGCGGATGGCAGGATTCAGAAACGAAGAAAACGTTTCGTCCATCCTTGAGCCGGTGGCACATCGTCATCGCCTCGGCGCAGGCGGTGGCCTCGTCGAGCAACGATGCGTTGGCGATGTCGAGCGCGGTGAGATCGGCGACCAGGGTTTGGAAATTCAGCAGCGCTTCCAAGCGGCCCTGGGAAATTTCGGCCTGATACGGGGTGTATTGCGTGTACCAGCCGGGATTTTCCAAAACGTTGCGCTGGATGACAGCGGGCGTGATGCAATCGTAATAGCCCATGCCGAGGTACGAGCGGAAAACCTGGTTCTGCGCCGCGATTGCTTTCAGCACGGCGAGGGCTGCCGGTTCGGTTTTGGCGACGGGCAACTGGAGCGGCTGGCGCAACCGGATCTCTTCCGGCACGGCGGCGGCAATCAGTTCATCCAGGCTGTTGAAACCGATGGTAGCGAGCATTTCGCGCGTCTCGGCGGCGTCTGGCCCAATGTGACGGCGGACAAATTTATCGGGATGTTCAGTCAGATTACCGGTCAAAGACATTTGGTGAAAATAAGGTTCGCTATGCAAAAAAGCGAGTTGGATTTGGATTCAAACGCGGTGGGGATGGCGCGCTGCTCCGTCCGGCGCCGCGCAGCCGCGGCGCAATGAATCGTGTACAATCACGTTCCGCCCGCTATTTCGCTGGCGGTGACGCCGCAGCGCGGCGTCCCTACCTTTGCATGGCCGCCCGGACAATCCGGCATTGGCCGTAAACTGAGCCACGCTTTTCTGAATTGCTTCTACAGTCGCCGTAATCGGTTGGTATCGTGGGTCGACCCGAAATTCGTGTGGATAAGCCGATCGAAATCGCCCTTCCCAAGCCAATTCACGAAGAAGTTGCTCCCGCGAGATTTGCCCAGGCCTTTTATCTGCTGATGCAAGATTCAGCAAGTGCAGCTTCAGTTTCTCGATGTCGCTTTCTTTTGAGCGCTCCAAGCCATCGACAACTGCCGTCGAAGAATCCAGTTGTGGTCGGAAATCGAAATGGCAATGAGTTCGGAACGTGTTGAATTGATCCGGTCCGAGATTGGAACAAGCCTCTATGCACTTAAGGACCGGCGACCAATCCATGCCGCTTGATTTGCCTTCCCCTTTCAGTGAATCACGACGCCAGCAATGCGTCAGGAATTCGTGAAAGCTGGCTTGCTGGGAATCCAGACTGAGAGACTCAACGGCGCCGATCTTCGTTGGAATTCCGCGCATGACAAGATGAACATGGATATCTTGGTCCGAATTGCCATTTGTGAGCCGTAACCAACCAGCCGCCAGCTGACGGACTAAGCTGTCCGTTGGCTTGCCACTATCCTTCTTTCCGGGTCGTAAGAGTGAATAAAGGGTGTAAGTATCCGCCTCCTCGCCATACTTAACTTGAAATGCATCGAGCCGACCTGGAGAACCAATTAGGAAATCGTCAATTTGTCCTGCATCGTCGTTTAAGACTTGTAACCACTCCAGTCTTCCTCTGATTAGCGCCGCATAAGCGATCTCTGCACATAGACGATACTGCGGGACATAGCCAACCAATGCGCGACGTTCTCCTTCCGAGGGTGGTATTGGTTTATCCGCCATTTAGCCAACCCTCAGTTGTTCACTCGAAATCCGCCGCGCTTTGATGAGGAAGCGATTCGCCGATTCGTAGTCGGGGCGTTCGGGCAATTTGGTTTCTGTTAGGGCGCGCTCGAAGTCGTGGTGCAGTTCTTTCCGCCAGGCATCCACCTCGGCCCACGGCAGTTCACCGCGTTTGACTGCGAGCAACCGTTCCCGTTGCGTCTCGACGCGCACCGGCACCCGACCTTCACGCAGCGTCGCCGCGCCAGTCAGTAGCAAGCGCAGTAGGTGCATGGCGTGTTTCCAGCGCACCTCGCCGTGATTGCGGATGTCCTGTTCAATCTTTTTGAACTGCGACATGGCGTAGCCGTTGAAGGTCTGGAAAATCATCTGTGACAGAAATGCCTGACGCAAATCCAGCAGCTCTTTGCCCAGCGGTGTGATCTTTTCGACCATCGGCGAATACAAACATTCCAAGATGTTTGGATTTGCCCTCAGTGCCATAATGATGAATTTCTGCGATTCCCAGTAGCAACTCTGCGTAGCGTTATCCTCGAATTGTTCCGGCGCGCCGAACAGTGACCATTGCAGATCGGCGGGCGCGAGATAAACGCCGCGTTGGTCAGTGTCGGATTCGTCATTGTCCAGTCCATACGCGCGCGAACCGACAACGCAGCGGTAGATGATGAAAGATTCGAGGTCAAAGTCTGACGGTTGCGAGCCGTCGCCAAGCCGATCCTTGAAGTGTTTCAATACTTCGATCTGCGAACGTTCCAACGATTTCTCGAAACCATCTGGAAATCGGATGAGAAAACTTTCTCCTTCCACCGCCGGCGTGCGCGTGACCACGCCCACCGCACCGCGCGGATGTACAAGCGAGCGATTCGGCCCGCGTACTTCCACGAGCGATACGACCTGCGTGCCTGCAAAGATGTTGTTTGGTTGATGCGACATCGGTTTAACCAAGGTCTAAAACATGATGCCGAATATTCCCCGTGAGAACAATCCTGGCTTCGTAGATAAATTCTAAACAGACATGCAGACCGCGAGCGTGATTCCTAAGCGCCCTCCCTTGGCGCAGCGAGCGCGGTCAATGTGGAGGCGGCGGGCAGCGGGGCGCACTACATTGACGGCGTGAGCGAGCCATATAATTAAGGCGCGAGGCACGCTCCGGTTTTATCTGTGCCCAATTGTTTCGCGCGGTAAGGAACCGTCAAGTTGCTCTGATGGGCGGCCCTGCTACTGACTCGCAAGATATTCGTCTAAAATCAGTTCCGTTCGGTAAATCCATTTACTCCACCTTTTTTAAAAAGGCGGAATTGGTTGATTGCACTTCCCGTTTCAAGATTTGGGCATGAACCGCGAATCGTCGTCTGGCGCCGGTCGCGCTGGCGGCTTGGAAGACGAACCGTCTGATGATTTGGCATCGGTGACGGCCTTTTGCAGTGTCGCGTGGAAATTCTGCGGCGAGGTGATGTAGCGCAAGGGGAAACGAAGTCCGCCCACGCTGGTTACGATCACGGTGCCGTAACCCAAGATGCGCCCAAGCAAAGGCTCGACGATGAAAATTGCCTCAACATTTTCCAATGGCAGTTCGCCGGCCACTCTCACCACCAGCCCCGTTCGAAATATCAGCCGCCGATTGGTCAGGGTTATGTTCGACTTCAAATAAGCTATCCACACCATGAGCAAGAATGGCAAACCAACCAGAATTTCAGGCAAGAAAACAACGAGATAAAATAAGTTTTGCGCAGATCGGCCAGATTGCGGATTCAACTGGCCCAGCATACTGGTCATCATGTGAATTAAGACCAACACTGGCAAAGTCAGCAGCAAGAGGAAGGACACCATCAACAAGGGCAGAATAAATATCCCCCAGTGCAACCTCTCTTGGGCTAGGGTAATTTCTTTCGGAGTCATAATTCTCTTTTGAAGGCGTCGTCAATGATGGTGGGGGGCAACGCGGCCAATTCGTCGGCGGTCTCGGATTGCAGGCGCTTCAACGCGTCCACTTCCGTTGGGAACGCGTCCCGCGCAGCACGTGCTTTCAGAGAAGAAGTTGACATCAATCTTACCCCCATGTGGCAGTTAGAAATTGGGTTATAAAAACATTCATCGAACAGGCCCCTGTGAACTGACGATAAATGCGCCCGCCATAACAACCGCCGGAAGCAATCCGTGTTTTGAACGAAGTTTAACCAGCGCATCTTGTTGAACCTGGGCCAAGGCTTCAGGAGGATTGTTGTCCTCATGCAGCTTTGAATAAAAATTCAAAATCAGTTCGCCGCTTGGCACGTCATAAACGGGCCACAGAGTCATGAGCAGGTTTTGCGCGCCAGCCTGGACGAATCCCCGGCGAAGTCCCATGACGCCTTCGTCGAATCTTGGCTGGCCGATTCCCGTGACCGGGTTCACTTTTCTGTACCACTCCATGAGTTAGTCCTGGGACTGGGTTCATGTTAGTATTTGGTTCTGGTTTTGTCCATCCCCGGCAGAGGGAGGGCGCAGCCCGACCGGCGCCGGGGATGGACTGAGTTGCGCCGCGAACCGGGCCGGGCTCAAATAACCCAACCGGCTGTGCGGTCGATGTTGATTATATTCGCAGCGGTAGCTGAATAGACTTCCGCCTTTGAAATAGGCGGTGCTGAAAGCCTGCAAGCGGTGCCGGGTCAAGATGTGATCCTCGACGATGTCATTGCCGGGAAACTCGAATCGTTGGGCCACATAATCGAACAGTTCGCTAACCAGCACGGATGGTGGCGCTTCGCTATTGTCTTTAATCGACTGGCCGACATAGCTGATATAAATCCGGTCGCGGGCCGAGATGAGCGTTTCGAGAAATAGGTAGCGGTCATCCGCCCGGCTGGAGCGGTCGCCCAGTTGTGGCTTCAGAGCCATGAGGTCAAAGCTCAACTGCGGAGTCGTTCTTGGAAAGGAACGGTCATTCATTCCCAGCAGGCAAATCACTTTGGCCGGTATGCTCCGCATCGGCTTCAAAGCGCAGAAAGTGACGCCCCCGGTCAGATAACCTGAACCGAAGTAATCCTCCGACAAATCACGATTCAACTGCTCAAGCACGACTGCCAGTCCAACCGACTGATCGAAGCCCGCGCGTTCCACCGCTGCCGCGAGTTTTTCAAAACAGGCGTTGAGAACCTGCAACTCCTGGGCCTCCTCTTCGCTGGTTTCAAAAAGTTTTTCCAAGATGGAATGGAAAGTTGCCGCCCATTCATTCAGCGGTCGTGCCGTCTTGAGGGACCCAAGGGCGGTAAAGAGGCGTTCAAGAAATTCCGCCATGCGGCCTAAAACTTCACTCGGGTTGCCCTCGATATCATCGTAGGGGAGGATTTTTTCAAAAAGTTGCTCTCCATTTCCGGACATGGCGTAGCCCAAAAGCAACCGTTCCATGCCATGTCGCCAGGTGTTTTCGGACCACGCGGGCAGACCCAGACCGGCCCGCTGTTCTCCGTCCTGCCCCCATCGGATGCGAACCTCTTCAACCCAGTGCCGCGCCAGTTCCAAGTCGTCTTCGTCCAGCTCGAACTTCCGGCGGACGGGCTCGGATTCCAGCAACGTGAGCACTTGGCTGGCACCGAGACGCGAGTCCGAGAGGTTTAGCAAGAACAGGAAGGTGTCAATCAGGTGGCTCTGCGTCCGTGCCGTCCGGTCGGCAACACTGAAGGGGATGCGGAAACGAATCCTGTTCGGGGGAACCGAATACCGCCTGGATATAGGGCGCATACAACTCGATGTCCGGGATCATCACCAAAATGTCACGCGGCGCAAGATTCGGGGTCGCGCTCGAACCAGTCCAACAGATGGTCGTAGAGCACTCTCCAATTCCCGCAGTGGGCTGTGGCAGGAGTGGACTTGGACGGAATCGTCCTTAGCCGTGATGACTTTCTTGGCGCTTTCACCGGTCAAGCTGTCTTCCAAATTCAAAATGTCGGTTTGGATGCAGGATAAGGACTGTTCTCTGGCCGGTGGCTTCAAACCGCGACGGCTCTGAATCCTGCCAGTCGCCGGCTTCCTGCAGAACCAGAAGGAAATCCCTGCCCAGTTGCCCCATTGAGGCAAGCAAACGATTGCCTCGCTCCAAGTGCAGTTGGTCCGCCTCGGCGGCACCTTTGCCGGCTCGTTTCAGGGTTTTCTCCTGCTCGCGCACGGAACTGATATAGCCCCAGAATTGTTCGCAGGGTTGCAGGAGGTAGAGGCTGACCTCAACGTGGCGGGACAACGCCGCGAAAATGCGAAGGTAAAACGGCGGAAGCGCCGAAACGCCGAAAATGGCAATCCGTTCCGGCAAGCCCGAATTGGGTCGCCGGTCTGTTCCAATTGCTGGATAAGTCTGGATTGCAACGCGGCCGGATGTTGATTACGAAACGGGACACTGACCTCGCGCCACAATTTGGCCTGCCAATCCTGATCGGCTCCGGTTTCCCATTGCCGGATCATTTCGGGCCGGAAGACCAGATACTGGTCGAACGCGTTGGCGATACGGTCTGCCAGTTGATAAAGCTTCCGGTCGTCATGTTCTGTTCCCAGGTAGTTTTTCACGGCTTCAAACCCGGGCTGTTCCAGGAACCCCGGTATGTGCTTCATGACCTGCCAGATCAACACCTCGGGGTCGTAGGTCTCCTCCGCCGGCAGGTCGCCCAGCACTGTCTTGAAGGCTTCGTAGCTGAAGGCGCGCGGGAACGGAAACCGGCAGTTGCTGCAAATGCCGTGGTGCCGGGCCAGTTGAAGCTTGAGCCAGCGGGCCATGCCCTGGCTTTGCACCAGAATGGTTTCTGGTTCGAGCGGAGAACGGAGCGGACGACGGACGCCCTCGGCCAGGGCTTCCGCCAAGTTCTCCAGCCGGTTGCTGGTGTATAATCTCAAGTTTGACATTGGCAATTCAATCATCTGTTGCGTCACGAGGATGCCCGGAACAAAGGCCGAACCACGGGCTTGATAATCGTTTGTTCCTTGAACTTCCAGCCGACGGACAAAATTTCAGCAGCAACACATTTTCCGACCTCTTCGCCGATGGAACGATCCAGCTCCAAGCTGTCAGGAATTTTTCCGTCACGAACCGGTATTCGCTCCCCAATCTCGTGAAACGGCACGATGGAAAATGCCTCACTAACCGCATCGCCAATTGCTCGCGTGCGGTCATTCTCGACCGGCACGGTTGAATCAAACCGCAACAAATCACCGTTGGGGCTGTTTCGGAGCGCGAGCAATAAATCTTTCACTGCTTTGATCCTCTCCTGCTCACGCAATTCATCAAGGGCATTTTCCAATTCCGCCGCCCGCGCCTGAATATGATTGGTGGTGTCGAGCAGTTTGCGTATGGCCAGATGCACCCGGCGTGGACGTGTGGGACGGCTCGCCTTTGGTTGGCTCACTTTTTTCCGCCGGTTACGAATTGATTGATTTTTTTTCTTCATTTTGACGGAGACGGTCAGGCGGAGAGTTCTCCGGACCGAATGATGCCACTGTCCATGCCAGCGACAAGCTCATCCGATGACGCGCCAAGATAGGCGGTGCGTTCAGATTCATTTCTGCGACGGCTAAAGGCCGCCGCGTCTTCATATTCACTGAGGCGACGGCAATTGACCTCGGCACGTCCAATTCGTCGATCTGTTACGTCAACCCCAAAGGACGGCACCGTCTTCCCTACGTCCATGTCGAAGCGGCAAAAATCCCGCGAGACGAGGCGGGTGAATATTCGCATCGCCTCCCGTCCGTTCTTTTCGCCACCGGTAAAATGGTGTCCGCAGGCTTTGAAGCCCAATCGAAGTGGAAGAAGGGTCGCCTGTGGGAAACCCTGTTTCCGTCGGCTAAATCGGAACTGGGCGCGCATCGGTTTTATGACGAGGCGGTCAACGAGAAATTGGACACACCGGTCAAGGTGCAGGCGGAGATTTTACGGCGGCTGATTGCCTCCGCCAAAGAACGCACCGGTGAAGATCCCGCGCAAATCAAAGGTTGTCATCACTGTGCCCGCATCTTTTGAAATGGGCCAACGCAAGGACACTTTGGAGGCGGCGAAATTGGCGGGGTTGAATTTAGGCGACGGCGACCTCCTCGACGAGCCGAATGCGGCATTTCTGGATCTGGTCAACAGTCAAGCCATCGACCGGTTGGATTTATCGGCTCCCAAAAACATTCTGGTCTTCGATTTCGGCGGCGGGACCTGCGACATCTCGATCCTTCGGGTTCAACGCGATGAAAAAAATGCACCATTGGCGTTGCTCATCGAAAATTTGGCGATCAGCAACTACGCGAGGCTCGGCGGTGACAATCTGGATCTGCTGTTGGTTCACAAAATTCTACTGCCAAGAGTGTGCCGAGAGAGTGGTATGGTGTTTGAAAATCTTTCGGAGCGTGACAAACGCGATTTGCGATGGAACTTGAAGGAGACCGCCTGTCGCCTAAAAGAGCGGCTTTGCGAAAAGGCCACCAGCGAGCGGGAAAAAATCAAGTTCGCGAACCCCAAGCAAACGTGGACGGTGGAGGCGTTCGCGCTGTCTGACGCTGGCGTAGCACGAAGAAAATCAAAGGAGAGCTTGCCTATTTTGAATTTGAAAATCTGATGGACGCCGTTCTTGGGCTTGTTGACGGCAGCCAGATCACGCTGGCGGATGGTTACTACATGGGTTCAATTTTCGCTCCGGTGCTGGAGTCGCTCGACAAAGCGAGATTAAACCCTGACCAGATTGACGCGGTGCTTCTCAATGGCGGGAGTTGCCGAAATCCACTCGTGGTCCGCGCCTTTCGTGAATTGGACATCTTTCGGAATGCGGAGGTTCTCGAAAAAGGCGATCTTGACCTCGCAGTGGCTCGTGGTGCCGCCGTGCGCTGTTTCTTCAAACACTATCAGAACTACGATCCAATCACACCCATCGTGAGTGCTGAACTTGGGGTCATCACACACGGCGAGAATCATGAAATGCTGGTGTCAGCCGGAAAAGGAGCCAAGGCTGTGCTCATGCCCATCTCAGCTCGCAAACAACTGGTCGAGTTACCAGATGAAGTCGCCACCCGGGTCACCATCCATTACTACTCTGATGTTCGCGACGCACTTCTTAAGGCGCTTGTCGAGTAAAAGGTCTGTTGTCGAATCACGTCAAATCATGAGGTTCAAACAAATAATAGCCGGACTCCAGATATGTTGTTTAGTCGCAGTCTGCCAGTCTGCTGAGGGGGACGGTTTATGCCTGTTCTTTACCAATATGTAAATCAGAACGGGTATTATATCAAAACCTGCATTGCCGGTGAGGTGAAGGTCTTTCAGGTCAGTCAATCGGGAGCCCACAAGATTCGAGCGCTCAGTTTCCGGCCAGGAGATACATTTTCGAGGGATATTCTAGTTCGTCTTTGGGTAGATGCGAAAACGAAGAAAGATTTGAAATCGCTCATGCCCAAAACTCCGGTTTGGATGCACCCGCTTTTGCAGCAGATCGTTCAAGACTAATATATGAACCTCCTCGAAAAACTTCTCACAGCAGCCGTCAGTGCCAAGCCCGGCACGCGGGTCATCGGTGTTGTCAAACAGCTACCCACGGAACTGCTTTGGCCGCCGAAATAAGTTGGGCCTGCAAATGTATATCTCCAAGATCATCATTGAGAATTTTCGCTGCTTCGGCGAAGGAGACAATCGGTTTGACCTTTCCTTGAACCGTGGCCTGATTGCTTTGGTGGGTGAGAACGAAGCAGGCAAGAGCGCTGTGATCGATGCGCTACGGTTTGCGCTGGGAACAACAGATCAAGAATGGTATCGTTTGGACGAAAGTGACTTTCGTCCAAGTGAAAAGCCCTCTGAATTCAAGGAAATCAAAATCGTGTGCAAGTTTGAAGGATTGGAGACAGGGGACAAACGGGCTTTCGTGGAGTATTTGACTTACGGCGAGAAACCCGAGGACGATCCGGTTCTATACATCAATTGGACGGCCAAAGACACTGGAGAAAAGCGAAAAGGACAACCTTTCCGGCGGATCGACCTCAGCTCTGGCAAAAATGGAGAGGGACCAACCTTTGCCCAAGAAGCGCGAGCGTTGTTACGTGCTACCTATCTGCGTCCACTCCGTGACGCCGAAGAGGCGTTGTCATCCGGGCGTGGATCTCGGCTCGCCCAAGTTCTTCACCACACCAGTCAGATTAAGACTGCCGGGGTTGGATACGATCCTAACGTTGATGTTGATCCCGAAAAACTCAACGTGCTCGGAATTGGCGACTTCGCCAACGCGCTTCTCGAGAGGCAGCAAGGAATCGTGGATACGCGCAAGAAGATCGACAAAAGTCTTGAGGACCTTTCTCTCTTTGGGAACAAACTGAAGAGCAATATCAAAGTCAGTGGTGCAACAGCTTCCGACGAATCCCGCCTGCGGCAGTTATTGGAGAAGCTCGATCTTAATATTTACGGCGACGGCAAACTCGGCTTGGGTTCTGACAACCTACTGTTCATGGCATGTGAACTCCTTCTCCTCTCTCAAGAAGATGAGGGGAACAAACTGTTGCTGATCGAAGAACCGGAGGCCCACCTCCATCCGCAACGACAATTGCGAGTGATGACATCCTTGCAGGAGCACGCCAAGAATGAGGGAATCCAGATCATCGTTACCACTCACAGCCCGAACCTCGCCTCGGCTATCGAATTGGACAACATCGTCATAATCAGCAACCGACGTGGTTTTTCACTCGCTCAGGGGCACACTGAGCTTCGTCCTACCGACTATCGCTTTCTGAAACGATTTCTTGATGTCACCAAGGCTAATCTGTTCTTCGCACGCGGAGTGATAATCGTCGAGGGTGACGCCGAGAATATCCTACTGCCGACGTTGGCTGAGATTCTTGGTCGCGATTTTACCAAACATGGCGTGTCTGTCGTCAACGTCGGCAGCACGGGTTTGCATCGGTATGCTCGAATCTTTCAACGCAAAGGTGTGAATCCGGAAGAGAAGAACCTGCAACTTGCTATCCCAGTTGCCTGCGTAACCGACATGGACGTCATGCCTGACTGTGCTGGCGAAATTACAGGGAAAGAACTTCCCAAGAAAAGTAATGTGAACCTCGCGGAACACAGAGCCAAATTATTGAAAAAAGCCTCCGGTCAAAACGTCGAGACATTCGTCTCAGATGAGTGGACGTTGGAATATGATCTCGCTTATTGCGGCCTTGCCGAAGACCTATACGTTGCAGCGGAGTTGGCAAAGAAAGAGGATACTCTCGAAAGAGCATCACTAAAGCAAGTCGTTAAAGCAACACGGGAAGCGCAGCAAAACTACAAAATCCTTACCGAGGAATCCAAGAGGGCTGCTGCCCAAAATGGCGCGAACGGTTCCACCTACCAAGAAGTTCTAGCTGCGAAGGTTTACGCTCAGTTTACAAGAGGGACAAAAGCCTCCAAATCCATCGCCGCGCAATACTTGGCAGAACGATTGCAGCGGAAACACAGGAAAGGAAAGCTCACGGCCGATAATTTGCGGACGCAACTTCCCAAGTATTTAACTGGAGCTATCGACTTCGTGACAAACGCTGAGGTTTTTGACGGAGCCAGGCCTGGTGACGAAGTAGCTGAAAATGAATAATCGGTTTCACTGCACACTTCCCGAAATCACGGATGCGGAAATCCGTAGAGCCTCGCGTTTGCTCGGTTTGCAGGAAAGTGCCTTTCATGGGGAAGACAATCATGACCCACGCCAAGAGGTGCTCAAGTCCGTGCAACAAATGGACATCGCCGCTTGCCCCGGCAGCGGCAAAACAACCCTCTTGGTGGCCAAACTGGCAATTTTGGCGGAGAAATGGCGCTATCGAACTCGCGGCATCTGCGTCCTCTCGCACACGAACGCAGCACGAAACGAGATCGAATCGAAACTAGGCAATACGTCTGCGGGACGCGTTTTGCTCTCGTATCCCCATTTTGTTGGAACAATTCACCGCTTCGTGAACGAGTTCCTCGCTATTCCGTGGCTAAGATCGCACGGCTACCCTATCAAGATGATTGATACGGACGTTAGTGAGCGTCGCCGGTGGAATAAACTTACTCCAAAATCACGGCTCTTTCTCCAAAACAAGAGTGTTGACGAATCAAACATACGCATCCTCGACGCAAACTACAGTTTGGCGAAGAAGAACGGGCAGT
Source organism: uncultured Verrucomicrobiae bacterium (assembly GCA_963786375.1). Lineage (GTDB taxonomy): Bacteria > Verrucomicrobiota > Verrucomicrobiia > Limisphaerales > UBA11358 > UBA11358. Next base: position 440,233 of record CAWAYP010000003.1, read on the forward strand.
TTCCATGTGGTGCAAACACCGATACCTACAAAAACGTGAAACAAGCCTGTCAGGAGACTGCACGTGAAGGCTACCACTGCTACGACGACATGTTCGTTTGGGCACGTGAATTGACGAACGCTTTTCCCTGGCTGATCGGAACAATCCGCAATCGCTTTCCCTTCTTGTTCATTGATGAGGCGCAGGACAATGGCGAGGATCAATCTGCAATCCTGCATCGCATATTCATGGATGGCGCAAAAGAAATTGTTCGTCAACGATTTGGTGATGCGAATCAAGCGATCTATAATTTCATGGGGGACAGCGGAGCAGTGACAGATGTGTTCCCAGAGCAAGCGGTCAAGAAGGACCTCCCCAACAGCCATCGCTTCGGGCCGACGATAGCGACCCTCGCTGATCCGCTCGGTCTCGACCCCTGTGGTTTGACTGGATGTGGTCCTGCGAGGAAACAACTCGCGTCTGGCGCAACAGAGGGGCGACATACGATTTTCCTTTTCGACGAGGCCAACGTCACCAATGTTTTGGACGCTTACGGGCAATTGCTCCTCGAAACGTTTTCCGATGAGGAATTGTCAGAAAAGACCTTCACTGCTACAGCAGTAGGTCAGGTTCACAAAGACAAAGGTGACAACCATTGCCCGCGCCACATCGGACGATACTGGCCGGAATATGATCCAGAATTAGCGAGCCGAGACCCCAAGCCACAAACCTTCGTGAAATACGTCTTAACTGGCATTGCAAAAACAGAGAGTGCCAGAGAGGTATTTGTGGCGACTGAGATGATAGCCGAAGGCATCTTGCGTCTGGTTAGTATGTCCGATGGCGGAATAATTCTCCGTCAGCGTAAACATTGTCACCGTTACGTCCTGCAACTGTTGGAAGGGTGTGTGGAAGCTCGGAGGCGTTATGGCGAGGTGCTGGATAGATACGCTGTAAGGAGAGAATCGCCCACGAAGGAAACGTGGGATAATCGTCGGCGCGGAATCGTAAGAATGATTGCTGAGAGTGCGGGAAAAGGCTCTCTCGCAAATCCTGACACTGAGGCTTTCCTTGCATGGCCACTTGAGCCAGATGTTCCGGTTTTGTCTGAAGTCGTCCCAATAGTCCGAGACAACATCTATCGGTTCCACAAAGATGGCAGGAAAGTGGCGATCCAAGTTGGCTCAATTCACTCCGTCAAAGGCAAAACCCACACCGCCACTTTGGTGCTGGAGACATTTTGGCAGGACAGAAAAGGGCGACACAATCTTCAACTGCTGTCGCCTTGGTTGCATGGTGAGAAATCCGGCGGCCTCGGTGTCGGTGTGCAACAACAATCCCGCCTTAAGCTTCACTACGTAGCGATGACTCGCCCGACCCACCTTCTATGCTTGGCTATGAAGAGGAGCACCTTCGCGAAAGCCGACGGCAGTTTGGACGAAGATGTGATTCAAAAGTTGAAAGTTCACGGTTGGTGTGAGATCCAGTGCGTCTGACTTGCCGCCCCGAACAGTCCGGGCTGGATGATGCGGTTTTCGCGCCCCATGAATCGGAGTCATTCGGTCTTGAAAATCTAAACGCATGTCGAACCGTTTGAGAACAGGCGAAGGTTTTCATTGCGTCTATCGACAGTAGGAGCTCCGCGCAAATTACCGGTTGCGCCGTGACCAACGCGATTTTGCTTCACTCCACAGGCTTGATGGTCGCCCCTGTTTCCCTCTGTTCCGCTCCGCAAAAATCGCGCTCGTCACGAGCGAGCATTTGCAGATTGCCGCAACAGCGGGCGGGCTTCCGTCTGCGGCTCGGCGGCGGGACGTTGCGCTCCGGCTGCGTTCCGCTAGGCGCTTCTCTCCGCTCTCCACTCCACTTTCCCCGCTCGCCGACCACAGACCGAAGCCAGAAAATCCGCATACGCGGGCAAGGTGCTGAATTCGCCAATCAGTGATTGGCCAATTTCAGATTTTCCAATCACTGATTGTAAACTTGGCGAGCCATTCGGCTTGTCGCCGGGACAGCACGATGAAACCCCCTTTGATTGTGTGGAGTCGTCGGTCGCGTCAAGGATACTACGGGTCGCTCGCTTAAACGCTCGCGCTTCCGTTCCTCCTTTGACCCGCCCGCCGCCGCCGGGGGAGTTTTGCCTCTAGGTTTTCATCGCGGGAAGTCTGTCTGCTCGAAAGGGGATTTAACTGGAATGCCACAATTCTGCGCTGTTATTTCTTCGCCATTTTTGGTTAAATGGGTTTATTGCTGAAAGAAACATTGCACGGTTAGTGAAAAAAACTGTTGAAAAAGCGTTTCATCGGAATGGCCGACTGCGTGAGATAGTGCCTTTGCGAAACGGTCGCAGGCATGGCGTTGTCCGCGTCTGGCACAAGAACGGTGTTCTGGCCAACGAAGAACGCTATCTAAATGGCTTGCTGCACGGCGTCTGCCGCCAGTGGAGTGAAAGCGGACGGTTGCTGGGCGAATATCGCATGGTTCAGGGAACAGGCGTGCAGCGCACCTGGCACGAGAATGGCCGGTTGCAGTTGGAATTTTCCACCGTGCGCGGTGATTTTTCCGGGCGTTATCGCTTGTGGTTGAATGACGGGAAGTTGATGTCCGAGGAAATCTATCTGAATGGGCGTCCCGTCACCGCCGAGGAATACCTTGCTGCACGCGCAAAAGACACATCACTGCCCAAGTGGACCGGCAAAGCCGGGAAACCTTTGCCGAACACGGTCGCCACGGAAAAGCACATCCATGAAGTTTTTGTCCGTTCACTTCTGGCGCAGATAAATCGCGCCGAAGTGCGGAAATGGCTGGAAAGCGGCGGCAAGGCCGCGCGCGCGCTCGGACGATTCAAGCGCGAGAGCGATGCACTGAAATTTGTTGAGGCGCTTTACAATGCAGGCGCGACCGAGGTGATCGCGCCCGACATTTACGCCAGCAAAACCGGCGACCAGTTCGCCGATTGTCTGTTGGTTAAGCTCCCAATAATTGCGCCGAAACGGAAAGCCATCCGCAAAATTTGTGCGCAATTGTCGAAACGCAAACTTGGCGCATTCCAGCCGGACAAGGACATCGGCGAAACGCACCTGTATCTCTTGCTGGCCTGATTCACAGCACAATCAGGCAGTCGCGCAGTTCGTCAAAGGTTAATGAACCACTGGTTTGCCGCTCTTGCAACAGGCATTCCGACACGGCATCGCCGACCAGCTTCTCCACCGCGTCGCGCATCGGACGCGCGCCCAGCTTCGGATGAAAGCCTTTGCGCACGAGAAACGGCAAAACCGTTTTGTCCAGTTCCAGCTTGTGTCCCCGCTCCCGTAAGAATTCGATTTCACGCGCAATGAATTTCTCCGCAATTTCCAACTGGTGTTCGTAACCCAAACGACGGAACACGAGTTTTTCATTCACACGCGCGAAAATTTCCGGGCGCAGGGATTGTTGTGCCCGTGTCAGGACGTGGCGTTCCAGTGTTGCGTCATTGGAATGTTGCAGGCTCATCAATTCCGCCGAGCCGATGTTTGACGTGAGCCAGATGTAGTAGTTGCTGAAGTCCAGCGTCTGGCCGGTCGCCACCGTGATCCGCGCCGCGTCCAGCAGTTGCAGCAGGATGTCCAGCACACGCGGATGCGCTTTTTCCGCTTCGTCAAACAGGAGCGAGCCTTCCGCCGCGCGCTCGCGCACTCCGCCCAAATAACCAACTTCGCCAAGCCGCGCGCCGAGCAGCAGGCCGAGCGATTCTTGATTCTGAAACTCCGACATATCGAAGCGGAATAATTGTCCCGGCCCGAAAATTTGATTTGTGGTCACGATCACCGTTTCCGTTTTGCCGACGCCCGTTGGGCCAAGCAGCAGAAAACTTCCGCGCGGACGACCCGGTTTCGTCAGGCCGAATTCGCCGCGTTGCACCGCCGAGACGATGCGCGGCAGCACTTGGGACTGGCCGCGGATTTCGTGTGGCAGCAGCGTGTTCAGTTTCTGGAGCTTGTTAAGTTTGTTCGTGTCTATTGTTTTATTCATCCCTGAACTTTATTCGGACTGCCCCCGCACCTTGTGTCGCACCTACACCGATGAATTTTTCCTTCTGTCAGAGTGGGCGCGTAATGCAGCGAATGAATCGCTGACCGAAACATAAAAATAAAACAACGCGTATGAAGATCATCAAACACATCCAACCGAAAAACCGTTCACGGCTGCCATCGCTCCTCGTGGCCGCCGCCGTCCTCGCCCTTAACACCATCCCGGCTTGGGCGCAGTCCACCACGTTCAGTTCCACCGACCTCAAAACCGGCATCAGCAACAGTCTCGCCGTAATCATGATGTTCGGTTTCGTGCTCGGCATTTCGTGCGTCATCTACGGCGGCTTCGCCATCCGGCGTGGCGACGTGGACCAGGGTAAGATGTCCATCATCGGCGGCGCGATCATCGCGGCTGCTCCGGCGGTCATTTTCGCCTTCTTCAAAATCTTTGGCCTCGATTCCAACAGCGCCGTCGGCGTCGGCACCTTCTGAACCTGCACCGCACCAACCCCCATCAGTTTCCCCGGAGCCATCACCGCCATAGACGGCGCGGGCATCACGGTGGATGGAAAAACGCCGGGCCTGTTTCAACTGGCCCACACCAAAGGCTCGGCGTTTCTTTCCGTGCGCGCCCTGTTCCCTATGGCGTCCGCCAATCTCAACATCCGCTGGAACGACCATACCTACGTTTTTGAACTGACCGAAAGCGCCCAACCGGTGCTTTCTCTCAACCTGGCAGCGCCGCCGACGCCGGAGGAGGAAGGCGTCGGCCATGCGCCCGAAGTCAGCCCGCTAAAACTGCTGGCGCTGCTCGACAAGGCCAAGGCGTTTCCGTTGCTCAAAGCCCAGCAGCCCGAAAGTGTCGCCAACGTGGACTTCACCACCTACGACGGCAAGCCGCTCGTCAGCGATTTCAACGACTACGAAATCCAGATCGAGGAAGCCTTCCGATTCAACGCTGAGGACACATTGGTTTTTCGCCTCGCTATCACCAACAAGATTGACGCGCCCCTGATTTATCAGCCGGACAGTTTCACGCTGCGCGCCGGCAACCGGCTCTATCCCCAATCCATCAGTGACGCTGACGGCACCGTGCCGCCCAAAGGCCGGAGCATCGTTTATTTCGCCGTCAGCGGCACGCCGGACGGTGGCCGCAACGAATTGTCCTTGCGAAATGCCTTCACGGTTTTGGTCACACGAGTATCACCGACACCGCCGCCCCCCGTCGTCACTGTTACCAATACCCCCAGCGTGAAACCCATCCGTTCACCCAGAGGCCATCTATGAAACCGCGCGATTTTCTCAATTTTTTCAAAACCAAGACCGGCAGGCTCGTTGCCTTTATCGCGCTGTTCGCCGCCGCACTGATCATTTTCAGCGTCGTTCGCAAACACAACCCATCTGCCGAAGATGCGGTCAGCGTCACGACTCTGGTTACCAACGCCACGGACAGGCCCCAGGTGGTGCAGTCCGTCACGCGGCCAATGCAGGTTTATTATCCGCCGCCGCCCAAGCCGGAGCCAACGACGTTGCCGTCATCGTCGCCGTCTGCTTTTCCAAAACCTTCTCCATTGCCAGTGGTTCCCGCGAACCAAGCTCCAATGCTCTCGCCCATCAGTTTGTTTGCCGACAGTTCGGCGGGAATGCCGCCGGCCAAAAAGTTGAGCGCGGTGTTTGCGCCGTTCGGACGGCTGATTCCCTGTGAGACGGTTATCACGGTGGACTCGGCTTCCATCCAAACACCCATCGTCGGCCTCATCACCGAGAACATCTATTATGATGGCAAATTGGTTATCCCGGCAGGCACGGAGATTCATGGGACGGCCCAAACCGACCATCAACGTGAACGCATCGCCAGCGGCAATAGTTGGACGCTGGTCTGGCAGAACGGGATGGAAATGCAAATCAAGGCCATCGCCCTTGACCGCGAGTTTGAAAATGACACGAACCAGACCGGTTGGGCCATCACTGACGGCAGCGCCGGACTGCGCGGCGAGGTCATCAAGTCTGACAACCTGGCCGACATCAAACTGTTTGCCGCCACGTTCCTGTCCGGTGCGGCGGGCGCGTTGACGGAGAAACAACAAACCGTCTTCGGTCCCGTCAACAGTCCCACACTCAACAATGCGCCCTTTGCGGGCGCGCAGGCGGTGCTGGAAACCTACGCGCAGCAAATCTTCGATTCGATTCAAAAGAATGGTTTTTACGTCCGCGTGCCGAGCGGAAAACAGTTTTATCTCTACGTCCTGCAAACCATTGATTCCGCCGATGCCTCGCTCGGCGGCACCGCCATTCCCGTGACCCAGGAAAACGACGAACCAACCAAATCAAAACCATGAAAGCGTATTATCTCATTCCACTGTTGTTTCTCTCCGCGTGTTCCACCGCACCGAAGTTGACATTGCGGCCACAGCAACCGCCAACGACGAACGCCGACGGCATTCGTTATCCCGAAGTCCTTCACGCCTACCACGTCGGACGCTACGCCGATCCGAATGACGATTTGATCATGCACGAGCAGCACGTCGTCTATCGCGTCGAGGAAAATACCCGCTGGGATTTTCATCCCGGCCCGGCTGACGGCAACCACCCAGCGTTGCCGTCGCCCGACGCGGCGTTTGCCCCGGCCCCGGTCAACGATGCGATTCTGGCAGAGGTCAATTCACAACGCTTCGCCACCACCGAAATCATGATGCAGGCCCGAACCCTGTCGGCGGCTCTGGCGCAATTTCAAGCCGCGTTGCAGCAGACCAAAACCAATTTGCAGGAAACGGCGGTGTTGCGCGCCACGGTGAAGGATATGAAACAGCGCCTCGACGCCCTTGAATCCGCCCAGGTGCAATCCGCCGGCACACCAATCTTTCCACGACCAATGAGACCGATGACCCATTGAGTCCGTGAATCATTTTGCGAGCGGGGTTTGCCGCCTCGTTCAGCAAACACGGCAAATGCCAAACAAACATAAACCATACAAACTCATTATGAGCACAAAACCAAAAACATCCGCGCCACCGAGCGCCAGCGGCAATGCCGCCCCAGCAGACGAACCCAACTTTCGGACCAACCCGGAAGTGGATGCGAAAATTGATGCCCACATCAAAGAGAACCCGAAGTATTGGAACTACATTCAAGCCATGCCCCGCGACCGGCTCGAACGCACGGTTGTTCTCAATGAAGTGCGTGAACTGGATCGCCAGCACCGGATGCGAGAGGGGATGATGAAACGCATCAATGCCAACCCTGCACTCAAGAACGCCTACGAAACGCTGGTGAAAGACCTGCCCGAAGACCAAAAGGAAGGCGTCATCGCCCAGATTGCCCGCACCGCGCGGCGTGCTGTCGCCCGCA
>CAWAYP010000004.1:0-79057 GCA_963786375.1 uncultured Verrucomicrobiae bacterium
TACCAATCGCCGGCTGTCAAAATCCACAGCGCCCAATTCCGCCTGAAAAAACTTCTTGTTCGCAGAGACAAAAGCCGGCTTCAGCGGAATTCCCTGTTGGTACCAAATGGCATTGGCCAGTTCCAAAATCACGTTCGTCTGCGAATTCAGGGATTGATTCAGGCTTTGGCAGGCGGCTTTCAACGCGTCTGACGGCAAATCGTCCGCGTGCAAAACGCGGTCCATTTCCTGTTTGGTCGCGCCGGCCGCGCCCTTGCCAAGCATCTGCAACACCGTCGAGACACTGAACGGCGAAATGAAAATGTTGGCGTCCGGCTGTTCGTGGGCGATTTGCTGAAATAAATCAAAGGCAAAATCCGTGTTGGCCGCGGCCAGTTTGGCCTGAACCGCGGCAGAATCTGCCAGCACCGGCAAACTCACGGCGCAAATCAAAACACCCAGCCGAGTTGTCCAATGACTGATTTTGGAACGGCGCATAAATTCGTGTTTCTTTGACACCCAGCAGCCTGACTTCGTTTAACCGACAATGTCAAACTCCGCCAAACCGGCGGTGCCGGCGGGCGTATTCCTCCAGCGCCGCAAAAAATTGCGGCTTGCGGAAATCCGGCCAGAGCGTCGGCGTGATGACCAGTTCGGCGTAGGAAATCTGCCAGAGCAGGAAATTGCTCACGCGCATCTCGCCGCTGGTGCGGATGAGCAGGTCCGGGTCGGGAAAGTTCCGCGTCCAGAGATGGTCGGAGATGACCTGTCTCGGTGATGTCCGCCGGGTCGAGCTTGCCGCGCTTCACTTCCTCGGCGATGCGGCGGACGGCGTCCACGATTTCAATGCGGCTGCCGTAGCTCAACGCCATGATGAGCGTCAGGCCGTTGTTTTTGGAAAGGGTGCCGATGGATTTCTTGCAGATGCTCCTGCACGTTTTCCGGCAGGCGGTAGATCTGGCCGATGACTTCCAGCCGCACGTTGTTCTTGTTCAACTCCGGCGTCTCGGTCTTGAGATAGTGGATGAGATATTTCATCAGCGCGTCCACCTCGTCCTTGGGCCGGTTCCAGTTCTCGGCGGAAAAGGCGTAGAGCGTGAGATACTTGATGCCCAGTTCGCCGGCGGTGCGGATGATGATGCGCGCCGGATTCCGCGCCCTGCCGGTGCCCCTCAACGCGCGGCAGGCCGCGCTGCTTCGCCCAGCGCCCGTTGCCGTCCATGATGATGGCGACGTGCTGCGGCAGCGAGGCCCTGGCTTCGGCGCTCAGATGTGGCGTGGCACTCATTTATCCGCAGATTACGCGGATGACACAGACTTCAAAACCACAAAAAAAATCTGCGTTAATCCGCGAAGTCGTTGGGAGGGACGGCGTGTCGCCGTCCCCAATTTGGGTCGCCGACACGGCTACCCTCCATATTTAAACAAAAATCGTCTGCTCCCGCGCCGGGCCGACGGATGCGATGAACAATTTCGCCCCGCTCAACTCGGCGATGGCCTTCAGATAGGCGCGGGCTTTGGGGGGCAGTTGTTTCCACGAACGCGCCTTGTCCGTCGGCGTGCGCCAGCCTTGAAATTCGACATAGACCGGTTCGCATTCCGCCAGCGTTTGGGCGTCGTTCGGCACGAAGTCCTAGCGCGCCTTGCCGTGGCGATAAGCCACGCAAACCTTGATGGTTTCCAGACTGTCAAGGCCATCGAGATTGGTGACGGCCAGTTCATCAATGCCATTGACCATCGTGGCGTGGCGGGTGGCGACGGAATCGAACCAGCCGCAACGGCGCGCCCGGCCGGTGGTCGCGCCAAATTCGCGGCCCATCGCGTGCAGCATGTCGGCGATCTCGGCGTTCTCCGTCGGCAACGGCCCTTCGCCCACGCGCGTCGTGTAAGCCTTCATCACGCCCACCACGCGGTCCATGCGATGCGGCGGCACGCCCGAACCGGTGCAGGCGCCGCCCGCCGTCGTGTTCGACGAGGTGACAAACGGATAGGTGCCGTGGTCAATGTCGAGGAACGTCCCCTGCGCGCCTTCAAACAGAATGTCGTCTCCGCGCCGCATTGCCTCGTGCAACAGCACCACCGTGTTGGCCACGAACGGTTTCAGATAATTTGCCGGCGGCGCGATATTCGGCAAGAACTTTTTTGAAGGAGAGCGGTTTCGCGCCGAGCGCGCGCAGCACCTCGTTGTTTTCCTCGATCCGCCGGCCCAGTTTTTTCTCCAACCGGCCGGGATGAACCAGATCAATCATCCGCAGCCCAACCCGCGCGGCCTTGTCGCCGTAAGCCGGGCCGATGCCGCGTTTGGTCGTGCCGATTTTGTTTTTGCCCTTGAGCACTTCGCGTTGCGCGTCCAGTTCGCGGTGATAGGGAAAAACCAGGTGCGCGGTCTCGCTCACGACCAGATTGTCGCCGACCTTGACGCCGAGTTTCCGCAGCCCGTCGATTTCCTCGACCAGGCTGACGGGGTCCACGACCACGCCGTTGCCGATGACGCACAGCTTGCCTTTGCGCAGAATGCCCGACGGCACGAGGTGCAGGACGTACTTCTTTTTCCCGATGAAGACGGTATGACCGGCGTTGTTGCCGCCGGCGTAGCGGACGACGATGTCCGCCTTCTCCGTCAGCACGTCAATGATTTTGCCTTTGCCTTCGTCGCCCCATTGGGCGCCGACCAGAATTGTATTTGCCATATTTTCTTGGGAGGGACGGCGTGTCGTTGTCCCAAAGCCGTTTACCGACAATAAAAATCCCCGAAAATACATTCGGGGCAAAGCGTCGTGTCTTTGCCGGTTGAAGCTAGAAAAGTGTGCCGGGTATGTCAATCCCGCAAAAATTCAATGCTGCGAATTCAAGGGCGAACTGTTATCCGTTGGCAGGCGTGAACTCATTCTGATGAAAAATTTGAAACTCTGGTTTTGCGCGGCGGTCCTGTTGCTGGCCGTGTTTCAGTTTTCTGAAAACACGGTGGACCCCGATTTATGGGGGCACGTCGTTTTCGGCCAGCACATGCTGCACAGCCGCTCCCTTCCCAAAGTGGACATCTATTCCTGGACCGCCAACGGCCAGCCTTGGATCAATCACGAGTGGCTGGCCGAAATCATTCTGGCCCTGTTCTATACGGCATGGGGCGGTCCGGGAATTTTGCTGCTGAAAGTTCTCGTCGGCCTGGCGGCCTTTGCCGTGTGCTTGCGCCTGGGGGCGCAAAATCTGGCGTGGCCGGCCCGGTTTGTGGCGTGGGGATTTGCCGCGCTGGCCGTGGTGGAGATTTCCTACGGCTTCGCCGCCCGCCCGCAAATCTTTACCGCCCTGTTCCTTTCCCTGGAATTGATGCTGTTGCAGCAGGTTCATTCCGGAAAACGGTTTTGGGCGGTGGCATTGCCCTTCTTGTTTCTGGTCTGGACCAACACCCACGGCGGCGTCCTCGCGGGATATGGATTGCTGGGTTTGGCGGCGGGAGCCACGACGGTTCAACTGGCATGGAACAAATTCCGGAACGTAAAAAAACGGATTTTTCCCAACGGACCTGACGGCCAGCCGGAGTGGAAGACGGTTTTGAACTTATGGCTGACCGTCATCGCCGCGGGGGCCGCGCTGCTCTGCAATCCTTGGGGGCCGGGACTGCTTCGCTGGCTGATCGGCAGCGTCCTCTGGCTGCGGCCGCAAATCGCCGAATGGAATCCTCCGGCGCTGGGCTGGAATCATGCCGCGTTTTTTATCGTACTGGCCTTGGCCGTCTTTGGCTGGACATTCACACCACGAACACGCGCCTGGTGGGAATTGGCCGTCTGCGCGGCCTTTGCCCTTTTGGGGCTTCGCGCCATCAGGAATACGCCCTTGTTTTGCCTGGTCGCGCTGGCGCTGGCGCCGCCGCATCTGGCCGGCGCCCTGGCCAGGTTCCGGCAACATTTTGAGCACTTGGAAACACTTGGCCGCCACCGCGGCTTCCAAAAGTTCGCCACCAATCTGAGCGCAGTAATTGCCATTGGAATTGGCGTCGCCACCTTTACCTTGCATAAGGACCACCCGCTGACCATGGAGGTCCCGCGTTCTGAATATCCAACGAAGGCGGTGGATTTTTTGCAGGAACACCAATTGCGCGGGCGGATGCTGGCGTTCTTCGATTGGGGCGAGATGGTGATTTTTCGTCTCCCCGGCTGTCCGCCCTCCATTGACGGCCGGCTCGACACCTGTTACTCGCGCGAATTGATTGCCGCGCACTGGAAATTTTACAATGGCGAACCGTTTGACGAAAAAGTCCTCGACGTGGATCAAGCCGACCTTGCTCTGCTGCCGGCAAAACTGGCCGGCACGGCGGTACTGACTCATCGTCCCGGCTGGACGCTGGTTTATTATGATGACCTGGCGGCGATTCTGGTGCGCGATGTGAAGCGTTTCCCGGAATTGAGTTCATTGTCACTTCCGGTCGTCGGGCCCCAGTCCGCCGTCCTGGGCCGCGCGCCGTTTCCCAATTCCAATCCACGCTGGCAAGCGGCGCGGTTTGAGCGATAAAGCTTCAAGCGTTCGGGAAAAAGTTGTATTTGATAATACAACGCAAGGCGCTGACCCCGTCCTGCCAGCCGATTTTTTTTCCTTCGGCGTAGGTCCGGCCATAGTAGGAGATGGCCACCTCGTAAATCCTCACCTTCAGCCGGCTGACCTTGGCCACGATCTCCGGCTCAAATCCGAAACGGCTTTCCTGGATCTTGATTTTCTGAATCACCTCGCGCCGGAATGCCTTCAAGCCGGCTTCCATGTCAGTGAGGTTCAGGTTGGTGGCCATGTTGGAAAAGGTGGTTAAAAACCGGTTGCCGAGCGAATGCCAGAAATAAAGCACGCGATGCGCGCTGGAGCCCATGAATCTTGAGCCGAAGACAACATCGGCCTTTCCGGTCAGGATGGGATTGACCAGGAGTGGATACTCGGCCGGGTCGTATTCGAGGTCGGCATCCTGCACCAAAACCAGCGGCGCGGTGACTTCGGCAAAGGCCGTTCGCAACGCCGCGCCTTTGCCCTGATTTGTCTCGTGACGAAAAAGTTTAACACGTCCGTCGGCCTTTGCCAGCGGCTGCAACGATGTCCATGTGCCGTCGGTTGAACCATCGTCAACGACAATCAATTCCCGCACCAACGGCTGGGCCAGCACCGTCTTGATCACTTCGGCCACGGTCGCCGCTTCATTATACACCGGGACCACGACGGCCAAACAGGGCGAGCCGCCGGGAGACCCGCCTTTTCCCGAGATTGTCAGGGAGGAATCAGTCATGCCGATAAGGGTGGCGATTTGACGAGGGCGCAGCTTGACACTGTCCTTGAGGCAGGTAGGGACATCGCGCTGCGATGTCCCCGCCCGCGCACGAGCGGGCGGAACGAACGCCAATAATTGCCGAACAATTGCGCCGCTGAACGCGGCGCGGACAGCGCAGCGCGCCGTCCCTACCAAGGACAGTGTCAAGCTGCACCCATTTGACAAGGAGGCATGAAAAATCTCTTGCCCCCTTCCCAAGCCGTTCGGGCGGTTCATGTAAAATCGGAGACATTCAAATGCAGGCGGAAAACTTCTATGGAATCCGGCCAAGGTCAATGCAAATCGAACTGGCGGCGGCATTAGAGCATTTTCTATTTAGATAGACGCATATCGGGCATGACGAAAGAAGCCCCGGCAATGTTGAGCTGAGAAGGAGTCCAGGGCCGTGGCCAAGGCTGAATGAAGCTCACCCAAGGTACGCGCCGCTGCGTGGCGCAGGTGTGCCTTGAGTTTGGCGAAAGCTAGTTCAATGGGATTGAGATCAGGGCTGTAAGGCGGCAGGTAGCGAATGCCAACTCCGCGAGCCGAGAGCAACGGGCCGATCTTTTGGATTTTGTGAGTGGAAAGGTTGTCGAGGATGAGCGTGTCGCCTGCACGCAGTTGCGGACCAAGCACCTGCTCAAGATAAACCGTGAACACCTCGGCATCGACGGGGCCTTCGACCAAAAAGGGGGCTTCAACGCTTTCCTGGCGCAAAGCGGCAATGAAGGTGGAGCTTTGCCAGTGACCGTGCGGGATGGTGCTGAGGCAACGTTGGCCAATCGGACAGCGCCCGTAACCGCGGGCCAGCTTGGTGTTCAGGCCGGTCTCATCGATAAACACCAGTTGGCGAACATCCCAGTCGGGCTGTTGTCTGCGCCAAAGTCTCCGAGCGGCTTTAACGTCCGGCCGATCTTGCTCGGCGGCGCGCGTCGTTTTTTTTATAGCTCAAGCCCAGTTGCTCTAGCCGATGCCACAAAGCGGTGATGCCAATGGAAACATGCAACTGCTCCAGACACCGCTTTTGGAGTTCGTTGAGCGTCAGATCGGCCTGGGCTGCAATCCAGCGGCGCAGCGTTCGGTCATGCTTTTCCAAGCGGGAGCGCCGGTAACCGCCGATCTTTTGGGGTCGGCACTGGCCCGTTAGATGGTGCTGCTTCCAAAAACGCTCCACGCTTTTGCGGCTGACGCCAAAACGCTGGCAAACGTCGCCGGTGCCCTCCCCGCGCTCTCGCGCGGCGATGATCCGCTGTCGTAAGTCCTGGCTCAAAGGCCGCATAGTTCCCTTTTCATGAAAAGAGAATAGCACCAATGGCCAAATGCGTCTATCTAAATAGAAAATACTCTAATCAAAATTTAATTCATAAATTGCACGCATACTACGGTTGCGGTTCGGTGCAGTATTGCGACAGCACGTAATTCGGCCATGTGTGTTTTGAGGGACCACAGCCTTCACAAAAGGTTCGATTACCAGAACTTGATGTAGAACAACACGCAAAGGGCCACAACAATCAAGCTCAGGATGACATCCCAGGCATTCCAACTGGCGCGGGTGGCGGCCTTCTCCTCCGGCGTGGCGCCGTACCAAGTGAATTTGACGGTCTTGGGTTCCGGCACCCTGGTCATGAGGCTGATGACGATCATCAAACCGGCGGTCACGAGCAGCAAGGCCTGGCAGTAGTAAAGCCAGTTGATGTTCCAGAAGTCGAAGATCAAGCCGAACTTGGCGTGGATGGGCGCGATGGCGGCATTGTATTGGGCCGGCGTGATTTGATGCTGGAACAATTGCTGTTTGAGGCCATGCACAAACTGGTCGTCATTGCGCATGACGATGTCGGCGGCCAGACGCGCAAAGCCGGCGGCCACTCCCACCACAAAGGCCCATAACGCGCCGGCCGCGGTGGCCCGCTTCCAGAACACGCCCAGCACGAACAGCACCACGATGGCCGGCGACAGATAGCCCTGCACGCTCTGCAGGTAGGTATAGAGATTGGAGTGCAGGCTCTTGATCACCAGCACCCAACAAATGCCCATGACCACAATCACCGCCGTGGCGATGCGCCCGACAATCACTTCGGTGCGCCCGGACGCCTTCGGATACCATTCGCGAAAGAAATCCATGGTGAAGAGCGTGGCCGAGGCGTTGAACTTGGACCCCAGCGACGCCATGAGGGCGACGATCATGGTGCAAGCCACCATGCCTCTCAGGCCGTGCGGCAGGATTTGCGCCACCAGCGAAGTGTAGGCGGCGTCGCCGCTGGTCTTGAAGCTGATGTTGGGGTCCTTGGTCAGCGCGTAGGCAACCATGCCCGGCACCAGGAAAATGAAGACCGGCGTCAGCTTGAAGAAACCGGCGAGGATGGTGCCGCGCCGGGATTCCTGCTGGTTTTTGCCGGCGAGCACGCGCTGGACGATGTACTGGTCGGTGCACCAATACCAGAAACCGATGATGATTGAGCCCGGCAGAACGGCCGCCCAGGACCAGTCCGGATCATTAAGCGGGCGAATCAGGTGAATGTTCTGACCGGCCGCCGCCACCATCGTGTGCCAGCCGGCAACGAGGCTGCCGTTTCCCAGAACGTGCAGTCCTGAATACAAAATGCACATCGAGCCAATAATCATCACCGGCGCCTGAAGCACGGAGGTGTACATGATCACCCGCAGACCGCCGAGGACCGTGTAAAGGCCGGTCGTGAAGACCAGCGCCAGGGAAATCGCCCAGAACACATCCATATGGAACCCAAAGATGTTGACGCGGTTGATGCCCAGCAGGGTGCGGACCACGACGTCGCCCGCGTAAATCGTGACGGCCATCTTGGTCAGGACGAGGCTGGCCATGGTGAGCAGGCTCATAATGTTCCGCGAACCGCGGCTGAAGCGCAATTCGAGGTACTCCGGCGTCGTGAACACCTTCATCCGGTCGTAAAGCGGCACAAAAACCCAGCCGAGCACGAGGATGAGCCAGCCCTGCATTTCCCAATGGGCCATCGCCATGCCGGTGGCGAAACCCGCGCCGGCCAGACCAACGAGGTGTTCGGAACCGATGTTGGAGGAGAAGATCGAGGAACCGATCTGGATCCAACCGCTGTCCCGACCGGTCAGAAAATAGTCCTGGCCGGACTCGTTTTTCTTCCGCATCGAATAAACCACAATGGCCAGCATGGCGGCGATGAAAACGGCGACCACGGACCAGTCCAGGGAATTAAACACCGATCCCTGGCCGGCGGCCGCCGTGATGGCGGCGACGGCGTTGGTGGCGGCATTGCCCGCGGTGTTTGCGATGGTATTGGTAACGGTGTCCATAGGCTGAACTCGGCTTTTGAGGATGATGATCTGACGGGCTAGGGCTGCACGGAGAATTTGTAAATGATGGTGTTGTGGTAAACCTGTCCCGGTTTCAGCTCGGTGGCGGGAAAGTTTGGATGATTCGGCGAATCCGGGTAATACTGCGGCTCCAGAGTCAACGCATCACGGAATTGATAAACCCAGCCGCCCTTGCCCGTCATCGTGCCGTTGAGAAAGTTGCCGGTGTAAAACTGTACGCCCGGCTGGTCGGAAAACACTTCCAGCCCCCGGCCACTTGCCGGATCAAAGATCCGCGCGGCCAGCCCCAATTTTCCCGGCGGATGATTGAGCACCCAGTTGTCGTCGTAGCCGTGCGCGAATTTGAGCTGCCGGTTGTCCTCGTTGATGCGCGAGCCAACGGCGGTGGGCGTGCGGAAATCAAACGGCGTGCCGGCCACCGATTCCAATCTGCCCGTTGGGATGAGCGCGTCGTCCACCGGCGTGAAGTCGTCGGCCGGAATCGTGAGCAGATCATGATCAATGGTTCCGTGCCCGGTCAGGTTGAAATAGGAATGCGCGGTGAGGTTGATGATGGTGTCCCTGTCGGTGGTGGCGTGAAAAACCAGATGCAATACGTTCTCGCGCGCCAGCAAAGTGTAGGTGGCCTTCACCTTCAGGTTTCCCGGGTAGCCTTCCTCGCCATCTTTGCTCAAATAATCCAGTTCCAACCGCGGTCCATTCGGAGTCACTTCCGCCTTCTTTACCGTCCAAAGCCGCTTGTCGAAACCCCGGGTGCCACCGTGCAATGAATTGGGCGGGCTGTTGACCGGCAATTGGTAGGCAACGCCGTCCAGGGTGAACCGGCCCTTGGCAATGCGGTTGCCATACCGTCCGATCAAGGCCCCGAAATAGGGGCTGTTGGTCAGATAGTCCTCCAAATTGTCATATCCCAACACCACGTCACCCATGTGGCCGTCTCGACCCGGAACTTTCAGCGACTGGATGATGCCGCCATAGGTGAGGATGCGCACTTCCATACCATGGTCATTGCGCAAAGTGTAAATCTCCACCGGCCGGCCATCCGGCATGTGGCCGAATTCCTGTTTGGTAATGCTGCCGTGTGATTCAGGTTTGGCTGACTTGGAAGCGCCACCGGGCATGGCGGAACAACCCGCCAAACAGGCCATGCCAATTCCCATCACCATTCGTAAAGCAAACTGAATAATTTTCATGTCATTGTTCGTTTTATTGTTTCTGCCCATAATACGCCTTGGATCCGTGTTTCCGGAGAAAATGCTTGTCGAGCAACACGGATTGAATCGGTTTCAGCTTTGGGTTGATGCGCAACGTTTCGCTCGCCAGCCGCGCGACAAATTCCAGCACCACCGCGTTATGCACCGCGTCCTCCACGTCCCCGCCCCAGGTGAACGGGCCGTGGCTGGCCACCAGCACCGCCGGATGTTGTAACGGACCAAGTTTTTTGAAAGTCTCAACGATGACACGGCCGGTGTTGGCCTCGTATTCAGTTTTGATTTCCTGTGCCGTGAGCAATCGTGTGCAGGGCACGGCCCCCTGCCAGTAATCCGCCTGCGTCGTGCCGTAAGCTGGAATGCCCCGCCCCGCTTGCGCCCACGCTGTCGCATAAAGACTGTGCGTGTGGACGATCCCGCCGATTTGGGGAAACGCACGGTATAGCACCAAATGAGTGGGGGTGTCGGAACTGGGTTTGAGTTTGCCCTCGACCATCTTACCGGTTTTCAGTGAAACCACCGCCAGCTGTCCCGGCTTCATGCGGTCATAAGACACGCCGGAAGGCTTGATGACCATCAATCCGCGCTCGCGGTCAATGCCGCTGGCGTTGCCCCAGGTCTGAATGACCAGCCATTTCCTGGCCAACTCCATGTTGGCCTCGCAGACAGCCGCTTTAAGTTGTTCGAGCATGTGGAATTCGCGCAAAATGTTTACTTTAATTCAAGCACCACAACCGATTTCGCCGGCAACGTGGCAACAAATCCGTTTCCCGTCAGTTTGCAGTCGCTAAACCCGGCCGGATGCACGTTCGCCGGCTGATCAAAGGTGTTGTGCGCGTTCATTTCCGGCGCGGTCAGGACTTGTCCGGAAATTTCCACCACTTTCGCCCCCTGCAAATCGCAGGTGACTTGAGCGGGCCGGTCCGGATTCAAATTGCAAAGCGAAACGTGGATCCTGCCCGCCCGGTCACGCGAGGCGGAGACGCTGACCGCGGGAATTTTTTCGCCGTTGAAATCGTAATCCGCGCTTCGCAGGTCGCTCGGCAGCAGTTTGGCGTCATGGTGAACCGTGTACATTGCAAACACCCAATAGGTGGGAGTGACGATCATTTTTTCGTTGTCGGTCAGAATCATCGCCTGGAGCACGTTCACCATTTGCGCGATGCAGGCCATTTTCACGCGGTCGCAATGCTGGTTCAAAATGTTGAGCGTCAGGCCGGCGACCAGCGCGTCACGCAGCGTGTTTTGCTGGTAAAGAAACAGCGGGTTGGTCCCCGGCTGGACATCATACCAGGCGCCCCATTCGTCCACAATCAAGCTGACTTTTTTCTGCGGGTCGTATTGGTCCATGATGGCGGAGTGTTTGGTGATCAGCGTGTTTATCTCCCGCGCGCGGCGCAGTGTTTCGAACCAGCCGGTTTCGTTGAAGCCGGTGGCGGAGCCTTTGTGCGACCAATTGCCGGTGGGGATGGTATAATAGTGAAGCGAAAGGCCGTTCATGCGCGTGCCCACGCGCCGCATCAGCACATCCGTCCAATGATAATCCTCGCCGCTCGCGCCGGAGGCGATGCGGTAAATCTGGTTGCCGTCATAGTCTTTTATGAACGTGTTGTAGCGCAGAAAATTGTCCGCGCAATATTCCGGTGTCATGTTGCCGCCACAGCCCCAGCTTTCGTTGCCGATGCCGAGAAAGGGGATTTTCCAGGGCTGTTCGCGCCCGTTTTCGCGGCGCAGGTTGGCCATCGGCGTATCGGCGGCGCAGGTCATGTATTCAATCCAGTCCGCCATCTCGCGCACCGTGCCGCTGCCCATGTTGCCGGCCATGTAGGGTTCGGCGCCGATCAGATGGCAGAAGTCCAGAAACTCGTGCGTGCCAAATTGATTGTCTTCCAGCACGTCACCCCAGCTCGTGTTGACGGTTTTGGGGCGCTGGTTCCGCGGTCCAATGCCGTTCATCCAATGATAATCATCGGCATAACAACCGCCCGGCCAGCGGAGCACCGGCACCTCGATTTTTTTCAGCGCGGCGATGATATCGTTGCGGATGCCGCGGGTATTGGGGATCGGGCTTTCCACGCCGACCCAAATGCCGCCGTAGATGCAATGGCCAAGGTCCTCGGAAAACTGGCCGTAGAGGTTCCGGCTGATGGTGTCCCCGCCCTGATCGGCATGGATGACAAGCAAATTAGTCGTCGCTTCTTCCGCCGTGGCAGTAATGGCAATCAGTACGGCAGCGATTGCGATAAGCCCCGCCCGCCATGGACAGACGCGGCTGGCAGGAAATACAATGTCTTCTTTCATTTGAACCTCGTTCGGTTGCGAATTTCGATCAGTTTTTTCATGACGCCGTACAGATTTCCGTTCCATTCCCGCGTGCCAAAGGCGTCGTGGAGTAGCTTGTAAAGCGCGTAAAGTTCCTTGTAAATCGTGTGGGCCTTGGGATCGGGCCTGAAGACGCGCGGCTTGAGGCCGGTCATCGCCTTCTGCGCGGCGGCATAATTCCTGTGTACGCCCGCCACCACGGCGGCGGCGATGGCCGAGCCCAGCGCGCAGGTCTGGGCCGAACGCGAGATTTTCATCGGACGGCCCGTCACATCGGCATAAATTTGCATGGTTAGCGGGCTTTTTTCCGCGACGCCACCGCAATTAATCACCTGGTCAATCTTCACTCCGTATTCTTCAAACCGGTTGATGATGGTCAACGCCCCGAACGCCGTTGCCTCCACCAACGCGCGGTAAATTTCCGCCGGCCCCGTGTAAAGCGTCTGGCCGACCAGCAAACCGGTCAGACGCTGGTCCACCAGGATGGTGCGGTTGCCGTTGTTCCAGTCGAGCGCGAGCAGGCCGCTTTCGCCGGGCTTCAATTTCAGCGCGGCCGCGTCGAGTTCCCGGTGTGACAGTGGATTTTTTCCGCCGGGCTGGATGTAGTCCACCCACCAGTTGAAAATATCTCCCACCGCGGATTGGCCGGCTTCAAGCCCGAAAAAACCCGGCAGAACACTGCCATCCACGATGCCGCAGAGTCCGGGAAGGTCGGCGAGCTGCTTCCGGTTTGAGGCGATGGTAATGTCGCAGGTGCTGGTGCCGATGATTTTAACGAGTGTTCCCGGCGCGACGCCGGAGCCAACGGCGCCGAGGTGCGCATCGAACGCGCCGACCGCGACGGGAATTCCCAACCGCAAACCGGTTTTCTTCGCCCACGCGCCCGTCAGTCCGCCGACCGCCCGGTCAATTGAATGGATGCGCGGTGTCAGGTGACGCACGAAGTTTGCCGAGCTTCGGATTAAGCCGGGCCAGAAATTGCCCGTCGGGATAGCCGCCCCATTTTGCGTTCCACATCGCCTTATGACCGGCGGCGCAAACGCCCGCGATAAATTGGTTCTGGATGTTCCGTGCCGGTGAGCGCGGCGGGAACATAATCGGCCAGTTCGATCCATGAATGCGCCGCCGCAAAAACTTCCGGCGCGGTCCGCAAGCAATGGAAAATCTTGCTCCAGAACCATTCGCTGGAATAAATCCCGCCGCATTTGGCGAGATACTGCGGGCGGATTTTCTGCGAGCGTCGGTGATTTCCGCCGCTTCGGCGACGCCGGTGTGGTCTTTCCACAGCCATGCCATCGCCGCCGGGTTTTTGGCGAATTTTTTGTTGAAGGCAAGCGGCTGGCCTCTTTGCATCCACCGGCAGCGGCGTGCTGCCGGTCGTATCCACGCCGATGCCCACAACTTGTTCCGGCTGGAAGCCGCGTGATGCTCTGCTTCGCATCGGCGAGCGCCTGCTTGATGGTGACCTCCGCACCCTTGATGTAATCGGCCGGATGCTGCCGCGCCAGATTCGGATCGCGCGATAGAATCACGCCCGCCGTGCCGTGCTCATAATCCCAAACCGCCGTGCCGGCTTGGCGGCCGTCGGCGTGTCAACGACCAGGGCGCGGACCGAGTTGGTGCCATAATCCAGCCCGATGGTGTATTTCGCGTTCATGGACTGCGTTTGGGTTCCGCTCTGTTTCTCAGACCGCCCAGCCCCGGTTCAGGGCGTGATAAACCTCGTTCCAGCGAAGTTCCTTTTTGAATTCGGAGACGGTGGTCTTTTCGCCGATGAGCAAAAATTCCAGGTCGGCGATGGCCGCGAAATCTTCGAGCATTTCGGCGGTGACGGCCTGGCTGAAGCCGGTGTGATGCGCGCCGCCGGCATAAATCCACGCAGGCACAGGCCGTTCTCGAAATCCGGCCGGCACTTCCAGACCGCCTGGGCGACGGGCAGTTTGGGCATCGGCTGGTCGGGCTTGACGACGTCCACTTCGTTGACGAGCAGACGGAAGCGGTTGCCGAGGTCAATCAGCGACGCGTTCAACGCCGGGCCGGCGGGCGTGTTGAAAACCAGCCGCGCCGGGTCGGCCTTGCCGCCGATGCCGAGCGGATGCACCTGCAACGACGGTTTGCCGTCGGCGATGCTCGGGCAAATCTCCAGCATGTGCGCGCCAAGCACCTTCTTGCCCTTCGGATCGCAGATGATAGGTGTAATCCTCCATGAACGAGGTGCCGCCCGGCAGGCCGCTGGCCATGACTTTCATCGCGCGCAACAGCGCCGCGGTCTTCCAATCGCCTTCGGCGCCGAAGCCGTAGCCATCGGCCATGAGCCGCTGCGGCGGAGATGCCGGGCAAGCTGGGCCAGCCCGTGCAAATCCTCGAACGTCGTGGTGAAGCCCTTGAAATTGCCGGCCTTCAGGAACGCGCGCAGGCCGAGTTCGATGCGGGCCGCCTCGCGCACGGAATCGTGCCGGGCGCCGCCTTGCGTAAATCCGGCAGCCACCTCGTAGGTGGCCTCGATATTCCTCGACCGAGCTTATCAATGGCTTTCGCGGAAACTGCGTTGACGGATTTGACCAGGTCGCCGACGCCGTAGCCGTTGACGGCGAAACCGAACTTGATCTGCGCGGCCACCTTGTCGCCTTCGGTCACGGCCACTTCGCGCATGTTGTCGCCGAAGCGGCAGAATTTCGCGCCCTGCCAGTCGTGCCAGGCCGCCGCCGCGCGGCACCAGGCGCCGAGTTTTTCCTGCGACGGAGTTTTCCTGCCAGAACCCGACGACGACCTTCCGGTTCGAGGCGCATCCGGCTCCAGATGAAACCGTGCTCGCGGTCGCCGTGGGCGGCCTGGTTCATGTTCATGAAATCCATGTCAATCGTGGCCCACGGGATGTCGCGATTGTACTGCGTATGCAGATGCGCGACCGGCTTGCGAAGCTGCTTGAGGCCGTTGATCCACATTTTTGACGGCGAGAACGTGTGGCACCAGGTGATGAGGCCGATGCATTCGGGCGCGTTGTTCGCCTCCTGGCAAAGCGCGGTGATGTCGTCCGGCGTGGTCATCACCGGTTTGAAGACGACTTTGACCGGAATCGCGGGCGCGATATTCAGCGCCCCGGCGATTTCCTGCGAATGTTTCGGCGACGGCCTTGAGGGTTTCCGGGCCGTAGAGATGCTGGCTGCCGGTGACAAACCAGACTTCGAGTTGTTTCAGTTTAAGCATAAGTCATTTCCATTTCGGGTGCCGATCAGGCGTGCAACAAAAACAATCATCAAGACGGTCTTACATTTTCGATGGAGCGAGGCTGCTGACAAGCTGACTCACAAAACGCAAGCCCCACCGGAGTCGTGAATTGCTTTTATATCAGGGGAACAAAAAAACACAACGCCACTTTGCGTAAATGATTCACCAATTTGCGAATTTGAGCCAAATGGGACCTTTTAACCTGCGCGCCGTCCGCAGGTCCGCCGATAGGCCAGCGGGCTGACTTGCTTGTCAGCACGGAAGTAGCGCGAAAAATGCTGGATGTCGGAGAATCCCAGAGACTCCGCAATCTGCCCCACCGGCAATTCCGTCTCAACCAGCAGCCGCACAATTTGATCCGTCCGCACACGCCGGATATGTTCATGGATTGAACATCCGATTTCCCGCCGGAATTTTATTTCCAGGGCGCGGCGTGACAAAGCCGCGGCGGAGGCCACATCCATCACCATCATGTTTTCCCGGGCATGGTCGCGAATGAATTGCAACGCCCGGGTCACATGCGGATCCGATACGGCCATAAAATCCGTGGAACGGCGGGTGATGATGTGGGTTGCGGGCACGGCAATTTTTGAGGGAACCCGCCGGGCCCCGCGCAGCAACCGGAACAGCACCAGCGCCGCCTCATAACCGGCGCGTTCAAAGTTGATGGCCACGCTCGACATGGGCGGGTCTGAGAGTCCGCAGACCACCTCATCGTTGTCGGCCCCCAAGACCCCACGGCGTCCGGCACCGCCAAATTTGCCAGCTTGCCAGCTTCGATGACTTGCCGGCCGCAATCATCATTGCAGGCCATCAGGCCAACCGGCTTCGGCAGAGTTAGCAACCACGCCGCCATTTTGTGGAGTTGTTTGTGCCACGCGTTGGCTGCGGGAACCAAATCAGCGTAAACATGAAGGCGAAATCCGGCCTGGCGGATGCGCCGGCCAAAAAATTTCAGGCGCAAATCCGACCAGGGAGCGCCCGTGTAACCACAATAGGCAAAATGTTTGAAACCGCATTGCAGCAGATGTTCGGCGCCTATTTGGCCGATGGCGGAAGAATCCGTCACCACGTTGACCATGTTGGGAATTTCAGTTTTGCTGTGTCCAATGACCACGGCGGGGATGCCCAAGGCCGGGACTTCCTCCAGCTTGTCCACATCCCGAAGGATGATTCCGTCCACGTCCAACGCCTTAAGCTTGGGCCAGGCCTTTTCCAGACCTCCCGGTTCCCAGTAAAAAGACCAGGGGCCGTAATGATGCGCGCATCTGGCAATTCCGCATAACAACGCCCGCCCTGATGCCCGGGAGGATTCGACCAGAAGCGCCATGGCTGGGATTTTTTTTAAAGGACGTTTTGAAACGTCTGGTTCGCCGTCCCGTTTTTTCGAAATAATTCGGTATGACAGTGTTGTTTGGGAATTCACAATTAACAAATAAATAGGCAGAAACCACCCATAAAAACGAGCCGCAATCTTTGGCCAACCAAAACGCTCGAAATTACCTGAGACCAATACCTGCAACTCCGCTATAGACGGTATCGCCAGTTGCCACGCTGGGCAACTCCCTGAGATGCCGTTGAAAAGTAAATTCAGAACACGCGTTATTTCACTTAACCAAGTTTCTCATCCATCTGCCTTTGATCAGCTTTCGACGCGGGCGCGTTCGAGCGCGCCCGCTTTCCTGCTTGGTCTTGAGCATGTCGGCAAAGGCGCGTTTTTGGTCGTCAAACCGAAATTAAGTTCGGCTAACGAATTTTAAGGCGGTGCTTGCACCATCCCAATAGAAGCGCGCCGCCCAGGCCGAGCAGTGCCGTTACGCCCGGCTTGGGTACGGTGGTTATATCCAAATCCCAATTCACCAGCTCGCTTTCCCCTCCATTCGACAAGTCCGCCACAAACAACGTCCATGTCCCATCCGGATTTGTGTCGTCGAACGAATCCAACAAGGCGGTCGGTGAAGTCGTGTCAAACAGCGACAGCGATGACAGCGGGTCAATCGCCCGCCCGTCAGGCTGCCAGGCGCCCGTCAACTGGCCGTTGCCGTTGAGATCATAGGAAAGGTTTTGATAGAAATGGATGTTGTTGGTTGCCGAAGTGGTAAACGTCACATCGAATCCCGTGTCAGCGTAGCCGAACGAATTTCCGCTGGTCACCCCGGTACGGTTCAGCAGCACGGCAAATCCGCCGTTTGGTCCCGCCAGATAGGCATACAGGTCGCCATTGAAACCGCCGCTGATGTTCAATGACACGGCCAGGCTGCTGATGGCGCCCTCCATGCCGGTCAGGTTGTCATTCAGCGCCAGACCGCTGGGATCGCCATCCGGCACGGCCGCGTTGACGGGAAACGTGAAGTTGTAGTTGATTTGCGCAACCGCCGCCGAAACCCACAAACCCAAAGCCGTTCCCATTGCGAATAATCTCGCGCTTTTAATCAGTTGTTGCATCGCGTTGCCTGTTGATTAATAACCCAGAAGTAAATCGGCGCGGGGTTCCGCCGGATTTTCGGCGAAACCCCGCGGTTTAACTATGGATAAACGGTTCGGTAGAACCGCATCGGACTGCCGGACGGGTCGGTATAACTGAATTTACCGGTGGCGTCGGCCGTCACACTGAGCAGGTCCTGCCAGACAAACGGCCCGCTGACATCGGAGTATTGCAGACGGTAGGTGTAACCCGGAATGCCGCTGCCGTTGATCAGGAACGAGCCGTTGCCCAGGTCGGTGATGGTCAGGTTCTGGCTCGGGTTGTCGTCCACTTCGATTGCCACAGTGATGGTGCCGGTGGCGCTGCCGCCGTAGCCGTCTGTAACCGTATAGGTGAACGAATCCGCGTTCGTGAATCCGGCGGGCGGATTGTAGAACACCCAGCCGCTACCCATGGTGATCGTCGCGCCGTTCGCGCTCGTCGGGCTGACGGTGAGGTTGAGGGTGTCACCATCGGCGTCACTGGCGTTGGTGAGCAAGTCCGAGAGACGGACTTTGACGCTCAACAACGGGTTGCGATAGAGGGTGACGTTGCCCGCCACCGGCGCCGTGTTGATGACCTGGTTTGGACTGAGGATGTTGGTGCTGCCGGCCTAATTTTCCCGCCGTTGCACCTCAAATATGCCTGATTTTATTGGGTATTCAAGCAAA
Organism: uncultured Verrucomicrobiae bacterium; assembly: GCA_963786375.1. Lineage (GTDB taxonomy): Bacteria > Verrucomicrobiota > Verrucomicrobiia > Limisphaerales > UBA11358 > UBA11358. The sequence continues at coordinate 18,484 of CAWAYP010000004.1, forward strand.
AACGGTTCTATCCGAACGTATCGTTTTTAATCCGTTTGGTGTCCGTTTTGGTGTCCGCTCCGTGAACCTGTCCTGATAGGGATTTTGTGACTTGTCCGGTCTCTTGTCCGGCAACTTGTCCGGTGGAAAGTCGGTTTCGTAGTCGCAGTGTTAAACCGGTCGGTGGGGGCATCCAAATTGTGGCTGATTAAAGCCATGCTTGAACAATTGCGCCTAACCATCCATTTTAGGGAACGCTTCGTGCAGGTCTTCCGCCAGCCGCTCGACCACCTGCTTGCCGTAGCCTTTGGTCTTTTGCGCCTCGACAATGATTCTACCGATGTCCCAATAAAGCAGAATCAACTCGCGGTTGACGGAAACCACCGCGCGAAGTTGCGCCGCGCGGACCCGCGCCTTGAGGTCGGCGAGGAGCGTGGTGTAACCAGCGGGAAGCGCGCCGGGCAGTTTGCCATCCTGTCCGCTGGTTTTTGCGAAACCTGTGGCTGTCGTCTTTCGTTTCGTCATACAAAAAGTTTGCTTGCCGTTCTGCTCGCAACCATCCTGAACTAATTTAGGAAACTTCGGGCATGATGCCGAATTTTGCCGGCGTTGAAAAGTTTTTCGCGCACATGACTTTCAAGGCGTCCGGTGCGGCTGGCCATTCTTGTCGCAAGCAATTCTCCACGCGCCAAATCCTAAACGCAAAACTCCCGGAGCCGGGCGGCGGGTCAACGGTGGAGCAGTCCGACTATGAGGACTGACTACCTTGACGCGACGACCGGCGACATACAATAGAATCTGGATTGGCGCGCGTCATTGTCAGCGCGACTGCGCCATCAGCAAAGCTCAATGAATCCAATAATGGCCGATGCAAATTCCATAGCCGAGAGCGAGCAAAAACCAAGCGACCGACCGCAGCATCACCCGCCAAGCAAACCGGTCTTGCAAGTCATTTGAAACTTGTTCCAACCGTTCGCATTGCGCCGTCGTGCTGGCCTTGATGCTCTCCCATTCAGACACCGCGCTTTCCATCAAAGTCTTCACTCGCTTTGCGACTGCTTCCGCGTCAGCAAGCTGCACCTGGATTTGTTCCGCCGCCTGCCGGGTTGCCTGAATGTGAATTTCGACAGTTTTCTTAAACTCCTTGTTCTGGCCATCCATTGTGTCGGCAAAATCATCCGCCATCGCTTGACCCTGCCGACAGTATTCCCCCAGATGCAGTTCGATCAATTTGCGTGAATCATTCATCAGGCGCGGCAGATTGGCCGCGATGCGCCATTGCGCCTTGGTCAGCAACGCCAGTTGCACCGGAAAACTGCTGTCCGGCCCGACGCTCCATTCATGCAACAGGCGGTGAATCTGATCCACTTCCTCGGCGGGCGCGTCAACCAACAGGGCGGTCAAATCATCCTTGTCCATACACCACGTCAATGTCCACGGACAACACACAAAGCCAGGAACAAAAGGAGCACCGCCCGCTTGATCAGTCTGGCCAATTCCCCTGCCTAGGCGGGAGGCCTAAAAGCGAAATTCAAAATCAATGCGGGCTGCCGGCCGGCGAAACGCGGATGCAGGCATTGATCCTTCATAGTTGCAGTTGCGGCTTTTGATTTTGGTTCAGTTTGATGATTTTGTCTCAGGCACAAACCTGAAACCGCCCTGAAATCAAGTTTGCTTCCCCGCAATTCTTCACCAGTAAAAGCACGATTTATGCCGATAATGGGTTAATTGATTGGGATAGACGCTTATTCCACAACCTGTTACATCGAAAACGTGTTTGATTGCCCTGGCTTGTCCCTGGCTTGTCCCAAAGCTGGCCGCGTACCTTAAACCAGCATGGTTGACGCTGATCGAGAATCCGGCTCGCGGCTCAACAAAGGCTTTTACTTCACGAGCAAAAAAAGTCATATCACGAGGAGAATTGACCGGAGGCTTTTGCTGAAACGTTGACAACCCTCGGGCTTCCGCAACAATGGCCCGGTTGCATGCGGTCAATAACGGCTTTTTCCAAAAACCTTCTTTTCGTAGCAGCCGGTGTCAACCGGCTCATGGCTCCTTGGCGAGTTCCCAAACTGGAGCCGACTCACATCGGCTGCTATGGCTTGAGCGTGACGTTAAAAAATCATTTGCCTCGCTTGTTCCTCTGGTCAGTTTTACTGGCTGTGCTCACGCTTTTTTGCGGCTGCCGGACGACAACCCAAAGCCTGTTCACGGCTTCCGGCCCCGGCTGGCATATCCAACAAGGCCAGGCGCTCTGGCGGCCTGAACGCGGATTGCCGGAATTCGGCGGCGACCTCGTGCTGGCCAGCGACGCGGGCGGCCGTGCGCTGATTCAATTCGACAAGACGCCGTTGTCCATGGTGTTCGCGCAGACCACCTCCAACCGCTGGCTCATCCGGTTTCCGCAACAGCAGATGGGTTTCTCCGGGCATGGGCCGGCACCGACCCGGTTTGCCTGGCTTTACCTGCCCGCGGCCCTGGCCGGGAAACCGCTTCTTTCGCCGCTGCATTTTGAGCGTAAACCGGCCGGTAGCTGGCGGCTCGAAAACACCGGCACGGGAGAAATCCTGGAAGGCTTTCTTTCGCCGTGAGTTCATTCCTGAAACGTTGGTGGTGGGCGCTGCTGCTCGCAGCCATCGGCTTCGGCGCCTGCCGGCTGCGCTTTGACGTGGACATTCTTAACCTGTTGCCGCCGGACGAACCGACGGTCCAGGGACTGAAACTTTACCAGGAGCATTTTGCCAATGCCCGCGAATTGATCATCACTCTCCGCGCGCCGGATGCCTGCCAGGCGGAACGGCTGGCGGGCGAACTGGCGGACCGTTTGCGGCAGCAAACCAATCTGGTCTCGGAAGTGACCTGGCAGGCGCCGTGGCTGGAACATCCGGAACAACTGGGCGAACTGCTCGGCTGGCTTTGGTTCAATCAACCACCGGAATCGTTTGGGTCGCTGACCAACCGGCTCGCCCCCGGCCAGCTCAAGTCCACACTGGAGCAGACCAAGGAAGCGCTCGCCACCTCCATGTCGCCGATGGATCTGGCCCGGCACGAGTTTGATCCGTTCGATTTATTGACAATGCCGGCGCTGACCAACCTCGCCGGTTTTTCCGGCGGCCAAAGCCAGCAGATGTTCGCGTCGCCGGACGGGAAATTTCGCTTGTTGTATGTGGAGTCCGCCGTGGACCTGGGCAGTTACCGTTCGTGTGAGAGTTGGTTGAAGGCGATTCATGCGGTGGTTGACTCACAGCTAAACACAAATACCAACCGGCAGGATGCCGGCGCTCCCGGGACGAATGGCGTCGTGGTCCGTTACACCGGGCGTCCGGTGTTTGTGGAGGAAATCGCGACGAGCATGCAGCACGACATGAGCCATTCGGTGGGCATCACTTCCACCGTCATTGCGCTGCTCTTCTGGCTGACGCATCGGCGCTGGCGTCCGATGTTGTGGCTGCTGGCGTTGCTGATGTTGATTTTGGGCGCGACGCTCGCGCTGGGCGGGCTGGTGCTGGGGACCATCAGCGTGGTGGCGCTGGGTTTTGCCGCCGTGCTGCTGGGTTTGGCGGTGGATTACGCCGTGGTCCATTATCAGGAAGCGCTGGCGCATCCGCAAATGACGGTGCCGGAAATCCGGCGCGCGATTGCGCCGAGCATTTTGTGGGCGGCCATCACCACGATGAGCGCGTTTCTGGTGCTGAACCTCGGCGGATTGCCCGGGCTGGGACAACTCGGCACGCTGGTGGCCATCGGCATCGGCTTGTCCGCCCTGGTAATGGTGATGATTTATCTGCCGCCGTTGTTTCCCGACCGCCGCAAACCGCGTCCGGACCAACCGCCGTTCCGTTGGTGGAATTATTTCGTCGCGCCACAACCACCAGTAATGGTTGAAATGGCCCGTAGCGCAGGCGGCTCGCCTGCGAGTTTCAACGCGCTGCTGTTGACGGGTTTGATTTTTGTCGGCGCGTGCGCGGTTTTGTGCTTCCGCCAGCCCGGATTGGACCGGACCGGCAACGCCCTGCAACCGCAACACGGCGAGGCACAGACCACGCTGGACGAAATCACTTCGGAAATGGGCCTGCCGCCACAGCCGCTTTGGGTCATCATTACCGGAAAGGATGAACCGGAAGTTTATCAGCGTCTCACCAAAGCCGATGCATTGTTGAACGGCGCGGTTTCAAACCATGTCATCGGCCAGTATCTGCTGCCGACCGCGCTGTGGCCGCGCGTTGAATTTCAGACCGCCAACCGGACCACGGCGACGGTTCTGGGAACGAAAGGTCCATTGTTGCAGAACGCCGCGCTGGCCGAAGGTTTCAACAGCAACGCGCTGGTGTTGACGGAGGAATTGGTCAAAGCCTGGGCGCGCGCCGGCGCCGGGACAAATGTCTTCTGGCCAACCAATCAGCTCAGCCAGTGGCTGTTGAAACGGTTCATAACCCGGAGCCCGGACGAATGGCTGGTCATGGGCCTGGTTTATCCCGCGACCAATCGGGTCGCATCGGCGGCGCTGACCGGCTTGTCCACGCATCTGGCAAAAAACGGCGCGTTGCTTTCCAGTTGGGATTTGCTGGGCGGCGCGACGCTGAAGCGTGTGCAGTCAAGAATGTGGGAGGTGGTGACGCCGATGGTGGTGCTGGTGTTGCTTTCGCTCTGGTTCGCGTTTCGCCGGGCAACGGAAATCCTGCTCGGCGTGGCGGTGTTGTGCCTGAGCGGACTGTGCCTGCTGGCGATCATGGCCTTAAGCGGCTGGACTTGGAACCTGATGAATCTGATGGCGCTGCCGCTGATGCTCGGCACGGGCGTGGATTACACCTTGTTTATCCAACTGGCATTGCGCCGGCACGGCGGCGATCTCGTGGCGGTCCGGCGTTCGGTCGGGCGGGCGCTGATGTTGTGCGGCGGCACAGCCGTGGCCGGGTTCGGGTCGCTGGGATTTTCCAGCAATCCGGGCATGGCCAGCCTGGGCAAGGTATGCGCGGTGGGCATCGGCGCCAACATGCTGATCTCGGTTTTTCTCCTTCCCACGTGGTGGAAATTATTGAGCCCCCAGTCCCCAGTCCCCAGTCCACAGCCAGAAGGCAGCAGGAAGAAATCCCTCAACCCTCAACCTTCAACCCTCAACCCATTTGCCTTTTATCGCGCCGGTTTGTGGCGGTTGGGCCTGGTCATCGTGCGAATCCTGCCGGTCGGGTTGGTGAAAGAATTTGCGATGGTTCTGGCCGGGTTTTATTGGCGGTTTCAACGCCAGCGTTGCGAAGTGGTGGTGCGAAACTTTCTGCCCGTCTTTGCGGGCGACCGGGCGGCTGCCGAAAAGGCCGCCCACCGGCTGCATCGGAATTTTGCCGCGAAGCTGGTGGATTTATGGCGCGTCGAAGGCGGTGTGCCGGTGCAGAACTGGCTGACCAATCTGGAGGAACTGAAAATTATTCATACCGCGCGCCAACGCGGGCACGGCACGGTTTTCATCACGCTGCACCTTGGCAATTGGGAGCATGGCGGCCTGCTGCTGACACAGTTGGGCATCCGGCTGACGATTCTCACCCAGGCCGAACCCGACGATGGCTTGACCGAACTGCGCATCGCGGCGCGCAAACGGTATGGAGTCGGGACCCTGGTCATCGGCCAGGACGATTTCGCCTTTGTGGAGGTCATCAAACGACTTCAAGCCGGGGCGGACCTGGCAATTTCGCTGGACCGTCCGCCGGAAAAGGGCGGTGTCCCGATAGAATTTTTTGGTCACAAGTTTGAGGCGTCGCTGGCGGCGGCGGAACTGGCGCGGGCGTCGGGCTGCGCGTTGATTGGCGTGACGATTGTTCGCCGGCCGAACGGCTACGCGGTGAAAGTACTGCCGGAGTTCGGCTACGACCGCAAGGCTTTGAGCAATCGCGAAGCGCGGCGGGAGTTGACGCAGCAAATCCTGCGTGCATTTGAGCCGGAAATCCGCAAGGATATGGATCAATGGTATCAATTTACTCCCATCTGGCCGAAGGACGGGTAGCGTCGTTCCTCCGCGCCCGGCGATTTCCTAGTCTTAATCGTAATCTTAAGCTTTCCCCGCCATCCGAGGTCGGGATTAGAATTAAGAACAAGATTATGATTAAGAGGAAAATTGCGGGTCTCCTTGGTTGCAGCCTGGTTGCTTTGAGTGCGGTAACAACCGTTGCCCAGGAAACCGGCGCCAACGCGCAATTCAACAAATGGTTCGAGGCACAGACCAACATTCAAAGTTGGTCGGCCGATTTCATTCAAACGCGCACGCTCAAGGTGTTGAACCAGCCGTTGGTGTCCACCGGCAAAGTCTGGGTGACGCCGGGCGAGTTTCGCTGGGAACTGGGTCAGCCGGTGCAGACCATCGTGCTGCGCCAGCCGGACCAGTTGCTCATCATTTATCCCCGGCTCAAGCAGGCGGAGAAATATCCGCTCGGCGCCGTTCCGACCGGCCCGATCCAGGACGCGCTGGCGCTGCTGGACGCCACCCTGCCCCGCGACCGGGCAACCATGGAAAAAAACTTCCGTCTGTTGTCGGCGGCGGAAACGAATTCGATGCTGCAAATGACGCTTCGACCCCGGAGCGATTCCGCCCGCAAGTTCATCAGCGAAATTGTGATCGGTTTTCACACCAACGATTTCACCATCGCCACCACGGAGATGAAATTCGCCGACGGCTCCAGCCTGCGGAACGATTTCACCAACGTGGTGATGAACCAGCCGATTGATCCGGCACAGTTCGAGGCCAAACTGCCGCCGGACTTCACCGTGGTTGAACCATTAAAACGATGAGCGCCACGCCTGAAATCCTGCAACTGGCCATGAAATCGCTGCCGCACGGGCCGGAATTCCGGTTCGTGGACCGGATGGTGAGCCTGACGCCGGGCAAAGAAGGCGTGGGCGAATACCGCGTGCGCGGCGACGAGTTTTATTTGCGCGGCCATCTGCCGGGCGAACCGATTCTGCCCGGCGTGCTGCTGGTGGAGGCCGGCGCACAGGTGGCCGGCATGGTGGCGCAGGAAGACCCGGCCAATCCCACCTGGCCACGAATGAAATTGTCCGCGCTCCGCGCCGTTAAAATCCTCGGCACGGCCAAACCCGGTGACACCCTGCGCATCGAGGCGGTCATCACCGGCCAATTGGGTTCCTTGATTCAGGCCGGGGTGTCCGCCTACATCGCAAACACCAAGGTGCTGTCCGCGGAACTCACGTTGGCGGGCATGGCCAAAACCGGCGAACCGGCGGAGAAGAATGCCCGCGCTGCCTGACAGATATGATGGCGCCGACCGAGCAGTCCGTCCGCACTTTCCAGTTTGAACGCGACACCTTCGCGTTTCCGCACGAACTGGTGTGGCAATACCATTTCGATCCGGCTACCGGGGTGATGACGACCTTCCGTTCCGACCCGCCGCCGACTTATTATCACCGTTGCTTCGTCATGGTGCGTTCGACGCGGCAATTCTTTTATCACGCCCGTTTTGTCCCGGAACAGCCGCCAGCGGAACCGGAAGGTTACCGGCGGCTCATCCGCGAGGTCGTCTCCCGCGATCCGCGCCGGGCGGGCGCGGAATCCGAACGCGTGGTGGTTCCCGGCTACGACGGATTGCGTTCGTTCAGCCGGGCGCACGAACCGTTGCTCAAGGCGGAACTGGGCGGTCCCTGGCAATCCTATTTTCTGCGGAGCCACTGGCGCATGGTATTCCCGGTCCATGGCTGGCAGCAGAAACGGATGGCGCAGCAGTTGAAACAATCGCTGCCAAAACGCGGCTTGAGCCTCGTGCATCTGTTCCGTTTTCCGCGCATCACCATCAACCACGGCATCGTGCTGTACGGACTGACCGAGTCGGAGCAAACCATGGAATTCGAGGCATACGATCCCAACATTCCGGCCCATCCGGTCAAACTGATCTATGATCGGGAGCGGAGAAAATTCAGCTTTCCCCCAAGCTGCTATTGGGGCGGCGGCGGGTTAAGCGTGGTCGAAATTTTTTGCGACTGGCCATATTGAGGCGAACGATGCCGCATCGTTCGCGTTGGCGGAGGCCGGCCACGCTTGTCACCCGCATCCCGCGTTTCTGCTCCGCCGCCAACTGCGCGGACGCCAAAAGGCGACGCCAAAAAACACCGTGCCACAGGTATTGAGTCCCAAGATGTAGCCGATTTTGTAGGGTCGTCCGGAATTGTTGGGGGCGTAAATCGGAGGATCATTTCCCATCAGCATACCCGGCAGGGCGGCGGGCATCAGCATCCCGTGCAGCAGGCCCATGTGAAATCCGGCGACATGTTCAGGCTTGTAACACCGGGAGGCTGCCCAGGCCTGGGCCAATCCCAGGATTACGGTGAGCAGAACCAACATGGTGGTTTTGATTAGTATAAATCTCGCCAACGACATGGGGTTGGCGGTGGCAATTTGATTCGGAGCCGCTGCTTCCATATCTCAAAGCATGTTCCGACGCCGTGACACCGGGCAAGCACATAATACCGCAACCGCTTTCAAGCTTCCAAGCTTGACGTCATTTGGTTCCGGGTCATACTGATAAAAATGAGCATTGACCCTACTCACTGCTTCGTCGCTTGCGCAAAGACCGGGTTGGAACATCCCTCGGCTTTTATGCCGGCAATCCCGGTGGTTGCGATCGCCAACGACCGCCATTTCGTCCCAGATTAAACCCAGCAATGACTCCAGAGAAGGACCCCAAGACCATCGCCGCGCAACTTTGTCAGTTCGCGCGGACCAATTTTGTCGCCGAAGGAACGGATTTTGACGAAAACAGCCCGCTCACCCAGGCCGGCATTGATTCCTTTGCGCTGGTAGAACTGCTGCTTTTTTGCGAGCGCGTCATCGGCGTCCGGGTGCCGGATTCACACCTGACGGGCGCCAATCTGACCTCCATGGCCACGCTCGCCAAATGCATCGCCGAGCTGGCGCGTAATGGCCATTCGCCAACCTAAGCGCCGACCGTCTATCTTCTATGCCTGACCTGCCCCGTCAGATTCGATTGGCTGCCGGAGATTACTTCATGCACGGCCAGGACCACCGGATGCGGCGGTTCGGACTGCCGGGCAATGTTTGTTGCGCCATCATCCAACTGGACCGGGGCTTCGATGCGGACCGGCTGCGCCGGCGCTTGGCCGAATCACCCATGATGGACTGGCTGGCGCGCGCGCGCCTCGTTCGCCTGCTGCCGCTGCTGCCTCCGGTCTGGCGGACGGCGGCCAAACCCAAAGCCATTTTCTATGAACATCACGATCAAAATGGCAGCGTGGAAACGCCCTGGTCGCTGCCCAAGGTCGTCGCGGAGCGCGAATTGCGCGCCGAACGCGGGCCGGGCGTGACGTTCGACTTGGTGCGCCACGCAGATGGAACCAATCATCTGTACCTTTCCTGGAACCACACGCTTCTGGATGCGCGGGGGTTGGATTTTTTATTGAGCCATCTGAACGCGGATGGCACGGCCAATGGAGCACCCACCCTTCAGGATTTTATCAATCCCAAGCAAATGCGCCGCAGAGAGACCAGTTGGTGGTCAAATGCCAAACAGGCGCACGGCTCGGTGAAATGGCTGCACGAATCCGGCAAGGAACCGCTTTTCAGCCTGGTGCCACCGGGAGCCCGTTCCGGCCCCTGCCGCAACCATCACCGCCTCTTGTGTTTCAACGAACTGGAAACCGCCCGCATCGATGCGCGCAGCCAGCAGATCACCGCCGGTTTCCGTCGCAGCCATTTTTATCTGGCGGCCTCGATCCGGGCCTTGCATGCCATCGCAATCCGGCGCGGCAACCAGGACGGGGCTTATTTGGTTCCCGTGCCCCATGACACCCGCCGGCACGGCGCGAAAGGCCCCATCTTCTCCAATCATCTTTCCATCCTTTTCTACCGCATCGAGCCACGACACGCTGGACGCATCAGCGACATCGTCGGCGAACTGAGCCGGCAGATGATGGACCAGATTCGCGACCGCTTCCCGGAATGCTGCATGGCGGCGCTGGAAATGTTCAAACCGCTGCCGCTGCGATATTACGCGCATCATCTGGGCAAGCCAACCCGCGGCAAGATCGCGTCCTTGAGCTTTTCGGATTCGGGCGAAATCTGCCCGGGCATGACGGAATGGTGCGGCGGCCGGATTTTGGATGCCACCCATCTGATCCCGTGCTGGCGGTGGCCCGGCCTGACCGTCTTGTTTTTACGTTTCGGCAACCGGCTCTCCGCCGAGCTGTCGTGGGTGGATGATTGCCTGAGTCCGGCCGAAGTGGACGGGCTGGAACGCGATGTGCGCAAGGCATTACTGGAAGAGGAATTGTCATGAAGGTGCTTCTGGTGGCAACCAATCGGGAGCGTTCCCCTTATCCCGTCGCGCCGTTGGGAGTGCTGTGCGTGGCCGCCGCCGCCCGGACCGCCGGCCATGAGGTGAAATTTTTAGATTTGGGGCCGGTGCGGACGCCGCAACGCGCGCTGCGGAATGCGCTGGCAGCGGATGCATTTGGAGCCGTGGCCTTCGGCATCCGCAATCTGGACAACTGCTGGTCTTTTGCGCCGCGTTCTTATTTCGACGAGGTGCGGGAACTGGCGGAAACGGTGCGGCAACATTTCGAAGGCCCGTTGATTCTGGGCGGCAGCGGTTTTTCGGTGTCTCCGCAAGGCTGGATGCAGCGGTTGCAGCCGGACTGCGGGGTCATCGGCGAGGGTGAACGGGCGTTCCCGGAAGTGCTGACGCGGTTGGAAACCGGACGTTCGCTGGAAGAAATTGAAGGCGTTATCACCCCCGGCAAAGGTGACGGCTCCGGCAACGCTTTCCCCGCGAGAGCCATCGAGCGATTGGGCGAATTGCCGCCGCCCGCCCACGACTTGTGCGGTTATGCGCGGTACGTGAGACGCGGCGGATTTGTCGGCGTGCAAACCAAACGTGGGTGTCCGTTCAAATGCGCCTATTGCATTTATCCCCAGTTGGAGGGCCGGCGTTACCGGCTCCGCCCGCCGGAGGCCGTGGTGGAAGAAATTGAAACCGTGGCCGTCCGCTCGAAGATGCGGCATTTCTTTTTCGTGGACAGCGTCTTCAACGATCCGCGGAGCCACGCGCTGGCGATCTGCCGGGAACTCCAGCGGCGGCGATTGCCGGTCCGATGGTCGGCCTTCTGCAACCCGACCGGTTTTGACGCGGAACTCGCGCGCGCGATGAAGGCCGGCGGTTGTGATGGAGTGGAATTCGGATTGGACGTGGCCTCGGACAAAATGCTGACCGCCTTGAACAAACCGTTCGGGCAGCCGGAAACCCGGATTGCCCTGCAAGCGACGCATGATGCCGGCTTGCCGATTGCGATCTACCTGCTGTTCGGCGGCCCCGGCGAAACCTGGGCGGACGTCGAGGATACACAAAACTTTTTGAACAGTTGCGCGGAAGCGAACGCCGTGTTTGCCACCATCGGCATCCGCGTCTATGAAGGCACGCCCATGGCCCAAATCGCGGTGCGGGAAGGCCAGGTGAAGCCGGACCAGGACCTTTTCGAGCCGGCCTACTACCTCTCGCCCGGGCTGGCTGAAGACACGGAGGGAAACCTTGACCGCATCACCCGGCGGCGCGCGGAATGGACATCGCCGGCAGACTGGCGCAAGACCGTTGTCCGCTGGGGACAGAAAGTATCGGTCCTGTTGAACGTGCGGCCCCAGTGGAAATACATCCGCGGCTACGGCGAGCACATGCGACGGAGCACACCATGAGCCATGCCGTCCGCACCGAAAGCCCGACCGTTCCCTGCGACGTGTTGGTCATCGGCGGCGGTGCGGCCGGCGTGGCAGCGGCAACCGCAGCCGGGCGCGCCGGCGCGCGGGTGGTGGTGTTGGAGCGATATGGATTTCTGGGCGGATTGGCGACCACCGCGCAAGTCGGCACCATCTGCGGACTTTATCTGCGGGACACGGCGGGCGCGGAAGCCACTCCGGCGGGCGGCGGCTTTGCGCAGGAGTTCGCCTCGCAATTGCAGCGCGCCGCCGGCACGAAACCCATCCGGGTGATGGATAATGGCCTCTGGGTGTTGCCTTATCCTCCACCCGCCTTCGCCCGTGTCGCTGACGCGATGGTCAGTGAATCCGGGTATGTCACCCTGGTGCTGCACGCCACGGTGGCCGAAGCGCTGGTCGAAGGACCCCGCCTGAACCAAATTCGCGCATTGGCCTGGAACGAGCCATTGCTGTTCCGTCCAAACACAGTCGTGGATTGCACCGGCGAGGCAACTGCTGCCGCCCTGGCCGGCGCCAACGCGGAAAACGGCGGCGCTGACCAGGCGCCCGCCCTGGTTTTTGTCTTGGAAAATGTGGATCCGGGTTTGGCCCAATGCGGTCTGCTTGAAGTGCGGCGCGCATTGCGCCGGGCCGTTGAACGCGGAACCTTACCGGCGCTCTGTGAACGGCTGTCGTTGGTTCCCGGAACCGGCGCTCATGGCCGTCTCGCATTCAAACTGAGTCTGCTGCCCGCAAACCCGGACCGCGCCCTCTGGCAGCAAGTCACAGATTGGGAACGCGAAGCCCGGGCGTTGCTGGAACCGCTCCGGCGGTTCCTGACCGAAAACATCGCCGCCTGCCGGAGCGCGCATCTTGATTCCGTTGCTCCGCAACTTGGCGTTCGTTCGGGGCGCCGCATTCTGGGGCGCGCCCGGTTGACGGACGAAGACGTGTTGGGCATACGGAAATCTCCGTTGGGAATTGCCCGCGGTTGCTGGCCGATGGAACGTTGGACGAACAGTCCGAGACCGGAAATGACTTACTTCGCCGAGCGCGACTATTACGATATTGTTCTGGACTGTCTGCGCCCGGTGGAGCTGGATAACGTATGGGTGGCCGGGCGTTGTTTCTCCGCCACCACGGGAGCGATGACTTCAGCCCGCGTCATCGGCACCGCGCTGGCGACCGGATGGGCGGCGGGAACCGCTGCTGCGTTTCAAGCCGCCAGTCGTCCGTTGAATGACGCCGTGACGGCAATCCGGCGATCAATGCATCAATGAAGGCTGGCGGACTCAGGCTGAATTGACCAAACTGAAAAGCAAATAAATTTGAGCCGATGAACGTTTTCGAAACACTTTCCCGTTCCGCGAAGCAATGGCCCGACCGCATCGCCATCATTGATGCCGTTGGCGCGCTGGATTACCAATCGCTCTGGCGCGAAGTCGAGGCGCTGCGGATCCAGCTTGACCGGCTGGACGTGCGCGAAGGACAAGGTGTCGGTGTTCGGGCGCGCAACGGACGGGCGTTTGTCATCGGCGCGCTGGCGGCGCTGGGCTGCGGTGCGGTGATCATGCCCATCCATCACCAGATGAAGCCGGCGGAATTGTCGGACATGCTGGCGCGCGCGCCCTTGTGCGTAATTCTTGACGACGGCTCCAGCCCGGCCCAGAACGGCAAGAGCATTGCGCTGGAAAATCCGGGCGGCAACGGTCTGCGCTTCACGCGGCTGGACGGCCCGCTACAACCGCTCGCGCCGGGAATCAAGGACGCCGCGTTTGTGCGGTTCACTTCGGGAACCACCGGCCAGTCCAAGGGCGTGGTGCTGACGCATCGCGATGTGCTGGAACGCACCCAGGCCGCCAATTCCGGACTGGGCCTGACCTCCGAGGACAAAATCCTCTGGGTGCTGCCGATGGCGTATCACTTTTATGTCTCCATCGTTCTTTACCTGGAAGTTGGCGCCACGGTCATCGTCAACACCGATTACCTGGCCGAGAACATTCTGGACGCGGCGGCGAAGCATCAGGCCACGTTCCTTTACGTGACGCCGATGCACGTCCGCATGTTGACCAGCGAATTATCGGGAACGGCCTTGCCGCCATCGTTGCAACGGGTGATGTCCGTTTCCAGCCGTCTGGATCCGCAGATAGCGCGGGATTTTCATGCGCGGTATCACGTCCCGGTGTCCCAGGGTTTTGGGATCATTGAAGTGGGCCTGCCCATCATGAACCTCAATGAAGCAGCGGAACATCCCGAAGCCATTGGCCGGCCGGTTCCCGGCTTTGAAGCGATGATCGTGGACCAAATGATGAAGCCATTGCCCGAGGGCGAAACCGGCCAGCTCGCCCTGCGCGGGCCCGGCATGTTTTCCGGCTACCTGAACCCGCCGCGGTCGCGGAAGGAAGTATTGCATGACGGCTGGTTTCTGACCGGCGATCTGGCGCACCGCGACAACGGCGGATGGATGGTGCTGGACGGACGGACTTCCTCCGTGATGCACGTGGCCGGGCACAAGGTTTTTCCGGAGGAAATTGCCGGCGTGCTGGACCAGCATCCGGCGGTGCTGCGTTCACGGGTTTTTGCGCGCCCGCATCCGCAATTTGGCGAGGCAATTTTTGCGGAAGTACAATTGCGCAACGGGAGGTCCCCGGCCTTGAGTGAAGAAATTATTACTTTCTGCCGCCGCCAGCTTTCAAGTCACAAGGTGCCGACCTCGCTTGAATTTGTGGCTGAAATCAGCATGACCACCAGTGGAAAAGTCCGCCACGGCTCGAAGGTTTTGCAGCCAGACCTGGATCGGGTTTAAACCTTGACGCCGGGTTTCGCGCGAGTTTCGAGAAAATCCTTCCGCCATTGTGCGCGCGCGAGTTTCTTGCCGTGGCCGTTGATGCCGAGGGAATCCACAAACCACCACTCGCGCGGCACCTGCCAGCTCGGCAGCTTTTGGAGTAAAAATTGTTTCAACTCCTCCTTGAGGCCGTGCCGATCCGCCGTGACGCACGCCACGATGTGGTCAATCCGATCGGCGTTCCCGCTCGGCACGCCAAAGACCAGACACTCATCAACGGCCTCGTGTTCCTGCAATGCCTCTTCGATGGTGGCTGGAAATACTTTCCGCCCGGCCACGTTGATGTGGTCGCCGGTATGACCCCGCAGGCAAACCGCACCGTCTTTGATTTCGGCGAGATCACAGGTTTGAAATCTGCCCCGGCCCAGCTTGGCCTCCGGCGTTGGCCAATAGGTTTGGCCGACCGCGTGGCTCCGCACCACGAGCGCGCCGTCCGGGTTGACCGTCACCTTTACGTTTTTCATCGGCGGGCCGACGGAGGTTTCGCCTTCGCGCGGCGTTTCCGTGGCGTCGTAGGCGATGCCGCCGCATTCGGTGGACCCATAAAAATTATGGATTTTGAGGCCGTGTTCCTCGAAGACCGCGCGCTCCAGTTGCAGCGGCAGCGGCGCACCCGCCGAGATGGCCAGCCGCACGTTGCGCAGAATTACGCCGGCCTTTTGCCAGGCGTGCCAGAGCGCCGGGACACCAGCCACGGTCAGGTCCCAGCGGGCCTTGGCCGCGCCCCGCAAAATTTCCGGCAAGGGCGCGGGCGCCAGGAAAAGCGGAACGCCGTGAAGCAACAGCGGCAGCACCAGATTCGAAAATCCGTAGGAATAGGCCATGGAAATCACGCCCAGGTTGGGCCAATCCGGACGCAGCCCCATTGTGGTCACAATATTCAGGGCATCGGCTGCCAGTTGTTTCTCCGTGAAAGCGACGGCGCGCGGGACACCCGTGGTGGCCGGCGTGGTCTTGAGATGACAGCACGGCCCGGGCGGAGCAGAAACCGCCAGCGGTTGATGATGCGCTTCGAGGGGACACACCACCACGCCCCGGCGCCAGGCCCGCAGCACGGTAAAAATAAATTCGGGCGAATGACCCTGTGGAAAAACCATCGGCGGGTTGCCCGGCAAGGGCGTTTCTGATTCGTGGTCCAATTGCGCAAACGTCCAATACCGTCCGGAAGCCAGATCGCGCAAAGCCACCTCATCACCCCTGTCCTGAATCACCTTCTGCCAGTGTTCGTAAAGCATCTGCCTTTTCTTTAAGCGAAGGGACGTTTTGGTTGCAAGCCCGTTCTTGATAATTTCTCCCGGACTTGCGGCCCCATTGCGTTCCACGCGCCTTTTTATCACGGGAAACCGAAGGCCGTCATCACTTTGATGGCCCTGCTTTTGTTCAAATCGGTTTGAAATGGACACAGGCGTTCAGCCTCAGTGAATCGCCAGCGGGGCGGGATTGGTTTTCCAGGCGGCGGGGCGCGACATGAGTTGCAACATGCCATGGCCAAACCGCGAGGTGGTGGTGGCCCCCGCCGCCATGCAGGCGATCTGGCGGTTGAAGAAATCATGCATCGTCGCCGCGATCTTGCCGGGAAACTTCCCCTCAAAAAACATGCCGGTCTTGTACATCGCAAAGATGCGGCCATCGTAAAAATACTCAATGAGTCCCATCCAGGCTTTGATGAGCTTGCGCATTTCGCGCGAGTAGGCCGGGAGATTGTCCAGCCGCTCGACCAGCAATTCCGCGGAACGCAGCGCCAGCCACATGCCCGGCGAAAGCATGGGGTCCACAAAACCAAAGGCGTCGCCCGTCATCACCCAGTTCGGCCCGTGGCCGCGCTTGGGGATGAGTTGATAGTTGGTATAGGTGACAACGTCCGTGAGACGGCGGCGGTTGCGTCCGGCGGCGGCAAGCAGCGGGTCGTGGTTGATGACCCCTTCGAGCCGTTCCTCGGGCGTGGCGCCAAATTGCGCGGCGGCATCCTTGTTCATCACCACCCCGACGGAAAGGCGGTCACGCAACGGGATGCGCCAGCACCAGCCTTGGGCCAGCCGTCCGATAATGACCTGTCCGCGCGGCTGGGGTTCGGCGAAGCCGTCATAGTGGGCAAAGCAGGCCATGTCCTTGCGCGGTCCAATGTCCGCGGGAATTTCGAGCGTGCGCGCGAAGAGCCGGTTGCGCCCGGTGGAATCCACGAGCAAATCCGGCTGCCGGCCGCGGAGCCATGGAGCTTGCGAGAGCGTCTCCCCGGTCAATCTCAATCCGTTCCCGTCCCCCCGCTCGACCTTTGCCCGCACGCGCGCACGCTTCACGCCCAGCTCGGTGGCGCGCGCGTCCAACAAATTATCGAAGGCCGGGCGCGGCGCGTTGTACGCATAAGTCGGCATGGGAGAGCCAATGAGGGATTGAAAGGTAAAGTCAACCTGTTCATCCGGGCCCAGGGTGAAACTGACGCCCGGCTTGTGCTGGCAAATCGCCGCGGCACGTTCCTCCACACCCAATTTGCGCAGCACGGGCACAATCGCTGGAATCAGCGATTCGCCGACAATCAAGTCGGGCCGGCGGCCATCATCAAAAAGGGTCACCTCCACGCCCTTCATCGTGAGCAGCGAGGCGAGTGTCGCCCCCGCCGGGCCGCTGCCGATGATGCCGACCGTTCGAATTGAATTTCTCATTCGTTAAAAAAACTGTTTGACTTCTCCGGGAAAAAGATTCGTCATTGGGGTCGCTTATGCAAGTCATTATATTCAATCGGCCAACCTGTCAACCGGGTCGAGCCCGGAGTGGCGGGACGCGCGTTTGAATCGCCGCTTGACTCGTCGTCGCCGGAAAATAGACTCAGACACCTGTGCCGGGCTGGACGGGGGACGGCGCGGTTGAAGCCTGTGCGGCGCTAAAAAACGATCTATAAAACATTATGAAAAAAAACTGGTTCTACATCCTGTTTACTCTGGCAACGTTGAGTACGGCGTCCGTTTGTACGGCCGCCACCATTCTTTATCCTGTTGTCGTCAACGGCCGCTGGGGGTTTGTGAACAAATCCGGCGAAACCGTGATTAATCCGCAGTTCGACCGGGCGGAGGGTTTTGCGGACGGCTTGGCCCCGGTGCGCATGGGCCGGTGGGGTTACGTGGACAGTTCGGGGAAAATCGAGGTCATTCCGCAATTCGACAAGGCTGATGTTTTCAGCGAAGGGCTGGCAGCGGTCAAGGTCGGCGGCGGCGGCCCCACCCCCTTCGCTCCCTACGACCCCAGGCCTTTCTATCACATCGGCGACGGCGGGCGCTTCGGTTACATCAATGCGGATGGCAAATTCGCCATCAAGCCGCAGTTTGAAGATGCCGGAACCTTTTCCGATGGGCTCGCACCCGTCAGGATGGGTGGCCATTGGGGTTTCGTTGATAAAACCGGGATCATTGTCATCAATCCGCAATTTGAAAAGGCGCAACCGTTTTCCGAAGGGCTCGCGGGAATCAGAGCGGGCGGCAAATGGGGATTCGTTGACAAGAGCGGGAAAATGACCATCAATTCGCAGTTCGATGACGTCGGATGTTTTGTCAAAGGCCTGGCTCCGGTCCGGCAGGGAAAACACTGGGGTTACATTGACCCCGCCGGAAAATTCGTCATCAATCCGCAGTTTGATGTAGCCGGCGCGTTTGCAGAGAATCTGGCTCCGGTCCGGCAGGGGAAGCACTGGGGATTCATTGACCCTGCCGGGAAATTTGTGATCAACCCGCAGTTTGACGCCGCTGAATCCTTTGTTGGCGACCTGGCGCTGGTCAAAGCGGCCGGGAAATTCGGCTACATCAACACCAGCGGCAAGTACGTCTATAATCCCACCAAGTAAACCGGCGGGAGTGTCCGCCATGTTTTCTTAGTGAAGCATTTTCACCGGGACCGCGCCGGCAGGCGGGGATGTGCGGATGCCTGAACCTGCCGGATCGCCAGTGGTTGTGAGTCGGCAGAAATTCCGCCACCATTTCCACCAGCGCAACGTGTCGGCCACCGGACGAATGCGGCTCCGCCGACCGCTGCGAATGACTCGGATCGGAACGAACTCGACCCGCTGCCCCGCCGCGAGAAAGGCCATCAAGGTTTCCGATTCAACCTCGAAGCGCTCTGTCTTGAGCGGCAGCGCCGCCCAAGTTGCCAGATGGATGAGCCGCAAACCGCATTGCGTATCCGGGAGGGATCTGCCGGCCAACCGTGATAGTTTCCGGCTCATCCACCAATTCACCTGTCGGCGCAGCCAGGGAATGGCCTGCGCATCATGCATACGGCTTCCGATGACCAACGAGGCCCCGGTTTGCCCGGCGCACTGAAGCAGCGACGGCAAATCCTCGGGTGCGTGCTGGCCGTCGCCATCCAGGGTCAAAGCCCATTCAAAGCCTTGCTTTAGTGCCAGGGACAAGCCGGTTCTAAGCGAAGCACCTTTGCCGAGATTCCGGTGGTGACTAACCAACATCGCGCCGGCGTCCCCGGCCAGGGCCGGCGTCCCGTCAGTCGAATCGTCGTCCACAACCATCACGAGAGGAATATATTGGCGCACGGCCGCAACCAAGGGAGCAATGGTCCTTGCCTCGTTGAAACAGGGGATCACCGCCGCGCATGTCTTCGCTGCAAACATCAGCGGAGCTTGAGCGGGAAGCCCGCGGGAATCGAGGCAAAACTCCGACTGCTGGGGCAAAGGGTGCATCTTGATACTGTCCTTGGTAGGGACGGCGCGCTGCGCCGTCCGCGCCGCGTTCAGCGGCGCAATGGTTCGCGCAACGATTGGCGTTCGTTCCGCCCGCTGGTCCGCGGGCGGGGACATCGCGGCGCGATGTCCCTACCTGCATCAAGGACAGGGTCAAGATGCACCCGGGGCAAATTGCAGGTGGATTTTCCATTGCCTGATGATGGCGCGGGATTATATTTTTGGGATCAAATTGAACGATGCCAGTTATGCCATAAACGCAAGTCCCGACCGGCGAGCGGTGTGGCATCACTTGCCTCCAGCCTAGCATAACCAAATCCCACTGTCATTCAACTGTCATGCTCTTCCCGACCACGTCTCCGTCCCAAGCGCCACCCCGCGTGGTCATCACCGGCGCGGGAATCATCACCGCCTTGGGCTCGGGCTGGAAACCCAACGCGGAAGGTTTCAGAACGGGACGCACGGCGTTCCGTCCCGTGTCGTTGTTCGATGTCAGCCGTCAACGGGCGAAGCGTGCGGCGGAAGTTGATTTGCCGGCGGCCCTGCCGACAACTCGTCTGAGCATCAAACAAATCAAACGACTTGACCGCGCCGCCTCCCTGCTGCTGCTGTCAGCCTGCGAGGCGTGGCAGCAATCCGGTTGGGAACCCACGGAGTACCTGCCGCTGGTTTTGGGCACAACCGCGGGCGGCATGTCATTCGGCGAGGCCTATTTTCGCCAGGCAGTGCAAACACCGCACCGCCATTGCCATCAATCCACGCGAGCCGTTCATTACCAGCCCCAGGTCCAGGCGCGAATGGTGCTGGACGCCCTCGGTTCCAATGGGCCGATCACGATTGTTTCGAACGCCTGCGCCTCCGGTGGCAATGCCATCGGTCATGCCTGGGAACTGATTCGTTACGGTCAAGCGGAGCGCGCGCTGGCCGGCGGTTACGACGCGCTCACTGAACTTGTGTTTTCCGGCTTTGATGCTTTGCAAGCACTCTCGACCACCATCTGCCGTCCGTTTGACGCCCGGCGCGATGGTTTGGCATTGGGTGAAGGCGCGGCCGTCGTTGCCCTTGAAACACTTGAAAGCGCGCGCCTGCGCGGTGCGCCGATTTTGGGAGAACTCATCGGTTACGGCACAGCCATTGACCAGCACCATCTCACCCAGCCGCACCCGCGCGGCGACACGACACAAGCGGTCATGAAACAGGCCTGCACCATCGCGGGCGTCACACCGGAAAATATTGATTACCTCAACGCCCACGGCACGGGCACGGTGCTCAATGACAGTTCGGAAGCCCTCGCCATTTGCCACTGGGCCGGACACCGCGCCGAAACTCTCCCCGTCAGTTCCACAAAAGCCAGCATTGGGCACCTGCTGGGGGCTGCGGGAGCAGTCGAGGCCGTGATTTGCCTGATGACCCTGCGCGAACAATGGCTACCGCCCGAGCTGGCGTTTGAAACTCCCGACCCCGCTTGCCAGTTTCCCGTTGTGCAGAAGCCCCGGGACGCGCGCGTGAACGTCGCGCTGTCCAACTCGTTCGGCTTCGGCGGCGTCAATGCGACGTTGATTTTGAGGAGGTGGGCATGAGCCGGATTTTCGTTGCGGGATTGGGCGCGGTATCGCCCGCCGGCTGGAAGGTCGCCGCCATGCGCGAGGCGCTGGATAAATGCGAACCCTTGCCCACTCAACCATTGGAACGGCCTGGCTGGGAGAAACCGCTTCCGGCGCGTCTGGTGCCGGCTCCCGCCGTGCGTCCCGAATTCCTTGCCCATCCCCGCTTGCGGCGTACGAGTCCGATTACACACTACGCCGTGGCGACCGCGCTCGAGGCCACGGCCGGATTGCGCGCGAACCGCGACCTCAAGTTTCGTCTGGGACTGATAGTCTGTCTTCAATCCGGTTGCGTGAATTATTCCTGCCGCTTTTTTGAAGAGACGCTGAAGGATCCGGCGACCGCCAGTCCGCTCCTGTTTCCGGAAACGGTTTACGCCGCCCCGACCAGCCATGTCGCTGCGTTTCTGGGGAATATTTTCTTGGCCAATTCCCTGGTGGGCGATCCCGCCACCTTTCTGCAGGGAGTATCCCTTGGTGTTCAATGGCTGGAAGAGCATCGCGTGGACGCGTGCCTCGTCATCGGCGCGGAGGAAACCAATTGGATTCTGGCGGACGCACTCTGGCATCTTGAACGCCCGGCCGTCCTTGCTGCCGGCGCCGGGGCCTTGTGCTTGTGCCGTGACCCAGAATGGTCAATGGGTGTCGAATTGGCCGCCATCACCGACGTGCATACCTACGCCCGGCGAACCCCCCGGACGCAGGCCGCCCGTTCCATGCGCGAGCAATTGCGCGCACCGGGACAGAACGAAAAAATCGCCGGCCGGATGCCGGCGCTCCCGGAAAATGTGGAATTGCTTTGCGACGGTGTCGGAAGCAGCCCGCGCGCGGACGCTTCGGAACTGGCCGCGTGGCGTGATTGGGCCGGCCGGCGCCTCAGTCCGAAACGCATTTTGGGTGAAGGATTGATGGCCGCCGCCGCCTGGCAATGTGTCGCCGCATGCGATGGGGTGGCCGGCGGAAGATTCACCGCCGTCAATGTGAGCCTGGTCGGCTCCAACCAGCAGGCGATGGGCGCGCGGTTTGTCCGCGCCGATTCCGGCATTTCGCATTTGTCCCCCGGCGGATCCCCCGGCAACATCCGGCCATGAGCTTGCGGGTCATATTGATTACAGGAGCCAATGGCGGTTTGGGCCAGGCCACCGCACGTGCCTTTCTCGAAGAATCACCCGCCAACGTCATCTGGCTTGGTGTCCGTTCACGACGCGAACACGCCGACAAGCTGGCAAAGGAAAATCCCGACCGCTGTTTCTGCCTCACGTTGGACGTCACCGCCCCTGAATCCTGGCAGCAGGCGGTCAAAGAAATTCTGGCGCGGCACAACCGGGTTGACGTGCTGGTCAACAATGCGGGCAGCCACGAAGACTCCCTGCTGGCCAACATGCCGCCGGATTCATGGAAGCGCGTTCTGGCGACCAACCTCGACGGCGTCTTTCACGGCTGCCAAGCGGTGTTGCCAACCATGATCAGCCAGCGCGCTGGCCGGATTGTAAATGTGTCTTCCTTGAGCGCGCTCCTGGCCCCGGCCGGGCAGGCCAATTACGCCGCAGCCAAGGCGGGAGTGGTGGCGCTGACCCAGTCGCTGGCCAAGGAAGTCGCGCGCATCGGCATCACCGTAAACGCCATCTGTCCCGGTTATGTGGAAACCGAGGCGATGGCCTATCTGGCTGGGGAAGAACGGAAGGCCGCGCAGATGAGGATTCCCATGCGCCGGTTTGGCCGGCCCGAGGAAGTGGCGGCCACGGTGCGTTTCCTGGCCAGCCCGGAGGCCGGTTATATCACCGGTTCCACGCTCAAAGTTGACGGCGGGATTCTGTAAGCGATAAAGTAGCGGCGATGAAATATTCCATTAAAAATGGACATGGCAGCTTCCGGTTTTCCCTGAACCACCTTCGCCGTGCCGGCATCGCCAACGGTGAGTTGGCCGTAAGACCGGGGTTTTTCCAGCAAGGATGTCGGCGCACTCTATCTTATACCTCCGGCGACTTGCCACCCCGACTTTTAATTATTCAGCCATCGTATTACCGTTCCAAGACGGACCGCACGGTGTACCAGGTGCGCCGCCGCCAGGTGGTGCCGTTGACGCTGCCGTATCTGGCGGCCCTGACGCCGGCGGACTGGGACGTGCAACTACTCGACGAACAACTTGAGCCGGTTGATTTTGACTGCCGGGCCGACGTGGTTGCCATCACCACCTGGACGCTCCATTCCTATCGCGCCTACGACATTGCCGACGAGTTTCGCCGGCGCGGGGTGCCGGTCATTCTGGGCGGACCGCACACGTATTTTCACGCCGAGGAAGCGGGAGAACATTGCGATGCGGTTGGCATCGGTGAAGCCGAGGGCATTTGGACCCAAATGCTGGAGGACGCCCTTCATGGCCGACTGAAGAAAATCTATCGCGCCTGCCAGTTGCCCAGCCTCGCCGGCCTGCCCCTGCCGCGTTACAAGCTGTTGAAGTTGCGGCGTTATGGCCCGTTCAAGACCTTTACGGTGTCCGCCTCGCGGGGCTGCCCGTTCCGCTGCGAATTTTGTTCCGAACGTTTTCTGCTCGGCGAAGCTTACCGATGCCGACCGGTGCCCGAAGTGGTCGAAGAAATCAAGCGGTGCGGACTGCGCAACCTGCTTTTCGGCGACAGCAATTTCGGCGGCAAACGGAGCCATGCCCTGGAACTCATGGAAGCGATGATCCCGCTCAAGGTGCGCTGGTCCGCGCTGTGGACGTCCTACCTGTGCAACGACGAGGAATTCATGGACCTCGCGCAGCGCAGCGGTCTGTTGCACGTCAACATCGGCATCGAGAGCATCAATCCCGGGACCCTGGACGGCATGAACAAGCGGTTCAACAAGGCCCCGCGTTACGGAGAGATGCTGGCCAATCTCCGCCGCCGCGGCATCAGCTATTCCCTGAATTTCATTTTTGGCTGGGACGGCGAAACCGAGGGCGCGTATCGCGCCACGCTGGAATTTCTTCAGGACCACAAGGTTCCGGTGGCCTACTTCAACATCCTTACCCCGGTCAAAGGGACGCCGCTCTACGACCGGATGCAACGCGAAGGGCGGATCACGAATAACGAGGATATTGACCGCTGGCCGGGGCAGACTTGTTACATCCAGCCGCCTTACGGTTCCCCGGCGGAACTGGAACAGAACGTTCAGAAAATGTACCGGGACTTTTACAGCCTGCCATCCATTTTTTCCCGCATGTCCCTGCCCGTGACCAAGTCGAACATCGCCTCCTGGGTCATCAATATTTCCCAGCGCCGGATGGCCAACGCCGGGCCGGCCAACAACAATTTCGATGGCTACTGAATTGCCACAGATGGAAGAGCCGCCGCGTGTCGCACCCAAAGTGCCCGAACCCGCCGCTCCAGTTCCGGGAAAGGAAAAAGTCATCATCATTGGCGCCGGCATTGCCGGTCTTTCCTGCGGTTGTTACCTGCAAATGAACGGCATCCAGACCGAGATTCTGGAGGCGGGCCTGCTGCCGGGCGGTTTATGCACGGCCTGGCACCGGGGAGACTATGTGTTTGACGGCTGCCTGCGCTGGCTGGTGGGCACCGATCCCTCCTCGGCATTCCACCAAATCTGGAAGGAACTGGGGGCCATCGCCGGACGAAAGATTATTCTCCACGATAAAATCCTCTGGGTCGAAGCCCCCACCGGCAAAACCATCGCGGTGCCGGCGGATTTGGACGCTATCGCGCGCGAGTTCAAACGCATCGCGCCGGAAGACGCCGGCCTGATTGACCGGCTGGTGCGGGATGCGCGCCGCTGCGCCTGGCTGGAACCACCCTTGAAACCTTTGGAGCTGATGAACCCCCGTCAGAAAATAAGGCTGGGCCTTGGTTGCCTGCCCATCCTGCCGGTCATATTCCGGTGGAAAAATCTTTCCATCCCCACCTATCTGGCCCGCTATAAAAACGACTTTCTCCGCAAGACCCTGCAAATCATGGTCGGCAATGAAGACATGTCAGCCCTGGTGCTCGTGATGCTGCTGGCCTTCCGCACCCGCAATAACACCGGGTTCGTTGCCGGCGGATCGTGGGATTTTGCGATGGCGGTTGCCAACCGCTACCACCGCCTCGGTGGAACCGTGCGGTATAGGGCCAAAGTCGCCTCGGTCGTTGTCGAAAATAATCGCGCCATCGGCGCGCGTTGCGATGACGGGACCATCGTCCCCGCCTCAACCGTCGTTTCCTGCGCGGACGGGTACACAACCATTTTCAAGATGTTGGACGGCCGGTTTCTGGACAAAAAAATCCGTTACCTTTACGACCATTGCAAAACCTTTCCGGCGCTCATCCAGGTGTCGCTGGGAATCAAGCACGTCTTTCCGAACACACCCCACACGCTCAATTTGTTGCTTGCCCAGCCGCTGCGTGTGGACGACCGATCGTCTTTCGATTCCATGGAAGTGGAGACGTTTGGCTCCGACTCCGGGCTTTGCCCGGAAGGCACCACCGTCATGACCGTCCGGTTGCCGACCAGCTACGAGTTCTGGACCGGCTTGAAGAAGAACGATATCAACCGTTACCGGGCTGAAAAAAAGAAGGTCGTGCAGGACATCATCGCCATCCTTGACCGGCGTTTTCCGGGGCTGGCCCAGCACCTGGATCGTTCCGACATTGCAACGCCGGCCACGTTTGTCCGCTACACCGGCAACTGGCAGGGCAGTTATGAAGGCTGGCTGCCGACCCCGCGGATTCTAGGCCGGCGCATTCCCTTCACGCTGCCGGGGCTGAAAGATTTCTACATGGCAGGCCACTGGGTGGTGGCCGGCGGTGGCCTGCCGTCCGCCGCACTTTCCGGCCGGTACGTCGCGCAGATGGTTTGTGCCCAAAACGGAAAAGTCTTTGCGGCCACCGAAGCATAGGCTCCTTCAAGAGCACCGGCATCGCGGCACCCCTACAAGGAGAAATCTTTTTCTGTTCAATACGCCGCCGGTCGCCCATGGCTGTCCGTGTAAAAGTTGAATTTGAAGAGGCTGATGCTTTTGCTTTGAGCGCGGACCCAGCCGGAAATCCGGTACTCGGTCAGCGGTTTCAAAATCAAATCGGTCGGCAGCGCATAGATCCTTTCGTAAGCGCACGGGTGCGGCGGGGAAACCGGTTGATTGAACGTCAAATGCCGTCCGAGCACCACCTCGGGCTTGGGTGCCCACCGGTTCGGTGGGCTGGCAAAATGTTTTACCTTCTCGATGGTTGTCTCGATGGGAGCGTTTATGTCCAAGCGCGTCAATTGCGGCGACCAGACCCGGAGGCAAACCTCATTGCTCGATAGCACCTGATAATCCCGGTCGAATGGCTCATGCGCAATTCGCGTCAGGGCTTGTTCATTTTTGGTGACCAGCTCGGCGCCATTCTCCAGCGCGCGAAAATTGCGCAGGCCTGAAAAATCGTCAAAGAGTCCGGCCACCCGGTCGCTGGAAGTGTCGCGGGTTGGCGCAAAATTGCTCAACACAATGCCGTCCGAATTGATGTCATCCAGCGCGCCGTGGGTGCTGCTGAAGCTGGACAGGTCCGCGCCTCTTTGCATCAGCCAGCCGCAGTGAACGTAATCATTGTCCAGGCTGATGAGTATGGTCGCGGGATTGAGCGTGACCCGCGTGAGGCCGCGGACAATCCGCTCCAGCGCCAGCGG
Organism: uncultured Verrucomicrobiae bacterium; assembly: GCA_963786375.1. Taxonomy (GTDB): domain Bacteria; phylum Verrucomicrobiota; class Verrucomicrobiia; order Limisphaerales; family UBA11358; genus UBA11358. The sequence goes on from CAWAYP010000004.1 coordinate 44,940, forward strand.
ATAGTGATTGGTCATGGTCGCCGTCATCCAGGCGTCGGCGGTGGCAAAACCATCGGCATCCAGCAGTTTCCTTTGGGCGAGCGCCTCGACCACCGAACGGTAATTGAGCGGGTCGCCTTTTTCCGTCGAATAGCGGTAGGTGTTATTGGTCGGGTTCCAGTCAATGCCGGCCCGTTCGCCCTGCGGATTCATGACGAGGAAACGATGGGGGTTATCCGGGTCCCGGCCCGTCACGAGGTCCGCGCCTTCCAGATGGGTAAGGAGCGCCACGAGCGTTTCGGTGGCGGCGGGTGCGTTGTGGATTTCCACCCAGTCTTCGATGCCGGTCGTGGGCAGCACCACGTCCTTGGGATTTTGAATGGATTCGGTTATTTGGTAGCCGGCCTTTTCCAGAAAGTCCTTCACCTGGACGCGCTTGAAGGCGGGGGCGTGATTGTGTCCATGATCCGAGAGAATCAGGATTTGCAGGTCGCGTCCTTCCTGCGCCCGATAGCGGGCGCGCATCTTTTGAAGCTGGTCATCGAACTCGGTGAGCATGTCAAAGACGTCGCGGTCGAGGTGCTGGGCATCGTCCGTGGCGCGAATATAAACGTAATAGCTGGCACCATCGTCCGTGGCGTTCCAAAAATCCTTGATCATCGCGCGCGTCTCGAGTTCAAAGGTGTGGACCGGGTAAACGTAACCCATGGTGCGCAGGACATTGTTTTCCAACTCCCAGTCCATTTGCGCTTCGTGTTCCATGGTGGTGGTGATGCCGTTGATGACGATCTGTGAATTCGCCGCCGCGCTGAAATACGTGCGTTGGTAACCCGGCAGCGGGCGGTCACCGTAAATGTCCGTCCAAGCCACATCGCTCGTGGACGGAAACGTCGAGATCATGCGACTCACCGGATAGTATCCCTCATCGAGACTGAAGGCCTGACGATGCCATCGGACTCCCCAGCTGTTCGTGTAGGTGACCCCGGCTTGGAGGGCTTTCAGGTCGCGGTAGGCAACGCCATCCAAGCCTAAAACCAGCCGCTTGGGAAGCGCAATGCCCACGGAAGGAAAAAATGGGATAACCAATAAAGCCAATAAAATAAAAAAAACGGGCGGAGGTGAATTTCCATGGAAATGAACCGACCGGCCGGAACTAAAGCCCAAAAACATGGGGCGTATCATTAGCTGATTCGGCCGGGCGTGTCTAAGCCGAAATGATAATTGGAAGGGAACTGCCGATAATCCGGTCACGGTTCCCGGCCCATCAAGGGGAGAATTGCTTGAATAAGCCGGGGGCGCCGTTTAAATTCGCCGCCAACGGTGAACGCAGCCGGTTCACGCACGCACCAATCCAACACGCCATGAAACCAAGAAATATTTTCAAAGACATTTTCGGCCTGGCGGTCCGGCTTTTGGGACTGATTTTTCTTTATTTCGGTTTAAGCGGCGTGCCGCCGCTATTGGACTTTGGAGCCATCGAGACCGCTGACAAAAGTGACATCGTCAATGCGATTCTGCCCGTGGTATTCAACCTGGCCGTTGCCTGGTGGCTGCTTGGCGGCGGGCTGCTGGTACGCCGGGCTTACCCGGAAACGTCAAGGATTTCCACCGATTTCATGACGCAAGGAGAAAAGGCGGCATTGGCTGCCAGGTCCGCCCCGCCGCAAGGAACGCCGGGCATGGATGCCGCCGAGAAAAAACTCGCGGCCTTGGTGGAAAAGCGCAAAGACGACCACACCCTCTAACTTGCGCCCGGCTGCCGGCATAACTTTAAACGGCATCGCCGCTCTAATTTCTGGCTTGTGTTGAAGCGGATTACCTTACAGGCTCGACGCTCAAAATTGACGGTTTTTTTTAAATGAGCAATTCAGCGGAACTCAAAAGGCAAATCAAACGCATGTTGGTGGAAAACCTCATGCTTCAAAACACGGAGGAGGAAATCGGCGACGACCAGCCGCTCTTCGGTCCGGGCGGGCTGGGATTGGATTCAGTGGACGCGCTTCAGGTGGTGGTCGCGCTCGATAAGAATTATGGCCTGAAAATTCCCGACCCGGAGACGGCGCAGAAAATCATTTACAGTGTCAACACCATCGTTGCCGCCGTCGAAAATCATCAATCCGTCTGTTCGTAAGACGCGGACTTTGCCGCGGCGATTTGACGAAACATCGGTTTCGCACCGCTTCAAACTGATTTGCCGCGCCATCCCCGCCGGTCACGCCGGTTCTGGAAGCCGCCACCCGGTTCATTTTAGCCGTTAAAAACGCAGGTTTTTTGCTCGCCGAAGGAAACCGCGAGAAAAATCGCGATTTTTTCAAAAAAATCGGTTCGAACTTTCATGTGGCGGAGAAATCGTTGACGGTGGAGTTCAAAATCCCGTGGAATATATTGGCTGAATTCAATTCCGACCTCACGTTCTCTAACGCGCGTCAGCGCGAAATTCCCCAAACAAATTCATGGCGGAGAGAGGGGGATTCGAACCCCAAATCACCGCTTGGCCGTTCAGAGTGACAGAGTGCGACAACTGGAGTCAAGTTGCGACTTTCATCAATGTTCCCAACGGTTTTTCCTACTTTGATTTGCTTCAAGCCAATGACCGAAGGTGACACGGCAGGACGGTCGGCGACTAAAGTTTGTGAGTCTATTTGTGAGTCACCAAATGAGGGCAGTCCCCGGACGGTTGCCGCCAACGGCAGTTGCGCCGCGTCCGTGTAGGTTTTCATCGTCAGACGCATATCGCTGTGACGTGCCAATTCCATCGCTTCACGCGGCGAAACGCCCGCCCGTTGCAGACGCGTGATGTAGGTCATTCGCAGCGCATGGAAGTCCACCCGATGCCCGCGTTCGTCCACCAGTGGGATGCCTGCGGTCTTGAAGTCAGCGCGGATCACTTTCATCGCCGGAACCCGTTCAGAAAACACCAAAGCTTCCGTCATAACTTTTCTGGAAGATTTTAACGACTGCAATTCCCTCACCAGTTCGGGATGCAACGGACGCGGTTGTTCCTTGCGGCTCTTGCTCTTTGCCACTGGAACGACATAAAACGGATTGGCCGCGTCCAGATGCAAATCACTCCAACGCAACGCATTGATTTCACCGCGACGCAATCCGGTATGCAGAGCGAGTAAATAGAGCGGTCGGCGCGGGATTGTCAGCAATCGCCGGGCTTCGTCGTCATTCAATGCCCGGCGGTGGAAACTTTCCTTGCCGCGCGCATCCACTTTGGTGACGAGTTCAAACGGATTCGCCGCGACACGGTTTTGTTTACGGAGCCAGGAAAACATTGCCGACAGCGCTGCCTGATATTCATTGATGGTTTTGGGAGACTTTTTTTGTCCGGCACGCCAGCGCAGGAATGAATCCGCCGTGGCTTCGCGCAGTCCCTGCCATTTGCATTCCCGCATGAGCCGCCGCAGTCGCGTGTCCACATGACGGACGTGATCGGCGGAACGTCCCAACGCCTTCAAGTCGGCAACATAGCCGTCCACGAGCCGTTCCATTGGATTTTCAAATGTTTCGCGCTGTGCTGCCGGTGCCATCAAACCCACCGCCGTCCTTTCATAATCACGGATGCTGTCCCGTAGTTTTTGTTCGGCAGTTTGTTTGTCCGCGCAGTTCAGTGAAATGTCCCGCGCCTTGGCGTCACCATTTAGTTTGAGCCGCGCCCGCCAAATCCTATTGAAAACCTGTTTGCCATTGCGCTGACGTTTTGGCCGATAAATGTAAGCAATCATATTTCTCCTTTCGATTAACTTGGTTGACTCAATCTTTGAAAATAAACTTTGACCTGGCTTTCCAACATTCCCACCGCGCGGCCAATCCGCCGCAACGGTGGCAACTCACCATTTTCCGCCTTCCGTCTCACCGTCCGCTTGCACACGCCGAAAATCCGTTCCAGCTCGGGCAGCCGTATCAGCCGGTCATCAAATTTATTCTCTGTGTTCATGTCACTCTTTCCACTTCCATTTCTTCTCTTTTTTGTCCCATTCCATTCCTCGTTCCAATCGCTTCTGATAAAATTCAGCCTTCTTTTTGTCGGACGCCATCGCCGCCATCGCTTCCGCTAGCAACAAAAACATATCCTGTTGCCGGTTTTCCGTGCTCAATGACTCCTCATATCGGACTTTCCGGTTGCCCTTGTCCTTCGGGTCTGTGTCTGCAAAGTCTAGGGCTTCCACGGCTTCCTTCGCGGTTTTGGGTTCATCTGCCGCCGCCGGTTTGAGCTTCTTTCGCTGTTTCATCAAGCTTTCGTCCGGCTCATCCACATAACCCATCCGGCGTTTCATTTCCACCACCCATGCCTTGCACTCGCTCATGGACAACAGAATGTAGGGGCGCAGCTTGACTTTGCGTTTAGTGCCGAAGAACGTGCTTTCAACGTGGGTGATGTAAAAGAAGAACGCGGTCAGCTTGCCTTCCTTGATGCGTTTGTGGACGGCGGCGCGCTGGACGGGCACGAACATAGTGACGCCGGCGGGTGAAATGCCCACGTCGCCCTTGTAATGCAAGCCAAGGTATTCAATCCACTGGCCGCATTCGGCGTGCGTCCCCTCCCGGCGGTAGGCGCGCGTGCCGGGCGTTGGCTCGCCGACGATCTTGCGTAAATCTTTCGGCACTTCGACGAATGGAAACTCGATGAATCCCATATTTCTTACATGGTATCTCATGGAATACGTTTGTCAACTATAAATATCAGACTGTTCCCCCCGTCCTAGCAATGCAGGATCGGGCAAGAAAGCTTGGCAGAATCTATTGAGCGAATCGAAATATGCGGCTGAGGCGTAGGCGTTTCGCTGCGTTGGTATATCAACCGATGCGATTTTGCGGTGTTCCAGCCAGACAAACAGTTTTGCTTGACATAATTATTTGAAACAGGAATGCTGGCTCCGTTCAGTCATACTCACCAGTTTTGGTTTTTTTTGAAAGGACTTCTGGGCGAGCTTGAGTCAATCAACGATTGATTTCCGCAAGAGCGGATTCGCTGAAACCAGAAAGGAATCATGAACTTTCGCGCCCTGAAAATTGTCGTTGCCAGTGAAAAAGCGACGGCCGATCTCATCTGCTTCTTCACCACTCTGCTCTTGCTGACCGTGTGCAGCAACAATACCGCCAGCGCCCAAGGCGTGCTCGCCAACGGCTATACTTACAATGGCACCATCGCGCCCGTTGGAGATTCCGACACCTGGACATTCACGGCCACCAACGGGGACAGCATCGTCATAGACATTGGGGAAATCACGTCCACCAACGGTTTCACTTCGCGCATCCGGTTGTTCAATCCGAATGCGGTGCAACAGGCATTGGCCTCTGGCACGATCACAGCGGAGATTGCCGTCACTGCCACGAACACGGGAACTTTTACTCTGATTGTGGATGATCTCAATGGCACAGTCGCCACCGGCACCTACCGGCTGACGATGGGCAAGACGGGCAGTCCGGTTGTGGTGGCCCCGGGAACTATGGGCGGGTCAATGACCAACGGGTTCACCTATCAGGGCAACCTGCTGCCGGGCCAGTTGAGCGTCTGGAGTTTCACGGCCAATACCGGGGACAGCATGGTGGTGGGGATGGGCGACGCAAACCGCTCCGCTGGCTTGCTCTATCCGTATGTGCGGATTTATGGACCGAACGGCGCGCTGCTGGATTCGGAATTTGGTGTCTCGGCCACGGAGTCCACCGCGCGGGCGACGAACAGCGGGACTTTCACCGTGATTGCCGCCAATGACGACATCCAGGAAAATGGGGGCTACGGCACCAATGAAATTACCCTGGGCACCACCGCCAGTCCGGTTGTGGTGGCCCCGGGAACTATGGGCGGGTCAATGACCAACGGGTTCACCTATCAGGGCAACCTGCTGCCGGGCCAGTTGAGCGTCTGGAGTTTCACGGCCAATACCGGGGACAGCATGGTGGTGGGGATGGGCGACGCAAACCGCTCCGCTGGCTTGCTCTATCCGTATGTGCGGATTTATGGACCGAACGGCGCGCTGCTGGATTCGGAATTTGGTGTCTCGGCCACGGAGTCCACCGCGCGGGCGACGAACAGCGGGACTTTCACCGTGATTGCCGCCAATGACGACATCCAGGAAAATGGGGGCTACGGCACCAATGAAATTACCCTGGGCACCACCGCCAGTCCGGTTGTGGTGGCCCCGGGAACTATGGGCGGGTCAATGACCAACGGGTTCACCTATCAGGGCAACCTGCTGCCGGGCCAGTTGAGCGTCTGGAGTTTCACGGCCAATACCGGGGACAGCATGGTGGTGGGGATGGGCGACGCAAACCGCTCCGCTGGCTTGCTCTATCCGTATGTGCGGATTTATGGACCGAACGGCGCGCTGCTGGATTCGGAATTTGGTGTCTCGGCCACGGAGTCCACCGCGCGGGCGACGAACAGCGGGACTTTCACCGTGATTGCCGCCAATGACGACATCCAGGAAAATGGGGGCTACGGCACCAATGAAATTACCCTGGGCACCACCGCCAGTCCGGTTGTGGTGGCCCCGGGAACTATGGGCGGGTCAATGACCAACGGGTTCACCTATCAGGGCAACCTGCTGCCGGGCCAGTTGAGCGTCTGGAGTTTCACGGCCAATACCGGGGACAGCATGGTGGTGGGGATGGGCGACGCAAACCGCTCCGCTGGCTTGCTCTATCCGTATGTGCGGATTTATGGACCGAACGGCGCGCTGCTGGATTCGGAATTTGGTGTCTCGGCCACGGAGTCCACCGCGCGGGCGACGAACAGCGGGACTTTCACCGTGATTGCCGCCAATGACGACATCCAGGAAAATGGGGGCTACGGCACCAATCAGGTGACGATGGGCAAGACAGGCAGCCCGATTGTGGTTTCAGCAGGAAATCAAGGCGGGACGATGAATGGGGCTGGTTATTACATTGGAACCAATGTCGCTGGTGGTCTTTCCGTGTGGAATTTCACAGCTCATGTCGGCGACCCCATAATGATGAGCATGGCAGACTTGAACCGCTCCGCTGGCTTGCTCTATCCGTATGTGCGGCTTTACAGCCGGGACGGAAGCTTGTTAAATTCGGTCTTTGGGTCAACCAGTGCGTCAATCAATAGCGTTGCGCCAGTGAGTGGCACGTTCACTTTGATAACGGCCAATGACGACATACAGCAAAATGGAGGCAACGGCACCTACGAACTGGCCGTGAACAACCTTTCCGGTGGCTTTAAGGTGGCCGGTCCGGTCATCACGGGAACGAATTTGGATGTCGGCGGCATTGGGGGACCACCCGGAACAAACTTTGTCATCTTTACGACCACCAATGTTGCAACACCCGCCGCGCTGTGGACGCCCCTCCAGACTAATCAATTCGATCAGTTTGGTGTGTATGATTATACGAACGGGTTCAACGCCGCCGAGCCGCAGCGGTTTTTCCGCCTGTCCTATCCGTAGCAGCGACAACCGACCACGAAATCATAGGTGTCAACTTGGTGTTTACCTGCAATGAAACCGTTAAGCCACCGTATTTTAATCCAAGATACCCATCCTCGTGAAAGCCTCATCCGCGATTCCATTACATTTGTGCCACTGCGCCGACTCAACAATGGAGACGCACCTCCCTGCACTCTTCTGGTCAATTGCCCGGAGCCATCCCGTTAAACCACCGCTGATTCATTTTGTATGCCTTGGCGCTGATGGCGCGTTCCCTAGCCGCGTAAGGGCCGAGGCGGCACGTCATGGTCTGTTATGCAAAACTTATCAGCCAAAAGCTCTTCCCGAGGCGCGACTCGGAGGTTTGTGCACCTATAAGGGGGGATGTCAGGGTAATCCAGGTTCCTATTACGGACGTTGGTTGCTTTCTGAACTTCTGCCGTCAGAAATCGATCGTGTGGTTTATTTAGATGTAGATGTTCTCGTCCAATCAGATCTTCACCGCTTGATCCAACTCCTTCCCGAGGGCATGATGGTGGCGGCAGTGCCCGATATGCCCTTTGGCTCTTGCCCAGACAAAATATATCGTAACTATTACTTGCCGCATCTCATGTCGTTGGGAATCACTACACGCCGGGGGAAGATGTTCAATTCTGGAGTTCTCGTTTTATCTTTGAGAAGGTGGCGTGACGAGAAGCTCGTTCACATTCTGCTCCAAACTCGCGACAAAATGTTGGCAAAGGGACTTTCTCTACGCTTCCAAGACCAGGATGTGCTCAACGTAGCACTCGGCGGGCGTATTCACCCCCTTCCTTCGGACTGGAATGTTACACCCTTATACCTTCCAGCTAAATTCTGGGCACGTGACGATCTCAGCCTTGTGAAAATCTTACATTTTGTTACGACTCCGAAGCCTTGGCATGACAATCAATGGATGATATTGCCCGCGCAAGCTGTAAAAGTATACATGATTGCCAGAGCATACAGCGAGGCAAATGCAGAAGAATCAAAACGCTGGCGCACTTATTTCAATTGGTATGAGCAACTCACGAACGGCGGCACTACCCCACTTACACCCGCCCGCCTCCGTCGTCTAAAGAATCTAGTTGCTACTTTCAAAGACTCAACAGATTCAACTCCCATACGGACTTCTTTCAAATCATTACAACGTGCTTCCAAAAAATCGAGGACTAATCTCAAATCAAAGCATCAATACACCTGACGATATGGTTGATTTGCGTGTTGTGAGTTTATTGGTATTAGAAGATGTATCATAAATACGGATTCCGCCCATTTTTCGCTGTTTTCAGACATTTATGAAATGGCTTTTAGAGTGAATTTGCAACGAAACTCGATTCGATCAAATCAGCCACTCGGTTCCTATACTTCTGCTTAAGATCTGACCACCATATAAGGCAATCTTGCTGGCGTTTAACATTGCTGGCGTGTCGGTTAGTGCCCGTGTTTGCTGTGAGCCAAACAGGCAAATCTTGCCAGGAATCCAAGAACACAAATGGGGCATTGGCCATGGGGGTATTTGGCCCTAGGAATCCATGTTTCAGGGAGATTGGAATGGCTCCCATCTCCAACGCGTCATATAATCTTATCGTTTCTGTAGAGCGGCCGCCGGGAACCAGTGCAAATTTAGAATTCTCCATTAGAGCGGCATAGGCACCGGCACAAAATCCCTTTCCGAATCCTTCCGTTGTTATTATTTTCGCAGACAATTTATTTGCTTGGACGATGTCAAACATCTCTCTTCGTTCTTGTAGACCTAAACCTCCAGTCGAAAGACAGCCCGCAAAAAATAGCAAATGTTCTCGCAATTGATGCGGAACCAGCGTGCAACGGTTTCGTGGTCCAACGCCGCTGCGATACCCGTTAGGCACCCAGACAATCCGACGACAGCGTGCCCCAACCGGTAATTCCAGCAAATCTTCACGGTGGTAATTTCGCAGCACGTAGTCTACGGATGGATAGTAGGAGTGATCGGTTTTGTAGAATTCGTCTCCCATATGGAACACCCCGATGTTTCGACAACCACTCTGAATAGCCTCCCGAACGCTTCCGGCGAGGTCTTCATTTAGCACTAGGAAGAGTGCATCATTCATAATCGGAATATCACTGGCCTCCTGGAAAGGTCGGATTTTGAGCGGTCGCTCCAATCCACCCAGAAGTTCCTCACGGATAAAAGACGTCTCAAGGATTATATCAAGGGCCGCAAAAGTGCAGAGTAGGTTAAGTGGGCGCGGGGATGGAGGTGAACAGGTATTCATCATTAGAGGAGTGGAGACGCTGCAATTGTTCGCGTTCCGTTGCCTGTTGCTTGCGGAATTTATCCCACGCGGACGAGTTCATTCTCCGTGCGCAGGTAGCGGGTGAACGGCGTGTTGCTGTCCAAGTCAATCAAATCCACCGAACGGCCAATCAAATCACTGACGCGCGCGCCCATGCGATAGAAAACCGACGGCGGCAGGCCGGAAACAGCCAAGTCGAGATCGGAAGCGGCATCACCCGTCCCATGTGCAGCAGAACCAAAGACGTAAATTTCCCGTGCGCCAGCGGTTTTGAGTTCGGCGGCGGCGCGCTTGATTAAAATGTCTGTCTCGGTGCTCACGGTTATAGTTGATTGTGCGTCTTTTGAGTCTGAAAGTCAAAGTTTTAAGAAATGCGCCTTCAATTCCAAATAATTGGACTGGCGTGAAAATCCTCTCGTGCGCGAAATCTAAAAGCAAAATTCCCGGAGCCGGGCGGCGGGTGCAATGTGGAGCGGAGCCGGATGAGGCGAGCAATACATTGACGCGACGACCGGCGACATATAATTGAATTTTGGATTCGCGCACACGGCAACCAGCGGATGCGTTAACATGGTGTTGAGAACATTCCCGAATATCGTTTCAATGCGAATTTCCCGCGTTCAATTTGCCTCTAATTGAGATTGGAATTTCTGGAGGCTCATCCGGCCTATGCCATGATTTTTTGCCATACGCTTTACCCCTAATTTTCGTTAGGACTTGGGGTGCGCGCAAATGTCACGCTATTTTCAACAGTCGCGGACACGGACATAATTTTTCCGAGTCCGCGAACAGTCCACCGTCGCGTTCAGTCTCCGGCAACGTCCGCGAACAGTCCATGTCCAGTCCACGACCACAGACAATCCATGTCCCTGGACAGTCAGCGAACAGTCCGCAGCCAGGCACCAACCACGGACAGTCCGCGACCATGAACATTCCATGACCGCGAACCGCCCACGACGATGCCACGCGAGATGCCAACTTGGATGCGAAGCCAGCTATGGCGGCTGTTGCATACGTTCACGCCAACCGTGAAACGGCGTTGAAGTGAACGCCTTGGAAACCTCATTTGCGACGAGACACCATCCCCTAACGAAATCGTTGAGAAAAAATGCGGCTCGAAACCGAGCGACAAAAAGCGGCAACGAATTTGTTGCAATTTGCCGCCTTTGACCATGAAAAATTGCCGCCATTTGCCGTAATTTGACAAGGCGTATCAACGCCGTTCAACACGTTTCAACATCCCGACTCCGCGTGAATCGCCGTCTCATGGTATGGCTCGCCGCGCGTCGTCAAGGTTGTGCCTTCGGTCTCCACCTGTGACTACGCTCGCTTCGCCAAAGACCGATGGCGATTAAGACTTCACGCTGGAAGTGTCACGGTCGTTGGTTGATAAGTGAACATCTGTGAACCTTGACCGGCTATTCGCCGGACAACGGATGCCCAGACCCGGCCTTTTGAAAGTTGATAATGGCCAAGTTCATTCATGCCTTGCGCTTCGTTGCTCTGGCGGGCTTGGTCTGCGAAAGTTCTTTTTCCAATTGTGCGATGCTCGGCAGAGCGCTCTGGAGTTTCTTCGGCAGCGCGCGCGTAAGCTGGTAGTCGGAAACGCCGATGGCTTTGTCCATGCCGCGCAGGGCATACTCGGCGACGATCTTGTTTTTTTCCTCGCAGAGGATGAGGCCGATGGAACGCTGATCGGTTGCGTGCTTCATGCGGTCGTCCACGGCATTCAGATAAAAATTCATCTTGCCGGCATATTCCGCCTTGAACGGGCCGACCTTCAGGTCAATGACGACGAAACAGCGGAGCTTGAGATGGTAGAACAGCAGGTCTATGTAGAAATCGTTGTCGCCGACTTCCATGTGAACCTGACGACCAACAAAAGCAAAGCCGGTGCCGAGTTCCACGAGAAAATGCTGGAGATGGCGGAGCAGGCCGGTTTCAAGTTCGCGCTCATGGAAGGGTTTTTCCAGCGTAAGGAAATCGAAGACATAGGGGTCTTTCAGAAGCTGCGACGCGAGGTCGGACTGCGGCGGCGGCAGGGTGCGTTGGAAATTGGTGACGGCCTTGCCGTGCCGTTCGTGCGCGCGGCTTTGAATCTGGAGCGAGAGAACATCGCGGCTCCAGCCGTGCTCGAATGCCTGCCGGGCATACCAGAGGCGCGTGGGCAGGTGCTTTACTTTCTGGATGAGAATGACGTTGTGCGCCCAGGTCAATTGGGCAACGGCCCGTTGCCAAATTTGGGCGTCGTCGGATTCGGCGGGTAATTGGGACACGGGCGGCGGCCCTCTTTTACCGCCGGTGGAATCATCTGACAATTTGGCAACCGCTCGTTGCCAAATTGGGCCGAAAGCGGGGTATTCATCAAAAAACTGAATCATCAGGCGCAGATTGCGCGCCGAGAAACCCTTCACCTCCGGCAAGTCGTTGTGCAGGTCGGTCGCCAGCCTGGGCAGGACGGCAGCGCCCCAACCTTCATTTTTCTGTCGCTCCGCCAGCACGCCGCCGATCTCCCAATAGAGCATGAGCATACTGGCATTGCCCGCCATCGCGGTGCGCACCTGCGCGGTGCGGATACGCTGCTTGATGTCGGCCAGCAGCGCGGCGTAGTTCCCGGCGGTGGCGAACGAAATCGGTTTGTGATTTGTTTTGCTCATGTGACCAGCACCAGATTGAGTTCATCCAGAATGCGATTCAAGTCATTCCCGAAAAGTTGATGGGCTTTGGCCATGCAGATTGGCGGGCATCGTAAAGGGCGACAAAATTTAGGCAATCGTAAAACAAAAACGTCGTGAATAGGAAGGCAAAGATCAGGCCGACATAAAATCTTTTCCGTCACGGGTTGTAACAGATTTCGACTATTGTCACAAAAAGTATGCAGTTTTTGTGACAAAAACAAACTTCGTTTCATCCTAACCATTTCAAGCAACTGTGTTATTCGTCGGCACGCTTCGGTCGGCGGTTCGGCGGGCGGAAAAGTGAAGTGCAGGCGTAGAGACTGCTGGAACGGAGACGGAACGCAACGACCGCCGCCGTGCCGCTGACGGAAGCGCAACGCGACTGCGTTTTCCATTTTGTGCCGCGACGAGCGCGCGTGAAGCCGCAGCGGAACGTGCGTTGGTGGCGGCGATGTTTCACGATATTTGGTTTGATGCTCCGTTGTCTTTCAACATTCTTATGTTGGCGATGCGCGGCCCGCGTTCAGGTTTCGTGACCGGCTGGAATGAAGTGGGCGCGCTGATCTGTGGCGCTGGTTGTGGTGGGGGTGGTTCAGTTTGGAGCGCGGTCGGTGTGGTGCGGGCATATTTCCGCCGTTTTCGCCGTTTGCCGCCTTCCAGAACGATTCGCCCATATTCGGCCACGCGCGCTACGCTGGTTTTAACCCCATTCTGCATCAGCAATTCGGCGATGATGGCGTAGGACGCATTTTTGCCCCGCAATTCCACGATGGCGTCATGGAGCGGTTTCAGATTGTTGAACGGGACGCGGCGTGGGTTGGGTGTGAAGTTCTGAATCGCCTGACGCAGCGATTCAAGGTTGGGTGTTGATGGTGATGTGTTCATAATTTTTGGAACTTAGGTTTGAAATCGTGACTACGGAATTCAGAGCAGTCATCTTGCGAGACGTTTGCGGGATGTTGCATCGGCGCGTTGCGCGGACTGCGACGAGGACACTGCGTGCCGGTTGCGCGCCAACTTGCGAGTTGTCTTGCAAGTTTACACGCGGACATTCGGCGGCATTGCATTTGCCACAGCCCGGCAATTGACCGGCAAATGTGCGGTAGTGAGCGAGACATCTCGCCGGTTGTCTTGCCGGATGATTCGCGGCCATTGCGCGACCGTCTTGCGGGACTCCGCTGAAATTTCGACGAGCCATTGGCGAGTCGTAAAAACCTTACGAAGCTAAGGAGTAGGGCTTGTTTCGTATGAAGGCGGTAGCACATAACCATGCGACTGCACCGTGACTTGAAAATGGTTGCGTCGTGTTTGACATGCTTCGTGAATATGACCGCGCAAATTAATGGTGCAATTTGTGAAGTGAAATTGAACATGCCGGAGTTTTCGTTTTTGCGAGCGCGCCGGGCACAGTCTGATTGTCGGGGATGAAAAGTGATCATGGTTCGTCCATTATTTCGTTGTCGTCATTTTGCACCGGGTCAATGTTGGCGATGATGATTGACGGCGTTGATTGATTCGGCGGTCTTGTAGTGATGATGATGCCGGGAATGACCGTGGCAGAATTTCCGTGTGGCTGTTTCCGCCGCAACCCGCCGCTCAAAATCCAACCGATGACCAGCAGCGCCAGCCAGACAAAGCCCAGGTAAAGATAAACGCCGTAGTTTTCAATCAGTCTATCCAGCGCGTTGAACACGGGATTCAGCAGCGTAGCCGGATTTAAGATCATGGCTGGCCCTCCGCTGAATTGACAATGGCGAGGATTGCGGCCTTGAGTGGTGCCGGCAATTTATCCCATGCAGTGACTACTTGGGACAAGTCGTGGCTTAACGCGACTGAAATTTGTGAGTCCCTTTGTGAGTCACCCTCACGATTCCCTTGTGAAATATGGCGGAGAGAGGGGGATTCGAATGCCAAATCCACCGTTTTCAGGTTCAGAGTGACAGACCGGGACCGCCGCAGTCAAGACGTGACTTTCGCCTTTATTTGCAATGGTATTATCCGTTTTCAACTCCCTCTTTTCAGTGACAGGCTGTGACACCGTTTGACCCGTCGGGCCTAAATTTCGGGAGTCTATTCGGGAGTCAGAGCCAAAGCCCGGCAGACTGTCCATCACTTCGCGCAACGGTAGTTGTCCAACATCCGTGTAAGTCTTCATCGTCAGACGCATGTCGCTGTGCCGCGCCAGTTCCATCGCCACGCGCGGATGCACCTTCATGGTCGAGAGCCGCGTGATGAAAGTTGTCCGCAGTGCGTGATAATCCATACGATGTCCGCGTTCGTCCAGAAACGGAATGCCCGCCTTCTCCAAGTCTGTCCGAACCTCGTCCATGTCGGGAACACCGTTGGCCAGCACCAGATCGTCCGCCTTGCCGTTCGCCGGTTTCTGCTGTTGCAATGCCGTGGCCAGGTCGTGATGCAACGGCAACGACTGTTCCTTCCGGTTCTTGTTCACGGCAGCATGGAGACGCAACAATCCGCCGGCCTCGCCCAGCACCAGATCAGACCAGCGCAATGTCTTGGCCTCGTTCCGCCGCAGACCTGCAAACAGGGGCAGCATATAGGCCAGTTGATTTTTGCCCGCAACTTGTAGCAGCCGGGCAGATTCCGCATCCGACAACGCGCGCCGCTGAATCCGATCCTTGCCGCGCGTGTCCGCCCGCTCCACCAGTTCAAAGGGATTCACCGAAACGCGGCTCTGCTTGCGCAACCACGTCCAGAAGGTTGATAGCATCGCCAGATATTCATTCAGGGTCTTGGGCGCTTTGGTGGTCTGCTCCTTGCGCCACGATTGAAATGAGGCGGGAGTCACGTCCGCCAGCCGTGTCCAACGACATTCCCGGACCAGCAGGTGCAATCGCGTCCTCACATGGCGCAGGTGATCTGCCGACCGCCCCAAGATGGTCAACTCATTGACATATTCCGAAACCAAATCGAGCAGCGGACTTTTCGCCGTCTCACGTTCCGGTTTCGCTGGAATCAATCCCGCTGATTCGTGTTCAAGTTCCTGAATCAGTTTGTTGAGCTTCTGTTGGGCGACCTGCTTGTCAGAGACGCCTAGGGAAATGTCGCGCACCTTGTTATCGCCGGTGAGCTTCACCCGCGCGCGGTATAACCGACCAGTGGTTCGTTTGCCGTTGCGCAGCCGTTTGGGTTTGTAGATTCTCGCTTCCATATTTTTGATGCTCCTCAACTTGGTTGACTTAATCTTTGAAAATACGCTTTGACTTGGCTTTCCAGCATTCCCACCGCGCGGCCAATCCGTCGCAACGGCGGCAACTCGCCGGCCTCCGCCTTCCGTCTTACCGTCCGCTTGCACACGCCAAAAATCCGTTCCAGCTCGGGCAGGCGGATCAACCGGTCATTAAATTCATTTTGCGGGTTCATCTTCGTCCTTCCATTTCCATCGCTTTTCATTTTTGTCCCACTCCATTCCTCGTTCAAGTCGCTTCCGGTAAAATTCAGCCTTCGTTTTGTCGGACGCCATCGCCGCCATCGCTTCCGCCAGCAATAGGAACATATCCTGTTGCCGGTTCTCGCGGTCAAACTCGTCGTCCTCATATCGCACCTTCCGATTCCGCTTGTCCTTCGGGTCGGTGTCGGCAAAGTCCAAGGCTGCCACGGCTTCCTTCGCGGTTTTGGGTTCATCTGCCGAAGCCGCCGGCTTGAGCTTTCTTCGCAGTTCCATCAGGCTTTCATCCGGCTCATCCACATAACCCATCCGGCGTTTCATTTCCGCCACCCATGCCTTGCATTCGCTCAGGGACAACAGAATGTAGGGACGCATTTTGACTTTGCGTTTGCTGCCAAAAAAGGTGTCTTCGATGCGGGTGATGTAAAAAAAGAACGCGGTCAGTTTGCCTTCCTTGATACGTTTGTGGACGGCGGCGCGCTGGACGGGCACGAACATGGTGACACCGGCGGGTGAAATTCCGACATCCCCTTTGTAATGTAAGCCGAGGTCTTCAATCCATTGACCACACTCCGCGTGTGTCCCCTCCCGGCGGTAGGCGCGCGTGCCGGGCGTCGGCTCGCCGACAATCTTGCGCAAATCTTCCGGCACTTCGATGAATGGAAACTCAACGAATCCCATATTTCTTACATAGTATCTTACTAGATACAATTGTCAACCATTATTTCGAGAGGCATTCCAAGCAATTATTAAATCATTTGCCAATTGGAGCGTATGGCGCTACAATCTGCATACGTAATAATGGAAGATAGCATTAAAAAGAATCGGCAGTATGGTGTTGCGGCTGCGTTTGTTGACGCGCGGTTGGCGGCGGGTCGCGTGTCTTTCCCTCTGGCTGATCTGGTTAAGGAAACGGGCTTATCCTTGACGGCGGCAAAGAATCAGTTGCGTCGGTTGGGTAGTCAGGTTGTCAGGGTTTCGCGATTGCAGCAATTTTTCCTGATTGTCAGCCCGGAGCATCGCTCCATGGGCGCACCCCCGGTTATCTGGTGGCTCGACGATTATTTTAGCTGGCTGAGGCATCCCTATTATCTGGCACTTCAATCGGCGGCTGGCACTTACGGTTCCAATCCGCAAGCACTACAAGTCACGCAAGTGATGACTGACAGTTCCCGGCGCGAGATCGAAGTCGGACGCCTGCGGGTTCGGTTTTTCGTCAAGCGCGGCATTGAACAGACGCCGACGCGACCGCTGGCGAACGCTTTCGCCCCGACGCGGGTGAGCGCGCCCGAGGCAACGGCGTTTGATTTGATCCGGTATGCGTCGCGCATTGGCGGGATTGGGCGTGCGGTTGAAACCCTCACGCCACTGCTGCCGCTGATGAGTGTGCCCGAACTCAAACGTATGCTCGAAGCTGAGAACGAACCGGCAACCGCACAACGGCTGGGTTACATCATCGAGACGGCAGGTAATAAAAAATTGGCCGAGGTCATTCACGACTGGTTGCCCTCTCAACTGGCTTTGGTTCCACTTGCCCCGGCGAAGGCTGACCGGACGACTGCGCCGGTGGTCGAGCGCTGGCGGGTTCTTAATAATTCAGGAGAACTATGACTACACTTACCCGCCGGGATGTCCTGGCCCATCAAACGGCGGTTCCTTGGCCGAGCCAGCGTCAGGTCGAGCAGGATTTATTGTTGTGCCAGACGATGGTTGCGTTGTTCAACGATGCTTTTTTGCAGAGTCAGATTGCCATGCGTGGCGGCACGTTGCTGCACAAGGTTCATCTCGCGCCGGCAGCGCGTTACAGCGAGGACATTGATCTGGTTGTGGTCGGTGATCGCCCGGAGGGCCATATTCGCCGGGCACTCAACCGCGTTTTGAGCGGTGTGCTCGGAACTCCGAAACAATCAGTTTGGGGTGATCTCAAACTGGCCATCCGCAACACCGTTAAACCATCACGGGTGCTGCGGATGACTTACGCCGTTCCCTCCCTCATGGAACCGGGAACGAACCTCGAAATTGTGGTGGAAGCCAATGTCACCGAACGCACGCCGCATCTCCCCGTGATAAAAATCCCATTTGAATTTCCGTTCCGGGATGCGGCGGTCAGCACACAGGTCAGCGGTTATGACATCCATGAAATGCTGGGGACAAAAATGCGGGCATTATTTCAGCGGCGGCGTGGCCGGGATTTATTTGATCTGTATTGGGCGCTGACGCTGGCCAAACCAGCGGTGGTTCCAGCCCGGATTATCGAATCGTTTCAGCATTATCTAAAATTGGAAGGCAGCATTGCCGGACGATCCGAGTTTGTTGAGCTGCTGGACGGCCACCTGGCTGACCGTGGATTTTGTTCGGACATGAATCAACTGCTTCGGGCAGGGATTATTTATGACCCGCAGCAGGCTGGGGAACATGTGAAATCCAAACTGCTCGCCTTGCTGCCGGAACACTGAAACTTAAAATACTTCGACGTTGAACCCAACGCCACGCTGTTAAAAAAACAGCCCTGTCTTTTTAACAGAACAATCAGCAACTTTGTTTGATGGCTGAAGTTGCTTCCCGCTCAACCATCACTACATCAACTTCAGCCGTTCGGTATGTCATATAAAGGACTTCGATTATTATTTTCTCGGAGCCAGCGGTCGTAACCTTCGAGTTCAGGACCACCAATATTTATTGCATACTCAATACCGAAGATGGCAATCACAGCGTAATAATCTGATTCTGGAACACAAACAATTGTCCATTCGTGAAGCACCTCGTGAGAACCATAAGCAGCGTCGGAAAACACGAAGTTGGCAGGGTAAATTCGCCGCATGCTCACAGGCCAAACCGCTTTCGGCTGCCCAATGCGAACGAATCGGCGCAGGTCGTCGAGTTCGGATTTGTCCACAATCTCGTCATTCGCGCCTTCAATATCGATGCATCGAAGCGCCAGAATCTCCAAAGCTACTTTGCCTATAAAACGTGCCGTTTTTGCGTCGGCATCGGGGGCAAACACCATTGGCAAATAGAATGTGCCATGAGAATGCGATTGGATGGATTTAATCAAGCGTGTTGCGTCCTTTTCGTCAGCAGCAGCAAAAGAGAGCAATCCGTCTTCGAGCGAGTGAAACAACTCGATCTTGGTCCTCGATTGTGGATGAAGACCGCTTACAGGGGGAATACGTCCCCGCTTATTCGGGACTCTCATCTCAAATCGAGAAGTGCGCCCATATAGGGAATCTAAAAATGGTTTCTCCACTTCCCGCGCAAAATAATTGTTGCAAGTGTCGCACACCCACCCTTTCGGCAAAAGATGTTCAATGTTACCTAGAGATTCAGGAATGATGTGCTCAACAGAAACACATCCATCGGAGGCGGTCTTACAAAAGATGCAACGCATATCATGCGGTTCACAGCAAACCCAACTGCTTTTCGTGCGGGATTGGAAAAACGCCGATGATGAGGAACGGATTGGTCGCCCAACTGTGGAATTCCTTGGTCGTGCCGAGAAAGAAATGCAAATCGGTTTTCAGAAATTGATCTATGTATTTCTCCCGGACTTTCGCCAGTGCCATCCGTTCGTCGCCGTCGGCGGCGCGGCGGCAGTTCCAAAATAGTTGGCCGGTTTCCCAATCCAAAACCTGCATTTCACTTTGCTTGCCGGCGGCATCCTGAAAGCGATAGGAGAACTTGAACGGCAGCTTGGGCATCAGCTTGAACGTCTGCCGCCAGGTGTCGCCTTCAAATAGTTCGGCTTGATCCGCATTGCTGCGCATCGCGTCCACCTTGGATTGATCCCACTCGCGGTCATCCGATTCCCAGACGAAATCCAAAATCTTGGTGGGCTTGAAAACGGCCAGCGAAAGCTGGTTGGCGTGGGCGGCGGCAATCAACGGTTCGAGCTGGTCATAGACTTTCGCCTTCTTGAGCATCAAGTCCCGGCGTTCGCGCCAGTTGTCAACGGTTTCCATGCGCCCGACCTGCTGGATGTCGGCGGTGTCGGCGAGGTGAAAGGTTTCGGGGCGCGGGTCTTTGGTGTTCCGCACCAGCCGCGTTTCAATCCAGTCGAACTTTTGGTAGCGATCTTTGTAGTCGAGCAGACGGAAGGGAATCGGATACAAGCGAACCCACGAACCATCCTCCCGCACGCCAGCCGTGCAAACCAGCTCACCGTGTTTGCGCGAAAGGGTCGGGTAGGTTTTGACGGTGATGAGAACCTTTTCGCGCCCCATGATCGCGGCTCAAATGTGATGAGCCGCCAGTTTCGGCCCGAAGGTTTTTTGCAAGGCGTCGGAAACGCAGTGCCGGTGGCATTGGTGCGGCAGCAACTCGAAACAGGTGAGGGCTACGCGCTGGCCTTCTGCCTGAATCCAGCCCGCAATTTTGGCGAGCGTCTTGGTTTGCTTCGGCAGCATCGTGCGTTCGTAGTTGGCAAACAGCTTGTCGTAATCGGTCTGCGTTTCTAGATCCTGGCGCTTGTCCGACGGGATGCCCAGTTCCGGCAAATGCTCGTATCGGATGCCAACGCCTTCGCAAGCGTGGCTCAACGTGCTTTTGGAAAAACCATATTTCCGGCTCAGCGGATTCCGCCGGACATCGCAGAGCAAGGTCACGCCGTCCTGTAGCAGTTGGTTCAGGTAAGCTTCCAAGGTTTTGCTTTCGTAACCGAGCGTGACCAGTCCGGGCGTCTGCTTGGCCGGTCGGGCGGATTCGACGCGGGCGCGATCTTCTTTCTTTGGCAAAACTTTTTCCACGATTTCGCTGCGGGATGCAAAATACGGGTAGCGCTGGTAAACATCGGCGACAAGCGCGTTGCCGCGTAGGTTTTTGTATTGCTTGGCAAAGCGAGCCATCGGCAGCGGCGACTTTTCCCCGGCGCGCGCAATGCGACGGCCTTTGTCGGTCAGCTTCCACGTTTCCTCATTTTCAATTAATTCTTGTTCGACCAACCGCCGCTTATCGGCGTAGGACGTGAACGAAAAGCAGCCGAACCGATACGGAACAAATTCGTAGCTGGGCGTGGGTTCGCCTTCGCGTGTGTAAAGGAACAGGAGCTTTTGGAAATCTGTCGAGCCGACCGGCTCGTTCAGCGCATCCAAAAGTTCAAGCAACACACGCTGGCGGTCGAAAAGCATGACGCAATTTATTTCATCCGGCAGCAAACGGCAATGCCCAACCGCAGGATTCGAGATTCACATTAAGGTTACGTTGAAAAATTAGCCGCCACCGCTGGCGATTACCGCTACAGACGGTAATCATATCCACCCCAAAGCCAAAGGCTTGCAGGTGTGCTTCGTGAATTCCTAACCAGCCGCAACTGGCGACGTGAGCATTGGCAAGGAGCAACGGAAGCGGCGAGATTTTTTGAGCCGACCCGTAGCATCCTTGCCAAGCGGAACGGAGCGGTATCATCGGCGGCGCAATTCACGAAGCCGGAAGGCAAAATTGTTCGCGTATGCGAACTGCAATTGAATCCGGTAGACGGTAGACGAGCGGTGCGAATCGCAATCAGCCGATTTTTCGAGTGCTTCGGGAAGCGCGCACTGGATGCTTGCCTCCCTGCGTCGATTCGCCACGTGTGATAACGGATTCAATAAAATCAACCAAACTTGTGCCGGTGCGACGGCGAAGGCGCAATTGTATTGCCGTTCCGTTAAACGAAGTCGCTTCGACGTGAGATTTCCCTCCTGCGATATGAAGTCCAGCCGTTCCGCTTACGACACGAAACACCCCAAGTTCGCGCCCCAGTTCCGATAAGACAAACAGGCCAAAGCCTGAGTTGCCCCAAGGATTATCAGGATCGTCTGATGGCCGACGACTCACGCCAGCCTTTATGGCAGCGCGCAGTGCCTCTTCATCGCTGGCATACGTCAATCGCTCTTCTAGCGACCGACGTATGCCTCTGCCTTGGTCTATAACAGCCAGTTCGACGTTTCCATCAGCCGTCCTTTGTGCGCAGAGAACACAGCGATCTGCATCAGCGTGTTCAAAGACATTTCGGATTACTTCGCGCAGGCAGTAGGCAAGCGGACGGTTGATTTTCATCTGGCTGCTTTGTGTGAGGAGTTTTGCAAGTCGCTCACATTCTTGATGAATTACGTCACCAAGCGGCTTTCCTGTTTCGCCACTCCTCCGGTCAAGTTCTACTCGGGTGAGCGTAGTTACAGGCAGCCAAGTGATCCCGCCGGTGACGCCCCCTGGCGCGTTTCCAGCAGAAATGCCAATCCATTTGAAAAAGCCAATATGCGCGAGGTATTCATGTGCGGGATTTCCAGCGTGAATGCCGGAAGCGTTTATCCGTTGGAAATTTCTCGCACGAAATAGCGTCCGCAGTGCCGCTCCGGTGAGGAGTAACCCGAACGGTTCCATTGAAAGCAAAGCGCTAAAATCAACCACTACTTCCGGCGTTGTTCCGAAGCTGTTGAGACTGCATGCAAGAGACAAGGCGCTCAGCGCGTTCAGTTCTGGCGGCAGTGTAATTGTGCTCATCAAGTCTCAATCGGTTGGAATGATCGGCAACAAGATTCCACCCGGCCCTGTGGAAACTGCGCGATTACCGAGGAAAGTGAGGGCATCGTTGCGATCAAGTGACTCGTGATACGACTGATTGCCGAAGTCTTTTAAACATTCGTAACACGCTCGTTCGCACGCCGCTGGACAAATACACATATCGCGGGCTTTTGATTCCACTTCTGCCCAACGGTCTCGTGCTTCCTGGACAAATCCAGCACCACCGGGAGTGCGGTCATAAAGCACGATTTCTTTTCCGCTGCTGCTGTCATTGCGGCGATTAAGATAGCGCCACGATACGCCAAGATCGGAAGCATCGAGTTCGAGACAATTGCAGGCACCTTTTTGTAGTGCAAAAGCTACCGATTCCACCGAACCCATGGGAACTGTCGGTCGGATGACGAGGCAAAAACTTTCAAATTGATGTGCGTAAGCTACGCCGCGATAGACACTCGTGCAATTACACCAAACATCCGCGCCTGTTTGGCTCCGTAATATTCTATGTTGTCCGGCGGCTGCCCCCTGTTGCGGTGCGCTCATTCCGCACCACGGACAGAGCATGAATCCCTTTCGTCCGGGCCCCAGATTGTAACGGAAAAGCTGGCCGCGTGGCAGCAAAGCCGCTCGAAAGAGAGGGCTAACTGCAACAAAGTTTGCGTCCGGCACTGTGTCGATAAAGTGGGTGAGCGACTGCCGCTGACGGATTAAAGTGCTTTTTGTAAAACGGGCGCTGTCACGCCGCCGACCGTCAAAGCGGATGCTGAATGAATGCGGTTGCACGAACGAGTGCTTAAACATGTCACCAATCGTTTGCTGACAGACTTCGCATTGGCCGGCTAAATCGTCTTTGCGCCGGGCAGTGCGGATTTGGAAGCAGGCCGGGCATTGCGAAAACCAAAATCTTTCCGGTTTGTCTTCGCTTGATGCAATATACAGACCGCCGCTCGTGAAGACCTGTTTTCTCGCCACAACCTGCGCACCTGGTGCAAATTCCGAGATGGCAATTGCGCGGTCTCGGCTGAGTTCGACGTCGGAGTCGCCAGCCCAACGGTTACGACGGGTCTTTAGTGTTACCACGTCAAGTGGGAAGGCATATCGTGGCACGAAGCCGTTGCGGGCGAGCACACCGATTACATCACCTTCCATACCACCGCCAATGAGGTTTTGAATCGAGCGATCCACTTCCTCAATGCGTGTGCCAGCAGCAACCCGCTGCTGCCGCTCGGCAAGTAATTCGGTCAGTTCCGCACCTAATGAGGCCATTGTCGTCCGATAGCCTTTCCCGCCATCAAGCGACGCCGCAGTTGCGGCAGCGAAGCCACCAAGAACAGTTAGCAATACCGAATTTTCTGGATCAGGAAAAAGGCCTGACGCCAATTGTGCTCCAAGCCATAATGGAAAGTCAAAATGTGCATCAGGCGGAATCAACTTCCGCCATGTCGCTGGTAATTGCGAACGGGAATCTAACGACAAAAACCCCTCTAAGCGGATGCGCTGCTTTTGTGGAGGGAGAAAACCATCCGCATCAAGCCTGCGAAGGAATGCGGCGAATGCAACTGCATTAAAATGCCGCTGGGCGATGACACGGTTTTCAAGGAAAACCGTCGGTGCTCGCATTGCGCCGGACATGAGTCGCGTTGGGTCGCGCCACATATCCAAGTCGTATTTCGTGCCACGACAGAGGGTCACGCAAACAGAGTTTTTGTCCGTGCCACGACCAGCCCGGCCTACACGTTGAACGTATGCCGCCGGTGTGGGAGGGGCATTACGCAGGAGAATCTTTTGCAGATCACCGATGTTGATGCCCATCTCAAAGGTGGTCGTGCTACTGAGAAGATTCACGCCATTACCACGAAATGCTTCTTCAATTTCCTTTGCAAGATCTTTGTTTATTTGCGCCGTGTGTTCCTCCGAACGCAACGAAGCCAAATGCGACGAACTCGCACCTGCAACCCATCGCGCAATTGCATTTTCATCGGCAGGATCAAACGGGCGCGATTGCAATTGTCCCACGCAGCCTTTGCGCGGACAGCATCGTCCCGCTGGCCAAGCAGTGATAATGCCGCAGCGGTCGCATACATGCCGGCGCGTGGCGTTTGCGACATGCAGGAGGTCGTGAAAAAGCTGCCATTTGTTATCCCGGTCAAGCTTCAGAACATGACTCGTGGTGAGCTTATTCCATATTTGCTGGGAGAGTTCGAGTGCAGCGTCAGCACCAAGTCCTGTCAAGCGCGCGAGGTAGTCGGTGATTGTGTTATGGCGGTAAGTCCCGTCGTTGTTGAGTCGAGGGAGCCAGCCACGTGTATTCGTCCGGCCTTCTCTTCGTTCTGCAAAATAAATGTCGGTTCCGACACGGCCGAACGCTGGGGCATCGGTTGGCACGCGCTTTGGAAGTGTGAAGGCGCGAGCCTGTCGCATGAATCCAAACAAAGTTTGCAAGGCTGCGTCCAGATCCGTTTCTGTGAGTGTGCTCGGAGGAAAAAGTTCTCGCATCTCACGCCGTAATTCAGCATCGACTTGATATTCGACTGCAACTAATCCCAAATCTTCCGCAGATTCTCGCGCTGAATCTGGCACGCCAAAATATGCGAAAACTTCTGCCTGCCACGCGATGAGATTTGCCGGTTCGCCTGGCCGTCCTTGATCCAAATCCTCTGGCAAGCGAGATATTGGAAGGAAAAATTGTGAATCGTGTGCCGAATGCCCGCGTCTTTCATCAGCGATCAAAGCAAGTTCGCGACCTAAATCCTCGAAACACCACGAATTTTGCTGGCGTAATAGTCCGACAATCTTTCGTCCAAGATCGTGCGTGAATGTCTCTTCTTCGA
This sequence comes from uncultured Verrucomicrobiae bacterium, assembly GCA_963786375.1. Taxonomy (GTDB): domain Bacteria; phylum Verrucomicrobiota; class Verrucomicrobiia; order Limisphaerales; family UBA11358; genus UBA11358. The sequence continues at coordinate 70,026 of CAWAYP010000004.1, forward strand.
GCAATGACGGGAATGCGGCAGCGCGTTGACGATGATCAGTAAATGTTAGCAATTTGCGTGGATTACTCGAAAGCGCGCGTGATCCGGTCAATCCAACGCGGAAATGAGCCAACGGCAACGCCATTGCAAGACCCGTTTCATCTTCAGATTCCTGAAAGCGGCGCACCAATTCGACTCCCGAATTATTACGCGCACCACAATTTGGACAACAGGTGAGCGGCCGCTTGGCCGCCGTGTAAATATTGGCCTGACTATTCGATGGACACTGGCGATGGAAAACAAGCAATTCGCGTTCGCCGCCACTGGCGCATTGGTGAGCTTGTCCGGCATTGACTTTTTTTCCGCAAGAAACGCAAAAGTTGATGGGAGCTGGATTTGTAATCAAATCCTGCGGATCTTCGTCTTCTTCCTCGGGGCGTGACTGTGTCGGATAAGGCAGCTCATCATCGACGCTAAAAAATGACCAAAAGGAATCGGCTGCCCAGCCCAACTCTGTGTCAAAATCATCAAATTGTGGTGGTTGCGCTCCTAGCAATGGGTTCGGATTTTGTGCAAAACGCGGGCCGAGATCCTGTAATGCGCCAAAGACATAACCACATTTCCTGCATGAAACAATTTCTATTAGGCGCGAAACCAACCCCGCGCGCCGGCAATGAGGGCAGTGTCCGACGGGTGTTTCTTCATCTGGCTTCCGAGAGAGAAACACCGCCGCCCAGCCACCGTTTCTTATTCGTTCAGGGCAGTCACGACGCAGGCACAAATGAAGACCCTGTTGTGCTTTCACGAAGTAATGCAGCCGCGTTGGTAGCAAATCCTCGCATCCAGATTCACGTTTCGCTTCAGCCACAAGATCAAGTAACCCGTAAAGCCCGGCTTCAGCTTCATTTTCGGGAAGATTAGGCCAGAGATTGCTTGCAGCCGAGCGGGCTAAACATGGTTCCGTCAAAATTTCTGTTCGGAGGCGATGAAGGTTGCGATCTCGACAGAGAACATCGCCAAGTTTTTCATCAGTAAAATTCGCATTAAGTTCCCGAATGATTTCTGTGTGTGACACATCTGGGTTATTGCGGAGCGTATTTGCTGCTGCAATATATTCATTCGGAGTCGGTGCAAAAGATGGCTCGACCAAAATTGGCACCGCCGCCGTTCCATAAATGGGCGTGGAATCATTAAATGGCGCGTCAAAAAGGCGTTGGGCGAATTCGCGCACCTTCGCGCGGCTATGGGGGTCGTTTTTGTCGCCGAGTGTTGCTGAAGTAGCGATGCAGCGCGGGTTCGGTCTTCCCAGACGGTCTTTTAGTCGCCGAAGCAAATACCCGATTTCTGTCGCTTGGATGCCACGATAGGCATGAGCCTCGTCCAAAACTAGAAATTCTAATTTGGCACCCACGAAGATTGGTGCATCCACAGGACGCACGAGCAGATATTCGAGCATCGAGAAATTGGTAACCAGCACCTGCGGATGTCTGGCGCGAATGTCAGCACGATTACGCAGATGGTTTGGCACCCGGGCCTCCTCGGCAAGCGTCTCGTTTAATCGCCGTCCAACACGGCGCTGGAGTTCCGGTGAGTCGTCGCCCAATCCTGGTTCATCGCTTTGGATGCTTTTCTTGATTGAAGCGCGCAACCGCTCCTCGTGCTCTTGCTGGTCGCGTGGTGTCTGTCCAGTGAATTTGGCAAACGTAATATTCGGATGCGGTGCAAGCAGTTGTTCCCATTCGTCAAGTTGGTCATTCACGAGCGCATTGAGCGGATAGATAATTACCGCCCGAAGGCCGGGTGAAGGGTCGCGCAGCAACTTATCGAGGATAGGTAATTGAAAGCATAGTGTCTTACCGCTGCTCGTGCCCGTGGCAACTACGACGTTTTGACCCGCCAACACTTGTCGCAACGCGTCCGTCTGATGACGGTAGAGACTGCGTCCTTGGAGTTTTGTTTCAATTGCACGGAGCGCATCTGGGTGGAGTCCGAGTTTGCGGACATCTTCGCCTGGAGCGTAGAGTTGCGCGCGTTCAAGAAACGGTCCATTGGCGAGGCGCTCCATTGATAGCTCACGATCCCAGACTTCTCGGACAAATGAAAAAGTCGGATGGATTCTGAACTGAGCTTTCAGAAGATCGGTATATGTCCCGAAGACATCTTTTTCAAAGCGGGCGGCGAGTGAATCCATAGCAACAAATTACCAAAGACGTTGGACGTTTTCGATTTTAAGGTTCGCGCAAGCGTCACGAACGGCGTGACGCTTATCGTGGTGCCAGTCAATGTGAAGCTTGGCGGGATACCCGCGTTCTGAGGGGGCAACAGCGATTTTCAACGGTTGAACAATTCGAGTCAAGTTGTAGAGCTTCGATGAAAGCCCACAAAATTCGCCCCGAAAAGAATTGTTTTGGAAGTTGGTCAGGGTGATACGGCTGTGAAAATCTTGGTAACGATGACCACGAACAACAAGAAAACCATGCTGCTCCAACTTTCTGATCTGATAATAAACTGCGTTAAGATTAATATCGGTCCACATCGCCGTAGCTTCGCGTGCGAAGCGAACCTCCTCCCAAGTCGCCTCGTCTTGAACTTGGGCGAGAAGAACGCACGCCATATAATCACCCCAATTGTTCGGCCAAAGATGGTCAGGGGTTGGCTGAACTAATTCAAATTTGCATTCTTGCTCTGCGCCAAAGGACAACCGGCCAAGGCGACGCGACTCCACATGAAGAGTGTGTTCGCCGATCCAGTTCAGCACTCGTGGCTGAATTACATTATTATCGAGGGCAGAGAATGAGCGGTGAATTGTTGTTTGGGTTGGCGGTGGTGGTATGGGCTGCTCGTCCCACTGCCAAAAGTAAAATGCTCGTTCCGCCTTTTCTTCTTCAACATCTGGTGGGTCGAATTCATAAAGCTTCCATTTACCGCAAGCACGTTTCCCGTCGAGCCAAACAATGAACTCCGACGGTATGTCATCATCTCGAACAAGGCTCAATGGCACTTCAAGAAAAGGTCGAGGCCATGTTTCCGTGCGAAGCATCCCTGTTGGTAAAATTGAAAAGCGGGCGGCGTTGCGTGGTTTGTCACCACAAAAAACTCTGAGCGCGACGTTCCGACGTTGCGCGAAATGTATCCATGGGCCGTCGCCGATTTGTAGTTTTGGTCGGCGTGATTCAGGAAATAGCCGTGAAAGATAAATCCGCGTGCCATCGGCGAGTTCATGAGCCAGGTCAATTGCCGGATCTTCCGGGTCTTGTGACCAACCATAGCCCAGGTTTGGCTTCAGTGGCTGCAAGGAAATTAAAGTGTATGTTGAAACAGGTAGCAAATCACGACCTCGATTCACAAACCGCTTCCGTAATTCATCGTAAAGGGCCCATTCATCAATGGCAGCAATTCGCTGGCAAGCCGGGCCGTTTTTAGATTGGAGTTCCAACCGTAGAGTTGTAGTAAATGCGATGCTGTTAATTGCAAGTTCGGTTGCTGTATCAGTTGCAGGTTGCACGCACCCATTGCAACACCACCTTGCCGGGAGTGATTTGCTATCAACGGGTGGAAGGTGCAGTGAAATTGTTTGCCGTTCCTCATTCCATGCGAGATTTGCCCTATCAGAAAACAACGATTCAGGATCGTCTGGCCGCAAAAAGTCGGCAGTCTCTGGCACTTCGTCGAAATACTCCACCCGAAGAATCAGTGCCTGTGCAATTCCACTTACCGTCAGCGTCCTGTCCGCCGAAAGAACGCGACGTGCATCTAACATCTCTCTAACGAACTGTGTCGCTGCGTCGCGATTATCAATAAGAAACCTAATCAGACGAGCCTGGCCGCCGAGTCGGCGCGAGATTGCATCACGCCATGTATTGTCGGCACAATCGTCCCAGCCATCTGTCCACAATGCCCATTCACACACATGGAGAAATCCATCCCACATCGAAATCGGAATGCCGATATGAGCCACAGCGGAACCAACGAAATTTCCTGGCGCGACACGCAACTCGAATCGTTTTGCAGAGTTTGTAAAACTCCGGTTGATTGCGGTTTGGACATTCACTGGAATTGTTGATCCCCCGACGACCTCCGCAAATCCGTCCCAGAACGCCCCGCTTCGATAGTTGTAAAATGCCACGCCATCGTAAAGAACAACCAGACACCCAGGATTCAGCGTGAATATCCATTCCCAATGCCACCATTCATTTCTCACTTCAGCAACAAACTGATCCCATTCATCCCGGCTAGGAATCACAGGCAACATCGCCCCGGCTTTACCACGCTGATCTTTCAACATCTCGCGCAGCGACGAAGCAAATCTTTTCTCCCAATCCGCAAGAGGCATGTCATGAGATTATCGCTCTCCATTGATTACGGAAAGTGTGAATTTGACAAATGCCATCAGCAAAGTTGGTTTTACAGCAGCCCGTTGGATTATCAGCGCTATGCGTCAGAATGCGAACGTCGTTGGACGAAACGTGGCCCGATTTCGATACCAAAAAGGCTGGTCGCAGGATTTGCTTGTCACCAAAATGCAAATCGCGGGGTTTTATATCACTCGCGACATCCTGGCCAATATCGAAACTTTACGCACAATTGCAACCGACAAACAAATTGTAGTTTTCGCGGAAGTTTTCGGTGTGCCGGTGGGTGATCTTTTTCCACCAAAACAGAAATCCAGCGGACGTATCGTTGGATTAAATCGCTAAATCGCTATCAGATTCTGTCGCCGACGCTGACCGGCGTTCAGGCCAGAATATATTGGCCGGCCTTTTTTGTGCCGACACGTTTCACCAAACCGGCTTTGATCAAAGGCCGGAGCAAATCCAGCGTGCCCTGTTTGGACACGCCCAGCGCATCCCAAAGCTCGCGTGGCGACATGCTCTTGTGGTCGCGGAGCAATTGTAAAAGCTGTTCCTGCTTCGGGCGCAAAACCAGTTTCTCCTGCCCCGGCTGGGCGGAAAGTTTCTGCACGCGTGTCCAGACGCGCTCCAGTGTCAGCAGCAAACCTTCGGCGCAGTATTCCAACCATTGCGACAAATCTTCCCCCTCGCGTCGCACTGCGTCGAGCGCCGCGTAATAGCGCGGACGGTTCTCCCAATAAAATTCGTCCACGGAAAAAATGTGGTGCGTGTCAAAGCCGCGCCGGTAAAGCTCCCACAACGCCAGCGCCCGACCCGTGCGCCCGTTGCCGTCGGCAAACGGATGAATCGCCTCAAAACGGTAATGCACGATGGCGGAACTTAAAACCGGAGACAAATTTGCCGCCTCCCTGTTCCACCATGTCAGCAACTCGAACATCAACCCCGACACATCGGCTGGCTGCGGCGGCACATAACGGCCGACGCGCACGGACATCGTGCGGTAACGTCCCGCCGTGCCTTGATCCATCACGTCGCCCGCCATGATTTTATGCAGCCGCAAAATCTCCTGGTGCGAGATAATTTTCTTGGCAGCATTCTTTTCCACGAACCGCAGACCGGCAAAATAGTTCACCACTTCCCGCTTGGCGCGGGCGGCGACGGCGGGAATTTCCCGGCCTTCTTCCACGGCGCGGACTTGTTCGAGCGTGAGCGGATTGCCTTCGATGGCGGTCGAGGAATGGGTGTTGCGTGTCCGGGTGTCCTTTTGCAAGGCGGGAATCCAGCGCACCTGCACCGTGCCGGCCAGGATACGCTCGCGCAACGCGGCGATCTGCTCCACACGGGCGAGCAGCGCCGGGGCGATGGTGAATTGCGGCTGGTAACTCACGCGGCGCAACCTGCCAGTAAGTCAAGTGTAAGTCAAGTTTTTAGTCAAGCGAGCTTGGGGCTGCGGTTGCTCGCGACTGTCGTGGTCAATTGTATTGACGAATTCGGGTTCGTGGAAATTTGGCACATTCATGGCGATATTATGCCGCTTTGAGGAATTTTCCATCGGGGGTGAAACGGTGCGTTCAAGCAAAGGACAAATCCATTTCTCCGAACCAAATTGCCCCGACTCGGTCAAAAGCTCGGCGATGGACCATACATGGTCGGTCAATCTCGCCGCCATTGCTGGCGTTTCACCTTGGAGCGATTTATGAACGCGGCAAAAGTTATAGTGAGCTACAGAAAGTGCCACGGAATTTTTGAGATGTTCCAGTTTTTTAGAAAACCCCAGGGTCAAGCGGGTCAGTCGCCGGTTGAAGAGCCGAAGGCTCAAATGTGTCCGGTCAATATACGAGGTGCTGATTTTGTCGAATCGAACAGGCCCGAACATCTGCCGTTTGTAGATGGTCTTCACCCGACTCGGCTCATAACGTCCTTCCGCTGTATTTGAATCCCTTGCCTTTGGGTGGATAAACTTTTTGCTCACCTGACCATAGGCGGCTTCGCCATAGAACGCCCACTTGACCTCATCCTCAAAAAGCTCGTAACCGTCCGTAGATAATTGGAATGGTCGCGCGACGCGCAATTTCAAGTCCTGCATATATTTTTCAATCGTGCAGGAGGTGCGTTTGCCGATCATCCAATTGATGATGAACTTACTGTCCGCGTCCACGCCGAGGAAAATGGATTGCCTTCCCCGTTCCGGGTCTCCAGTCAGATTGTTTTTTTCCTTGCAGCCAACAAAGCAAAACATTTCGTCAACCTGGACAAACGGGAAATTGACCTCACGCACCATCTTGTCGAGCAGGAAGGCGGATTTGCTACCCGCCACTTCCAATATCGCCTGAATAGTGTTCGGATGCGTTTTGGTGATCCTTGCCGTGGCGCGGACGCCCATGCCTTCAACCAAGAGATTTATGATTCGCGTCGCCTTTTTGAGTGGCGTTTTGAGCCTGCCTAGTGGCCGATACGGAATGTCGGAAAAAGTTTTGCCGCAGGAATTGCAGCGGTAACGCTGGCAGCGACAATTAAAGAATCCAAAGTTTATGCACGCCGTTTTGCATTGAGGACAAATCATATCCATCAACCTCCTGCGGATACTATACACGAACCGTCATGTTTTCACAGCAGGCAGGGAAAATTTTTGTCCCGACCGATTCATACGCACAAAGCGTTTGTGCAAAAGGCTGTTTACACGCCAGCGGCGGGATGGTCAATTGGGTGCTGATTTGCATTGGCCCAGAACTTTTCTTCCGAACCGCGCATCATCAGTAGATGCGCTATGACCTCATCGGTCGGACACATGACCCCGGCCCATGTGTCGCCATAATAGCCGATTGGATGCAGGCAAAGGGCACACAACCAGTAGGCACACTCTTCGCGCTCGCGCATTGCTATCGTTGGCCGTCCTTTGCGGAACAAGTATGTTACCTGACTGCGATTGCTGGTTTCAGTGAAATGACCCGTCAGCAAATATAGCTCGAATAAATTCTCGGGGATAAGGCTGGCAAGTTTTTTCTGGGCCTTTTGCTCGGCCTCGACCGGCCATGCCGAGGCCGCCTCCAATGTCTGTAAAGCAAACGACAATCTGTCCACCTTATCCAAGCTGAACCAGGCGCGGCCCTGCTTATCCTGAAACACATTCACGGTCACTTGGTATCTGTCACTCCACCAGGAATTGACTCTTCTGAACTCGGACGCCTGAGCCGGCGGCTCTTGAGGGATTGCATGGCGGACGCCGTTCTCGTCGTAGCATTCCTTCCAGCTAAAGTTTTCCATGGCTTTATGCTTGTAACGTGGTTCAAGCACCAGCCGCAAACCGGGAATCGGAATTGGCAAGCCAGACCAATCCTGCCGCCCAATACTTGACTCGGCCAAATTTCGGGAGGCTTGGGCTAAAGTCACGAGATCCTTGCCGACCTCAAGCTTCGATTCTTCACCCATGACTAACCTCCGGCTGACCGGCCCACCGCAGTTGCCCGCGCTTCCGCTATCGGGACTTCCTCAGCCGGCGTGCTGCCGATAATGTAAACATTCTTGTCGGCGTCAAATTTGCGGACGCGGAATGTCTCCTTGCCTTGTTTGACAAAAATGGCATAGCCGCGCTTGAGCATGTCGGTAATTGTCTCTTTGGCCTTTTGCACTTCATCCGGCTTGTTCGGGTCAAAGCTGAGTTCAAAATCGCCGTAGCCTGTGTTGAGCACGTCGATTCCCGGTAGTGTTTCTATGTTGTTTTGCATGATGTGGTCTCGGCTTGCCTACGTTTCATTTTTTCAAATCGTCCGCGATGGTGGCGAATTGTTCCAAGGCGGCTTCGAGATCGTCGGTGATGTCGTTGGCGATGATTTCTGGCGCGGGCAGATTCGCGGATTCTTCCAGCGCGTCGTCTTTCAGCCAGAAGATGTCGAGGTTCACCTTGTCGCGCTTCGTCAATTCTTCGTAGGTGAAGGATTTGAAACGCTCGCCTTCGGTGCGCTCGTGGCGATTCTTCGTGTTGTAGCATTTTACGAAGTCGTCGAGGTCGGTGCGCTTCAGTGTATTTTCCTTGAGCGTGAAATGCAGGTTCGTGCGCAGGTCATAAATCCACAGCTTTTGCGTCCACGGCTTTTCCTGCGCGGGCTTGCGGTCAAAGAACAGGACGTTCGCTTTCACGCCTTGCGCGTAAAAAATCCCGGTGGGCAGGCGCAACAGGGTATGCACGTCCGCCTGCTTGAGCAGTTCGCGCCGGATGGTTTCGCCCGCGCCGCCTTCAAACAGCACATTGTCCGGCAACACCACCGCCGCGCGACCATGCTGCTTGAGGATGGTGAAGATGTGCTGGAGGAAATTGAGCTGCTTGTTGCTCGTGCTCGCCCAGAAATCGTCGCGGTTGATGATGAGCGATTCCTTGGACGACTCGCCCGCCTCGTTGACGATGGTCACGCTGCTTTTCTTGCCGAACGGCGGATTGGCCAGCACAATTTCGTATTCGCCGTGCTTCCCGGCCAGCGCGTCTTTGGTGACGACCGGCAAATCCTCCTCCAAGTCGCCACCAATGCCGTGAAGCAACAGGTTCATCGCGCAGAGGCGAGTGACGCTGTCCACCAATTCAATACCAAAGAATGTGCCGCCCTTGAGCTTCTTTTTCTGCGCCCGATCCAGGGCGTGATGCTTGGCCAGATAATCATGCGCGGCGAGCAGGAAACCACCCGTGCCACACGCCGGATCACAGATGGC